>UPXY01000015.1 GCA_900538305.1 uncultured Collinsella sp.
GGACGGGGGTTATTGGCTGGCCGACGGGTTAATTGGTACCAATGGCAACCGGCCAGCCAATAACCCCCGTCCCCAATGGCTGGCGCCGTTACGCTGCGCGATGCCCCGACCCGTCGCTAATTTCTGCTATAGTTGTCCCTGCACTATGGGTCACGAGAAAGGCAACAGGTGAAATCGAAACCTCGACCTCACAGTCGGTGACCCCTGCGGGTGCTCTTTGCGCGCGCATGGGGTGAAGACCCGGCACGCCACCTCGGCGTCGCCGCATCGCGCAAACGCTTTCCGCGCCGCCCGTCGGCCGCGTCCAGGAAACGCAAAGGAGCACCATGAACTATCTTTCTGAGATGCTCAAGCTGCCCGTTCTCGATGTGAACGGAGAGAAGCTCGGAGTTGTGAACGACCTCGGCATCGCCACGGGCGAGGTCTTTCCGCATGTGACGTCGCTCGCCTTCCAAGGGCCGGGCAAGACGCCGTTCATGATCAGCTGGCGCAAGTACGTCGACCACGTGGACGATGAAGGCGTGCACCTCAAAACGCGCGACACCGATGTGCGCTTCTCGTATCTGCAGCCCGACGAACTGTTGCTGGCGCGCGATATCCTGAACAAGCAGATCGTGGACACGCAGGGGCTCAAGGTCGTGCGCGTGAACGACCTCAAGCTCTCGAGCTCTGGTGAGAACCAGCTGCGCCTGCTCGGCGCCGAGGTAGGAAGCCGGGGCCTTTTGCGCGCGATGCACCCCGCGCTCGAGCGCATCGCCGCACGGCTTGCCCGCGCGGTGGGAAAGCCCCTCGAAGAGCACATCATCGCGTGGTCCTATATGGACCTCTTGGAGCGCAGCACGCAGACCATCAAGCTTTCCGTGTCGCACAAGACGCTCGACGAGCTGCACCCGGCGGATATCGCCGACATCATCGAGCAGCTCGACCCGCGTCTTCGCAGCCAGGTCTTCGCCCAACTCGATACCGCTCAGGCGGCTGAAGCAATCAGCGAGTTCGACGACGATGAGCTTGTGGCCGAAGTCATCGAGGGCATGAGCGACCGAGAGGCGTCGAGCATGCTCGCCCTCATGGATCCCGACGACGCAGCCGACCTCATCGAAGAGCTCGATTACGAGAAGGCCGAGAAGCTCCTGCGCCTCATGGGCGTGAAGGAGGAGCGCGCGATCCGCAACCTCCTGGGTTATGGTGAGAACACCGCCGGCCGTATCATGACCTCGGAGTTCGTGGCGCTGCCCGCAACCGATACCGCGGCGGACGCCATCGAGGCCATTCGCAAGCTCGACGAGGATTTCGAGAGCATCTACTACGTCTACACGCTCGACAGCACGGGTGCGCTCACGGGTGTGCTCAGCCTGCGCACCCTCATCGTCGCAGATCTCGACATGCGCCTTTCCGACCTCGCCTATCGCGACGTGGTGTGGGTCGCGCCCGACCTCGACCAGGAGGACGTGGCGGACGAGATGGCGAAGTACAACCTTGTGGCGGTGCCCGTGTGCGACGAGAACCGCCATGTGCTCGGTATCGTGACCGTCGACGACGCGCTCGACGTCATTGCCGAGGAGCACGAGGAAGACCTGCAGATCGCCGGCATGGGGGCGGGCGAGAACGCGCAGGGCGAATCGACGCACGTGCTTTCGTGGTTTGCGCGGCGCCACTACTGGGTGCTCGTGTGGGCGGTCGCCTCGGGTATCATCGCCGCGACGCTGGGGAGCCTCGGCGCGGGTACGCAGCGCTTCATCTATCCCATGTGCGCCATGCCGGTGGTGCTGCTCACGGCGAGCCGCTTCTCCGCCTTCGTGCGCAGCTACTTTCTCGAATACGATGAGCATGAGCATGAGGGGACGCCGTATCTCGCCTTCTTCTTACAGACCGTTGCGGTGGGCGTGGCGATCGCGCTCGTGGTGTTCCTATGCGGTCAGCTCATGATGGGCGCGGCCTTTACGGGTGCCGAGCAGGCGGCCCCGGCGCGCATGTTCTCCGCATGCTTCGCGTGCGCGGCGGCGACGGTTGCCCTGAGCGCGGCGAGCTCTGTCGTCTACCTCAAGGTGCTTTTCTGGCGCGACGAGCACGACCTCAACACCTCGGGCACGGCCATGAGCCTCATCGCCGTGCTCGTGGCGTGCGTGGTCTACGCGCTCGCCTCGACGGCCTCGGTGCTGGTGCTGGCGGGATAGGCCATGGCGCGGGAAGGGCAGAACCGCCTCACGCCGCTCGCGGTGCTCGGGGCGATGGGGCCGGGGCTTCTTGCGGCGCTCGCGGGCAACGACGCAGGCGGCATCGCGACCTATTCGAGTGCCGGCGCGACATTCGGCTACGGCACGCTGTGGATCTTGCCGGTGATGGCGCTCTTGCTCATCGTGGTACAGGAGACCGCGGCGCGCCTTGGTTGCGTGACAGGCAAAGGTTTCGCCTCGCTTATCCGCGAACGATTCGGCGTGCGGCTCTCGGCGCTCGCCATGGGCGCGCTCCTGGTGGCGAACACTGCGGTCACGATTTCCGAATTCGCGGGGCTTGCGAGCGGGCTCGCGCTCTTCGGCGTTCCCGCCGCCATCTCGGTGCCGCTTGTGGCGCTCATCATCTGGCTCATTACCATGAGCGGAAGCTTTCAGCGCATCGAGAAGATTTTGCTGCTGGTGAGCTGCGTCTTCCTCACGTACGTGGCCGCCGCCTTTTTGGTGGGGCCGGACTGGGGCTCCGTGGCGCTTGCGACGGTCACGCCGGGCATGGTTGCCGACCCGGATTACGTGTCGCTTCTGGTGGCGACAATCGGCACCACGATCGCACCGTGGATGATCTTTCTGGCGCAGAACAACGTGGTCGATAAGAACGTGGACGAAAGCGGGATCGCGCTTCAGCGCGTAGACACCGTTTCGGGCTCGGTGGTGGCGTGCGCGATCGCGTGGTTCATCATCGTGACGACGGCGACGGTGCTTCACCCGGAGGGTATCGAGGTCGCCGACGCCGCCGACGCCGCGCTCGCGCTCGAGCCCATCGCGGGGCAGTGGTCGACGATTCTCTTCGGCGCGGGGCTCGTCGCGGCGAGCTTCTTGGCAGCCTGCGTGCTGCCGGGCGTGACCTCGAGCGCGATCTGCGAGGCGTTCGGTTGGGAGCGCGGCGCGGACCGTACGTGGGAGGAGGCGCCCACGTATCGCGGCATCATCACGGGGATCATCGTGTTTTCCGCGCTGCTGGTGATTCTGCCCGATGTGAACCTCTTCGACATCATGATGAGCGCGCAGGTGATCAACGGTGTGCTCTTGCCGGTGCTCCTGGTGTTTCTGGTGCTCATCGCTCGTGATAAGCGCATCCTCGGGCGGTTTCGCAACGGGCGTGTGTGGAATGTGCTCACCTGGGCGACGATTGTGCTCATCACGGTGCTCACCGTCGTGATGTTTGTTCTCCAAGCGCTTGGGTTCTGACGCGTGGGCTGGTTGGGGACATGATGGCTTGGTTGGGGACGGGTTCGTTTCAGCCCATCTTTAGGACTACGGGTAAAACGTCCATCTTCTCTATACATGAACTGAAGCGAACCTATCTCCAGCCAGCTCAACCAACACGTGCAGCCCATTTCCAAACGACCCGTTATATAAATGTGGTTGAAGGTAAGGGAATCGTCACGAGTTTCCAGAACTACAGGCCAACACGGTATAATTGTCCACTTAGATGAAGGACGGGGGCAGGGATTCATGGCTGGACATATGCAACATCGTGCACCGGAGCGCGGCTCGCACCGCAAGGTGTCTGCCACGCCTACGCCGCGTCGCGCGTCCGTGCCTGCGCCTCGCCATGCCGCTGCTCCGGGTACACGCTCGCATGCTGCGGGTTCGCCGCGCACAGCCGCACTCACGGCAAGCTCGGCGGACACCTCGAACGATCGCGCGGGTCGCGCGGGACATTCCGACGCCCCGCGCTCTCGCTACATTCCCGCTCTCGATGGCATCCGTACGTTTGCGGTCATCGCCGTCGTTCTCTACCATCTGGGTTTCACGTGGGCGCAGGGCGGTTTTCAGGGTGTGACGATCTTCTTTGTGCTCTCGGGATACCTCATCACGCGCCTTCTGCGCATCGAGTTCGCGCGTTCAGGCACGATCGACCTTAAAGGGTTCTGGGTGCGCCGCGTGCGCCGCCTCGTCCCCGCCACCGTGACGCTCGTGGTGGTCGTGGCGCTGCTTTGCACCATCTTCAACCACGTGATGCTCACGAAGATGCGCCCCGACATCCTGCCGTCGCTCCTGTTCTTCAACAACTGGTGGCAGATCTTCAACAACGTGTCGTATTTCGGTGCGCTCGGCGATCCCTCGCCGCTTACGCACTTCTGGTCGCTCGCCATTGAGGAGCAGTTCTACGTGGTGTGGCCGGTGCTTTTGTTCGTGCTGCTGCGCTTCGGTGCGCGCCGCAAGGCGATCCGCATCGTCGTGGCAGTGCTCGCAGTAGCTTCCGCGCTGGGAATGGCGCTGCTCTACAACCCCGCGGCAGATCCGAGCCGCGTCTACTACGGCACCGATACGCGCGCCTTCGCCATGCTTATCGGCGCGCTGCTCGCGTTCGTACGCACGAGCTCCATGAACCCCTTCACCTGGGATGCCCATGCGACGACTCAGGTGGTAAGCGAGACCGCGCATCCGTATCGTGGCAAGCCGCAACAGCAGGGGATCCTCCGTAAGGGCGCGCTCGACATCGCCGGCGTCGCCGCGCTCGCAGGGCTCGTCGCGCTCTTCGTGTATACGAACGGCTACACCTCGTTCACCTATCGCGGCGGCACGGTTATCGCCGCCGTGCTCTCTGCTGTGCTCATCGCTGCGTGCGTGCAGCCTGATGGAGTGCTCGCGCGCGTGTTCTCACTCCCGCCGCTCGTGTGGCTCGGACAGCGCTCCTATAGCATCTACCTGTGGCATTTCCCGCTGTTTGCGCTCATGAACCCCGTGGGCGATGTGAGCGCCAAGCCCTGGTGGGTCTACCTCATCGAGTGCGGCGTGGTGCTTTTGGCGGCCGAGCTTTCGTACCGCTTCATCGAGACGCCGTTTCGCAAGGGCGCCTTCGGTGCGTTCCTCCAGCAGGTCGCGTCGAGCAGCTTCAGCCTCTCCACATACGTGCGCAGTCGCATCGTGCCGGTTGCCTGCGCGGCAGTTCTCGTGCTCGGTGCACTGGGCGGCCTCGTCTTCGTGCCAAGCACCTCGGCGCTGAGCGAGGAGGGCGCGGCGCTCATCGAGGGCTCACCCGACGCCTCTTCCAATGACGGGAACGGATCAGGCGACGCTCCGAGCGCAGACTCCGCTGCCTCAGACAAAGGTGAAGAGCAAAAGCCCGCTACGGATGCGTACGGTTTCCCGGCAGATGCCTACGACGTGCTCATGATCGGCGACTCGGTGTCGCTTCGCGCCGTCGATCCCTTCAACGAGACGTTCCCCTATGGGCACATCGACGCCATGAAGAACCGCCAGTTCTCCGCCGCCGAGGAGCTGTTCTCGAGCTACGAGAGCCAAGGGCTTGCCGGGCGCGTGGTGGTGTTCGCGCTGGGCACGAACGGCAACGTGACGGACGGTGCCATCGACAGCCTCATGGAGCTCGTGGGCGACAAGCGCATCGTGGTGTTCGTGACCACGCGCAGCCCGCAGGGATGGGTCTCCTCGACGAACGCCGCCCTCAAGGCGGCGCCGGATCGCTACGACAACGTGCGCATCGTCGACTGGTACGGCTACAGCGAGGGGCGCAACGACCTTTTCGACGGCGACGGCACGCACCTTTCGTCCCAGGGCGCGAAGGAGTACGTCGCCCTCATTCACGACGCGGTGGAGCCCTACCTGCCGTATCGCTTCGAGGGCGAGGAGCGCGACGAGGCCATCGCGCAGGTGAACGCGCTTGCCGAGAAGATTGCCCAGGCTGTGATCGCCCCGCTTACAGGGGGCACTGCGCCTGCGGGAAAATGATAATTTCAGTACCTGGTACTGAAATTATCATTCAGAAGAATAGATGTCCCAAAATGCACCTGTCCCTTTTTTGGGACATGGGGCTAGTCGCTGCCGGTACCGTCTTCGAGGTCGATGAACTCTCCGCTGCGGAAGTCGATGGCTTTGTCGAGGTCGTCGTACGCATGCGTGAAGAGCTTGATATGCTCCGCGACGTCGGTCGAGCTCGCATGCAGGAAGAGGAAAAGCACCTCGATGATGAAATTCACCGAGTTATGCGAGAACGGGACGCCGTAGGCGAAGAGCCGGTCGCGCTGGCTCGTCATGATCACGTACGTCGAACGAGCGACGAGCGGCGATTCCGGGTTCGAGGTGATGAGCACCACGGGCGTGCCATTGTCCTCCGCGTTGTCGAGGATGCGGTTGAGCCGCTTCGACAGGCCGGACGACGAGATGATCACGAGCGCGTCGTGGGCGTTCATCATGAAAGAATAGCTTGCGGCGTATTCGGTTGTTGAGGGCGCGATGGCGCGCACACCGAGATGCCGGAGCTTGAACGCCATGTTCGCCGCGACGCTCAACGTGTTGCCCACGCCCGTGATGAGTACGGTGTCCGATGTTTGGAAGAGCGTGATGACGGCCTTGATGGTATCGGGGTCGATGCTCGCGACGGTATCGGCGAGTTCGGACATCTTGCAGGAGAGGATGAAGTCGAGCGACTCCTGGAAGTGGTCGAAAGAGACGGAGCCGGTCGCGTTGCCGAGCATGAAGCCGCTGCTCGACGTCACCTCGTTGCGCGCCAGCGCAAGGCGCATCTCGGCGAAGCTGTCATAACCGATGCGTTTCACGAACCGCGAGACGGTGGGGCTCGAGACCTCGCAGCCCGCTGCGATCACGCGCATGGTCATATCGGGGATATCGTCTCGGTGTTCGATGATGAAATCCGCGATCCTCTGATCGGTGGGAGACAGGCTGTGATAGAGCGCAAGGATTGTTTGGATCACGCGGCTTTTGTCGGGCACGGCAGCTCCTTTGACACATTCCTTTCTGAGCAAATAGTACCCTACGCAGGGGAATTTCATAATTATGAAACACCATTACAAAAAAGTACTTCACAAAGAAACTGCGAATCGCTATGATATGACTCAATGAACGAGCGTTTCATATAGAGAGTAGAATATGAAACTCTCGTTTTAAGATGTGGAGACATCTGATCACGCAGCGGAGAAGATGCGCGATAACGGGGAGGGAGAGTACATGGCGATTCAAACGTCTGAAACGTCGTGTCACATGCAAGTGGATTCCCGTTCCAATAGCGCGTTGTCCAACGAGCAGACTGCTGTGTCCGCAACCCGTAAAAACGCCCATGGGGGGGGGTTCTCCTTAACGGGCTTCCTCCTTCTGGTTGCTAACATCACCTACTGGATGTGCGCGGGAGCATATGCCCCGTTCCTGAGTTCCTATTTCACCTCGATTGGCCTTTCCGCGACGGAAGTGGGCGTGCTGCTCACCATCTCGCCGCTCGCGATCATCTTCATCCAGCCCCTGTGGGCGCGCCTCTCGGATGCGACGGGCAAGCGCAAGCTCGTGCTCGGCTTCCTCGCGGCCGCATCCGCCGCAGCGGCGCTGCTGTACTACGTCGGCACGAGCTACCTCACGGTACTCATCGCGACCATCGTGTTCGTGCTCTTCTTCTCCGCCCTTCTTCCGTTGTGCGACGCGCTCGTCATCCAGAGCTGCAACGACTTCGGCGTCGAATTCGCCCATGTGCGCATGGGCGGCACGACCGGCTACGCGTTCGTCGTGTTCATCGTGGGGCTCTACCTCGATCGCGCGCCGCAAGCGCAATTCATCGTAGTCACGGCGCTTTCCCTCGTGTTCCTCGCCGCCGTCATCGCGTTGCCTCAGGCGCGCCGCCACGAAGGTACTGGCACGGCCGCGTATAACGAGTCGACCGCCGCGGAGTCCGCCGCCGATGTATCGGCCGCGCAATCGCAGGCGACATCCATTGTGCGCTTTGCCTCCGATCGCCCCGTGCTCGGCATTTTCCGCACGCAGGAAATCTACTTCATCCTGGCTTTCGCCTTCGTGAGTCAGATGGGACTGGGTTTCTCGGGCAGTTTCCTCGGACGCTACGTCGTCGAGCTCGGGTTCGGCCAGAGCCTCGTGGGCGTGCTCAGCGCGGTTTCCGCTTTGAGCGAGCTTCCCATCCTGCTCTTCTCGCACAAGCTCGTGAACCGCTTCGGCGTCATGCGCCTTCTGGCGTTCTCGTGCGTGATGATGGTCGCCCGCCTGGTGCTCATCGGCATGGGCACCGTCACCACGATGGTCGCCGGGCAGCTCCTGCAGAGCGTGACGTACATGACTGTGTACTACTGCTGCACGCGTTACGCGGCCGAGGCCGTGCTTCCCGGAAAGCTCTCCCAAGGTCAGAGCATCTTTGTGCTTGTGCAGAGCGGGCTTGCCATGATGGTCGCCAACCTCGCGGGCGGTGCCATCGGCGACACCCTCGGCATGCGCGCCTCGTATTTCCTGTCTGCCGGGCTGGTGCTCGTGAGCACCCTCGTTGTGCTCGTTGCCTATCGAGCATGGCGTGCCTCCATCTCCCACGCTCAAGAGCCCGCTGCGGCATCCGTGCCGAACGAATAGGACACACCGGCCACCTGGCCGTTCGTCAAAGTATCGAACCGTAACGAAAGGGGTTTTCACATGGCGCTCGTCAAGGTCAACGACCTCCTGAAGCACGCCACCGAGCATCACTATGGTGTCCCGGCGGTCAACACCTTCAACTTCGAGACCATCAAGTACATCGTCGCCGGTGCGGAGCAGGAGCACATGCCTGTCATCGTGCAGTTCTTCCCGGGCTTCTACGAGTACATCCCGCTCAAGCTCGTCGCTGCCATTGCATGCCACTACGCCGAGCAGGCGAGCGTGCCCGTGGCGGTGCACCTCGATCATTCCGCCGGCTACGACATCGCCGTAGGCGGCATCCGCGACGGCTTCCCCTCCGTCATGGTCGACGGCTCGAGCCTGCCCTACGAGGAGAACGTCGCGCTCACCAAGGCGGTCGCCGAGGTCGGCAAGGTCTTCGGCGTCGATATCGAGGCCGAGCTTGGGCATGTGGGCAGCGGTGCCAACGCCGAGGACTTCGTGGGTTCGGACATGTACACCGATCCCGCGCAGGCGGCTGAGTTCGTCGAGCGCACCGGTTGCGGTTCGCTTGCCATCGCCGTGGGCAACGCGCACGGCCCGTACGTGAAGACCCCACACCTCGACATGGAGCGCATCAAGGAGGTTCGTGCCGCGGTGTCCATCCCGCTCGTCATGCACGGCTGCTCCGATATCCCCGATGAGCAGCTCCAGGAGACGGTGAACCTTGGCATGAGCAAGTACAACATCGCTACCGAGTACTTCCGCGCCATGTATAAGTCCATCGAGAAGAACGTCGCTACGGGCGAGTTCGACGAGAACGCCTTCGGTCTCATGCAGGCTGCCGGCAAGGATATGACGGACTTCGTGGCCTCGAAGATCCGCCTGCTCAACCCCAACGGCTACACGCTCGCGTAGCACAGACAAAGGGAGACGCGCATGAAGAAGATCCTTATCGCGACGCACGGCTACCTCGCAGACGGCTTCAAGAGCTCCATCTCGCTGCTCACAGGCGGCGAGGATGCCATCGAGACGATCTGCGCCTATGTGGACGAGTCGGACTATACCGAGCGCATCCAGGCGTTCGTCGATTCGATCGGCCCGGATGACGACGGCGTCATCTTCACCGACATCTACGGCGGAAGCGTATGCCAGAAGGTGGCACTCATCGCTCCCGGCCATCCCAACGTTTTCCATATTTCCGGTTGCAACCTGGGGCTCATCATCGAGGTGCTTTTCGCCCCGGGACGCATAACGAAGGATAGTCTCCAAGCGACCATCGAGACCGCCAGGGACACGATGCAGCTTGTAGACACGGAGGAGACCGAGTCGGCTTCAGAGGGCGCCGACGACGACTTCTTCGACTAGGGAGAGGAGGAATTATGATCGCACAGGTTCGCGTGGACGACCGTTTGATTCACGGTCAGGTCGCATTGGTGTGGACCAAGGAGCTTGGCACCAACCGTATTATCGTCGCGAACAAGCACGCGGTGGAGAGTGACGCTCTTCGTATGACGCTTCAGATGGGCACTCCTGCTGGTCAGAAGCTTCTGGTGAAGGACGTGCCGGATGCGTGCCGCATCGTGAACGACCCCCGCGCCGATTCCATGCGCATTTTCGCGCTCACCAACTGCGTGAAGGATGTGCTCGAGCTCGTGAAGGGGTGCCCCGGCAAGATTGAGGGCGTGAACATCGCGAATGTGGGCCGCTTCGATAAGACCGACCCTGCCACGAAGGTGAACCTCAATTCCACCATCATGCTCAACCCCGAGGAGCTGGAAGCCGCCAAGGAGCTCTGCGAGCTCGACGTGCCGGTGTTCCATCAGCTCATTCCGTCGAACCCCAAGGTTTCGATCAAAGAGCTTATCGAGAAAGCCACGAAGTAATCGGTTAAGCCGGGCAAGTGAGGCGCGCCGTCCCTCTGAGGAGCGCCGACCTTCCCGGGGAGAGAAAGGAACCAGATATGCTTGGTTTGGCCTTTATGGCTTGGCTGACCGTAGTGATCTGCTACGGCGGTAACTGGCTCATCGGCCAGTGCATGTGCGAGCGCCCGATCGTGGTCGGCCTCGTCGCCGGCATCCTCATGGGCGACATCCCCATGGGCTGCATCGTGGGCGCCTCGCTTGAGGCGATCTTCATGGGTGCGGTGAACATCGGCGGTGCCATCTCCGCCGAGCCCGTGACCGCGACCGCCCTCGCCGTGGCATTCACCGCTGCGGGCGTGGAGCAGAGCGCCGCCATCACCGTCGCTGTCCCCGTGGGTGTCGTGACCGCGTTCCTGTCCATCTTCATGAACAACATCGTGTGCACGCTCTTCGGCCCCAACTTCGACCGCATGGCGCAGGCCGGCCATGAGCGTGGCCTCGCTGTCCAGCACTATGTGCTGTGGTTCATCAAGTACGCCGTGTTCGCCCTCATCGCATTCTTCGGTGTGTACCTGGGCGCTGAGCCGGTCTCGGCCATCGTGAACCAGATTCCGACGAACCTCATGAACGGCCTCAACGCCGTCGGCTCGCTCCTGCCTGCCGTCGGTATGGCGCTGCTCCTCCAGATGCTCTGGAGCGCTCAGCTCGCCGTCTATTTCTTCCTGGGCTTCATCCTGAACATCTACCTCGGCCTGCCCATGATCGCCATCGCCGGCATCGGCGTCATCTTCGCCGCTATCCAGGCGTTCCGCGACAAGGAGCTCTTCGATATGGAGCACAAGGGTATCGCCACTGCTGCTTCCGGTGATGCCGCGACGTCTGAAGAGGAGGATTTCTTCGCATGAGCAAGTTGACTGCAAAGCTTTCCGCTGAAGATCGGAAGATGCTGAACAAGATCTTCCTCCGTTCCTTCACCGTGTTCGCCTCCGGCGCCGGTGGAGCCGCCAAGGCGGGTGCCGATGGCTGGCTGTACTCGATTATGCCCGCCATCAACCGCTACTACAAGGATGATCCCGAGAAGCGCGCCGACGCGATGACCCGCCACACCACGTGGTACAACATCACGCAGAACGTCGGTACGTTCGCCATGGGCCTCGTCGCCTCCATGGAGCGCGAGAACACCCTGCACGACGACTTCGATACCGAGTCCATCGACGGTACCAAGGTCTCGCTCATGGGTCCCATGTCCGGCATCGGCGATGCTATCTTCTGGGGCTGCCTGCGTGTCATCGCTGCCGGTATCGGCATCAACATCGCCATGAGCGGCTCACCGCTCGGCGCCATCCTGTTCCTGCTCATCTACAACATCCCGTCGGTCCTGTGCCGTTACTTCATGACCTACCTCGGCTTCACGCTGGGCACGAACTTCATCTCCCAGCTCTATGAGGGCGGCCTCATGCGTCTCGTGACGCGCGCGACCTCGACGGTCGGCCTTACGATGATCGGTGCCATGACGGCGGCGAACGTCAAGTTCACCTCCATCATCTCGTTCCCGGTCGAGGGCTCCGATCCCATCACGCTCCAGAGCTACCTGGACCAGATCTTCCTCGGCCTCGTTCCGCTGTGCCTCACCCTCTTCGTGCTGTGGCTCATGCGTAACAAGAACGTCAACGTGAACGTGATCCTCGTCGGCATCATGGTGCTCGCCATCGTGCTCGGCCTCATCGGCGTGATGTAAGGAACGATTCGGTTTTCGTAGGATACCGTTGAATCACGACGAAGCGGCGGCCGGCATGGAAGTGTCGGCCGCCGCCATTTCAGGGCATCGGGGCGAGTCCGCCGGAGGGGTGCGGGGTGGCTCGGCATACGTCGAGACGCCGGGCGAGTGTTAATCCTCCATTCCCCGCTCTGTTCGGCTGCCAAGACGCTGCTGTCGCTCCGTACCCTCCGGCGGACTCGTTTTTGATGGTACCGCTTGCAGAACGGCACCTGTTGTTCTATTCAATCAGAAAGGATCATCATGCGCTACAAGCATTTCCAGAACGCGGGCGTGGACGTTTCCGAGCTCGCGGTGGGTACCTGGGCGATCGGTGGCGACAACTACGGCCCGGTGGACCGCGAGGCTTCGATCCAGGCCATCCGCACCATGATCGATAACGGCGTGAACCTCGTGGACACGGCACCGTGCTATGGCAACGGCTACTCAGAGAAGGTCGTGGGCGAGGCGCTCGCCGGCGGCTACCGCGACAAGGTACTCATCTCCACGAAGGTCGGCCTCGTGACGAGCCCGAACGGTTACGACCGCGACTCCTCGTTCAAGAACATCATGCGCGAGGTCGAGAGTTCGCTCTACAACCTCAAGACCGACCACATCGACTTCTACTTCGTGCACTGGCCGGATATGAACACGCCGTTCGCCGAGACCATGAGCGCGCTCGAGCTTTTGCGCAAGCAGGGCAAGATCCGCTTCATCGGCGTTTCCAATTTCACCACGGAGATGATCGAGGAGTGCGAGAAGTACGGCAAGGTCGACGTGCAGCAGCCGCCGTTCTCGATGGTCGACCGCACGTTCACCGACCTTATGAAGTGGGGCGCCGCGCGCGGCATCGACTCCATGACGTACGGCTCCATGGGTGCGGGCATCCTTTCCGGCAAGTACCGCACCACGCCCGACTTCCCCGAGGGCGATACGCGTCTCACGTTCTACGATTACTTCCGTGAGCCCAAGTTCTCCAAGGTACAGGAGCTCTTGAAGGTCATGGACGGCATCGCCGAGGCGCACGGCAAGCCCGTCGGGCAGGTCGCGCTCAACTGGAGCACGCAGAAGGATTACGTGGGATGCGCGCTCGTGGGCGTCCGCAGCGACGCGCACGCCATCGAGAACTGCTCAGCCTACGACTGGTCGCTCACGGATGAAGAGATCGCGACGCTCGATGCCAAGCTCGATGAGCTGGGACTGTAGGTGAGTGCCATGGCGAAAGACGGAAGGACCTACGACGCCTCGTTCGCCGACATCATCGCAGAGGGCGCACGGATCGTTCTGCTCGACGATGGCATGGAGCTCGAACTGCGCCCCATGCCGGACGAAGAGCGCGAGCATGCGCTCGACCCTCGAGTCTACGAGCTCACGCAGAAGCGCCTGAGCGGTGCCTTCGTGACTCCAGCGGGTGTGGACTTCGAAGCGATGCGCAAGCGTCCGAACAAGGAGAACCACGATATCGACAGTGGCGGCGTCACCGAGACGGTCGAGACCATGCACCTCACCGGCTGCGATGGCGGCGACGTGCGGGACATCGAGCTCTACGTGTTCACGCCCGAGGAGCTCGCGGCGCCCGCTCCCGTGGTGGCGTTCTACCATGGCGGCGGCTTCACCGTGGGCAACATCGGCATGTACCGCCCGGCGCTGCGCTATCTTGCGGAGCAGGCGGGCTGCGTGGTCGTGTTCCCCGACTACCGCCTCGCGCCGGAGCATCCGTTCCCGGCGGGTTTGAACGATTGCGACGAGACGCTCGATTATCTTGCCGAGCACGCAGAACGCCTGGGTATCGACATGGGTCGCGTCGCGGTTGCGGGCGACTCCGCCGGTGGCAGCTTGGCGAACGGTGTCGTGCAGCTGCGCGCGGGTTCCGGCCTCGTGAAACTCGTCATGGAGATGTACCCCGCGGTGGATGGCGGCCCGGTGCCGCCCGAGTGGTCGTACGATATGTACCCGTGGCTTCCCGAACAGGCCGTCGAAGCGAAGAGCCGCGTCGACCGCATCAAGGCTTCCGTGGATGATCTATCCGCGGTCTATACCGCCGGCGATGCGCAGAAGATGCTCGACCCGCTTATCTCGGCCGCGTACTGCAAGGATCTGAGTGTGTTCCCGCGCACGGTCGTCGTGTCGTCGGAGTTCGACTATCTGCGCTATCAGAACGAGAAGTTCGCCCAGCAGCTCCGCGCGGCGGGTGTCGAGGTGCGTGCCATCCGCTACCTGGGCTGCGACCATGGCTTCTTCGAGGCGTGCGGCGTCATGCCCCAGGCGGAGGACCTGTGCCGCGTCATGGCAGCGGAGGTTCGCAAGCTGTAGGATGCAGGTGGGATGCGGGCGCTCGAGCGCGGTACCACGCGTGCGGGTGCCCGTATGTCCCAGGATGGGTTGGTTGGGGACGTGTTCCTTTCAACCCATTTTTAGAGAAGCCCGGTTCTGTCGCAACACACAAAAATGGGTTGAAAGGAACACGTCCCCAACCAACCCATCCACAACCCATGTCTTCAGCCGATCCCCCCGATTAGCCCCGTAGAGGAAGGAGCGAGCGCGGTGACGACGTTTCAACTTGAGGTGAACGGGCAGGCGGTTTTCGCTGAATACCGCGATGCCGATGTGGAGCGCGTGCTGCTGCCGCTGCTCGACCGGATCGTGCGCTGCGCGGAGCGCGCGGATGCCGCCCGCGCACGCACCGTCGTGCTCATCGCGGCGCCCCCGGGCGCCGGCAAGTCCACGCTCGCTGCGACGCTGGAGCGCTTGGCGGAGGAGGATCCGCGGCTGCCGCGTATGCAAGCGATCGGCATGGACGGGTTTCACTTTCCCAACGCCTATCTGGACAGTCACAGCGTGACGTTGGCGGATGGCCGCACGCTTGCGCTCCGTGCGATCAAGGGCGCGCCTGAGACCTTCGACGTGTGCGCGCTCATCGAGAAGGTGCGCGAGACGCGCGCCTCTGCGCTCCCGGTGAGCTGGCCGGTCTATAGTCGTATCAGTCACGACGTGGTGCCCGAGGGAGCGGTGATCGACGCGCCCGTGGCGCTCATTGAGGGAAACTACCTGCTGCTCGACGAGGAGCCATGGTGCGGACTCGCCGAGCTGGCCGACTTTACAGTCTATCTGGACGCCGATTCGGCGCTCCTGCACGAACGGCTCGTTGCCCGCAAGGTGCGCGGCGGCATGGCGCGTGACGAGGCGGAGGCGTTTTTCGAGGCGAGCGACGGCAGGAACGTCGAGCGGGTGCGCCGGGGAAGCGCTGCGGCGGACGTGCGGCTGAGGGTTGACGCTACGGGTAGGATTAGGCGTGAGGATGCGCTGCCGGCGGTCGCGTTCTTCGACGTCGACGGCACGCTCACGTGGGATCATGACGATATCCCGCACGAGCTTTCCGCGCCGACGCCCGCGGTGCGCGCGGCGATCGAACGCTTTGTGGAGCGCGGGAACATCGCCGTGCTCTGCACGGGGCGCCCGCCGGTATCGGTTCCGCCTGCGGTGCTTGCCTGTCCGTTCGCGGGCAAGATCATGCTCGCCAGCGGCCATGTGGAGTTCGACAGCGAGGTAATTCGCGAGCGCAGCATTCCGCATGAGCTTATCTGCGAGCTCGTCGATGTGTTCGAACGGGTGCACATGCCCGCATATCTCGAGACGGCGACGAGCGGCATTACCCTGAGCTGGCCGGATGTGCCGTCGCTGTTCGACGACGAGGCGCATGAGGAACGGCGTGTCGACATCGAGGGCGTGCGAGCGCTGCTTGCGGAGCCGGATTCGTTCAAGGTCGCGAAGATCGTGTTCGACACCGCTCTGCTCAATCGCTTGGAACCGGCCATGCCGTTCATCCGCGAGCACTTCGTCGTATCCGACTTAGGTATCGGCGCGCACGAGATGACGGTTCCGGACATCAACAAGTTTGAAGGCATGCGCGCCATCTGGCGGGCGCTGCGCGAGCGCGGCATCGAGTTCGGCACGGTGTACGGGTTCGGGGACTCCGAAAACGACGTGACCATGCTCTCCGCTGTGGATGTGGCGGTGGTCATGGGCAATGCGCTGCCCGCCGCCCGCGCCTGCGCGGACTATGTGACCGATGCCGTTCAAGAGGATGGCGTCGCCACCGCGCTACACCATTTCGGCCTTGCTTGACGGCGGCCTTGCTGCGGGATGTCAAATTACCCCAGGGGTTTTTCGACATACGCAGGGGTTTGCCACAAGCAAGCAACGCTCGGCGCACATGTCGAAAAACCCCTGGGGTAATTTGACATCCCGGGCACCATCGAGAAAGGGATTCATCATGCTCGATATGAACTGGAGCTCTGTTGCGCTCATCACCGGCGGGCAGTCCCGCGCGATCAACGGCGAGAACCGTCGCGGCGAGAAGGGCAAGGGCGGCATGGCAGCGAGCGACCTTGGCCCATCGCGCAAGGGGTCACCGTGCCTGCGTGGCATCCAGCCGGGCGATACCGTCGAGCTCGCCGATATCGAAGGCCCCGGCACGATTCAGCACATCTGGATCACCGTCAAGGACAAGACGACCGACGCCGATTGCTTCGTCCTGCGCGACCTGGTGCTGCGCTTCTATTGGGACGGCCAGACGCGCCCGTCCGTCGAGGTGCCGCTGGGCGATTTCTTCTGCTGCGGGTTCGGCCAGGGCTGCGTGGTGAACTCGCTGCCCATCGTGGTCATCCCCGACCGCGGCCTCAACTGCTACTTCCCCATGCCGTTCAAGCGCCACGCGAGGATCACCCTCGAGAACCAGCATAAGAACGCGATCTCATCCTTCTTCTACCAGGTCGACTACTGCTTGGGCGAGGTGCCGCAGAACGCCGGGTACTTCCACGCCCAGTGGCGTCGCGAGCGCCTCACGCAGAAAGGTCGCGATTACGTGGTGCTCGACAACGTGCAGGGGCGCGGCCAGTACGTAGGGACGTACCTCGCGCTTTCCACGCTTGAGCGCTACTGGTGGGGCGAGGGCGAGATGAAGTTCTATCTCGACGGCGACGACGAGTATCCCACCATTTGCGGGACGGGCACGGAGGATTACTTCGGCGGCGCGTGGAGCTTCGCCTCCCACGAAACCGGCAAGACGGTCGAGCAGAACTACTGCACGCCGTTTCTGGGGTATCCGTTCTATGCGAACCGCGACACGACGGTGTACAACCGTTACCACAACGATGACGTCCCGCCCATGCGCGGGTTCTACCGGTGGCATATCCCTGATCCCATCCATTTCGAGCGGGACATCCGCGTGACGCTCCAGCAGATCGGCGTATGCCATCGCGGCCTGTTCGAGCGCCAAGACGACGTGGCGACTGTCGCTTACTGGTACCAGGACGAACCCTACGTCGAGTTTCCACAGCTGCCCTCCCCGGAGGAGCGCTGGCCAAGATAAAAATGATAATTTCAGTACCTGGTACTGAAATTATCATTTTGTGCCGTCATGTCCCAAAATGCACCTGTCCCTTATTGGGACACTGATAACCCCCGTCCCCAATGGCTGGTTCGGTTTCGTTTCTGCGCGGTTTGGCGCATAATGGTTTCGGAAACGAAACGCGCATAGCGCTCAAACGGGGAGGGTGCCGGCCATGTGGGAGACGGACGACAAGGAGCCTCGCAAGGTTTCTGCAGATGAGCGCCGCGTCATGATCGTGGACGAAGTGAACAGCCGCACCTCGATCCACGTGGCGGACATCTGCGAGCATTTCGGCATCTCCGAGGTCACCGCCCGAAGCGACCTCGACAAGCTCGAGCGCGCCGGGAAGCTGCGCCGCACGCACGGCGGTGCCGTCTCGATCACGCGCACCATCACCATCTCGTACCCGGACCAGCGCATGAACCTCAACGTCGACGCCAAGCGCAAGGTTGCCGAGTGCGCTGCCGGGCTCGTGTCGAACGGCGACTCGCTCTTCGTGGACTCCGGGACGACGACGCTCGAGTTCGTCCGCCTGCTCGGCAGCAAGCACGACATCACCATCGTGACGAACGACCTCTCCATCGCGACGTTCGCCGATTCGAACCTGCCCCATGCCGATGTCGTGCTCCTGGGCGGCGCGCTCCGCAAGAACCACCGCTACATCACCGGCTCCATCGCAAACGACATCTTGAGCAGGCTCTACGTGGACAAGGCCTTCATGGGAACGGACTCGTTTGACCTGCAGCAGGGATTTGCTACGGAATATACGGGCAACGCCGAGATCAAGCGCAGCATGCTGGCGCATTCGAATCGGCATATCGTGCTCATGGACACCTCGAAGATGCGCCGCCCGAGCTTCATCTCGTTCGCCAGCATCGCGGATTTCGACGTCATTGTGATGGATGAAGACCCCGACGGCACGATGAGGCAGGCGGTCGAGGCGTCGCGCACGCACACGCGTCTGGTCATTGCCGACGAAGCGCCCAAGGGTGTGCTCATTCCCGGCGAGGAACTCATCGGCGGGCCGGCGGACCAGCGGAGCGGTCGCCAGTGGATGACGCATATCGACGCGAACGTGTAGCCACCGTCCGCGATGTTAAAAAACCCCTGGGGTATTTTTACATGTGGCATAAAAAGGCACCACCCCGGGGAGAGGGGCGGTGCGCAAGAGAATGTTAAAAAACCCCCTGGGGTTATTTTACATGCGGCTACTCGGGCTGATGTCCGAGGTAGGCGAGGATTCCGCCATCGACGTAGAGGATATGGCCGTTCACGAAATCGGACGCCGGCGAAGCGAGGAAGACCACCGGCCCCATGAGGTCTTCCACCGAACCCCAGCGCTCCGCCGGGGTCTTCGAGATGATGAACGCGTCGAAGGGCGAGCGCGAACCATCCGGCAGAGGCTCGCGCAAAGGAGCGGTCTGCTCGGTGGCGATGTAGCCAGGCCCGATGCCGTTGCACTGGATGTTGTACTTGCCATACTCGGAGGCGATGTTGCGCGTGAGCATCTTGAGGCCGCCCTTGCTTGCGGCATAGGCGCTCACGGTCTCGCGGCCGAGCTCGCTCATCATGGAGCACACGTTGATGATCTTGCCGCCGCCGCGCTCCATCATGGAGGGCAGCACGAGCTTCGACATGACGAAGGCCGCCGTGAGGTCTGTGTCGATGATGCGGCGGAAGTCTTCGGCGTCCATCTCGTGCATGGGAACGCGCTTGATGACGGCGGCGTTGTTCACGAGGATGTCCACTGGCCCCAGCTTCTCGGCGATATCGGCGAGCATCTCGCGCATCTGCGCCTCGTTCGTGACGTCGCCCACATAGCCCGCCACGTCGACGCCCGCTTCGCGGTACGCCTCGACGGCGGCGTCTCGACGTTCGGCGGTGCGGCAGTTGAACGCGACCTTTGCGCCCGCCTTCGCAAGCGCTATCGCGATGCCGAATCCGATCCCGTGCGAAGCGCCCGTGACCAGAGCCACCTTACCGTCGATCCTGAACTGATTCATCGTGCATCCCTTCTCTGTGCCCGTCCGGTTCTGTTCTATCCGAGCCAAATCTCCGTAACGAAGAAAAACGAAAAAATAGTATGGCGTAAACGTCAAATACTATGAATAAAATTGAGAAACGAAAGTTTTCCTAACTGTCATTTTCCTTCGCAGCCATAAGATAACTCTTGAAAAAATAGCCAATTAGCTGCAAAAACAATACTCTAGAGGAGCGTTTCAAATCAAGACCTTTTCAAGTTTTGAAAAATCAGCTACCGTTTACGTTCGAAAAGTGAACGTTCACCGACGCGCAACTTCCACAGGGAAAGCAATCGTCGTATTACAGAGTGTGTGAAAACCCGGTGGCTTCTGCCCCGGACAACGAAGGGAGACATATGGAACTGAGCGACGTTCTGCATGAGGACATCATCAGCCTCGATGTTCAGGGCACGACGAAAGACGAGGTCCTGCACGAGCTGGCGAAGCTTCTGCTCGACGGCGGCTACATCTCCGACATCGATCAGTTCGTGAAGGACATCTACGTGCGCGAGTCCATGGGCATCACCGGTGCCGGCAACCACGTCGCCATTCCGCACGGCAAGTCGAGCGCGGTGCTCCAGAACACCATCGCCATCGGCCGCTCCAACCATATGGTCGAGTGGGAGAGCTATGACGACGAGCCCGTTAACCTGTTCTTCCTGTTCTGCGTTTCCGACGACAAGGGCTTCGAGCAGACCCACCTGCGCCTGCTCGCCCAGCTTGCCGGCAAGATTGGTAGCGAGGCGCTCGTCGAGAAGCTGCAGCACGCCGAGACCAAGCAAGACATCATTTCGATTCTTACGGCCGAGTAGGGGAGCTCGCCGCGAGATAGGGTGCACGGAAAGCCGTGCATCGAAATGGGGGAGACCCCAAGGGACTTTGAAGAGGAGGGAACCATGAAGATCGTTGGCGTTACCGCCTGCACCGCTGGCATCGCGCACACCTACATCGTCGCCCAGAAGATCAAGGACGCCGCTGAGGCTGCCGGCCATGAGTGCAAGATCGAGACGCAGGGCTCCATCGGGGCGGACAATGTCCTCACCCCCGAGGAGATCGAAGCTGCGGACGTCGTGATCATCGCTCACGACATCGAGGTGCCGAAGGATCGCTTCAAGGACAAGCGCGTCGTTGATATTCCCATCAGCATCGCTATGAAGAATCCGAAGAGCCTCATCGCCACCATCGAGAAGAAGATGGCTCAGTAGGCGCTTCGCGTATCGAATTGGTAATCCGAGCCAAACGGCTCAGGCGGGGGAACCCGCATAGTACAGAAAGGAGGGAGTTCCATGGCACAGATTAAGAAGGTCGGCATTATGCAGACGATCATGACGGGCATTTCCTACATGATCCCGATGGTCGTGGCCGGCGGTATCCTCGGAGCTCTCGCGAAGGGCTTCGGCGGCTATGCCATTGGCGATTACTACGCCGAGGTCTCCGGTTCTTGGGCCACGCCGTTCTTCGGCATGGAGCCCTTCACCTGGGGCGGCTTCTGGTGGGGCGTCAACATGCTCTCCAGCTATGCCATGAGCTTCGCCGTCGCGATCCTGACCGCTTACATGGCCTACGCCATCGCCGAGCGCCCGGGCATCGTTCCTGGCTTCATCATCGGCTATGCTGCGAACCAGGCCAAGGCCGGCTTCCTGGGCGGCCTGCTCATGGGCTTCATCATTGGTTACTTCCTGCTCTGGATGAAGACCTGGAAGCTCCCCAAGTGGGGCCAGGGCCTCATGCCCGTGCTCATCATGCCGCTCGTCTCCACCTTCGTGTGCGGCATGCTGTTCCTGTGCGTCTTCATGCAGCCGCTCGCCTGGATCATGGACGTCTTCCAGGGCTGGATCATGTCCCTCAACGGTGGCTCCAAGGCCATCATCGGTGCCGTCATCGGCGCCTGCATGGGCTTCGACATGGGCGGCCCGATCAACAAGACCGCTTCCATGGCTGCTAACGCGCTCGGCGCCGACGGCATCTATGGTCCTATGTCCGCTAAGATCATCGGCGGCATGACGCCCCCAATCGGTGCCTTCGTTGCTTCGCTCATCGCTCGCAACAAGTTCACCGCCACCGAGCGCGACACCGCCATCACCGCCTTCCCCATGGGCCTCTGCTTCATCACCGAAGGCGTGCTTCCCTTCGCTGCCGCTGACCCGGTGCGCTTCATCCCCGCTTCCATGATTGGTTCCGGCGTGGCCGGCGCCATCGCGGTGGGCATGGGCGTCGAGTCCGTGGCTGCCCACGGCGGCATCTTCGTCTTCCCTGCGATGGTGAACCCGCTCTGGGCCGTCGTCGCCCTCGTCGCTGGCTCCGTTGTGACCGGTGTGATCTACGCCGCGATCAAGCAGAAGCCGAAGGAGGACGAGGCGGCCGAGGAAGAGGTCGTCGATCTCGACATCGACTTCTAAGTCGCTTCGTCTTGAGCCAGGCGGCACCCGTCGCCTGGCTCTTTTGGGTTTGCTGAGGGTAACAAGGTCTGAAAGAGGTTAGAAGCAATGCTCGTTACGATGAAGGCCATCCTTGATCACGCCAATGAGCACAACTATGGCGTCATGGCCGTCAACAGCGTCAACATGGAGATGGTGCGTGCCGTCATCACCGCCGCGGAGGAGGAGCGCTCCCCGATTATCGTCCAGATGGGCGTGGGCCAGATGTCCAAGCTCGCCCACATGGAGGATATCGTGCCGCTCGTGAAGGTCATTGCCGAGCGCGCTACCGTGCCCGTGGCCCTGAACCTCGATCATGGCGGAAAGCTCGAGGACGAGATTCGCGCCATGCAGGCCGGGTTCACGAATGTCATGATCGACGCTTCGTCGCTCCCGTATGAGGAGAACGTCGCGCGCACCAAGACCATCGTGGCGCTCGCCCACGGCATGGGTATCTCCGTCGAGGCGGAGCTCGGCCACGTTGGCCAGGCTGCCGACGGCGACGGTCGCACGGATGACATGTACACCAACGTGGAGCAGGCCGTCGAGTTCGTGAAGGAGACGGGCGTCGACGCCCTCGCCGTCGCGATCGGCACCGCCCACGGCAAGTATCCCGAGGGCTTCGTGCCGAAGCTCGACTTCGAGCGCCTCGCCGAGCTCAAGGCCGCCCTCAAGATGCCGCTCGTCCTGCACGGCGGCTCCGGCTCCGGTGAGGAGAACCTCAAGAAGGCCGTGGCCGGCGGCATCAACAAGATCAACGTTGCTACCGACGCGTTCCAGGCTGCGAAGGCCGCGGTGCTCGCCAAGCTCGAGGAGGATCCGAAGGCGGATTACCTCACCATGGAGATGGCGGCCGAGGCCGGTGTGAAGCAGTTCGTAAAGGACTACATCCACACCATCGGCTCGAACGACCGCTACACCTTCGAGGATGTCGACAACGGCTCCAAGGAGTAACTAGCTCATACGAGGCGGCTCGTAGTCCCCAACGAGCCGCCTCCTGGGAGCGGACGCATGGTAGAGGGATGGTTGGGGGACGGGCTCGTTCCAGCTATGAGGGAACGCTCGCCTTTTGCCCGCGAAATGGGCTGAAACGAACCTGCCCCCAGCCGACCCATCCTGTCCATTCCCAGGAGGCGCAGTGCCTCTGGAAGGTTGTACCGCTAACGTGAAGGAGATGGATCTCATGAAGATCGCCCTTATCCAGGAATTCTCGCAGGCATCGAAGAACGACATCATCTTGGGCCAGCTCAAGAAGGTTGCCGAGCCCCTGGGCAACACCGTGTACAACACCGGTATGCAGCAGGTCGACAATCCCAACGATCGCCCCGAGGACTACACCGAGGAGAACCCGCGCCTCACCTATCTGCACATCGGCATCCAGGCTGCACTGCTCCTGAACTCCAAGGCCGTCGACTTCGTCGTCACCGGCTGCGGCACCGGCCAGGGCGCCCTCATGAGCTGCAACATGTACCCCGGTGTCGTGTGCGGCTACTGCATCGAGCCCACGGATGCCTATCTCTTCCTGCAGATCAACGACGGCAACGCCCTCTCGATTCCTTATGCCAAGGGCTTCGGCTGGGGTGCCGAGCTCAACCTCGAGAACATCTTCTCTCGCGCCTTCGGTTCGCCCAAGGGCCAGGGCTACCCGGCAGATCGCAAGGAGTCGCAGAACAAGAACGTGAAGCTTCTTGACGACGTGAAGACGCGCGTCGCCAAGCCGCTGCCGGAGATCATCCGCGCGCTCGACCCCGAGATGGTCAAGACCGCCCTCACTCCGGCGTTCCTGGATTGCTTCTACGCCAACTGCCAGGACAAGGAGCTCGAGGAGCTCGTCCGCGAGTTCGCCGCGTAACGTTCGCGAGAGAGTCGTATGAGCTCGGAGGGCGCTTCCGCATGGTGGCGCCCTCCGTTCTGACATTGGGGACTGTCCCCAATGTCAGGGCACTAAGACAGGCCTGCGTGCAGGCTGCTATGGAAGGAGCGGTTGGGATGCCCGAGGTCACGACGCAATATCTGCCAAGCTACACCGTGGGAACGGAGGCGTACGGCGCGGTTCGGCAGGTAGTGGGTTCCGCCGAAGCGGTGGTGATTGGCGGGCATAAGGCCATGGCCGCCGGCCTCGATAGGCTCAAGGCGGCCGTCGAGGGTTCCGACGTGCACATCGTCGACGCCCTGTGGTATGGCGGGGAGGCCACCTACACCCAGATCGAGCGGCTGGAGGCGGAGCCGAGTGTGCAGGCTGCGGACGCAATCTTTGCCATGGGCGGTGGCAAAGTGGTCGATACCTGCAAGATGGTCGCTCACAACCTGGGCAAGCCCCTCTACACGTTTCCCACTATCGCTTCGAACTGCTCCCCGGTGAGCTGCATCTCCATCCTGTATAACGACGATGGTAGCTTCCGCGAGATCGTGCAGCTCCATGTACCGCCCGCGCATTGTTTCATCGATACGCGCGTCATCGCCGAGGCTCCCGAGGTATACCTTTGGGCGGGCATTGGCGACACGATCGCGAAGTACTACGAGGTCACGTTTTCCATGCGCGGCGACAGTCCCGCCTATGCGCCGGTGCTTGGCCAGGCAATCTCGTGCATGTGCGCCGAGCCGCTGCTCTCGCATGCCACGGCGGCGCTTGCAGATTGCCGCGAGAACCGCGTGAGCGCAGACCTCGAGCATGCCGCGCTTAACATCGTCGTGAGCACGGGGCTCGTCTCCGGGCTCGTGGGCGTGGACTACAACAGCGCCCTTGCGCACGCGCTCTTCTACGGCCTCACCACGATCCCTTCGGTTGAGCATGACCATCTGCACGGCGAGGTCGTCTCGTACGGCGTGCTCGTGCAGCTCGCTATGGATGGGGAGGACGAAGAACTTCAAAAGCTGCTCCACCTCTATCGCTCGCTCGGCCTGCCCACGTGTCTTGCCGACCTGGGGCTCACGCTCGAGGACGATTTCACCGAGGTCCTTGCGGCGACCGAGGTCAACCAGGAGCTGCGCCATGTGCCCTATACGGTCACGCAGGAGCTCATCTGGAACGCCATCGTGAAGCTCGAAGAGGTTTCCGCGGCGTGCGACGTGCCCGCCGCGCCCGCGCCGACCGTCCCGCTTGACGGTAACGCCGCATAAGGGGGGCTGCGATGCGCATATCCGAGTACATCCAGATCGTCAGCGTGATCATAGGTCTCGGCCTCATCACATGGGTGAAGATGGCCTACACGCGCCGCGTGGGTGCGCCGCGTTCGTTCGAGCCGTACAGCAAGCAAGAGCTTTTGGCGCGAAACCTCGGCTTCGCCTTCGTCGCCGTCGCGCTCGCGCTCGTGTTCTTCCCGTTCGGCTGATTGCGAAGCGCTCGACGCCTGTCCTTTTCGTCAGAGAGGAGCCTCCTATGGCCTACATCGAATTCGACCAGTCCCGTCCACTCGATATCGTGCTACTCGGCCGTGTGGCCATCGACTTCAACCCTGCGTATTCCGATGTCGTGAAAGAGGAGTTCAAGCCGCTCAAGGACGTCCATTACTTCGAGAAGTACGTGGGCGGCTCACCGGCGAACATAGCGGTGGGCGTGACGCACCACGGCCTCAAGGCGGGTTTCATCGCCAAGGTCTCCGACGACCAGTTCGGCGACTTCGTGACCGAGTACTTCGAGCGCGAGGGCATCGACACGAGCCATATCACCCGGTGCACGGGCGGCGAGAAGCTCGGTCTCACCTTCACCGAGATGCTGAGCCCCAGCGAGTCGCACATCCTTATGTACCGCAACGCCATCGCGGACCTGCAGCTTTCCGTCGATGACGTGGATGCCGGCTACATCGCTTCCGCCAAGTGCATCCTCATCTCGGGCACAGCGCTTGCCGAAAGCCCCAGCCGTGAGGCCGCCCTCAAGGCCGCGATGCTCGCCCGCCAGGTGGGTACACCCATCATCTTCGACATCGATTATCGTGCGTACAACTGGAAGAACGCGGACGAGATCTCGATCTACTACTCCGCGCTCGCGAACCAGGCAGACATCATCATGGGTTCCCGCGAGGAGTTCGACCTCACCGAGCGCCTTATCAAGCCGGGCATGACCGACGAGGAGAGCGCGGCCTACTGGCAAGCGAAACATGCCAAGATCGTCGTCATCAAGCACGGCATGCAGGGTTCGACCGCGTATTGCGACGATGGCGAGAAGTTCTCCATCAAGCCGTTCCCCGTCACGGCGCGCAAGGGCTTCGGCGGCGGCGACGGATATGGTTCTGGCTTCATATATGGCCTGTTCCAGGGTTGGGACATCCAGCGCTGCCTGGAATTCGGCTCCGCCGAGGCGTCCATGATGGTGCGTGCGAACAACTGCTCCGACGCGCTCCCCGGCCCCGCTGAGGTCGAGGCGTTCATCGCGGAAGAGAAGGCGCAGTTCGGCGAAATGGTGGCGCGCGCATGAGACCGCTGCTCGTGATGGGCTTGGACGGTGTGACCATCGACTGGGCGCGTACGGTGCTCCGCATGGCGATGTACCTTGCGGGCGTTGTGATCCTTGCGCTCGGTATGGTCGTGCAGACCGAGTCTGGCCTGGGTGTAGCGTCGCTCACGTGCTTCGCGCAGGTGATCGCCGATATTCTGGGCACGTCGCTCGGCTCTATGATCACGGCGACATACTGCACCTACATCGTGGCGCAGGCGCTCATCTTGCGCCGGCAGTTCCAGCCGCGTATCCTGCTCGAGGTGTTCTTCTCGGCGGTGATCGGCATCTTCACCGATTTTTTCATGGCCGTGATGCCCATCCATCCCGAAGGGTTGCCCGCGCAGGTGGCGACGATGGTGTTCTCGCTCGTGCTCATCTCGTTCGGCGTGAGCCTCGTGGTGAACATGGGTGTGGTGCCCAATGCGCCGGACGGTCTGGTGCAGGTGATTTCCGAGAAGCTGCGCCGTCGCTTCGGTGACGTGAAAGTCGTGTTCGACACGAGCCATGTGGTGGTGGCGCTCGTGCTGTCCTGGACGGTGCTTCACACGATCGATGCGTTCGGCGTCACAACCGTTATCGCGGCGCTGTTCCTCGGCAAGTTCATCAACGTCATGAACGGTTTGTTTGCGGCGAAGTTTCAGCAAACGGCATTCGGAAGCGATCGCGTCGCCGCGGCGCGGTGAGAGGGGTTTCCATGGAGGTATTGGTTGGCGCAATCGTCATCGTCTTCGTGCTCATCATGGGGTTCAGGGCGTTCGCAGGCTACAGCAGCTATAAGGGAACGATCTACCAGCAGCTGTTCAGTAGCTATCTCGAGTACTTCTGGCGCATGAGCATGCAGCGCGACCTTTCGAAGTCTAACTATCTTCATGAGCGCATCGGCGAGCATCGCATCGTGTACAACGCCTACCGCGACGGCCAGGGACGCATCGCGGCGACGTTCGCGACGGTGTTCTCCACGCATGGTCATGCGGCCATCTGCGTGCAGGCGACGTCGGGCGCGGTGGCCGGCAAGGATACCGGCAGCTGGACGGTCGAGCGCGACGGCAAGCGCTACATCCTTTCGTCGCCCGTGACCTACGTGCGTCGGCAGAAGAAGTTGCTCGATAGCTTCATGAAAGGCGCGCCGGTGGAATACATCGTCGCGTTCAACACGGGTGCGGACCTGAGCGCCGTGGATTGCTCTTGCACGGTACTCACGATCGATAAGGTGGTCGAGCATTTGGAGCAGATGCCGGCGGGTACCGCCACCGAGGCGGAGGTGCTCCATGCGTTCAACACGTTTAAGGAGATGGCTGTCAATGCAGGATAAGGGTATGAGCGGGCGCACCGCTCCCGTTACGACCCCGGTATCGCGCGCGCTCCCACAGGTGCAGCTTGCGGGGAAATGCGACCGCTATGTGCTTTCGAACGGCGTCGAGATCCCATGCTTGGGGTTCGGCACCTATATGATCCCCAACGACGATGAGGGCGCGGCGGCCGTACGCGCTGCACTCGACCTGGGATTCCGCCATATCGACGGTGCTGCGAACTATAACAACGAGGACATGGTGGGGCGCGTGCTCGCCGAGAGCGGCGTTCCGCGCAACGAGGTCTTCCTTACGAGCAAGCTTAAGAACACCGAGCAGGGCTACGAGAAGACGCTCGCTGCGTTCGACCGCACGCTTGCCGACCTGGGTACGGACTACCTCGATCTCTACCTCATTCACTGGCCGAAGGTCGCGGGGACGGAAGACCGCTGGGAAGAGATTATCGCCGATACCTGGCGGGCGTTCGAGGAGCTCTACAAGGCGGGACGCGTGCGGGCGATCGGCGTGTCGAACTTCCTCGTGCATCATCTGGAGGTGCTCGAGCGTCATGCGCGCATCATGCCGCATGTGGATCAGATCGAGCTTAACCCCACGTATCAGCAGCGCGAGACCGTCTCCTGGTGCGAGGAGCAAGGCATCCAGCTCGAGGCGTGGGCACCGTTGGGACGCGGGCGGCTCATGCGAGACGAACACATGCTTGCGCTGGCGGAGCGCTTAGGCAAGGACGCCGGCCAGGTGTGCGTGCGCTGGGCGCTGCAAAAGGGCTTCATCACCATGCCGAAGTCCACGAAGCTCGCGCGCATCAAGTCGAACAGCGAAGTTTTCGACTTCGAGCTTTCGTCCGAGGATATGGCGCTGCTCGATAGCTATAACACCGACGACAACTATACGTTCCACCCCGACCGCCTCGCCGAGTGGGCGGAGCGCGTGGCTGCCGCGCACCGTGAGAGCGGTGTGTAGGGAAGGGCACCCGCGCCCGTGTGAAATTCGGGCGTGTGGCGACCCAGAGCTCCCATGCGAACCTCTATCGCATCGAGGCCAGGGTCTGCCGCAGAGCGGCGATGCTTCGCCCGTCGCGAGTTCCGCAGCACGACGGCGAAGCCGTCGTGCGAGGACTGTCTGAGCAGCGGGCGAAATATCGCCGCTCGCCAGGAGGAAGAGACTGAGAGGAGAAACCATGGATACGCTGAGCTACGCAACCTTGGAGAAGATCGGTTACGAGGGGTATGTTCTGCCGAAGGACGCGCCCGAGAAGGTGCTGCAGTTCGGTGAGGGCAACTTCCTGCGTGCGTTCGTCGACCGTTACTTCGACCTCGCGAACGAGGTGACCGGCTGGAACGGCAAGATCGTCATGGTGCAGCCCATCGACGGCGCCTACGGCTTCGCGGACGGCATCAATGTGCAGGATTGCCTCTACACCGTGCTCATGCGCGGCAAGCAAGACGGTGTGGCCATGGACGAGGCGCGTCTCATCTCGAGCTGCAGCCGTTGCATCAATCCGTATCGCCCGGACGACTACCAGGCCATGATGGAGGTCGCTACCTCGGACGACCTCGAGATCATCGTCTCGAACACCACCGAGGCCGGCATCGCCTACGACTCGTCCTGCCAGCCCACAGACGAGCCGCCGGCAAGCTTTCCCGCGAAGCTCGCCCAGGTGCTGCATGCGCGCTGGGAGGCCGGCAAGCCGGGCATCGTGGTGCTCTCCTGCGAGCTCATCGACAACAACGGTGCCGAGCTGCTGCGTATCGTGCGCCAGCATGTGGCCGATTGGGGTTGGGAGGAGGCCTTCGACGCGTGGCTGCAAACGGACTGCACGTTCTGCACGACGCTCGTGGACACGATCGTTCCCGGCCGTATCCGCGATGCCGCCGAGGCCGCTGCGGTAGCCGAGCGCCTGGGTTACGAGGATCCGTTCCTCGCCGTGCGCGAGCCCTTCCAGATGTGGGGCATCCAGGGCGACGAGACGCTTGCCGCGAAGCTCCCGTTTATCCAGGCCGAGCTGCCGGGTGCATTCGTGACGCCCAACGTGACGCCCTACAAGAAGCGCAAGGTGCGCATCCTGAACGGCGCCCACACCGGCTTCGTGCCGGGCGCGTGGCTCGCGGGCTTCGACATCGTGCGCGACTGCATGCACGACGATGTGGTGCGCGGCTTCATGAACACGTTGCTCGAGCGCGAGGTCATCCCGACGCTCTCCGCCGAGCTCGATGAGGCCGACCTGCGCGTCTTCGCGGCAGCCGTCCAGGATCGCTTCGACAACCCGTTCATCGACCACCAGCTGCTCTCCATCTGCCTCAACTCCACATCGAAGTGGGCGGCGCGCGACCTGCCCACGATGCTCGACTACGTGGAGCAGATGGGCGAGCTGCCGCGCTGCCTCACCACGAGCCTCGCCGCGCTCATCGCGTTCTACACGACCGGCTTCGAGGGGCGCGACGCGGACGGTCTGCACCTGCGCCGTGCGGATGGCACCGCGTACACCGCGCAGGACGACGCCTGGGTGCTCGATTTCTACGCCGAGCGCCACGATACGGATGATGCCCAGCTCGTGCACGAGGTGCTCGGTTGCGAGCAGATGTGGGGTCAGAGCCTGCTTGAGGTCGCAGGTCTCGAAGCGGCCGTGGCCGCGGCGCTCGCGACCATCCGCACCGAGGGCGTGAAAGCTGCGTTTACCGTCGCGTAACGTAAAAATACCCCAGGGGTTTTTTAACATCCTTTGGGTCCGGTACTACGAGGAGGTGCTCCATGCAGGCAATTGTTCGCATCAACCCGCTCGATAACGTGGTCGTGGCGCTGCGTCCGCTTGCGGCGGGCGAGGTGCTCAGCGTCGAGGGCGCAGGCGAGGTGCGCGTTGCGGAGGATATCCCCCAAGGCCACAAGATGGCCGTGCGCGCGCTTGCCTTGGGCGAGAACGTGGTGAAGTACGGTCTGCCCATCGGGCACGCGACCTGCGACATAGCGCCGGGAGAGCACGTGCATACGCACCGCATGGCCACGAACCTCTCCGGCGAGGTCGAGTACAGCTATGAACCGGTTGTATGCGACCTCGAGCCGGTTGAGCCCGAGACCATGCGTGCGTTCCGTCGGGCGGACGGCCGCGTGGGCATCCGCAACGAGATTTGGATCCTTCCCACGGTGGGCTGCGTGAACGAGGTTGCCGCGGCACTCGCTGCGGACGCAGCGGATCTTGTGCGCGGGTCGGTCGACGGCGTCGTGGCGTTTGCGCATCCCTTCGGCTGCAGCCAGACGGGCGCCGACCACGCCCAGACGCGAAAGCTTCTCGCCGCGCTCGCGCATCATCCCAACGCGGGTGGTGTGCTCGTGCTTGGCTTGGGCTGCGAGAATCTCACGCATGAGCAGTTCGTGGAGGAGCTGGGCACTTTCGACGAGCGGCGCATTCGCTTCCTCACCTGCCAAGACGTGGATGACGAGATGGCTGCTGGCCGCGAGATCCTGCAGGAGCTCGTGGAATATGCTGCCGGCTTCGAGCGCGAGGACGTGCCGGTGAGCGAGCTTGTGATCGGCATGAAGTGCGGCGGCTCGGACGGTCTTTCCGGCATCACGGCGAACCCCGTGATCGGGCGCGTGTCCGATATGCTCGTCGCTCGCGGTGGCACATCGATCCTCACCGAGGTACCCGAGATGTTCGGCGCCGAGGACATCCTGCTTTCGCGGTGCCGCACGAGCGAGGTTTTCGACGAGGCGGCCTCGATGCTCAACGGCTTCAAGGACTATTTCATCCGCCATGGCGAAGTGGTGTACGAGAACCCGAGCCCTGGCAACAAGGCGGGCGGCATCACCACGCTCGAGGACAAGAGCTGCGGCTGCGTGCAGAAAGGCGGTGCTGCGCCCATCGACGGCGTTCTGGGCTATGGCGACCGCATCCAGACGCGCGGGCTCAACCTTTTGTGCGGACCGGGCAACGACCTCGTATCCGCGACGGCTCTCGCCGCTGCCGGTGCGAACATCGTGCTCTTCTCCACGGGACGCGGCACGCCGTTCGGCAGCGCCGTGCCCACCTGCAAAGTGTTCACCAACACCGCGTTGAGCGAGCGCAAGCCCAGGTGGATGGATTTCAACGCAGGCGTCGTGGCCGATGGCGAGCGTACCATCGACGAGGCAGCCGCGGATCTGTTTCACCGTGTGATCGCTTTCGCGGAAGGAGAGAAGACCGTGAGCGAGCGTGCGGGGTACCGGGGGATTGCCATCTGGAAAGACGGCGTCACGCTCTGACGGGGCTCAGGCACCGCGCCTTGCCGTTCAGGTTTTCGGGTGCCGCACGCGAGGTATGCGCACGCGGCTTGCGCAGCGATCTGCGACACCCGAGCTCGTCAGAGATAAGGTAACGTCTAAGACTGTCCCAAAATAACGCAAAAGGTAACGTTTTGAACCCGTCCCTAAATACCACATCGAGGAAGGAACAGCGCATGGCAAAGGTATTCGACGCAAGCGTCCAGACCATCACACTGAACGATGGCAGCCAGATCCCGCAGGCGGGGTTCGGCACGTTTAAGATCGATCCCGATATGACGCAGCAGGCTGTCGAAGAGGCGCTCGAGATCGGTTACCGCCACATCGACACCGCGTCTGCCTATGCGAACGAGGCCGGCGTGGGTGCCGCGCTCCGTGCGACGGGTATGGTCGACAACGTCTATACCGTGACGAAGCTGCGCAATGCGGATCAGGGCTACGACAATGCCTTGCGCGCTTGCGAGACCTCGCTTAAAGACCTTGGCCTCGACCGTATCGACCTTTACCTCATTCACTGGCCGGTTCCAACGCAGGATCGTTACGTCGAGACGTGGCGCGCCATGGCGAAGCTCGTAGAAGATGGCCTGGTTGGTTCCATCGGCGTATGCAACTTCTTGCCCGACCATCTGCGTCGCTTGGTGGACGAGACGGGTGTGGTGCCCGTGGTGAACCAGGTCGAATCGCATCCGGCGTTTTGGCGCCCGGAGCTCGATGCGCTTTGCCGCGAGCTCGGTGTGGTCGTAGAGGCATATTCGCCGCTCGGCCGCGGTAGCGACATCGAATCCGCTCCTGCAAAGGCAGCTGCCGCTGCACATGGCGTGACCTGCGCGCAAGCGGTGCTTCGCTGGCATATCCAGAAGGGTCACGTGATCATCCCCAAGTCCACACATGCCGAGCGCATGCGCGAGAATCTCGATGTCTTCGGCTTTGAGCTCACGGACGCCGAGATGGCAGCTTTCGACGCGCTCGATTGTCCGGAAGGCCAGATTAGCGGCGACCCGAATACGTTCGACCGTCCGCAAACGCTCGAGGACATGATGGCGCGCGGAAACGTGAAGTAGGCTGCCGAATCGGCGTAGGGGAGAGCAAGATTACCTTCGGTGCATACGACGATACGATGCTCCACCTGCCGCTTCACTTGGTGCCCGAATACGCGAGCGATCCGTATGAATACGGAAATGCGCGCGCCGTAAATTCCGAACGCGTGGCGCTGCGGACGAGGGATGTGACGAGCCGGCGCACAGATCGTTGCCGCGCTCTAGCGAAGGAGGCTAAACCCAGCCCGGAAACTAGTCTCAACTGGGTTAGAAGTTCACTCGATTCGGTTATCAACGGTTATATTGAAACACGGCGAGTAGACCGCATGAGCGAAAGCCAACTACCTGCGGTTTTATTGATTCAAAACACTAGTCTACTCGGGCAGTCCAAGAATAACCGTTGATAACCGAAAGTTTTTGATTTTGCGACCCCAAATCACACTGACCTGCTCGCCTTGGGCTGGATGGAGCAGATGAAGCCCGTGGGAAAACGATGGCAGCGACAGATGGAAAACGGTCTCGGCACGACGAACTGCCTGCCGAGACCGTTTTTTCAGCGCATTTCGTGCGGCACCGAGCCGCTTGCCGCGTACAGAGAGGCTGCTCTATGCGTAAACCTCGCGGTAGAGCGCCTGCATGTCTTCTACGGTGACTGACTTGATAGTGTTCGCAGGGCTACCGCTCGCCTGCGCATCGTTCGCCATCTTCTCGATCGCGGCATAAAACGCTGTGCGTTCCACGCCGAATTGCTCGAGGGTGGGGACGTTCAGCTCTTCGAGCAGCGCATGGATTGCGGCCATGAGGTCTTCTGCGGCCGTCTTGTCGTCCGCCGCGGTGCTCACGCCGCAATAGCGAGCGACCTCGGCGAAGCGGTCGTAAGCGCCGTCGAGCGCGAAGTTGAAGCACGCCTCCATGAGCATGGCGTTCGAGAGACCGTGCGGCACGTGGAAGAGCGCGCCGATGGGGCGGGACATGCCGTGGATGATCGTGACAGACGCATTGTTGAACGCGATACCCGCTTCTGTGGCGGCGATGGACATCTGCGTGCGCGCCTCGACGTTGCCGGGCTCACGCACACAGGTTGCCAGGTTCTCGAAGATGCGCTTAGCGGCGGAGAGCGAGAAGGTCTGCGAGAGCGGCTGTGCCTTGCGCGAGGTGTAGGACTCGATAGCGTGGCAGAGCGCATCGAGGCCGGTCGCGCTTGTGACGCTTGCGGGCGCGGTGAGCGTGAAGGCCGGGTCGACGATGGCGACCTCGGGGATGAGCGGAGCGCCAGCGATGAGCATCTTCACGTCTGCCTGCGTGTTCGTGATGATAGTGAATTGCGTGGCCTCGGAGCCGGTGCCGGCGGTGGTGGGGATGGCGACCATGGGGCACACGGAGCCGGAGAAGCTCTCTCCTAGGAACGAATCGATGTCGCGGCCGCTCGAAACGACCATCGCGATGGCCTTCATGGTATCGATGGGCGAGCCCCCGCCGAGCGCGATCATGAAATCGCAGCCATGCTCCTGGAAGAGCTCGGCACCGCGCGCGACCATGGTGTCGACCGGTTCGGAATTGACCTCGTCGTAGATGTGGTAGGAGATACCGGCATCGTCGAGCATGTTCGTCACGCGGGCGAGGTTGCCGAGTTTTGCCATCATGGCATCGGTTACGATGAGCGCACGCGTGCCGAGCGTTGCGACGAGCGTCGATGCCTCAGCGAGGGCATCCGGTCCGTAGATGATGTGATGGGGCGTGATGAAGGTTCGGGCAGTGCTTTTGGACATGGCTCCTCCTTGGTGATGCGGCTCCTGGGGCGATGCTCTTGCCGAAACCCAGCACAACGGGGTTTGATTTCGGCATATCACGTCGCGGCTTTCGAAAACTTACGTTTTGAAGATGGCAAAAATATGCATCTACCTGCGATTTTTAGTATATCGCATTTGAATACAGGGGTATGCGTCTTTCAACCGAAAAAGAACGTTGCGCGCGTGCGAGCATGCCGTGGTGGACTCGATTTCGAAAAACCCGGGCAGAAAAGGGCGCGTGCAATTACGTCTTTCGCCAACGCCCGTCATGTCCTGCCCGGATTTCTGATGGGGAGGGAGCGGCGGCTCCCTGTAGAATGGTGCCGATTGGAAATCGCGGACGAAAGGAACCTTCATGGAGCAGTACAAGCAGGAGTTCATCGAGTTCATGGTCGAGAGCGACGTGCTCAAGTTTGGCGAGTTCACGCTCAAGAGCGGCCGCACCTCGCCGTTTTTCATGAACGCAGGTGCCTATGTGACCGGTGAGCAGCTCAAGCGCCTGGGCGAGTTTTACGCGCGTGCCATCCACGATAATTTCGGCCTCGACTTCGACGTCGTCTTCGGCCCTGCATACAAGGGCATTCCGCTGTCGGTCGTCACGGCCATCGCCCTGCACGAGCTCTATGGCAAGGAGGTCAAGTACTGTTCCGACCGCAAAGAGGTCAAGGACCACGGCGCAGACAAGGGCGGCATGCTTGGCTACGAGCTTAAAGACGGCGACCGCGTGGTGATGGTCGAGGACGTCACGACGTCGGGCAAGTCGATCGACGAAACGTATCCCAAGCTCAAGGCTGCGGCAGACGTCGAGATCAAGGGACTCATCGTGTCGCTCAACCGCATGGAGGTCGGCAAGGGCGGCGTGGTGACGGCGCAGCAGGAGATCCAGGAGAAGTACGGCTTTCCCGTGGCGTCGATCGTGTCGATGGCTGAGGTCACCGAGGTGCTCTACAACCACGAGGTGGGCGGTCGCGTGGTGATCGACGACAAGATCAAGGGAGCGCTCGACGCTTACTACAAGCAGTATGGCGTGAAGGCATAAGGCGAGCGCGGTCGCTGCTCGGCGCACGTGATGAACGCATCGGTCGGGCGGCAATACCGAGCCTTGCGCGTCTCTTTTCGAAACGCTTACCGATGAAAAACGCGCTGTTCAAGCAATTGCCCGCGCGGCGCGCTACTATGGTACTCATCGATAAGCGAAGCGCGCGTTGCTGCGCTTCATGGCGGCGTATGGAGGATACGATGTATAAAAAGATGCTGCTCGCGCCGGTGATGGCCATCGCCTGCGTGCTCACGCTCGTGCTCGCTGGATGCGGCGGGGCTTCGGCTGAAGATCTGATTCGCGAGAACATCGAGAGCTACATGGGCGAGATCGACGGCGCGAACGAAGAGTTCGTTGCCGGTCTTGAGGCGAGCGCGGGCGAAGATCTTGAGCAGCTCGGCCTCTCGGCGGACGAGTTCGCTGCTGCCTACCTCGACGGCTACGGCTACGAGATTGGCGACATCACCGTCGATGGCGAGACCGCGACGGCCGAGATCACCATTACCATCAAGTCGTACTCCGACATCATGACCACATTCCAGAACGACTTCTACGAGTGGGCGTATAGCGTCGATGTCAGCTCCGTCACGCAGGACGATATCTATCAGCAGGCGGGTCAGATGCTTCTCGACGCGACGACCAACGCCGAGCCCGTCTCCACGACGGTCGAGGTCGGCTACACGCAGAACTCCAACGGCGACTGGGAGATGGATTCCAGCTCTCAGACCGAGCTCTCCTCGGTGGTTATGGCGTAGCAGGCTTACAGCAGACGCCTTAGGTGCGTCTGGTTTGCACAGTTGATTCGCATGCGCCCCGCCCTGGTGTGGGGCGCTTTGCTTAGGTCGATGGTTGGGGGAAGCGATGTTCTGCACGAATTGCGGCAAGGAATTGCCCGAAGGAACGATGTTCTGCACGCAATGCGGGAGGCCTGTTGAAGCTGCGGCGACGCCTGGGGTCGTACAGGCGCCGCAGCCCGCGCCCGAAGTGGCACCGGTGCCCGAGGCCGCTTCTGCGCCGCAGCCCGCACCCGTCACACCGGAGGCTAACCCTACGCCGGCTGCAGAACCCGTCTATACGGAAGCCCCGCAGCCCGCGCCCGCATATGCCGCACCGCAGCCCGCGCCTGCCCCCGCTCCCGCGTCGGCACCCGAGCAGCCCAAGAAGAAGGGCGGCAAGGGCAAGGTCGTTGGCATCGTGCTGGGCATCGTGGCGCTTGTCGCCGTGCTCGGCGTGGGCGGGTATTTCGTCTACACGAACTTCTTCGTCACGGGTCCCGAAGAGGTCATTATGGAGGATCTCGAGGCACAGCTCGCAGATTACTCCGATCCCACGACGGGCAATGGCGACCGCCTCATGACCGAGGCGGATAACGTGCTCTCCGGCCTTGCGGCGTACCCGAGTCCGGGTGTCGACGCGTACGAGGCGTGGCTCGAGGATAGCTCCTACACGGTGGACGGCGTCGTGGTGGCAGACGATGGCGACACGGCGACGGCGACCGCCACGGTGACGCACGCGCCGCTCATTGAGTTCGTTGAGAATCACGAGGGCCTTGCTGACGACCCCGGCGAGCCTCAGGAGACGACGCTCGAGCTCACCTACGTGCGTGACGGCTCTTCCTGGACTGCCGACGGCGATGAGCTCGAAGAGGCGGTCTTCGCGGCGTATCTGCCCTCCGACGAAGAGCTCATCATCTCGGACGTCGACAGTTATTTCGAGGCGGACGACGACATGCGCTCGGGTTTCATCGCCGGGCTCGAGAGCGGATCGGGTAGCGAGCTCGATCAGCTGGGCATCTCGGCCGATGAGTTCGCCGATGCCTATCTCGACGGCTACGGCTACGAAGTCGGCACGGTGACGGTCGATGGCGACACCGCAGAGGTCGAGGTGACGGTTACGATCAAGTCGTACGCTGAGATTATGAGCACGTTCGAAAGTGACTTCTACGCATGGGCGGAGTCGGTCGATCCCTCGACGCTCACGAGCGAGGATCAGGTGTATCAGAAGGCCGGCGAGATGCTTATGGCGGCAGCGCAGGCCGCAGAACCGGAAGCGTACGACGCCACGCTCACCTTCTCGCAAGATAGCAGTGGCATATGGTGGATGGATTCCAGCTCGGAATACGAGCTCATGAGTATCCTGGGTCTCTAAAGCCGATAGCGAAATAGCATAAGGCGGGGTGCTGCGATAGTGCGGTGCCCCGCTTTGCGTTTACGCGCCGGCAAGCGCGATGAGCTCATCGGGGTGCTCGAGGATGAAATCCGCGCCCGCCTCCTCGAGCTCGGTTGCGCCGCGAAAGCCCCACGCCGCGCCCGCCACGAGCAAGCCGGCGTTGTGGCCGGTTTGTACGTCAACGTTGCTATCGCCTACGTAGAGAACCGTTTGGGGGTCGGCACCGAGCTGGTCGAGCACGTACCGCGTGATGGGTACCGCGGGCTTGGGCGGGAAGGCGGCAAGCGCGCCCTGCACGACTGCGAACCGCTGTCCGAAGAAGCGCTCGACGAGTGGCAGCGCTGCGTCGTGATCCTTGTTTGTGAGGACGGCGAGGGTGATGCCCGCCGCCCGCAGGCTGTCGAGTGCCTCGATGATGCCGGGATACGGCGCGGTGTGATCTTCCTTGTGCTCGGCGTAGCGAGCGTGGAATTCGGCAAGAACCTGCGCGAACATCGTCTCATCGCCCAGGTATTCCGCGGGCATGATGCGCTCGACGAGTTTGAGCATGCCGTTGCCCACCTTATAGCGGTAGGCATCGAGGGGAAACGTCGGCCAACCGTGCAGCTCGCAGACGTAGTTACAGGCGCAGGCAAGATCTTCGAGGGTGTTCAAGATCGTGCCGTCGAGGTCGAAGACGATATGCGTGAACCGAGCGTTCATCATAAGATGCCTTTCAGATCGGTACGTGATGCTTCCATGTTCGGTGTCAGACCATCACTGTCTAGCAGATACGGGGGAGCTGTTCGCCGACGAGCATGTCGAGGATGCGCGTCGACCCCCAAGGTGTGCGTACGGTCACGCGCGGGTTTGTCGAGACCTCGCGTACCACTCCGATGATCGCCGCTTCCGTGCCCGAGGGGTGCGCTCGCATGGCAGCGAGTGCCGCTTCGGCCTCTTCGGGCGGAACGACCGCGACCATCTTGCCCTCGTTCGCGACCTGCAGCGGGTCGTAGCCGAGCATATCGCATGCGCTTCGCACCTCAGGTCGCACGGGGACGGCGTCCTCGTCGATTTCGATATCCACGTAGCTCGCGGTCGCGAACTCGTTCAGGGTGCTCGCGAGACCCCCGCGGGTGGGGTCGCGGAAGCACCGGACGTGTGGTGCCGCCTCGAGCACCGCTGCGACGAGTCCATTGAGCGGGGCCGCATCGCTTACGATGCTCGTTTGGAACGAGAGGCCTTCGCGTACGCTCATGATGGCGATACCGTGGTCGCCGAGCGTGCCGGAGACGAGTACGGTATCGCCCGGCTCACAGGCGCTGCTTGCAAGGTTCACGCTCTCGGGGACGTCGCCCACCCCTGCGGTGTTGAGATAGATGCCGTCTGCGCAGCCCCGTTCGACGACTTTCGTGTCACCGGTGATGATTGCTACGTTCGCCTCGCGCGCGGCTTCTGCCATGCTCTTGCAGATCCGGCGCAGGTCGTCGAGGGGAAACCCCTCCTCGATCACAAAGCCGCAGGAAAGGTAGCGCACGTGGGCGCCTGAGGTTGCTACATCGTTCACCGTGCCGCATACCGCGAGTCTGCCGATGTCTCCACCGGGGAAGGTGTGCGGCGTGACGACGAAGGTGTCGGTGGAAAGCGCGATGCGTTCCGTAGGCGGCAACACGGCGACGCCGGCATCGTTGCCGGCATGCAGCTCGGGCGCGTCGAACGCCTCGAGGAACACCTCGTCGATGAGGCGCTTCATCATGGCTCCGCCCGACCCATGCCCGAGCTGAACGGTTTCGTAAGACGGCATCGTTGCTCCTTAACGCCAGATGTTAAAAAACCCCTGGGGTTATTTTACACGGGGTCAATCCCGATAGCGGTAATGCGCGGCGCAGCTGCCCTCGCTCGAGACCATGCACGGGCCTACCGGGTGCTCGGGCGTGCACGTGCGGGCGAAGAGCGGGCAGGAGGTCGGTGCAATAATGCCGCGCAGCACGTCGCCGCAACGGCACCCGCGCGGCTCGCTCGCGGGTTCGATCTCCACCGCAAAGCGGCGCGCGGCATCGAAGCGCGCAAACGTATCGCGGATGCGCAGACCAGAGCCGGGAAGTAGGCCGAGCCCGCGCCAGATGGCATCCGCGTGCTCGAAGACGCGCTCGCAGAGGCTGCGCGCCACCGGGTTCCCGCCGTCGCGGACTCCGCGGCGGTAGGCGTTCACGATGGCGGGCTGTCCGCTCGTCACCATCTCTACGAGCAGCGCGATGCCCTCCAGGATGTCCACCGGCTCGAATCCGGTTATGACGCCGGGGGTTTCGAACTCGTCGACGAGAAAGCGGAATGGCTCGGCGCCCGTGATGGTAGAGACATGGCCGGGAAGGATGAAGCCGTCGACAGCGCACGCAGGATCGCTCGCGATAGCGCGCAGTGCAGCTGGCGTGGTCTTGTGCATGCAAAGCACGGAGAAATTCGCGAGTCCACGCTCTTCGGCAGCAAGGATGCTCGCTGCGATGAGGGGTGCTGTGGTCTCGAACCCGATACCCAGGAAGACGACCTCGCGTTCGGGGCGCTTCACCGCGAGCTCGATGGCGTCGAGTGGCGAGTAGACGATGCGGATGTCGTGCCCGGCAGATTTCTCTTCCGCGAGCGACGAGCTGCTGCCGGGCACGCGCATCATGTCGCCGAACGTGGCGACGGTGAGGCCGTCTTGCCGTGCGAGCGCGATGGCGTGGTCGATGTCGTGGTTCGCCGTCACGCAGACCGGGCATCCCGGGCCAGAGAGCAGCTGTAGGTTGCGGGGGAGCATGGAGCGGAAACCATAGCGCCCGATGCTCATGGTGTGCGTACCGCAGACCTCCATGAGGTTGATGTGCCGGTCGCCGACGATGTGCTCGATGCGAGCAATGAGCTCGCGCGCGAGCTTGGGATCGCGAAAGGCGTCGAGGTCGAGTGCGCTCGTCATGAGTGTGCTGCCTGGGATGGGATTGCCTGGTAGGTGCTTGCGTTCAGCCCGAGGTCTTCGGAAGCGAGTTCATCCAGCTCGCGGACGATCTGGATGGTCTCCTCGGCTTGCTCGGCATCGATGACCTCGATAGCGAAGCCAGCGTGCACGAGCACCCAATCACCGATCCGAGCGCTTGGTGTAAGTGAAAGCGAGATGTCGCGACGGACTCCCATCATGTCGATCGTCGCCGCGCCGTCGCGCACATCGACGACCTGTCCCGGTATGGCAAGGCACATGATTGCTCCTTCAGCTTGGTCGCGTTAGATGGTACCCCGCCGTCATGCAGAGGGCAAACCATCGCCATACCGCGCGCGGGCGATTGCTGCCTGGCCGTACGCGATGCCGCCGTCGTTGAGCGGGATGCGTTCCGGCACCAGTACGCGCAGGCCGTTCGCTTCCAGGCGCTTCCACGTTTCTTCGAGGATGAGGCGGTTCATGAAGACGCCGCCGCCCAGTGCCGCGGTATGCAGGCCACGTTCGCGCGCGATCGCGGTGGCGACATCGGCGGCCATGCGTGCGACGGCGGCATGGACGGCAAACGCGAGTGTGCACGCGTCGCTGGCGCTGGCGATGCCGTCGAGCAGCGCAGCGAGCAGGGGTGCCGGATCGGCGCGCAACACGTTTTCTGCGTTCTCGCGATGCCCCGGCGCTCGGTTTTCCCACGATTCGTCTGAAGCATAGGCGAACGGGGCGAACGTGCTGTGCGTATGGGAGGAGCTAACGGCATCCGAGCCATGTTCCCGGAGACGCGCCCGGCCCGCCGCGGCCTCAAGTTCGATTGCGGGCTCTCCATCGTAGGACGCGTGCTCACATATGCCCAGGATGGCAGCGCAGGCGTCGAGGAAGCGCCCCATGCTGCTCGTGAGGGGGCTGTTGATGCCGCGTTCGAGCATGGTGTCCAGTATGCTGCGCGCTTCGTCTCCCAAGCCCTGGAGCAGGCGCGTCGCTCCGGGATGCTCGAGCAGGCCGTGCTGCCGCAGAAGCGCAAAGGCCGAGCGGCGCGGATCGCGGATGGCCGCGGCTCCGCCGGGAAGCGGCCAGGGTGCGAGATGCGCGGCGCGCTCGAAACCAGAAAGCGTCGCGACGAGGAACTCCCCGCCCCAGATGGTCCCGTCTGTGCCCGCCCCGGTGCCATCGAACGCGATGCCCACCACGGGTTCCCGTACGTCGAAGTTCTCGTAGGCGGCTGCCTCGGCTATCGCGGCGCCGATATGCGCATGGTGGTGCTGCACCTCGATGAGGGGAAGGCCGTGCCTCGCCGCCGCGCTGCGCGCCCATTGTGCGGTGAGATAGGTCGGATGCAGATCGCAGGCGATGATATCCGGTTCAAGATCGAACAGGCTGCACGCGCGCTCGCGTGCCTCGTGCCAAGCGTCGAGGGCGCTCGCATGCTCCACATCTCCAACATGCTGGGAGAGGAAGCAGAGCGCGGTTCCTTGACTCTGTTCGCGCGTGAGGGCAAGCATCGCCTTTTGTTCACTCCCGCAGGCAAGGATGCAAGGAGCCCCGGCTGCCTGCGCGGTCTCGTGTGTACGGGGAGATTTCGTGACGTCCGCGGCGGGTAGCTCGAGCGGTTGCGGCGCATAACCCCGCGCGCGGCGCACGGCGAGCTTGGTTCCCCGGGCGCCGACGCGCACCACGGAATCGTCGTAGCGCGAGAGAATGGCGCGGTCGTTTCCCAGAAGCGCATCGGCGATGCCGCCCTCGACAAGGTGCTCCCACGCGCGCGCGTCGTCGGTCTCTATGGGCTCTCCGCTCACGTTGCCACTTGTCATGACGAGCGCCCCGATGCCGCGCGAGGCGCATGCGGCGAGCAGCAGATGCTGCAGCGGGGTATATGGAAGCATCACACCGAGCTCGGGCAGCTGGAAGGCGACGTTAGAGGCAAGGAGCTCGTCCGTTCCCGACGCCGAGGTATACACGGCGCCGCTCATTGGGCGTCGGCGCAAAAGGACAATCGGTCGCGCGCTGCCAGCGAGCAGGCTGCGCTCGCCGCCCGATACCGCACAGACGCGCTCGATGTCTTCCATGGTGCGAACCATCACCGCGAACGGCTTTTTCGGCCGGCGTTTCCGCGCGCGCAGCGTCGCGACCGCGCGCTCATCGCCCGCGTTGCACGCCAGGTGAAAGCCGCCGAGCCCCTTGATCGCCACGATGCCGCCGCGGGCGAGCACGTCCGCACAGCGCTCGATGATGTCGTCGCTTTCCGCGCGGGTTGCGCCGATGCGCGCCTCCTGCTCGGCACGCTCGCGCCAGGTAATATGAGGTCCGCAGGCAAAGCATGCATCCGGTTGGGCGTGAAAGCGCCGGTCGAGCGGATCGGCGTACTCGTGGGCGCATGCGTCGCACATGGGGAAGGCCGCCATCGACGTCGCGGCGCGATCGTAGGGGAGCGAGCGGATGATGGTGAAGCGCGGGCCGCAGTTCGTGCAGTTTATGAAGGGGTAGTGGTAGCGTTGGTCGCTGGGGTCGAACAGTTCGCGCAAACAGTCGGAGCAGGTCGCGATATCCGGTGAGACGAGCGTCGTATGCTTAGCGTCTTCGCTGGATGCCAAGATGCGGAATGGCTCGAGTGCAGCCGCGTCGTGTGCTGGGACATGCGTGCAGCCACGTTCGTCCTCGCCCGCGGTGCCTTCAGCCAGCGAAACTGCGATATCGTCGACGCGTGCGGCCGCCGGGGCATGGTCGCGCAGCGCGCGTATGAAGGCATCGAGGACGGTCTGCTCCGCTGCGGCCTCGATGTGCACGCCGTCTCCCGCGTTCAGCACCCATCCGTGCACGCCGGCGGCGACGGCTTCGCGGTACACGAACGGCCGCATGCCCACGCCCTGGACGATGCCGGTGATATGGATGTGAACGCGCTGCACGGACATCGGGGTCGCCCGTTACCAATCGAGGCTCGACTCCGTGGCGGCGCAGGTGAGCTTGCCGTGCTTCACACCGCGGAGCGCTAGGAGCTTGTCCGCGAGCTCGTAGACGCGCTCTCCCTTGCCGCGGAGCGCGAGGATCTCAAGGCAGTTATGGTGGTCGAGGTGCACGTGCATCGTCGAGACGATCTCTGCCGTGTAATCATGCTGCACCTCGTCGAGCCGGCGCGTGAGGTCGCCGGTATGGTGGTCGTAGATCATGGTGAGCGAGCCTATGACCTCGGCATCGGGTGTCCGGCGCTCCTCTTCGACGAGTGCGGAACGGATGAGGTCGCGAATGGCGCTCGAACGGTTCGCCTCGTCGCCGTGTCGGGCGAGCTGCTCGTCGAAGGCGGCGAGAAGATCTTCGGGGATGGCGACGGAGAAGCGAGCGACCTCGCTCGGGCATGCGCGCTTGTTCATGAGCTACACCAGCCGTACGGTGCCGACGGCGTTATGGTCTGCCTCGATGGCTTCCTCGTAGCCTTCGAGCGCGTCGCGCGCTTCGTCGAGCGCCTTCATGGCGGCAGCGAGCTTTTCCTCGGTGCGTTTCATGTCGAAGGACTCGGTCGCATGGTACAGGTCGTGGCACCAGGTGCGTGCGAGCGCGATGGTGTCGTCGATCTGGCGCATGCTCATCGCGAGCTGGCTCATGTTCATGCCTACGTCGTGCATGCCGTTCTCCTTCGAACGATGCGAAGAGCAAAGAGCCCCGGGTATCCGAGGCTCTAGTGTACTACGTATCGGGGTGTCAAGGCGTGGTTACAGTGCCTTCTCGATCTCTTCGAGGAGCTTGGGTTTCGGCATCGCGCCGACGATGCGGTTGGCCTCCGCACCGCCCTTCAAGATCACGAGCGTGGGGATGGACATGACGCCGTAGCGCATGGCGATGTCCTGGTTTTCGTCGACGTTGCACTTCGCGACGACGAGACGGCCGGCGAGCTCATCGGCGATCTGGTCAACGATGGGCGAGACCATGCGACACGGGCCGCACCACGGTGCCCAGAAATCGACGAGGACGGGGAGCTGCTCCTGGAGCAAGCTGTCGAAATTGCTGGCGTTGACCTCGGTAATCGCTGCCATGGTTCCTCCTTGGAACGTTCGGTGTGCACCCGGAATACGAAGCCGGCATGAGACGGGCGGTTTCCGCGTGCTGCGCCGTGCGTTCCGGGTGCGGTTCATCAAAGTCGGTCACGTTATACCCAGTTGCTGTGCTCTCTTGCAGCACATCGCGCGAACGGTTTATCGCTTCGGCGCATGCCGTGTCGGACACGTCTGCCGCAGCGTACAATGATGGGGACGACGCAGATAAGGAGAATGCGCATGGCGGTGACGAGTGCGGAGAAACGAAACGCCCTGCTCGAGATGAAGCGTCTCGAGCTCGCGGGGCTCGAGAAGCGGGGGGTGCGCGTCTGCGGAAATGCCTTCTCGCCGATCGTCCTCGTAAAAGGTGAGCTCAACGATGCCGAGCGCGGCGGTTCGCGGCTGCTTTCCGGTGCGGACGGCACGGCGCTGCGCGCGGCGCTCGAGCGTTTGGGGTATGGGCCGGAAGATTTCTGCGCGCTCGCGTCGGTTGCCGGTGCATGCGAAGAGGGCGTGGCGGTAACCTACGCTCCGGGCGATCCGCTGCCGCCGGAGTTGTTCCGCTGGGCGCTCGAGACGCTCGATCCCGAGGCGGTCGTGCTGCTCGACGATGCGGCGTCTGCCATGATGCGCGAGGCGTATGCCGAGGAGCTCGCGGAGGTGGAGCAGTTCAATGTTGCGATGCTCGAGAGCGGGCTTGTGGCGCGCGTGCTGGGCAGGCGGGTGCTTGCGCTCGGCGGCTTCGAGGCGGCGCTTGCGAGCGCGGATGCGAAGCAGCGCATGTGGGCGTACCTCAAGCAGCTGCCTCCGCTTGGGTCGCCGCTCTAATGTTGCGACCGAGCGTCGGGGTGGGTTTTCAACTGAAAGCATTCGGCTTGGAGGCATCGGGCCAGGCTGCTGTTATCGCTTTTGCGGGTCGCACCGCAACAAAAAAGGGCTCCCGAAGGAGCCCTTTTCGTACCCGAGAGGGTGGTACCTTAGACGCTAGTCCTCAGCGATCTCGGTGATCGCGCCAGACGGGCAGCTGTCGAGGCACACGCCGCAACCAATGCAGGAGTCCTCGTCCACCACAGTGGCGACGTCCTGGAGCTCCAGAACGCCCTGGGGGCAGTCGTCGACGCAGACGCCGCAAGCGATGCACTCGTCGGCTTCAATAACGGGATGAGCCATAGTAATCCTCCTCTTGATTTGCCCGGAGCCGATTAGCGGTGCCCCGGAACTTGTGGCTTCAATATACCCCGTGCGCGCTCATTTGCAAGTCTCGTTTGGGGCCTTTTTCTACCGTTCACCGAGTTAGACATGGCTAACGCGATTGCTTCCATGCTAAAAAATGCAGAAACCGCTCCGAAGGGCATGGCGGATTCACATTAAGGTTGCACCACCCAGGAGGGCGGTGGACCGTGTACAGTGACGACGTGAGGAGAGGGGTGCTCGCCGACGTCGCCTCGGGCTCGAGCGCGAGCGCGGCCGCGCGGCGGGCGGGGGTCTCCCGCGAGGCCTCCAGGAAGTGGTGCGCCGCGGCGGGGATGTCGCTCCGCCCCGGCCGGATTGGGGGAGCCATGCCGGAGCCGGAGCCCGCCGGCCCCAGGACGTC
>UPXY01000016.1 GCA_900538305.1 uncultured Collinsella sp.
TGGTGACACTCCTTCCTGGGGAATGCGGGTGCGACCTCCCCGTAGCTGGGATAACCGCACCGTCTACCAGGGCGGTGGGCGGAGCGCACCCCCGTTTCCCGAGAGGAGGTGTCACCAACCTTTCATTTTTGGCCATTTTCTGTTTGGATGGTGCGTTCTGGGTGGGATTCAGATTGCCTGAACGTAGCTATGCCCCGAAATCGAGGAGCCGGGCGCTGCGGGTGGCGATGGCAGCTCCGAGCGGCGCGGGATCGGTGTGCCGTAGGTCTGCTAAGTGGTTGAGCGTGGCTTCAAGTGAGTGCTCCAAGGCAGCGAGCTCGTAGGGAGCATTGAGCTTGGGTGGAGCGTCCGTTTCGAGAAGGAGGCGGTCGTCGGGGAGGATGCGTGCGTATTCGCGGCCGCGTTTCGTAGCAAGCATGTGCTCGTTGATTGAGAAGAAGCAGCCCAGACGAACGGCGCGCCAGAGTTCGTCGCTGGATCCGCTAAACCAGTGCAGGATGCAGGATGAAGTGGCGAACGCATTGGTGCGCTCAAGGATATCGAGCACGCGGTTCACCGATCGAATGGCATGGATGGATATGACGCGTCCCGGCAGCGGGTGCTCGGAAACAGCGGTCATGATACGCTCAAAGGCGGTCGCTTGTTGTTCGAGGCTCGCCGCTCCACGTTTGCCGGCATCGAGTCCTACCTCACCTACATAGCGCGAGCACGCAACAAGATCCTCCAGCATTTCAACATCGGCATCTCCGCAGGTGCCGTCCGCAAGCCACCAAGGATGAAGCCCCGCGCCTACGCGGACGTTCGGGCGGTTGGAAAATCGTTTGAGCGCAACGGTGGTGTCGTGCGGAGTGACGGTCGTGCAGAACAAGCCTATGCCCAGATCCTGCGCGGCGCGCGCGATCTCGACTCCGTTCGTCATGAGGTCGAGATGCACGTGCGTGTCGACGAACCTCATCGCGAGTCACCGCCGACATCGATTCCAACAATCCGCCGCATCACGAATCCGGCGAGCATCTGTCCCATGATGGGCGGGAGATAGGAGGTCGTGCCCAAAGGTGGGCGCTCGCTTTCCGCGCATTGGCTCTCATTGTCTATCGTTTTCGCATTGCCCGGGGCATCTACGCTCTGTGGGGGGTCGAGCGGTGTCTCGGGCGAGTAGAGCACGTCGAGCCGGCGGATTCCGCGTTTGCGGCAGCATTTGCGGATGACGCGGGCGAGCGCATCGCCCTGTGTGTCGTAGATATCGGCGAAGCGCAGGAGTTCAGGATAGAGCTTCATCGCGCCGCCCATGCTGCTCACGATCGGGATATCGAGCTCTTGTGCACACGCGGCGAGCTCAAGCTTCGTCGATACGGTATCGATGGCGTCGACGATGTAATCGATGCGCCCGCCCGCATCAGCGCGGCACGAAGCGATGAGCTCGGCGACATCTCCAGGCAGCAGGAACGCATCCCGTGCGGTCACGCGTGTACTGGGGTTGATGCGCTCTACGAGCGTGCGTACTGCGTCGACCTTTCGCATGCCGACGGTATCCGTCCATGCGACGGCCTGTCGGTTGATGTTGCTCGCCGCGACCTCGTCGCCATCGACGACAACGATCGTGCCTATGGCGCCGCGCGCGAGCGCCTCGATGCAGTTCGAGCCCACGCCGCCTGCGCCCACGACCATAACGGTCGCCGCTTGCAGGCGGGCAAGTCCCGCTGCGCCCCAAAGCGCCTCAAGCCGTGATGTCGGAGTATCGTTCATAGCTCTCATTCTACGTGTAAAAATACCCCAGCGTGTAAAAATACCCCAGTGACTTTTTTACATCAAACGCGTCGACCTTGGGTCGAGACGTTAGATTTCTTGCACCGTGTCGTATGTCGAAAACCCCGGGGTAGATATACGTGCATGGTTTAGCCGTGGAGAGCGGCTTTTGCTCTGGGCGAATAACAGCGAGTCTGCGACTATGCTGCATGTATGAGTTGTCAAGAACGGAGTTTCTCATGGCAGAGTTCATCTACCAGATGTACCAGGCGCGCAAGGCGCATGGCGACAAGGTCATCCTCGATGACGTGACCTTGAGCTTCTACCCGGGCGCGAAGATCGGCGTTGTGGGTCCCAACGGCATGGGCAAATCGACACTTCTCAAGATCATGGCGGGTGTCGAGGAAGTGTCCAACGGCGACGCGCGCCTCACGCCGGGTTACACGGTGGGGCTGCTTCCGCAGGAGCCGCCGCTCGACGAGGACAAGACCGTCATCGAGAACGTGCGCCAAGCCTTCGGTGACCTCATGGCGAAGGTCGAGCGCTTCAACAAGATCGGCGAGGAGATGGCCGAGCCCGATGCGGACTTCGACGCCCTCATGGCCGAGATGGGCAAGCTCCAGGACGAAATCGACGCAGCCGATGGCTGGGATATCGACTCCAAGCTCGGTCAGGCGATGGACGCCCTCCAGCTACCCGATTCCGACATGCCCGTGAGCGTGCTCTCCGGCGGCGAGCGTCGCCGCGTAGCACTCTGCAAGCTGCTCCTTGAGGCACCCGACCTGCTGCTTTTGGACGAGCCCACGAACCACCTGGACGCCGAGTCGGTGCTGTGGCTCGAGCATTTCCTGAAGAACTACCCCGGTGCCGTGCTCGCCGTCACGCACGACCGCTACTTCCTGGATAACGTCGCGGAGTGGATCTGCGAGGTCGACCGTGGCCACCTTTATCCCTACAAGGGCAACTACTCCACCTATCTCGAGACCAAGGCCGCGCGCATCGCCGCGCAGGGGCAGCGCGACGCCAAGCTTGCGAAGCGCATGGCCTCCGAACTCGAGTGGGTGCGCTCCAGCCCCAAGGCTCGCCAGGCGAAGAACAAGGCACGTCTCGCTCGCTACGAGGAGATGGAGGCCGAGGCGCGCGCGAGCCAGAAGCTCGACTGGACGGACATCCGCATTCCCGTGGGTCCGCGCCTGGGAGCGAAGGTACTCGAGGTCGAGCACCTGCACAAGGAGTTCGACGGCCGCGTGCTCATCGACGACCTTTCGTTCAGCCTGCCGCGCGCGGGCATCGTGGGTGTGATCGGCCCGAATGGCGTGGGCAAGTCGACGCTCTTCAAGATGATCATCGGCGAAGAAGAGCCTTCGAGCGGTACGATCGAGCTTGGCGAGTCCGTGAAGGTGTCGTATGTCGATCAGAATCGTGCGGGCATCGACCCCGACAAGACGCTCTGGGAGGTCGTCTCGGGCGGCACCGACAAGATGATCGTCGGCGAGACCGAGGTGCCGAGCCGCGCCTATGTGGCGAGTTTCGGCTTCAAAGGCCAAGACCAGCAGAAGCGCGCCGGGGTGCTCTCTGGCGGCGAGCGCAACCGCCTGAACCTGGCGCTCACCCTGAAGCAGGGTGGCAACCTGCTGCTCCTCGACGAGCCCACGAACGACCTCGACGTCGAGACGCTCTCTTCGCTCGAGGCGGCACTGCTCGAATTCCCCGGCTGCTCCGTGGTCATCAGCCACGACCGCATGTTCCTCGACCGTGTGGCAACGCACATCCTCGCGTGGGAGGGCACGGACGAGAATCCCGGCGCGTGGTATTGGTTCGAAGGCAACTTCGCCGCCTACCAGGAGAACCGTGTGGCACGCCTCGGCGAGGACGCCGCGCAGCCGCACCGCATCCACCGCAAGCTCACCCGCGACTAAGCGACCATGTGGGACAGGCCCGGTTGGGTTATGCGACCAACCGGGCCTGCACTGTCTAGGTCATCGACGACGTCGACATATTCCGCCAGTTTTCCCATACATGAGAGTGAAAATGTCGGAATATGTCGATTCAGTCCAAGGATTGCGTGGATCACGCGGTCTCGACGGCTTCGAGTGCCCAGGGAGCGCCTGTGTCCGAGGCGGGACGACGCTTGAGGCGGATGGTCGCGCTGCGGCGTTCGCCGTCACAGAGATAGCGCAGGGGGAATGCGGCGCGGTTGCGGCTGAGTTCGGCGGTGCCGCGCTCGCACGCGATAAGGAACCACTCGCTCGCGATATCGAGGACGTCGGCACCGTAGGGGAGCAGCGCGGAGAGCTCGTTCAGCAGGTCTGCCGGACACCAGACATCGATGGCGAAGTCCTTCGGGTATGCATCTAGATCGAGGGACGTTACGGGCTGCGGGGCGGCTGCCATGGTCGTTGCGGTGGTTGTGGATGTGGTCGAAGGCTGCGAAACCGGTGCAGGCGCGGGTGCGATAGCCGACGCTGCCGAAGACCGCTGCTGCGCCGTCGAAGGGGCTGCCGTTGCGCCCGTGCTTTCGGCGTGCGTTGCCGAATGTGCGGCTGCCAACGTCTCATCGGCCTGCTTGGCGGGGGCTGTGCTCACCGGCGTGGACGCGAGGGTCTGGATGCCGGCGTTCGTATGCTCGGGATCGTAGATGACGGTGAGCGAGATGGCGGGCTCGGGCGCTTCCACGGCAGGGGGCGCCGCAGGGTCATCGGACGGCTCTTCGGTGCCAGCGTCTTGGGCGGCGTCCTTGCCGTCGGCAGCACCGGATGGTTCGCAGGGGGAAGCTTCGTCGACGGGTACGCTATCCGTCTCGTCGTCTGCAGCGACATCGTTCGCAGGGCTTCCGACGGGTGCATCGTTCTTGTTAGCCGCAGCCTCGGTGCGCTCCGCACGCAAAGCCTCTTCGCTCGTATCTTCGGCAAGCGTCTCCGCCGGGGGTTCCTCGGCGGCGGTACCCTCCTCGGCAGGTGCCTCAGCAGCCACCGGCTCTTCGATGGCTATGACCTGCGGGCGTACGGGTTTGAGCGGACGTTGGCCGCGCTTGCGTTTCCATGGTTTCGCCGATCCGGTGCCGGCGCCCGTGCCGTTGTTCGCGGCGTCGAGCACCTCGTCCCATTCCGGCTGGGCTTCGATAGTCGCATAGAGGCGCCCGCCCTTGAAGACGGTGAGCGTGACGAACGCGTCCAAGTCCTCGAGTAGCGCGCGGGTATCTTCGTAGCCGAGCGAGCAGGCGTCGAGCCCGTCGCTTGCAAGCGCTTCCTCCACTTGCGTCACGAACGTCTGCCTCCCGCAGCCGAGCTTCGTGCGGAAGAGATCATACAGGTAGATGCGGTTGTTCTGGTTGAGCTGCGTGCGCTGCTGCGATGCCATGATATCTCCTCGGTCCGTTTGTCCGCCCTCTATCTTAGCATCGCGAGCGCTTGGGTCGTCGGTTATCGGCGGGTGGGCTGTTGCGTGGCGTCACCCGCTGCGGTGCCCGTGCCGCCTGTGGAAGCATCGCCGGAGTCCGTATTGCCTTCCGCGTCGCCGCTGTTCGCGTCGCCCGTTCCAACCGAGCCGTCGGTTCCCGTCCCGGGTGTCGTGTCGGGGGAGGGGGCGGTGCCGCCAGCGTTTTGGCTGCCGTCTGCCGAAGGGTCGTCTGCAGGCGCCTGCCCGGAGTCTTCCTGTTCGGACGAATCGTCTGCCTGCGCCGGTTCTTCGGCAGCCTGGCTGTCCGTGGCAGAACCTTCAGCATCCTCGGGCGCATCCTGTGTGGCGGCGGGTGCCGTGAAGATCGCTTCCGGCTTGGTTCCAATGCCCTCGCCTGCAGTGCTGAGCAAGATGATCGCGACGCACGCCGTAACGGCCAGGATCGCTGCGATCGCCGAGAAGCCTATGACCTTGCGCTGCGTGGAGGCGCGCTCCGCCTTCGCCCGCGCGCGGAGGCGTTCGGGCGCGATGCGCCCACCTGCCTGCATGCCGTTTCCCGAAGAGAGCTGGCCGTCTGGGCGGTGCTCGAAGCGCCCGCCGCATGCTCTACCGCTCGCATATGCGCCGCCCGCTGCATACGCGCCATACCCACCGGCGTGCTCGTCGCCACCCGTGTAGGCGCCCTTGAGCTTTTCCGCACCGGTCGTGATGAAATGGCGGTAGACCTGCGACGACACGACGGTTACCACGGAGCTCACCGCCGCACCGATCACCGACCCCGCGATACCGATCTTCGAGGCGAGCACCACCGACGTCGCGGCTGCGGCGGCGCCGGCCACGACCTGCGCGAAGGAGAGGTCTTCGAAAAGTCCGCGAAGAAACCCCGGTTTCCTTGCGGGATATGCCTGCGTGTTGCCGATGGCCTCACGCGGTGTGCGCGCCTCTTCACGCTGGTACGGCGAATCGTAGCCGTTGGGATAATCGGGTGCCATGGTGCCTCCCGGGTACGAAGTTCAGTTCTCCTGCGGGTCGTTCGGCAGCGAACCACGTGGCCGCAGCGCCGACCGCAGGGGCGTACGTTTGAAGTCCTACCATTCCTACCCAGCCGCCTCGCCGCTCGTTCACTCCTCATAAGGAGGGCACATTTCGCACGCGCGCAAACGCGGTATCATAGTGCCGAGATTTCCAGACCGAGAGGAAACGACGATGGACCAGTTCTATCCTGCGGGAGTAGACGGCTGTGACGACGCACCTGTCGCGGACGGCTTCTTCCGCATCGCCGCGGCGACGCCGAAGATCCGCGTCGCGGATGTCGAGGGTAATGCGCGCGCGGTGCTTTCGTGCGTGCAGGCAGCGCATGCGGCGGGCGTGGGCGCGCTCGTGCTGCCTGAGCTTTGCCTGACAGGCTATACCTGCGGCGACCTCTTTCAGAACCGCACACTCGTCACGGCCTGTGAACGCGCGCTCTCGTGGCTGTTGGATGAGACGCGTGGGCTGCCGCTGCTCTTCACGGTGGGACTCCCCGTTGCGGCAGGCGGAGCGCTCTATAATTGCGCCGCCGTGTGCTGTGCCGGCACGTTGCTCGGCTTCACCGCAAAAGAGAACCTGCCCAACTACGGCGAGTTCTACGAGCAGCGCTGGTTCGAGCCGGCTCCCCATGACGCTATGCTGGTGAACCTCGCGGGCTTCGAGTGCATCCCGCTTGCGAAGAGCATCGTCTACCGCTGTGTGGATCCCGGCATGGAGTGCGTCGCGGTGGGTGTCGAGATCTGCGAGGATCTGTGGGTCGCCGCACCGCCGAGCGTTGGCATGGCGCTCGAGGGCGATGCAACGATCATCTTGAACCCTTCGGCATCCGATGAGGTCATCGGCAAGGCGGCGTACCGACGCGATTTGGTGCGCGGCCAGAGCGCTCGCCTGTATTGCGCGTACGCGTATGCGGATGCGGGGGAGGGCGAATCCACGACCGACCTCGTTTTCGCCGGTGAGAACCTCATCGCGGAAAACGGCAGCCTGCTCGGACGCACGCCGCTCATGAGCTGCGACATGGCATGCGCCGATGTCGACCTCGATCGCCTGCTCGCCGAGCGCCGCCGTTCGAACACATGGAAGAAGCCCGTGTTCCCGCAAGGTGATCTCACGTTCGTGGACTTCTCGTTCGCCGGTGCGACGTCCAGGCAAGACGGGGCGGTTCCCGCGCCGCGCCTCATGCGCTCCGCGCTCGAGATCGATCGCGTGTTCCCGCGCGCGCCCTTCGTGCCTGCCGACCACGGCGACCTCGCGGAGCGCTGTGAGGAAATCTTCAGCTTGCAGGCAGCGGGGCTCAAGACGCGCCTCGCGCATACGGGGACGAAGCACGCGGTCATCGGCCTTTCCGGCGGCCTCGATTCCACGCTCGCGCTCCTTGTGACCGTGCGCGCCTTCGATGCGCTCGGTCTTCCGCGCGAAGGCGTCACCGCCGTCTCGATGCCGGGCTTCGGCACCACCAGCCGTACGAAGGGCAACGCGCAGATGCTCGCCGAGGCGCTCGGCGTGAGCTTCCGTGAGGTTCCCATCCACGCTGCGGTTGAGCAGCACTTCCAGGACATCGACCACGACCCAGCTGTTCAGGACGTGACATACGAGAATAGCCAGGCGCGCGAGCGTACGCAGATCCTCATGGATATCGCGAACCAAGCGGGCGGCTTCGTGATCGGCACCGGCGACCTCTCCGAGCTCGCGCTCGGGTGGGCGACATACAACGGCGACCATATGAGTATGTACGGCGTGAACGCGAGCGTGCCGAAGACGCTCGTGCGGCACCTCGTGCGGTACGCGGCGGATGTCTTCGGCGGCGATATCGCGACGACACTCCTCGATATCCTCGACACGCCCGTGTCCCCGGAACTTCTGCCGCCCACAGGCGAGGGCGAGATCGCGCAGAAGACGGAAGACCTCGTGGGACCCTACGAGCTGCACGATTTCTTCCTCTACCACGTGCTGCGTTTTGGCTTTGCGCCAGGAAAGATCCTGCGTATGGCGTACCGCTCGTTCGAGGGTGCTTACGACGAGCGGACGATCTGGAGCTGGCTCCGCGTGTTCTTCCGGCGGTTCTTCGCCCAGCAGTTCAAGCGCAGCTGCCTGCCGGACGGCCCCAAGGTGGGCTCCGTGACGCTTTCCCCGCGCGGCGACTGGCGCATGCCGAGTGATGCGAGCGCCGCGCTCTGGCTGAACGAGATCGATGCTCTCGAACCCCGCTAGGTTCGCCATGCGTCATTTGGGGACGGGTTCAAAACGTTACCTTTTGCCATACTTGGGGACAGGCTCTGCGTGTTCCGGCTCGGTATCGAGGTCGACCCCTCTCCCCAAATGAAGCAAAAGGTAACGTTTTGAACCCGTCCCCAAATGACGCATTGAAAGGATGATGGACATGGAGTTTTCCAAGCGTCTCGACCGGTTTGGTGCCGAGGTCTTCAGTTCGCTCAACGCTAAGCGGCTCGAGCTCGAGGCGCAGGGCCGCACGATCTACAACCTTTCCGTGGGCACGCCGGACTTCGCGCCCTATGACCACGTGGTTGCGGCGCTGCGCGATGCGGCGGCAGATCCCGCGCAGTGGAAGTACAGCCTAGGCGACCTTCCCGAGCTCAAGCAGGCCGTGTGCGACTACTACGCACGCCGCTTCGGCGTGGAGAGCATCACGCCGGACATGGTGGCGAGCTGCAACGGCACGCAGGAGGGTGTGGGGCATCTGGGGCTCGCGCTCCTCGACGCGGGCGATACCGTGCTCGTGCCCGACCCCTGCTATCCCGTGTTCGAAGCGGGCGTGAAGATTGCGGACGGCGAGCTCGCGTACTACCCGCTCGAGGCTGAGCACGACTTTCTACCCTATGTGAAGGGCATCGACCCCGAGGTTGCCGACAGGGCGAAGTACATGATCGTGTCGCTGCCGGCGAACCCCGTGGGCAGCGTGGGCACACCGGAGCTCTATGAGGAGATCATCGCGTTCGCGCGCGAACACGACCTCCTGATCGTGCACGACAACGCCTATTCCGACATCGTCTACGATGGGCCGGCAGGCGGGAGTTTCCTTTCCTATCCAGGCGCGCTCGAGGTGGGTGTCGAGTTCTTCTCGCTTTCCAAGTCCTTCAACGTCACGGGCGCGCGCATCGGCTTTCTCGTGGGTCGGGCGGACGTGGTCGCCGCGTTCGCGAAGCTCCGCAGCCAGATCGATTTCGGCATGTTCTTCCCCATACAGAAGGCCGCGATTGCCGCGCTCACCGGTTCGCTCGACGAGGTCGAACATCAGCGCCTTCTCTACCAGGAGCGCCGCGATGCGCTTTGCGACGGACTCGAGGCGATTGGCTGGGAGCGCCCCAACGCGCATGGCACGATGTTCGTGTGGGCGAAGCTCCCTGGCGGGCGCACGGACTCCATGGCGTTTTGCGAGGAGCTCATGGAGCGTGCGGGCGTGGTGGTGACGCCGGGCGCGAGCTTCGGCCCTTCGGGTGAGGGCTATGTGCGCATGGCGCTTGTGCTGCCGCCAGATGGTCTGCGCGCCGCCGTTTCCGCTATCGAGGCTGCGGGTATATAAGAGGGTCGACGGTCGGGTGACTCGCTGCAACCCGTTCCACATGAGTCGCCTATCCAACCGAAGGTAAGGAGCTGCATATGATCAACGATCGCAAAGTTGCCGTAGTAGGGTGCGGGTTCGTGGGGTCATCCTCCGCGTTCGCCCTCATGCAAAGCGAGCTCTTCTCCGAGATGGTCTTGATCGACGTCGACCGCGACCGTGCCGAGGGCGAGGCGCTCGACATCGCGCACGGCACGCCGTTCGCGAGTCCCATGAAGATCTACGCCGGCGACTACGCAGATGCCGCCGACGCCGCGATCATCGTGGTGACGGCGGGCGCCGCACAGAAGCCCGGCGAGACCCGCCTCGATCTGGTGAACAAGAACGTCAAGATCTTCCAGAGCATCATTCCCCAGATTCGCGACAGCGGCTTCGAGGGCATCCTGCTCATCGTGTCGAATCCCGTCGACGTGCTCACCTACGCCGCGATCAAGATGTCCGGCCTGCCGGAAGGTCGCGTGATCGGCTCCGGCACGGTGCTCGATTCCGCGCGCCTGCAGGAGGCGCTCGGCGCGCACCTGGGCGTGGATCCGCGCGACGTCGAGGCGTACATCATCGGCGAACATGGCGACTCCGAGCTCGCCGTGTGGTCGAGCGCAGACGTCGCGGGCGTTCCGCTCAAGGATTTCTGCGAGATGCGCGGCCACTTCGACCACGAGGATTCCGAGCACCGCATCGCGGAGGACGTGAAAAACGCGGCCTACGAGATTATCCGTCGCAAGCACGCCACGTACTACGGCATCGCCATGAGCGTGAAGCGCCTCTGCACCGCCATCATGCGCGACGAGAAGTGCATCTTGCCCATCTCCTCGCTTATGGTGGGCGAATACGGCCTTTCGGACATCGCGATCTCCATGCCCACAATTGTGGGGCGCGGCGGCGTCGAGTGTCGCGTGCCCATTTCGCTTGATGAGGAGGAGCTTGCCGAGCTCCACGCCTCTGCTAAGGCGCTGCGCGACGTGATCGACAACATCGAGGTCGAGCTGTAGGGGAGGCGGCTGTGCCATCGTTATCGGATCTGTCCGACGCATTGAAGCGCGCGCTTCCAACGGAGCTGTCCGGCTTAGGCGACACCGCATATGCCGAAGACCGTGCCCGCGACACTGCTCTGTACGAAGACGATGCCGCTCGGCAGCGCGTCGCTTCGGATGACGGCGCCGGGCTTTCCAGCGGTCTCTCCGCGCTTGCTGACCGTAAGAAGCCGGGGTCGTTTCTCATCTACGTGCAGACGCAGCTCGACCCCTTCGCCGAGCGCCCGCTCTGTGCGGTGGACAGCCTGGTCTTCTCCTGGCTCTCGTATTTTCGCCTGAGCCCCGCCCTCGATGCTGCCTGCACGCGCGAGGGCATCGCGCTTCACGAGCTTCTGCGCGCGGAGGAGTTCGAGGCGATGTTCGGCACGAGCTTCGACCCCGAGGGCAGCCGCGACGTGCTTTTCGCCGTGTGCGCGAGCCCACGTTTCCGTGATGTCCGGCTCACGCTGTTCCAATTCGCGACGAACAAGGCGGCAGAGGAGCAGTTCGCCGCGATGACGTTCCTTCTGCCCACCGGCGAGGCATATGTGGCGTTTCGCGGGACGGATTCGACGATCGTGGGGTGGAAGGAAGACCTCAACATGGCCTACCTCTGTCCGGTGCCGGCGCAGGAGGAGGCGCGGAGCTACGTAGAGCACGTTGCGACCGAGGTGACAGGTCCGCTCTATTTGGGCGGGCATTCCAAAGGCGGGAACCTTGCGGTGTATGCCGCCGCGACCGCGTCGCGCGAGGTGCAAAGGCGCGTGCTCGCCGCCTTCTCACACGACGGTCCCGGCTTTCCATGCGAGTTCCTCGAGGGCGCGGGCTTTCGCCGCATGAGCTCCCGCGTGGTGAAGACGGTGCCGAAATCCTCGGTCATCGGCCTCATCATGGACGACGGCGCCAATGTGCGCGTCGTGGAGAGCTCGGGCATCTCGGTGCTTCAGCATAACCCGTTCCTCTGGGAGGTCGAAGGGCGCGACTTCGTCTACGCGGATGGCCTCACAGCGAGCGCGCGCTACCTTTCGAGTACGATCGAGAGCTGGATGGAACGCTTCACGCCCGATGAACGCGGGCGGTTCGTCGACACGCTCTTCAACGTGATCGGCGCGACGGGTGCCACGCGTTTCGCGGACATCCGCGAGGACTGGCGGTCGAGCGTGCCCGCGATGCGCGAAGCGATGGACGCTCTCGAGCCTGAGCAGCGCGAATGCGTGGGCGACGTCATCAAGGCGCTCGTGCACACCGCTACCGTCGGCCGGGTGGCGGACGCCGCGAGCTCGCTCTTCGAGTGATACAGTTCGCCCAAGACTCAGATTCTTGTGCAGCGCGATTATCAGTCGCTGAGCGGGACGCCGCTGTAGCAGGTTGGTTCCCAGATGGCAGAATACGAGCAGCTGGCGCCGGCTCGCGCGGCGTCCCGTTCCCAGATGGCAGAATACGAGCAGCTGGCGCCGGCTCGCGCGGCGTCCCGTTCCCAGATGGCAGAAATCGAGCAGCTGGCGCCGGCTCGCACGGCGTCCCGTTCCCAGATGGCAGAAATCGATCACTTCGAGGGCTGAAATGAGGCGCTTCGTTCCTAGCTGTTGTGTGCCAACATGCAGGAGCTCTCCCAATTTGTCACTTCGGGCTGTAAACAACGCCTTGGCGCTGAACAGCTAGCGGCTCTCGATGGCGCCGATGTTTTTGAGTTCGATCGAGATAAGGCCGTTCGGCTCGTTTTTGAACGCGATGTATTCCGAGTTCTTGCTCATCTCGACGGGGAACGTGATCTCGATACCCGTGTCTGTGCGAATCTTCTGGCTGCGCACGCTGGGGCGTTCCGCATGCGCACGCTCGACGCTCACGCGCTCGGGTACGTGCTCCTCTTCGAGCTTCTGGCGCACGGTTGCTTGAAGTGCGGGTTCTTCGGCAAAGACTTCGTCCACGATATCCCAGGGCGGAAGCTCCTCGTCCACTTCGACCTGCTCCACCATGGCGGCCTTCGTGGCGGCGAGTGCGACTGCCGCATTCGCACCGTGCTCCTCTGCGGCTTCCGCTACCGCGCGCGTCACGGTATCGATGACCTCCTTCGCCGAGGTTCCCGTCGTGCATTGCAGGAGCCCGTCCACGATGAGCTGCGTGTCTGCGCCCATGATGGTGCGCGGCTTATCTTGATACCGAACGGCAAGGTCGCGGGAGCGCACGAGCGCATATGAGGCGATCTTCTGCGTGGGCGCGGGGAGGATGGCGTGATGCCGAGCGATCTTTGCCGCAACGGCGCCGGCATCGTTCGAGACCTCGTGCATGAACGCCATGCGGCTTTCCAAGATGAGGATGGCGAACCAGCGGGTCTCTTCGTCGTCTTCGAAGTCGGCGATCAGGATGTCTGCCGAAGACGGCTTCTCTGCATGGGAAAGCTGCTCACAGAGGAATTCGGCAATCTGCTGCGAGAGATCGATGAACGTCCGCTCGCCGAAGAAGTATCGCTTGAGCTCTGCTGCGAAGGCGCTTTCCTCGGTGAACGAGCCGGGGTGGTTATCCGCCGCGTTGCGCGACCGCTTGAGGTGTTTCGTGACGAACGATTTCACCGCGCGCGTATCGAGCTCGAGCTCCTGCTCTGAGAAGACCGTAACGGCCGATTGCGCATCGAAGATATGCAAGATCGCGTTGTTGATATTCATGGTGGCTCCGCGTCCTTGGGTTGATCGTTTGGGTCGAATGGGACAGTGAGACATTGTCTCACGAAACACGCGCCCGCGCCGCCGTGTTCTCTCTCTATCCAATATCGAACATATGTCCGCACTGCGTGCTATACCTATGCCGTGGAGGGAGCTGAAGAACGTGAGCGAAGGAACCGTCGAAGAGGGGAGGCGCCGCGCGATGGTGGCGACGGGCAAGCGCACATACGTCGATGTCATCTTGCGGATCGGCACCGATGGCACCGAAACGCCGCAGTTCATCATGCTGCCCGACGGCCGCACCTATGAGGTGTCGCGCGTTACGATGCGCACTCGCCTCGTCGACGGCGAGGTGCTATCCATTCAGATCGGCTCGCACGCGACGAGCTTATGGAAGGAAGCGCGCGGATGGGGTCGCCCGCGTTGGTACGTGAGGCTGCGCGGATAAAAGCGCGTGTCGGGCGGCGCTCGGCGGTCTTAGCTGGCAGCTAATGAAATTGCCGGAGTGATTCTCCACAATGGGTGTAGCCGGTGCGTGCCGGGGAAAACCGGAAGACTCCGGTGAATCTAGCAATGAAACGGGAGGAATCTATGGCTGCTTCGACTCAGGGGGCATCACGCCCCGTTGCCTCGATCGTCGCGTTGGTGCTCGGCATCTTGGCGCTCATCGTCTCGTGGGTGCCCATCGTGAACAACTTCGCCTTCGTGGTGGGCGCCATCGGTGTCGTGTTCGCAATCGTGGGCGCCATCGGTGTGTTTAGCGGGAAGCGTGTGGGCAAGGCACTCGCCATCGCCGCGCTTGCGTTGAACATCGTATCGATCGTGGTCGTGCTCGGTACGCAGAGCATGTATTCCGCTGCGATCGATGACGCTGTGAATGGCCCTGCGGCGACGGGAACGTCCCAGGGCGGCGAGCAGACCACCGACCTTGCCGTGGGTACGACGGTGGAGCTTGAGAACGGTCTGACCGTGACGGTCGATTCCGTGGAGACCGGCCTTGCAAATTACGACGACTCGACGGTAATCGGCGTGCAGGTGACCTATGTGAACAACGGCGATGAGTCCGCGAGCTATAACGTGTTCGATTGGAAGGGCGAAGACGCCAACGGTGCACAGGAGAACTACACGTACTACGCCTCTGCGGAAAACGAGCTGAGCTCGGGTACGCTTGCCGCAGGCGGGTCTGTCACCGGGAACATCTATTTCAAGGATGGTACCGTGAAGGTGCTGTACTTCGGCACGGTACTCGCCGATGAACCGGCAGCGAGCTGGACGCTCTCGTAAGGCGGTTCCCGTGCGCGGTAAGCGCCCAGATACGAGCCATCCCCATGCCGAGGATCGCGGACGCGACCGGGTACGTGAGACGCGTGCCCGGTCGCGCATGAAAAAGCGTCGGAAAAGAGGTATGGTGGGAGCCGGAAATGGCTGCGACGAAAAGGGGAGAGCTTTGAAGACGCCGTGGAGGATGGACGGTGCGGGCGGTACAGACGATACGGGAGGATCGTCGGCCGGTTCCGAGCCGCTTACCGAGGAGCTGCTGCACGAGCTGCTCGACGCGCCAAGCCCCGTCGCTTTCACGGAACACCATGGCATCTCGCATCGGACGCTTGCCGAATATCTCAATGAGCTGCTTGCCCAAAAGGGGTTGAAGCGCGCCGAGGTCGTTCGCGCCGCGGGCATCAACGAAACGTTCGGATACCAGATCTTCAAAGGCCAGCGGAATCCTGCGCGTGACAAGGTGCTGCAGCTCGCCCTTGCCATGGGTCTTTCTCTGCGCGAGACGAACCGCCTGCTCAAGGCTGCCGGTGCCAATGAACTCTACTGCAAGGACCGTCGCGATGCGATCGTGCTCTTCTGCATCGACCACGGCTGCTCCCTGCAGAAGACGGACGAGGAACTCTACCGTTTTGGAGAGAAGACCCTTGGGTAGGATGTAAAATTACCCCGGGGACTGCGCCGCCGGAGCGATGTAAAATTACCCCAGGGGTTTTTCGACATTATCAGGAATGTCGAAAAACCCCTGGGGTAATTTGACACGGCCAGCCAATAACCACCGTCCCCAGCGGGTGATTTTACAAGCATCCTACTGATAGGTTTCGATGAACGCTGCAGACGGTTTTCAAAAAGACGATGAGCTCGAGCGCTACCTCGCTGCGCTCGAGCGCGATGCCTGTTATCGCGTGGTGCGCCCGCTTGGCTCCACGTCAGATAGTAGTTCGGTAGGAGATGGCGCCGCCAATACGGAACTCGTCGTGTTCGAGGGCGCGAACGGCGCCGCGCTCGGCCCGTTCGTGCGCAAGCGCATGCCACGAAGCGAAGGGCTGGGGAGCGCGTACGAAGCTCTCTTCGAGCTGCAGCAGGCAGGCAAGCGCTTCCGCCATCTCCCGCGCATCTTGGATTGCTATAGAACATCCGACGAGCTCATCGTCATATCTGAATATATCGAGGGCGCGACGCTCGAGGAGCTCGTGCATCGCGATGGCGGAGGGATTGCGTTCGCGCGCGTGGCATTTCCCGCCGTGTGCGATGCCGTGGCGGAGTTGCATGGGCTCGCGAACCCTCCGATCATCCATCGCGATGTGAAGCCTGCCAATATCATCGTCTCGAATACGCCGGATGGCATCACGGCGACGCTCATCGACTTTGGGATCGCACGTCGCTACCGCGAGGGCACCGACGCGGATACGGTGCGCTTCGGCACGCGCGCCTATGCACCGCCCGAGCAGTTCGGGTTCGGGCAGACGGACGTGCGAAGCGATGTGTATGCGCTCGGCATGGTGCTTCTCTTTTGCCTGACGGGGAAGGAACCCACAGGGCAGCCAACCGCGGAGACGCTTGCACCTCAGGCGATTGCATCCGATATCGCTGCAATCGTGCTGAAGGCGACGGCATTCGATCCTGCGGCGCGCTACGCAAGCGCCCGCGAACTCAAGGAGGCGTTCTGTGCGGCGGCATCTGCGGAAGAAGGAGATGGGTCGCGCGTTGCTTCCCGGAATGTCCATGAGGAAATCGTTCTGCCGCCTGTGAACGTGGATGAAGATGGCATTTCGACAACGGTCGCCAAGAGGCTTGGAAGGGGCATCCCGCTTTGGGCTGCTTGGTGCTGGGATGCGCTGCTCGTGCTTTGTGCCGTGCTTTTCGTTGGGCAGGCGATTGAGGGAACCGTCAGCCCGGAGGGCAACCTGATAGGAAGGCCGCAGTGGTACAACGTGGCGCTGAACTGGTTCATCGTTCTGCCAATTGTGTGGGCGGCTCTCTTCTTTCTGCTCGATCGCCGCCCGCTCGCAAAGCTACTGCCGATGTTCGCCCATCGAACGCGCCTTCAAGATGCAAAGATTTTCGGTATCTACCTGGTGGTGGTAGTCGCGATAGTGCTCGTTGCCCGCGCCGCCGCAGGATTCTAACGGCCATCGGAATGAATCTCAATCCCACTGAACGATCAATCTCAATCCGACTGAATCGCCTTATTCCGACAGATTTGCGCGATTATGGTTCGATTCTGTCGAGAAAAGGCGATTCAGCGGGAGATGTCACTCTTATCACCCTGGCAGCTCCTTGCCGCATGAGGTGCAGTATTTCGCGCTCGCACTGCCAACGGGCTTGCCGCAATAATAAGTGTATATCGGGTCTAGGCACATAACACGATGCGAGCGCGATATTCGACAAAGTTTATCTTTAGCGCGGTAAAGTGCGGGCGTCGGTCGCGATAGAATAGGCCTACGGGAAATGCGTGCCGCCAGATGCTGCGCATGCGGTGGCGCTTGGAATCGACGGCTGCGGCGCGTTCCGCAGCGGTGAGGGGGTCGAGATGTTCTGCCCGAAATGTGGAGCCGAAAACCCAGGCGGTGCGAAGTTCTGCGTGAAGTGCGGAGCCGAATTGCACGTGGTGCAGAAGGTCGAGCCCGTCGCTGCCGAATCGAGTGCGGCGGCGGAAAAGGCCGCCGATGCGTCGGGCACCACGAGCGCTCCAGGTGGCGCCGATGCCGCCGCCCCGGTCGCATCCGTCGATGCGCCTGCGCATGCCGGCGATACTGCTGCTGCGGCACCGGGCGTCGCTTCGACAGGTACGCGCATCGCGACTCCCGCCAGCGTGCCCGCGCCGCGTAAGAAGAGCCCGCTTCCGCTCGTCATCGCGGGCGTGGTGGTCGTCGCGCTCGTCGCGGTGGCGATCTTCGTGGTGATGAACCTCTTCGGCGGAGAGAAGGAAACCGTCGAACAGAAGGCGAACGCCTCGACGCTCGCCTATGGTATCTCGAGCGCGGGTGGTTACGACTATTTTTACAGCGCAGAGATGGAGGCGATCTGCCGCGCCAAGCCGGGTTCGGAGGTCGAAAAGGTGCTCCCGGTTCCCAACGACACCTCGATGGGTTATAGCCGCCCCGAGTTCTACGTGATGGGGGTCGCGGCCGACGGCGACAGTGTGTTCTATACGGTTTTGGGGTACGAGTCAGAAACGTACGACTCGTATCTTCAGCTTCGTTGCGTGAACGCGGACGGTTCCGACGATCGTTTGCTCAAGGAGTTCGAACAAGGCGACGACACCTACGTGAGCCTGGGGTCGCTCTACGCTTACGACGGCCGTGCGTATCTTGCTGTAACGGAGTCCAATGGCTATGGCAACGGGAAGACCGAGGTCATAAGCATCGACGCTGCCGGTGCGGACGAGCGCATCGAGTGCACGATGGAGTCGTCGTACACACAGTACGTCGTGCTGCCCGATAAGATCTACTACACGGAGCAGGAGTACGGCTACTCCGACAGCGACCTGGGGTTCGCGGCGATCTACGTGCGCAACATCGACGGTAGCGGCTCGGAGCGCATCTACAGCGTCGACGGCGGATCCATCTCGAGCCTGGCGCTTATGGGCGACAAGATCGTGTGCCGCGAGTACAGCTACTCGACGGAAGCGCAGCGGATCGTGTCCATCGACATCGAGACCGGCGATACCGAGACCCTGTACCGCCCCGAGGACGGCTACGGCGCCGTACTGCTTGCCGTGTCGGACGATACCGCCTATGTGGAGCGCTATGCTTCCGATACCTATGACATATCGGAATGGGATCTTATCGCGGTACCGCTTTCCGGTGGGGAACCGGTTGAGCTTGCGGTTGGGATGGATTACTACAACGCGAGTGGCGCCGTGATGAACGGGCATCTGCTCCTTACCGAGAACGGCCAGGATATCGGTAGCGTTGCCATGCGCGCCATGGCGATCGACCTCAAGACCGGCGAGGTGCTGGAGGAGTACATCCCGTAAGCGCACGAGGCGGCGGCCTGCTGACGCGGCGTGCGCTAACTCCTTGTTGACTGGTGGCGATGAACCTGGGTGAGACTTGCTTTCGAGTCCCACTCAGGTTCTATGCTTTGCAGGGCGTTTCGGTCTCGGTTGGCTCAATGCACAGCTGCGGGTTCTTTTGCTGGTGTGCTAGCAGTACGTAACCGGGTAGCCTACAGCGTAGGGTGAACCTCGGTTCTGTTCGTGCGTCTGGTGGACGGCAGTGAGATGGACGGCAGTGAGATTTGCTGCTTTGAAGCGCCCGATTAGCGGTAAAAACGCCCTGTTGAAAAAACGACGCCCCGGAGCGGAGCGTCGTGAAGATCGAGATGCGGTATGCAAGCTATCGGAGCTCCGCGTGTTGCAGGAGCGTGCAGACGAGCCCAACCTAGATGCGGTTCATTTCTCCGCCGACCTTGTTGTACCAATCCTGCCACGTGGGCGGGCAATACCTCTGGGCGGCAGCGGGAGTGAGCGTGGTGCCATACATGCTACGCAGGTAGCTAACGTGGGAGTCGATACCCTCGTTCCAGCTACCGAACGCTCGGAAGCCACCGCCTACGGCAGTCCAACCCCAAGCGTTGCAGGTGTTCGCGCAATAGCGACCCTTCGAGCTCTCGATGCACGCAATTGCGGGAGACCAGCGCGGATCCACGCCGTAATTCCAAGCAGCCTCGGCGAATGCGCGGCCGTAGCCGGCGAGCGGGGAGCCTGCGAGATAGGCGTCGATGCGACCGGCCCACTCGTTGATGAACTCGTCACGCGGCATGTTCCAGTTCACGCTGTCGCTCACCACGGTGTCGGCGGTCTGGCCGCTCTGGTCTGCGGAGCTGTAGGGGTTGTCGCCGCTCACGCCGGAACCCTCGCCGGCGGAGGTGTCGTTGGCGAGGGCGGCGAGCTCGGCCGCGGCCTCGGCTTCAGCCTGTGCCTGAGCCTGCGCGCGGAGTGCCTGGGCTTCGGCGAGCGCGTCCTCAGCGGCCTGCTTCTCCTCTTCGAGCTGCTGCTTTTGAGCGTCAAGCTCGGTCTTACGCTGCTCGAGCTCGGCCTGCATCTCGTTGAGCTCCTCGATGGCCTCGGTATTCGAGCTCTGGATCTGGTCCATGTACGCGCACGTGGTGATGAAGTCGCTCATGCTCTCGGATCCGACCATGACGCTCACGAGCGGGTTGGAACCCTGGCGGTACTTGTACATGTCGCGCATCGCGGCGCTGGCAGCAGCCTGCTGTTCGGGAATCTCCTGCTCCAGGCGCTCGATCTCGGCAGTGTTCTCGTCGATCTCGGCCTGCAGGTCCTCGAGTTTGGCAACGGCCTCATCGTAGGCGGCGGCGGATTCCTCGACCTGGGCAGTCGCGGAATCGAGCTCTGCCTGTGTCTCCGCGGAAACCGCGTAAGCGGAGATGGGGGAGAGCACGGGAGTCACGGCGAACGCGACGGCGAGCGCGGCGCACGTGATGGTACGGGCCGGCTGACGTGCGATCACGCTGACGATGGAGCGATGTGTGTCACGCATAGATGTCCTCGACAATCTGGTTGCCTGAAACGCGAGAATGATTATAGTATGCGAATCTTAATTAATAACCCCCTGCTTAAAGTTTAAGGCTCAAGTTGAAGGTTTAGGATGGGGTGCGACCTGCGGCTTCGGTGAGTCGTTGAGAAACGATGGAGTTTCAAGTTCACCTTTAAGGTTAAGGCTTGAGGGTTTGCCGAGGAAGCGCGCGGGGTGGCCGGAGCAGTTCCCTCCGCGTTGCTCGCTCCTGCGCTTGCAGAAACGATTTTGTTTGCTCGTTCTCACGACGTCGACATTTTCCGCCAGAATCAATGCCTCAAGAGGAGATTCTGGCGGAAAATGTCGACGTCGCCCCCTGTTAGATGGAGGAATCCGCCGCGGCGTGCCCCCGACTGGGAATCCGCCGCGGCGCGCCCGCTCGGCAATCGGGTGCCAAGCTCTGTCCCTGCGCGGGCTCTCCTCTGTGCTAGCATAGGCGTTACGCAATCATTGGCCTCGATGTTGGTGCGGAGACGCACGGGCGGCACGCCGCCCAGGGGAACGGGGTGAGAATCCCCGGCTATACCAGTAACCGTGATTCGCGTGCCGCGGGAAGCGCGCCGTAGATCGGGCGGCGACGCGCCGGCACAGCAGCGATAAGCCGGATCGCCTCACATCGGTCGCGCGCCGCCTCGTGCGCGCCAGGCCCTGGGAGGAAGGATCCGGCATGGCTGGATGTGCATCGGCTTCGGGTAATCGGAAGCAAGCTGTGTGCAGGGGGCGCGTGATCGCCCAGCAAGACGGCGTTCATCAGGAACCAAGAACACACCTTATTACTATGGCGCATCGCATACGGAAGGCCGCGCCCCAAACGGCGCGCCGAGCGCTCGCCGTCATGCTCTCGGCGCTTCTCGTGTTCGGCATGGCGCCTGCCGAGCTCTGGGCGGAGGGCGCTGAGGGCATCGCGCCGTCGCCGGGCGAGGCTGTCGGCACTTCTCGTATGCAAGGAAATGCGCGCGGCGAAGGCGGGGCAGGATCGCGGGAATCGGCCAATGATGTGCGTGGCGCCGCAGCCCCATCGCCCCAGGACGGTTCGCCTTCGAATGAAGAACAAGGAGACGGGCAGTCTTCTTCCTCTGCGGACGAAACGGGGAGCTCGAATCCCCAGGGCAGCTCGACTGTACGGGCGGAAAGCGATACCTCGTCGCGCGGCTCAGAACAATTGTCGTCGACGGGCGCTGTGTCCACCGCTTCCGCCGATCAAACCGCGCGCGATGATGAGGTTGTGACGGCAACCATCTCCATTATCGGCGTCGACGCTATGGGGGCGGAGGAGACGTGGCTCGCGGCGACGGCGATCGAGGTGCCCGCAGGTTCCACGGCGGCGGATCTTTCGGAAAAAGCCTTTGCATACGCGGGGATCACGGCGGATTACGACCCGGATGGCGAATACGGTTGGTATCTCAGCACCATCACCTCGCCAAACGATCTGGAGCGTACGCTCGGATACGACGCGACGACGCAAGCCTACTGGCAGCTCTTCTACAACGGTGAGTCCGCTTCCGTGGGTGCGGGCAGCATCGAGCTCGCGGCGGGTGACACCGTGGTGTGGTATTACTCCGTTTTGGGTGACGAAGCTCCTTCCGAAGACGATGACGTCGCGGTGGATCCGGATGCCGAGCGTCCCGATTGGGAGAGCCCCTGGCCGGGTTCTTCGGCAACAGGCGGACTTTCTTCCTCTGTGACATCCCCTACGCCCACGGAGGACGTTGAAGCGAGCTGGACGGTGGACTATCACAAGTATTCATCCAGCGCGTATCCCAACGCAAGCGAGCCCGTCATCGCCGGCGACTACATCTACCTGGCCGTCGATAGCACGCTCGTGATGCTCGACAAGGCGACCGGCGCCGAGGTCAAGACGACGCGCATGGCGAGTGGAATCAGCTATACGTGCCGGCCGGTGTATGCGCGCGGCCTCATCGTCATCCCGCTCGGCAACGGGCGCGTCCAAGCGTTCAGCGCGAAAGACCTTGCCTGCGTTTGGGTGACGGAGCCCGTCGGCGACCTCACACAGTCCTCGTGCACGGTGGCGGTAGATGGCGATTATCTCGTTGTGGGCACGGTCGACGTCCTTACCGATTCCGATACCTGGACGACGACCTACGAACACGGCACCGTGACGCGCATCAACATCGAAACCGGTGCCATCGCATGGCGACATACGAACGCGGCCGAGGGTTATTACTGGAGCGGCGCGGCTGTAACCGAGGACTTCGTCATCGTGTGCACGAGCGCGGGCACGCTCGAGGTGCTGGATAAGCAGAGCGGCGACGTATGCTCGACTGCCGAGGTCGGCGGTATCGTCAATTCCGAGTGCTTCGCCTCGTCGGACGGATCTCGCGTGTATGTGTTCACGAATGACGGGGTGTTGCATCTGTTTTCGCTCAGCCAGGACGGTGTGCTTGCCGACGCGGAATCCATCGACGTCGGGCTCGACGGGAGCGTGTGCAGCCCCACGGTCGACGGCGAAACCGTCTATATCGGCGGGACGTCGAACGGGGTCTCGGCATTGGCGATCATCGACCTCGTGACGCACGCGGCGCAACTCGTCACCACGGCGGACAGCGCGTCGCTGCCTGCGGGCGGCATCAAGGGCGCGCCGCTCGTGTCGAAGCAGGACGACGGCACGTATGTCTACTTCACCGTGAACTATGCCGAGACGACCGATTACGTGAATTACACCGCGGGCGGAGGCGTCTACCGCTACAAGCTCGGCGATACGGCGGCAACCCTCATCTGGGCTGCGAAGGGCTATGAGGGCTTCTGTGATTCCCCGGTCATCTGCGATGCCGAGGGCAACCTGTACTACATCAACGATTCAGGGCATCTGTTCGCCCTGCATGCGGGTACAGGTGCTTCCGGAGACCCCGGACAGGGAGGCTCTGGCAGAGCCGATGGTGAATCCGGCATCGGTGGTAGCACAGGCAGCACCGATGGCAAAACGGTCGCGCCGGGGTCTCGTCCGCTGGGACCGGGTGCGTCGGCCGCTGCCGAGCATGCTGCGGCCAGCGCTGCCGTAGCCGAAGATGCTGTTGACGGGCAGGTTTCTGCCCGTGCCGGCGCAGACGCTCGCAACGAGGTGACGGCGGCTTCGCCGATGAATCTCTGGGCGGTCGGTGGCATCGCCGCTGGCGTGGCCGGGCTCGTCATCGTTGGGCTGTATATGGCGCTGGGCAAACCTCGTGGGGAGGCATGATGGACGAGAAGCATGGAGAAGCCGGCAGGCGTGAAGACCAGGTAACGGAGCGTCGGAGCGAGACGCAGCCGGTGCCGCGCGCCGATGGGGCGGCGCATCCGCAGCCTCGGGGCGCCCGTCAACAGCAGCCTTCCGATTCGTATATCTCGCTCGATAGCGGCGCCGCCCCGAGCACACGTTCACGCAAACCGTTTGTGGCCGCTTTCGCTGCCGTTGCGTGTCTGGTGCTCATCGTGGTGTGTTTGGGCTTCGTGCACCCATCTTCCGATGGTGGCTGGTCGGTAGCGTGGCTCTTTCAGACGACGGCGGAGACCGCGGCGGGCTCCGGCGAGCCGACGGGCATCGACGACGATGCGGACGCTGCTTCATCGGCGGAGGACGCCTCATCCGACGCTGATGCCCCTGCATCCCAGGCGACGGGCGGCGCGGACACATCGACATCGAGCGTGGAAGGCGACGACGCCGCAGCGCAGGATGGAGGTGCTGAGGGGAATTCTTCCGGCGCGGCTAAGCCAGGGGCAGCGCAGGGCGGTTCGAGTGCATCTGGCTCGGGCGGTGGAGATGGCGCGGGACAGCAGCCGCAGACCGTCACCGTCTCGGTGAGTATCGACTCCTCTTCCGTGGGGAGCCCGGTGTCGGCAAGCGGCACATACACGTTCGAGCCGGGCGCCACCGCTTACGATGCACTCTGCGCCCTCGGCGTGTCGGTGAACGCGGGAAATTCGGGCTTCGGGGTGTACGTGAGCGCTATCGGCGGCCTTGCCGAGAAAGAGCACGGCGCTACGAGCGGCTGGCTCTATATCGTGAACGGCACGCAACCCGCTACCGCTGCGAGCAATTACGAGCTTTCAGACGGCGACGTCGTGCGCTGGGTGTATTCGGTATCGGAATAAAGAGAGCGCCGGCGTGCAACGATGTGCGGTGCGCCGGCGCTGTACCGTGTGCTATGCGTTGCTCGTTATTCCGCGGCAGAGAGGAACTTCTTGCGGGTGAAGAAGTTGTACCAGGTCACGCAGAAGGTCGCGAGCACCTTCGTGAGCTGGTAGGCGATATTCAGCACGGTCACACCCACGAACATGAGGACATCCGTGAGGCCGAGGCCGATCGCGGAGAGGATCGCGAAGATGGTGAACTCGCGCTTGCGGCTCATGTCGTCGCGATGCGGGAAGACGAACTTCAGGCTGAGCGCGTAATTGAGCGCCACGGACACGATGAACGAGATCGAGGTGCTCACAAGGTAGTCGACGTGGAAAAGCTCCGTGAGTGCGATGAGCAGCGCCCAGTCCACCGCGAAGGAGAGAATCCCCACCACAGCGAACTTGTAGAACTGCTGAACCACGGGTTTTGTGAGCGCATTGCGCACGTAACCACTCCAAATCGTTGAGATGACGGGCCGCTTGGCGTTTTCCGGCAGAGAGCTGCAGGGATTGCGCGACCCGCATGCCGGTACCGACTATAGCTGTACCGTCATGGTTTTGTAAGCTCGGACGCGCGTTTCTATCAAGTGCGCAGAAAAGATGCGTCAAATCTGCACGTTTGGCATGCAAATACATGAGCTGTGGCGCTCGCGGCGGCAACCCCCGTCGCGGCGCTGCCATAGCGGCCTGCCTGTCTACGCACTCTTCTCCTCGAGGAAGATCTTGCGCGTCACGAAGTTCCATATCATGACGATGGCGGTGGCGAACACCTTCACCAGGCGGTAGTCGAGCGCGGCATGCGACGTGCCTAGCCACATGAGGAGGTCGTTGATGCCCAGGCCGATCACCGAGAGCACCACGAAGATCGCGAACTCACGCTGCCGGCTCATGCCCTCGCGATGGCGGAACACGTAGCGCATGCTCGCCACGTAGTTGAAGATGAGCGACACGATGAACGAGACCGTAGCGGAGACGACGGGGTTCACGCCGAAGACTTCGGTAAGGAAGATCATCACGCCGAAGTCGATGACCGTGGCGATGACGCCCACGACGCCGAATTTCAAGATCTGCTCGATAAGGTTGCGCATACCATAGCTTTCGTTAATCGGAATCTGCAAGGTGATACTGTAGCACGAGGTGCAAAAAAGGGACGGGTTCAAAGTGTGCAAAAGGTAACGTTTTGAACCCGTCCCTTTTTGACGCATTGAATTAGGTGTGCTCGGGGAGGGCGCCGGTGCGGTAGGCGTCGAGCAAGAGTCGCAGGTCGCCGATCTGCTCGCGGATCTCTGCGCCGGTGTCCGTATCGCTCACCATGATACGGCGGCTTGCGGAGGCGAAGCGCGTCGTCTCGCTTTGAATGTCGGCGTTGTGCGCAAGCGCCGCCTCGACGCTCTTGAACGCCTCGTGCGCCTTCAAGCGCATGCCGCGCGAGCTCGAGATGAGCGTATAACCTGCGATTCCGGTCTTGGGGTGGTACGCCGCGCAGAACCCGCCGTCGATCACGAGCAGCTTGCCGTCGGCGCGGATGGGCTTCTCGCCGCTTCCGGTCTTCACCGGCGTGTGCCCGTTGATGATGTGCCCGCTTTCCGGCGCCACGCCGAACTCGCGCATCACCGTGTCGCAGGCGCTCGGCTCGTGCGTGAGCGTGAAGTACGGGTCCATGGGCTCTTCCCACGTGGACTTGTCTTCGATATAGGAGCGCTCGAACGTCTTCACGTAGCGGCCCGACGCCGGTGAGCGGAACCCGATCCACAGGTACCAGAGCCAATCGAGCGCGCTTCGGTCGCGGTCGCGCCAGGCTCGGCGTGCAATTTCGTCGCAGAAGTCCAGATAATCGCGGCCGCTTCGCCAGGTGCCCTCGCAGTTCATGCTCGCGAACGTCCCGTCCTCGTTCAGCGGCACGCATCCATGGAACAGCAGGTTCCCGTTGCGCACGAGGTACATCGAGCCGTTGCGGAACAGGAATTCCACATGCCGGCGTAGATGGTCGGAACTCGTGAACTCGACCACGAGCTTGTCGACGATCCTGCGCTCCTCGGGCGTGAGCTCATAAGGATGCTCCGGGTCGAGTGTGGGGAAGTCGCGCGTCACGAGCGGCCAGGTCTCGCCGTCGATCACGACCGTGCCCGCCTCTTTGTCGATGCGGCCCAGGAGCAGCCGTTCTTCCATGTCGAACTCGGGGTGCCGTTGGATGATCTGCCCCTCCAGTTTGAAGAGCAGCACGTTGATCGCCTTGATGAGCGGCGTGATGCGCTCGCCCGCCCGGTACGTGCGGTCGGCGAACGCTACGAGCCCGCGCAACGAGATGCCGTAATCGTTCTCCAGGATCTCGTAATTACCGTAGCGCAGGTTGTTGCGCAGCACGGAGACCACGCACGCCTCCTCGCCGGCGGCTGCGCCCATCCACAGGAGGTCATGATTGCCCCACTGGATATCCGTGCGCTGGTGCTTGCAGGCGATGAGCCGATCCACGATTTTCGCCGCCCCGCCGCCGCGGTCATAGATGTCGCCTACCAAGTGGATGTGGTCCACGGCGAGCACCTTGATGAGCTCGGCGAGCGCTGCGATGAAATCCTCCGTGGAGCCCGTCTCCAGGATCGAGTCGAGGATGCGCTCGTGATAGCGCACGCGGTAGTTGTTTTCGTCTGGGTGCGTGTGCAGCAGCTCGTCGATGATATAGGCGAAATCGTGCGGGATGGCCTTGCGCACCTTCGAGCGCGTGTAGCGGCTCGAGAGGCGACGCGTTACGGCGATGAGCAGGTTCAGAGTCTGCTTCGTCCACGTGGGGGAGTCCTGGTGTGCCGCGCGCACGAGGGCAAGCTTCTCGTGCGGATAGTAGATGAGCGTGCAGAGGTCGGCCTTCTCGGCTTCGGTGAGCTCGTCGCCGAAGGTTTCGTCCACGTGCTCGCGCACCACACCGGAGCAGTTGTTCAAGATGTGCATGAACGCCTCGTACTCGCCGTGGAGGTCGCTCATGAAGTGCTCCGTGCCCTTGGGCAGGTTCAAGATGGCTTGGAGGTTGATGATCTCGGTGAACGCCGCCTGCTGCGTGGGGAATTGCTGCGAGAGCAGCGAGAGGTACTTCATGGATCGGTCGAGGCGTTCGTGTGCTGACATGATGGCTCCTTCGCATGGGGTGCTTCCATTATGCTGCGCGCGGCTCGGTCTGTTATGGAGATGGTGGGGAAGTCCGGGAACGGCCGGGCGGCTTCTGGGGGTTTGGGCATGCGTTCTAAAGATGACCGGAGAAGTGTTACCCCGACACGCTTGGATTCTCGCCGCCGCATGCACCTCCCCGCGCACCAAAGCGCACGTCTTATGCTACACTGCAATCGCGCGATGCGTTCGCATTCAATCTCCGATAAACCACATAGCTCGCAGGTGCCCGCGTTCGCGCCCGTTGCATCACATGATCAAGGTCGTAAGCTGCTCCCTTGGAGAGCATGCAGTTGGCAAGCCGTAACATGGACGAGGAGGCATATCATCATGAAGTTCTTTCTCGATACGGCGGATCTGGACGAGATCCGCGAGGCGGTGAGCTGGGGCGTCATCGCGGGCGTTACCACGAACCAGACGCTCTTCGCGAAGACGGGCGGCAAGCTGGCAGATTTCGAGGGCCACATCGGCAAGATCTGCGAGCTGTGCCCGGGGTTGCCGGTCTCGGCGGAATCCTGCGCGGAGACGGCGGAGGGCATGATCGAAGATGCGCGTCGGCTTGCGGCAATCGCAGATAACGTGGTCATCAAGCTGCCCGTTTCTCCCGAAGGGCTCGCTGCCACGCATGCGCTCGCGCAAGAGGGCATCGCGGTGAACATGACGCTCGTCTTCACCGTGCCCCAGGCACTGCTCGCTGCGCGTGCGGGCGCACGCTACGTGTCTCCCTTTGTGGGACGCTTCGACGACATCGCCGAGGACGGGGTGGCTCAGCTTGCGCAGGTGTGCGACGCCATCCACGGGTACGACTTCGGGCACGAGGTCGAGATTATCGGCGCGTCCATCCGCACCGCGCATCATGTGGCGGAGGCGGCGCTCGCCGGCTGCGACATCGCGACCGTCCCGTTCAATACGTTGAAGAAGGCCGTGCAGCATCCGCTGACCGAGCGCGGCCTGGCATTGTTCATGGAAGACTGGAAGAAGGTTGAGCAGGCATAGTGGCTGACGAAACGACGAACACCACGAATACCGAAAGCCCCGAGAGCACGGGTGCTACCGCATCCGCGCCGGAGGAGAAGCCGCGCAAGACGACGCGCGCTCGCCGCACGACGAAGCGTGCGGAAGGGGAGGAGGCGCCGCGCAAGACGACGCGCACGGCTCGTAAGCGCGCGCAGGCGGAGGAGGCCGCACCGGCTGCCGATGCCGCGGCCGCCGCACCTGAAAAGGTTTCGCCCGAGGTCGCGCAGGCACGCGCCTTGGCGCAGGTCTCCCAGGCATCTGTCGTGCGCCGGCAGCGCAAGGCGGCCGCCCGCGCGGAGCAGACGCTCGTCGCGCCCGATGCGGCGGAAGCCGAGCCTTCGGCGCCGAAAGCACGTCCTGCCAAGGCGCAGACGGCCGAAGTGCCTGCTGCAGATTCGATAGCCGTCGACCCGGCGCTTCGCCCACATCGTCGTGGGCGCAAGCCCAAGGCGTACCTCGAGGCGGAGAAGGCCGCTGCCGCCGCTGCTGCGCTTGCCGCGCAGGAAGCGGGTGCTGCAGACGGAGCGCCTGCCACGCCTGCGCCTAACACTGCCGTTCCCGCGGCGGCGGAGGGTGCAGAGACTGCCGATCGCCGTCCCGGCCGCGCGCGCCGCACGACGCGTCGCCGCCATGAGGAGGCCCAGGCCGAGGCTGCTGCCGAGACGCAGGCTGCTGCCGAGGCCGGTGCCAGCTCGGATGTTTCGCCCATCGAACCAGCAGCTCCCGCCTCTGCCGAGGAGGCGTCCGCGAAGGGCGAGGACGCACCTGCCCGCAAGCAGGAGCAGGCAGGCGGTCGCCGCGCCCACACGCAGCGCCGCGAACACGTAAACGGCGCTGGCGCGGGTGCCAACGGTAACGGCGGCAACGCCAACGACCGTCGCAACCGTCAGCAGAATCGGAAGAACCGTAATAACCGCTTTGCTCCCACCGAGCCCACGCTTTCACGCGACGACCTCTCGGCCATGAAGGTTGCGGAGCTCCGCGAGAAGGCGCGCGACTTCGGTATCGACACGACGGGCAAGAAGAAAGCCGAGCTCGTCGAAGAGGTGTACCTCGCCGCCGCGCGCGCCGAGGGATTCCGCGATATCGTGGGCATCCTCGACATGTCGAACGAAGGCTTCGGCCATATCCGCGCGCATGGCTACATGCCCAGCCGCGACGACGCGTTCGTCCCTGCGAATATAGTGCGCGCCGCGCGCCTGCGTCCCGGCGACCTCATCGAGGGTACGCTTCGTCCCATGCGCGCGAACGACAAGTTCCCCGGGCTCGCCAAGATCAAGAGCATCAACGGGCAAGACCCCGAACTCATGCGCAACCGCCCGAAGTTCAGCGACCTCACGCCGATCTATCCCAACGAGCAGCTCAAGATGGAGCATGGCAAGGATTCCATCACCGGGCGTGCCATCGACATCGTGAGTCCCATCGGCAAGGGACAGCGCGGTCTCATCGTTTCGCCGCCCAAGGCTGGTAAGACCACGATCCTGAAGAAAATCTGCCAATCCATCGCCATCAACAATCCCGAGGTGCACCTCATCTGCCTTCTGGTGGACGAGCGCCCCGAAGAGGTCACGGACATGCAGCGCTCCATCAAGGGCGACGTGGTGGCCTCGACCTTCGACATGCCGGCCGATAACCACACGCGCGTTTCCGAGCTCGTCATCGAGCGCGCCAAACGCATCGTGGAGATGGGCGGCGATGTCGTAGTGGTGCTCGACTCCATCACTCGCCTCGCGCGCGCCTACAACCTGGCGGCACCCGCCTCCGGCCGCATCCTGTCCGGCGGTGTGGATTCTGCGGCGCTTTACCCGCCGAAGCGCTTCCTGGGTGCTGCGCGCAACATCGAGGGCGGCGGCTCGCTCACCATCTTGGCCTCGGCGCTTATCGACACCGGTTCCAAGATGGACGAGGTGATCTTCGAGGAGTTCAAGGGTACCGGCAACATGGAGCTCAAGCTCGACCGCGACCTGGCGGATCGCCGCATCTTCCCCGCAATCGATCCGGTGGCGTCCGGCACGCGCAACGAGGATCTGCTCATCCCCGAGCAGATGCGCCCGTTCGTGTGGGGCATCCGCCGCGTGCTCGCCGGCATGCCGAACACCGAGCGCTGCGCGCAGGCGTTCATCAAGGGGCTCAAGAGCACGAACACCAACGAGGAGTTCCTCATTCGCTCCGCCCGCCGCGCGCAGGAGCATGGCGAGTTCTAGCGGTCATTTCCGTCCAGGATTCAGGCTCTCACGTAAGCCAACGGTAAGGCTTTTTGAGTTTTGGGAGGCGCTCGCTGCTTTGGTGGCGGGCGCCTCTGGTATTGCGGTATCGTGGGCAGCGGTTACTTGACGAGGCCGGTGCGTGCTAACAAGACGGCGCTCGCCGGCAAGGCCGACGCGTACAACGCCATCGCGACGAAAGGGGTGCGCCATGATCGAGTGCTTCAAGACCCAGGAGAACGGTACCATCCAGCGGATCGAGCGGCCGGAAGCCGGATGCTGGGTCAACGTGGTGGCGCCCACGGCCGAGGAGCGTACGTGGCTCGAGGGCGAGCTCGGCGTGCTGCCGGAGTTCGTGAGCTCCGCGCTCGACGAGGAGGAAACCTCGCGCATAGACTTCGACGAAGACGTGAACCAGACGTTCGTGATCGTAGACTACCCCATCGAGCCGGGGGAGGATGGCCGCGACGGCGTGCATCAGTACGACACGATGCCGCTCTCCATGGTGTTCATGCCGCAGAAAGGCATGTTCGTCACGCTATCGCTCTTCGAGAACGTGGTGACGCGCGACATGGCTGCCGGTCGTATCCGGGGCGTCGACACGCGCTACCGCACGCGCTTCCTGCTACAGCTCCTGTTGCGCATCTCCCAGCTCTACCTGGTGTATCTGCGGCGTATCGATCGGCTCTCGTCGCGTACCGAGGAGCGCCTGCACGCGTCCGTGCGCAACGAGGAACTCATTCAGATGCTCAACCTGGAAAAATCGCTCGTGTACTTCTCCACCTCGCTCAAATCCGACGAGGTCACGCTCAACAAGATCATGCAGGGTCGCATCATCCCGCTCTATGAGGACGATCAAGATCTGCTTGAGGATGTGCTCGTCGAGATCCACCAGGCCATCGAGATGTGCAATATCTACTCGAACACGCTTTCCGGGACGATGGATGCATTCGCGAGCGTCATCTCGAACAACCTGAACATCGTGATGAAGGTGCTTTCCGTGATCACGATCGTGATGGCCATTCCGAATATCATCTTCGGCTTCTACGGAATGAACGTGGGGCTGCCGTTCGACGGCGTGCCCATCGTGGGGACGTGGATGTTCCCGACGGTGCTTGCCGCGGCGTGCTGCCTCATCGCCGCCTGGATTTTCAAGCGCAAGGGCATGTGGCACTAGCATCGCCGGCGAGCCGCGTCACTTTGGCGTCACTTTGGGGACGGGGTCAAAAGTGTTGAATTTGGTACTTTTGACCCCGTCCCCAAAGTGCTGATCCGGCGCCTTCGTTCCCGTCACTGAGATGACGTGCCGCGCCAGCGTGAAATTTTGGGTTACGCCCGGCGATCGCATTTGCATTCTCGTGTGTTTTACCTCATAATCGAGCTAATGTTCGCGACGGAAAAACGCAGATGAAACGAACCACGATCCGTTGCAGAGAGGCTCCTTAGGCCACACGCAACAACACCTTCGTTTTTTCTCAAGCGAATGCAGGCGTTTCGACCGGCATCTGCTGGTCGGACATGGTGCAAGGGAGTAGCCATGGCGGCTTCTGTTACAACGTCCCGAGCGATCTACGCTGGGCTTTCGTGCGGTTTCGCATTTGCCGTGCCGGTGTGCGCCTACGCGGTGACGCTCCCGTTCCCCCAGGCGAACGGTATCGTCGCGGGCTGCGCCATGCCGTTCACCGTCGGCGCGCTCGCCGGCGTGGGACTCGTCACCGCTCTGTCCGCCGTTGCCGACCATCGCTCTGGAGATGCCGATGTCGAAGGTACCGCCGCGGTGGAAGAGGAGCACGTGCCCTCGCACCGCGCTGCTCGTTCCCACGGCAAGCGTGAGGCGCGCGCCCAGCACGCGCAGGATGGCGACGTGGAGCGCTTCTTCGGCAAGCGCGGTGTCCCGCGCGACGTGCCGGTGATCGCCCGCGCAGCTGGTGCCCCCTCGGAGGCAGCCGCTTGGGCGGATATCGACGCGCTGTTCGATGACGATTCACCCATCAGCTGCGACGCCTCGCGTTCGAAGGACATCTACCAGATCGCGTTCGAAGAGCTCCGCCGCGGTGCCGTCCACGCGGAGCGGCCTGCGGGCTCTGCTGCCGCTACCGGTCGTATGACGCCAATGAGCGCTCGTTCGGCGGCGGCTGCGGCTCCTACGCCTCACATTGCGACCCCGCCCACCGCGGCCCCCGCCCCCTCACGCCACGGGCAGGCGCCCGCTGTGTCTGCTGCCGCGTCCACGGCCATGTTCATGGCGCTCGCACAGCAGCGCGCCGCGGCGCATGCTGCCGAAGGTGCCGCGCAAGCGCCCGGCCATGCTGTCGCACAGCCCTCTGCTCCTGCGTATGGGCTGCGAGCGGAGGCTTCGGCCTATACCGCCCGCGGCATGGGCTATGATCGCGATGCCGATGCGCGCGCCGCGCTCGCCTCGCTCGACCGCTTCGGTGGCCAGCGCCTTGCCACATCCGCCGCCTCCGCGCCCGCGGTATCGGCTGCGGCTGCGACAGCGCAGCCCTCATTTGCCGCGCCCGCCGCGATGGCGCCGGTAGCGCCTGTGCAGGACGCCTTCGCCGACCGTCGCGATGTGTGGTCAGCCGCTCTCGACATTCTCGCCGAGTCCGAGACGCCCGTCCGCGCCGCGGGTTCCGGTTCGCAGGATGTAGCCCTCAACCAGAATCTCTCGCGTGCCAACGCGATCGCGGAGGGCCGCCGTGCGAACCGTATGCACGCGCATGTGAACGAGCTCATCGAGCAGGAGCTCGGCCAGATTGCCTCGCCCGCCGTGCGCCGTTCAAGCCGCGAGTACCTGCGCGTCATCCAGGGCGGCACGGCTTCCATGCCTGCGTTGCAGGCGGAGGCGTAGCGTCCGTTGCCGGATCAGACCCGCATCGCACCAGCGCAAATCCGTGCGCCATGGTTCGTTGCCATGGTGCTCATGATGCTCTTCATCTGGGGTAATTCACTCGTTCCGGGGAGCGAGAGCGGCAGCTTGAGCCTGTCCGTCGTGCAGGCCGTGCGCCACGCGCTCGAGATGCTCGGCATGCCGAACGCCTGGGTCACGAACTTTCTTGTGCGCAAGGCGGCACATTTCACCGAGTACGCCGTGCTCGGCGTGCTTGCGACGAACGCATTCGGTCTCTGTCGTCGCGTGCAGCCCTGGCAGGTGCTCGCTGTGTGTATCGTTTTGGTGCTCACACCATCGATCGATGAGACAATCCAGCTCTTCGTGAGCGGCCGCTCCGGCCAGCTGTCGGACGTGCTGCTCGATTGCTGCGGCGGTGTGACAGGCGCCGTGGTCGCCGCCCTTATCCGTACCCGTCGCGCCCGGTAGAGTACCTCCTGGGTTTCTTTGCGACGCGCAGCACATCACTTTCGTATCCCATTCCTTCAAGAAAATGCGCCACTCGCCGAAAATACTCTGGACAAGTCGCGGTAGAATAAGAGTGCATGTCAGCTCCGGCTTGCCATGTCGTCATGGCTCGTCGGAAAAGGCACAACAGAGAGGAGAGGCATGCAGTACTCAGCAGAAGTGGAGAACATGTGCCCTGTCGCCAAGGGCGCATACCACGGCCCTGCGCCCATCCCGGAGGAGGGCCAGTGGATCCAGGCCAAGGAGATCAAGGACATCTCCGGCCTCACGCACGGTGTCGGCTGGTGCGCCCCGCAGCAGGGCGCATGCAAGCTTACGCTCAACGTCAAGGAGGGCGTTATCGAGGAGTGCCTCGTCGAGACCCTCGGCTGCTCGGGCATGACCCACTCCGCAGCCATGGCCTCCGAGATCCTTCCCGGAAAGACCATCCTTGAGGCGCTCAACACCGACCTCGTGTGCGACGCTATCAACGTCGCCATGCGTGAGCTGTTCCTGCAGATTGTCTACGGCCGCAGCCAGACCGCATTCTCCGAGGACGGCCTGCCCGTGGGCGCTTCCCTCGACGACCTCGGCAAGGGCCTTCGTTCGCAGATCGGCACCATGTTCGGCACCAAGGCCAAGGGTGCTCGTTACCTCGAGCTCTCCCAGGGCTATGTCACCCGCATGGCGCTGAACGACAAGAACGAGATCATCGCGTTCGAGTTCCTGAACCTCGGCAAGTTCACCGATGCCCTCAAGAAGGGCGTTTCCCCCGAGGACGCCATCAAGGGCGCCATGGGCCACTACGGCCAGTGGGACGCCGCCGCTAAGTACATCGATCCGCGCACGGATGAGGAGACGCACACCGTCGAGTCCGTGTTCCCGGTTCACGAGTAGAAGGGGAGGGAACGAACCATGGCTATCAGCTTCGAAGGTTACGAGCGCCGCATCGATAAGATCAACGCGTGCCTCGCCGAGAACGGCATCTCCTCCCTCGAGGAAGCTCTGCAGATCTGCCAGGACAAGGGCATCGACCCGCGCGAGATCGTGACCGATGTCCAGTCCATCGCGTTCGAGAACGCCAAGTGGGCATACACCCTCGGTTGCGCGCTCGCCATCAAGAAGGGCGCCAAGAGCGCTTCTGAGGCCGCCGCGATCATCGGTGAGGGCCTTCAGGCTTTCTGCGTGCCCGGCTCCGTCGCCGAGGACCGCAAGGTCGGCAAGGGCCACGGCGACCTGGGCGCTATGCTCCTCGGTGACGACACCGAGTGCTTCGCGTTCCTGGCCGGCCACGAGTCCTTCGCCGCCGCCGAGGGCGCTATCGGCATCGCGCTGAACGCCAACAAGGCTCGCAAGAAGCCGCTGCGCGTCATCTTGAACGGCCTTGGCAAGGACGCCGCCCAGATCATCGCCCGCATCAACGGCTTCACCTATGTGAAGACCCAGTTCGATTACTTCACGGGCGAGCTCAAGATCGTCGAGAAGATCCCGTACTCAGATGGCCCGCGCTCCGAGGTCAACTGCTACGGTGCCGACGACGTCCGCGAGGGCGTTGCCATCATGTGGCACGAGAACGTCGACATCTCGATCACCGGTAACTCCACCAACCCCACGCGCTTCCAGCACCCGGTCGCCGGCACGTACTTCAAGGAGCGCGTGCTCGCCGGCAAGAAGTACTTCTCCGTGGCCTCCGGTGGCGGCACCGGCCGTACCCTGCATCCGGACAACATGGCTGCTGGCCCCGCCTCCTACGGCATGACCGACACCATGGGCCGCATGCACTCCAGTGCCCAGTTCGCCGGCTCCTCCTCGGTGCCCGCGCACGTGGACATGATGGGTCTTATCGGCATGGGCAACAACCCCATGGTCGGCTGCACCGTTGCGTGCGCCGTTGCGGTGAACGCCGCTCTCAACGAGTAGCGTATGCTTGTAGAATAACCCCAGGGTTTTTTACATTGCGCAAAACACTGCCGCTCAGAGCTTATCTGGGCGGCAGTTTTTCGTCGAATGTAAAATTACCCCATGTGAAATAACCCCAGGGGTTTTTTAACATGGTGCGCCGGCGCCTTCGCCCTGGCTGTGCGCTGCAAGGTTCCCTTTATTCTCCCAGCAGCTTATGCGCGAGCGCGAACGCGGGCGATGATGCCGGTGCCGATGCCCGTCAGGCGCTCGATCTGCTTGATGGTGAGGCTATTGCCGCGTAACGCCGCGATGACCTCGTTGCGCCGTGCAGGAGGTAGTGCTTTTACGGCGGAGGCGTCTGCGCAGCCAAAGGATGCGACGATCCTGTTCGCTACCTCGAGCGCCTCGTTGCTCGAGAGTTTGACAACGCCTTCGAAGCCAATATCGCCCGGCTGTCCGCCCGCGCAAAGTTCGACAAAGCCCTTCGGTCCCTGCAGCATGTCCAGCACCAATGCGGTCGAGCATATGCCGTCGCTGGATCCTTCGGCATACGCGCGATAACTGCTCCAGCGATACTCCGATGCGGGGCAAATCCCCGCTTTTGATGGATTGATGTGCACATAGCGAACCGTGGCGAGCAGGTAGTCGTCCGTGTCGATGGCCTCGCTGAAGAACCTGGGTTGGAACACGCTGCCGACGTGTCCCGTCTTTTGGTTGAAATACTTCGCATAGGAGCCGAGCAGGCTGCCCACGGCAAGACCGAGTCGCTGAGCCTGATCTTCCACAACGAGGTGGACGTGGTTGTCCATGAGGCACCAAGCGATGACCTCGATATCATCCGCGTGCGCGAAGCGATCCAGGTACGTGAGGAAGGCGTCGCGATCGGCATCATCGGTGAAGATGAGCTGCTTGCCGTTTCCGCGGGCGACAACGTGGTACAGGCCGGATTCTGAAACGGTACGCGGCGCGCTGGGCATGGTTCCTCCAATGTCGAGTGACGAAAAAGAAACGTAGGGGTATCGTGCCGTGCCCCTGGGGTGGGGATGTTAAAAAACCCCTGGGGTAATTTTACATCTTAAGGTATGAAAAAAGCTCCCGGAGGAGCTTTGAAATTGAATGGTGGACCGGCAGGGGTTCGAACCCTGGACCTTGGGATTAAGAGTCCCCTGCTCTACCAGCTGAGCTACCGGTCCAATTATCAAAGAAACGTGGGGTGGGTACAGGGGCTCGAACCCTGGACCTCCGGGACCACAACCCGGCGCTCTAGCCAACTGAGCTACACCCACCGTGTTTCCCCGCGCCAAAGCGCTTGACTATTATGGCAGTGAAAGCGATGGCGCGCAAGGGGGAATTTCATCTTTTTTGAATTCGCTGTATCCAGCTGGTAGGAACCTGCCTGGAGAGGGGTGCTGGATGCCAATCTAGAATCCCTCTGAGGTTAGCTTGCATGCCGGAGACGGGGTGTCGGCCAACCCGCTCGGGATGATAAAGCCCCTGCGGTGTTTAACACGTCTACTTTCCTACTTTCCTGCGAGCATGCCGTCAAGGGTGCGCCAGGCAAGCTCGGCGCACTTCACGCGGGCGGGCATGTGGGAGATGTCGCGCAGTTGCGCGGCTTCGTCCAGGTCCTCGTAGTCTTCGTCCGAAAGCTCCTCGCCGCGGATCATCGCCAAGAACAGTCCCGCCAGGCGCCGCGCCTCCTCAACGGTCTCGCCGGTGATGAGATCGGCCATGATGTCGGCGCTCGCCTGGCTTATGGCGCAACCGTGCCCCGTGAAGCTCGCCTCCTCGATCACGCTGTTCTCCACGCGCAGCTGCAGCGTGAGCTCATCGCCGCAGCTGGGGTTGATGCCCTCGTGCGTGTGGGTGGGGGAGTCCATCTCGTATTTGTAGTCCGGATGCGAGTTGTGCTCCATGAACGTGGTCGAGGTGTAGAGGTTAGCCATAGTTGTTCTCCTGAACTCGCTGACATCAGCCATTGGGCAGCCATTGGGGACGGGGGATATTGGCTGGTGAGTGGGCACCAACCATTAGGGACGGGGGATATTGGCTGGTGAGTGCTTGCGATGTCGACCAGCCAATAACCCCCGTCCCCAATGGCTGGTCGAGTCGTTTAGGCGTGGAAGGTGGACCAGACAGTCTTGAGGCCATCGATGAAGCGGTCGACATCATCGGCGTCGTTGTAGAAGGCAAGGCTCGCGCGGCAGCAGGCGAGGTTCTCGACGCCGAGCCAGGTGAGCAGCGGCTGCGCGCAGTGATGCCCGGCGCGGATGCACACCCCGTCCATGTCGAGGATGCTCGCCACGTCGTGTGGATGGATGCCCTGCACGTTGAAGCTGACGACGCCGTGGTGGCATGCCGGGTCATCAGAGCCGATGATATCCACGTACGGCAGCGTAGCCAGGCGATCCATGGTGTACGCCACAAGTGCCGCCTCACGCGAGGCGACCGCTTCGTAACCCACCGTCTCGGAGAGGTATGCGAGCGCTACACCCGTCGCATAGATGCCCGCGGCATCCTGCGTGCCCGCCTCGAACTTCTCGGGTACGGGCGCCCACACGGCGTCTTGCTCGGTCACAGAATCGATCATCTCACCGCCGGTAAGCATGGGCGGCATCTGTTCGAGCAGTTCGTGGCGTCCCCACAGCACGCCGATGCCCATGGGCCCCAGCGCCTTGTGCGCGGAGAAAGCGAAGAAATCTGCGCCGAGTTCATGCACATCGATCGCCATGTGCGGCACGGACTGCGCTCCGTCTACCACAAGGTAGCCGCTGTGCGCATGTACTGCGTCGGCGAGCGTGCGGACGGGATTCTCCACGCCAAGCACGTTCGACACGTGCGCGCAGGCGACGATCTTCGTGCGCGGACCCACCTTGGCGGCGATCTCCTCGCTTGAGATGCGACCCTCGCCGTCCGGGTAGAGGTAGACGAGCGTCGCGCCGGCAGCGCGGCACGCCTGCTGCCAGGGAATCAGGTTCGAATGGTGCTCCATGATGGTGATGGCGACCTCGTCACCCGGTTTGAGCACGCATGGCGCGAACGATTTCGCCACGAGGTTCAGCGACTCGCTCGCGTTTCGGGTGAAGACAACGTCGGCTGCCTGCGCGCGCCCGCGCTCGTCGATCGTGCCCAGGAGCTGTGCGATCCGTGCGCGCACTTCGGCGATCGCCTCGGTGGCTTCCACGGAAAGCGAGTACAGGCCGCGTAGCGGGTTCGCGTTCATCGTCTCGTAGAAGCGCCGCTGCGCATCGAGTACACATGTGGGGCGCTGGGCGGTGGCGCCGCTGTCCAGGAAGGCAATCTGGGGCTTGTCTGCGAGCAGGGGAAAGTCTGCCTTGTAGGGATTCTGCCGAATATCGGCAGCCGCGGTGCTCACGCCGGCAAGTCCGTGCTCCATGTTCGTCATGCGACGTCCTCCTCGAGGTCTTCGTCTTCGAAATACTCGAAATCTTCCGCCAAGGCGCTGCCCAGGCGCATCACGTTGTGCCTGATCGCATCGTCCGGCGCGGAAAGTGCGGCGTCCTCGAGCTTCGCGGTGATGAAGAGCGCTTCGGCGGCTTCTTCGGAAAGCCCGCGGCAGCCCAGGTAGAAGAGCTGCTCGGGACGTACGTGGCCGATTGTGGCACCATGGTTGCCGGCGACGTCGTCTTCGTCGCACAGGATCACGGGCACGGTCTTGTTGTCCACGCCCTTGCTCGCGAGCAGCACGGTCTCGCGCTCGGTGCCCTCGGAGCCCTTGCATCCGTGTACGAGGTCGATCGTGCCGCGCAGAACCTTCTTCGCGCATCCGGTAAGCACGCCGTTCGCATCCATGTTCGAGACCGTTTTGCGGCCGCGCTGACGGATGATGTAGTTGAAATCGCGCGTCTCCGCGACGCTTGCGAGATAGCGCGTGTCGATATCCATGCGGGCGGTATCCCCGCGCAAGTCTGCAGCAAGGCCGGTTGCGGTATGGGCACCGCCGAGCACCACGTGGCGCACGGTCACGCGGGCGCCCTCGTCGAGCACGTAGCCGGAGTCATCGAGCACCGTGAAGGCGTCGTCCGCGGTGATGTAGACGGTGATTTTCACGCGCGCGTTCGCGCCGGCGAAGACGCGCAGCTCAGAGCCAATGAGACCGAGAGATTCGCTCGCAGCATCCTGTGCGGGGCGAGCGCCCTCGACGACGCCGTCGAGCGAGATCACGAGGTTGAACGTCGAGTTCGCTTCGGCGACGACGTCGACGCTCGCTGCCGCAGCGCCGCCCTGCTCGCCGGTAACGCGGACGGTCGCCTGGCCTTCGGCACCTGCCGCCGTCGCGAGCGTGATCGCGCCGCCAGCGATGAAGCCCAGGTAGGCGCGGGCATCGGCCCCGATACCGGTCTCGAAGGCGCGGGCGATGTCACCGGCGTCCTCTTCGAGCGCGGCGCGGCGCTGGTAGCGCGAGAGCGCTGGCGTGTCGAGGTCGGCGATATCCTCGTGCGCGAGTTTGGCCGCACGCACGCTCGCGCGGCTATCTGCCGTATCGGCCGCATCGCTGCGCGCCGCATCGAGTCGCTCCTGCAGCTTCGCGACAGCGTTCTCGAAGGTCGCCGTGGTATCGAGCAGCGCATCCTCCGCCTCGATATCCGTGCCGCCCACGCGCTCGAGCCCTTGGGGGATCTCGATCGCGGTGTCGTTCATGCGCAGCCAGCGCCAGGTGGGCGCGGGCATGGCGCTCATATGCTGCATCGTGAGTGCGTCCATCAGCATTCACTCCAAACGTGACTCAGCGAAATCCGTTCCAAATGGGCTTTCCTCTGGATCATCAAGCCTGTCCCCCAATGAAGCAAAAGGTAACGTTTTGAACCCGTCCCTATATGACGCATCATCCGATCGCGCCTTCCATCTCGAGCTTGATGAGGTTGTTCATCTCGACGGCGTACTCGAGCGGCAGCTCCTTGGCCACCGGATTCGCGAAGCCGTTCACGATCATCGCGCGCGCCTCCTCCTCGGGGATGCCGCGGCTCATGAGGTAGAACACCTTGTCGTCGCCAATGCGGCCGATCGTCGCCTCGTGGCCGATGTCGACGTTCTTGGCGCGCACGTCCATAGCGGGGATGGTGTCGGAGCGGGACTCGTCGTCGAGCATGAGCGAGGCGCAGCTCACGCTCACGCGTGCGCCCTCGGCTTTCGGCGTCACCACCACGGAGCTGCGGAACGTCTGGATGCCGCCGCCCTTGGAGATACCCTTCGTCTCGACGGTCGCACTCGTGTCGGGCGCGTTCAGCACCACCTTGCAACCGGTGTCGAGGTTTTGCCCCGCGCCGGCGAAGGTGATGCCCGTGAAGCTCGAGCGGCTCTTGCGGCCGTTCAGTACGCTCATGGGGTAGAGGTAGCCCACGTGGCTGCCGAAGCTGCCGCTGATCCACTCGATTTCGCCCTCATCGTCCACGCGGGCGCGCTTGGTGTTCAGGTTGTACATGTTCTTCGACCAGTTCTCGATGGTCGAATAGCGCAAGTGCGCGCGCTTGCCCACGAAGAGCTCCACGGCACCTGCGTGCAGGTTGGCCACGTTGTACTTCGGCGCCGAGCAACCCTCGATGAAGTGCAGGTCGGCGTCGTCCTCTACGATGATGAGCGTGTGCTCGAACTGGCCCGCGCCCTTGGCGTTCAGGCGGAAGTAGCTCTGGAGGGGGAAGTCGAGCTTCGTGCCGGCGGGCACGTAGACGAACGAGCCGCCGCTCCACACCGCGCCATGGAGTGCGGCGAACTTGTGGTCCGTGGGCGGGATGAGCGTCATGAACTTGCTCCGGATGAGCGCCTCCCACTTGGGCTCGTGGAGCGCCTCCTCGATGCCGGAGTAGACGATGCCCAGCTTCGAGGCCGTGTCTTGCATGTTGTGGTACACGAGCTCGGAGTCGTATTGGGCGCCCACGCCGGCCAGGTAGCTGCGCTCGGCCTCGGGGATGCCCAGACGCTCGAAGGTGTTCTTGATGTCCTCGGGCACCTCGTCCCATGTAGCGTTCTGGTCCGTATTGGGCTTCACGTAGGTGACGATGTTGTCCATGTCGAGCCCTGCGATGCTGGGACCCCACGTGGGGTTGGGCATACGATGGTAGGTCTCGAGGGACTTCAGACGGAAGTCGAGCATCCATTCGGGCTCGTCCTTGCGGCGGCTGATCTCTTCGACAATCTCCGGCGTGAGGCCACTGTCCAGGCGCTCGAAGCCCTCCTCGCTATCAACGATGTCGTAGAGGGTGCGGTCGATGTCCGCGACCTCGGTGCGTTGCTTTGCCACGGCCGCCTCCTAGCGCTCGATGACCGCGGAGAGGTCGGCCGGGGAGAGGTCGGCGTCGACGCTGCCGTTCGCCGCTTCGCCCTCGAAGCGCTCGAAGCCATGCTCGTCAATCCAGTCGATGAGCGAGGCGTCGTCTTCGTGCACCATGCGACCATCCACCATAACGTGCACGCGATCGACTTCGAGGTGCTCCAGGATTCGCGTGTTATGCGTGATGATGAGGAGTGTGCCGTCGCAGGTCGTGCGGTAGAGCTCCATGCCGCGGCTCACCACGCCGAGTGCGTCGACATCGAGGCCGGAGTCTGTCTCATCGAGGATGGCGAGCTTGGGCTGGAGAAGCAGGAGCTGCAGCATCTCGACCTTCTTCTTCTCGCCACCGGAGAAGCCCACGCCCAGCTCGCGGTTGAGGTAGCTCGGATCCATGTCGAGTTGGCTGCAGAGCTCCTTCACGCGGCGGCGGAACTCCTTGCCGCGCATCTCCAGGCCGGGGCGGCCGGCGAGGGTTGCGCGCAGAAAGCTCGAGAGCGGCACGCCGGGGATCTCGACCGGAGCCTGGAAGGAGAGGAAGATACCCGCGCGGGAGCGCTTGTCCGGCGTGAGGTCGGTCACGTCTTGGCCGTCGAAGACGATGCGGCCGGTGTTTTGCGTGTACTCCGGGTCGCCCATGATGAGGTGGCCGAGCGTGGACTTACCAGCGCCGTTCGGCCCCATGAGGACGTGCGTCTCGCCTGCAGGGATGGCGAGGTCAATGCCGTGGAGGATGGTCTTCTCGTCGACGGAGGCGGTGAGCCCTTCGACGGTAAGGAGGGGAGATGCGGACATTGCGGCTCCTTGCTGTTGTGGTCGCGGCTGTGTGATTGTCGTGCCGCGGCCATAATCCTAGGAATTATCTCGGAATAACGATAAGATGATTGGGCGTGAAGTCAAGCTTAAATCCGAGTACTCCACTAGGATTTCAAGCCAGCCATTGGGGACGGGGGTTTGCGGCCAGCCAATGGGGACGGGGGTTAGTGGCTGGTCGAGCAATGAGCAGTCGACTAATGATCTCGACC
>UPXY01000017.1 GCA_900538305.1 uncultured Collinsella sp.
CACGCCCGCTCGTACCGCCTGCAGAGCATCTAAGTCGCGTTCAGCAATAGGGCACTCAAAGTGGGATGGGTGCATGTTGAGACATTTAGTTGAACTCGCCAAATGACTCAAGTAACAGAGCTGGGCGGCCTCCCGTATATCGTTCCGCGCGCAGTTCGCGCAGCGCTGTTTGAGCACGGAATGATATACGGGAGGCCGCCCAGCCCCCTTACAGGTTGAGCGTTCTCGTTACATGACCCCGCCCTGGAGGGAGCACCACGCACCCTGCGCGTCGGCGGTGAGGATCACCGGACCGTCGTTCGTGATGGCGATGGTGTTCTCGTAGTGGGCGGCGGGCAGATGGTCGTTCGTCGTGACGATCCAGCCGTCGGCACCCGTGCTCACCCGGTGCGTACCGAGGGTAATCATGGGCTCGATGGCGATGACCATGCCGGCCTCGAGGAGCACGCCGCGCCCCTTCTTGCCGTAGTTGGGTACGTTGGGCTCCTCGTGCATCACGCGGCCGACACCGTGGCCGACATACTCGCGAAGCACGCCGTAGCCATGGCTTTCGGCAAGCGACTGTATCGCGTGGCCGATGTCGCCGATACGGTTACCGGGCACCGCCTGCTCGATTCCCGCAATCAGGCAGTCGCGCGTCACCTCGCAGAGCGCCTGCACCTCGGGCGCGGGGGTGCCAACGTAAAACGTCCAAGCGTTGTCGCCCACCCAACCGTCGACGATAGCACCCGTGTCGATGGAGATGATGTCGCCATCGCGCAAGATCACGTCGGGGTTGGGAATGCCATGGACCACAGCGTCGTTCAGCGAAGCGCAGATCGAGCCGGGAAAGCCGCCGTAGCCCTTGAACGCGGGCGTGCCGCCATGCATGCGGATAATCTGCTCGGCCAGCTGGTCGAGCTCGAAGGTGGAGACGCCGGGACGCACCATAGCCCCAACGTGGCGGAGCGCCATCTTAGACAGCGCTCCAGCCTTCTTCATCTCTTCGATTTCTAGAGGAGACTTAATCTTGATCATAGACCAAGCGCTTCCTTGACGTCCGCATAGACCTCGTCGATCGAGCGCGCGCCATCAACGGCCTTGAGCAGACCCTGGCCACGGTAGTACTCAACGAGCGGGCTCGTGGACTTCTCGTACACGTCGAGGCGGTTCTGGATCGTCTCGGGCTTGTCGTCGTCGCGCTGGTACATCTCGCCACCGCAGGTGGGGCACACGGTATCGCTCGCGGTACCGGTGTACCCGCAGGCACGGCAGGTACGGCGCGCAGAAAGGCGCTCGATGATGACCGCGGGCGCGACGTCGATAAGGAGGGCGGCGTCGATGGAGCGACCGAGCGAGGAAAGCTCGGAATCGAGCGTCACGGCCTGCACGGTGTTGCGCGGAAAGCCGTCCAAGATGAAGCCCTTCTGCGCGTCATCGGCGGCAAGGCGCTCCTTCACCAGATCGATGACGAGCTGGTCGGGCACGAGCTCGCCGGCATCCATATATTTCTTAGCCTGGACACCGAGCTCGGTGCCGCCCTTCACAGCGGCACGGAGCAGGTCGCCCGTGGAGATGTGTGCCACGCCGTAATCGGCGACGAGCTTCTGGGCCATGGTGCCCTTACCGGCACCGGGCGCTCCCAAGAGAACGATATTCATAGGAGGTCTCCTTTCCCGTCTTACGAGTGAAAGCCCCCGCGCATGCGCGCGAAGGCTTTCGCAGACCCTTACTTGAAGAACCCGTCGTAGTTGTAGGTCTTCAACTGACCCTCGAGCTTATCGACGGTATCGAGCACCACGCCAACCATGATGAGCACCGAGGTGCCACCGAACGATTGGATGAGCTGGTTGCCCGTCGCCGCGAAGACGATCGAAGGCACGATGGCGATGAGCGCGAGGAACACAGCGCTCGGAAGGGTGATCTTGTTGAGCGCGTTCTTGATGTAGGCAGCCGTCGCACGGCCGGGGCGCACACCGGGGATGAAGCCGCCCTGGCGCTTAAGCTGGTCGGCTGTCTCGTCCGGATTGAACACCATGGAGGTGTAGAAGTACGCGAAGAACACGATGAGGATCACGTTGAGGACCCAGTTGATCCAACCCGCGGAGAGCGCATTGGCCACAGCCATCACCCAGTCGACACCAGGGAAGAACACCGCGAGCTGCGCCGGAAGGTACAGCAGGGCGCTCGCGAAGATGATCGGTACGACGCCAGCGGTGTTCACCTTGATGGGAAGGTAGGTGGACTGGCCTCCCATGATGCGGCGACCCACTACGCGCTTGGCATAACTCACCGGAATACGGCGCTGGCCACGCTCAAGGAACACGATGAACGGGATCACCACGAGCACGACCACGACGGCGACCACCGTCACGACAATGCCCATGACGTCACCCTCGAGCGAGGCGAAGATCGCCTGCGGAAGGCCGGACATGATGTTCGCGAAGATGATGAGCGACATGCCGTTGCCGATACCACGCTGGGTGATGAGCTCGCCAATCCACATGATGAGCATGGAGCCCGCGGTAAGCGTGCCCACGACCATGATGTCGAAGATGATCTCGGGAGCATCGGCGTTCGCGAAGCTGATGCCGTAGCTCTTGAACAGGAACAGGTAACCGATCGCGTTCAGGATGGAAAGGCCGAGCGTGAGGTAGCGAGAATACTGGGTGATCTTCTGCTGGCCGACCTCGCCCTCACGGGCAAGCTCGTGCAGACTCGGAATCACGCTCTGGAGGAGCTGCATAATGATGGAGCTCGTGATGTAGGGCATGATGCCGAGCGAGAACACCGACACATAGCTCAGCGCGCCGCCGGAAAACAACGTCAGCAACCCCATAGCGCCCTCGGTGGGGAAAAGGCCCGTCATCCCCTGGAAGGGGACGCCGGGCACAGGAACGTGTGCACCGAGACGGTACAGCACGAGCATCGCTATGGTGAAGAGAATCTTATCCCGAAGGTCCTTGACCCGGAACGCGTTCTTCAGGCCATTTAGCACGGGAGTTCGACCGACCCTCCGGCCGCCTCGATCTTAGCCTTGGCGGCGGCAGAAACCTTGTCCACGCGAACGGTGAACTTCTTGCTGGTCTCGCCCTCAGCAAGAACCTTGACGGGCTGGAACTCCTTCTTGATGATGCCGGCAGCCTTGAGCGCGGCACCGTCGATCACCGCGCCGTCCTCGAACTTCTCGTCGAGGCGGGCGATGTTCACGGGCGCGAACTCGATGCGGCGCGGGTTGCGGAAACCCGGGAGCTTGGGCAGGCGCATCGCGAGCGGGGTCTGACCACCCTCGAAGCCCGAGCCCTTGCCGCCGCCGGAACGGGAAAGCTGACCCTTCTGGCCGCGACCCGCCGTGGTGCCGTGACCAGAGGAGTTGCCGCGACCGATGCGCTTGCGGCGATGCGTCGACCCCTCCTGCGGGGTGAGATCATGAAGCTGCATTGCTACTCCTCTACAATCTCAACAAGGTGCTTGACCTTGAAGATCATTCCGCGGACAGATGCGTTGTCGGGAAGCTCGTGAACACGGTTAATCTTCCCGAGGCCGAGGGCCTTGATGGTCCTGACCTGGTCCTGCTTGGCACCGTTGGTGCTGCGGACCTGCTTGACCTTGATGGTATCTGCCATGTTTAGCGCTCCTTCTTGCCAACGAACATCTCGGAGACGGTGAGGCCGCGGCGGGCAGCGACGTCCTCGGGGCTCGAGAGTTCCTTCAGGCCCTCGGCAGCGGCCTTGATGATGTTGAGGCCGTTGTCGGTGCCGAGCGACTTGGACAGGACGTTCTTGATGCCGGCAAGCTCGAAGAGGGGGCGCACCGCGCCACCGGCGATGACGCCGGTACCCTCGACAGCGGGCTTGATGATGATGCGGCCGGCACCGAAGTGACCGATGACCTCGTGCGGGATGGTGCCCTCTTCGGTCACCGGCACGTGGAACATGTGCTTCTTGGCATCGAGCGACGCCTTGGAGATGGCCAGCGGCACCTCGGCGGACTTGCCCATGCCGAGACCAACGTTGCCCTTGCCGTCGCCGACAACGACGAGCGCCACGAGCGACATGCGACGACCGCCCTTGACGGTCTTGGCAACACGGTTGATGAAGACGACGCGCTCCTCGAACTCGGAGGCTTCGCGCTGCTTGTTGTCACGATTACGAGCCATGCTCTATCCTCCTAGAACTCGAGGCCGGCGGCACGGGCGCCGTCGGCGAGGGCCTTCACGCGGCCATGGTAGATACGACCGCCACGGTCGAAGCGGACGGCCTTGATGCCGGCCTCGATGGCGCGCTCGCCAACGAGCTTGCCGACCTTCTCGGCGGCCTCCTTGTTCGACGTGTGGGTGCCCTCGAATTCGGCCTCGAGCGTGGAGGCAGAGACGAGGGTGTGACCCTTGGTGTCGTCGATGATCGCAGCGTAGATGTTGGCGTTCGTGCGGGTCACGCGCAGGCGGGGACGCTCGGGCGTGCCGAAGATCTTGCCGCGGACGCGACGCTTACGGCGCGCAAGGCCTGCAGCTTTCGCTTTATTCTTGTCCATGTGAATCTCCTTGAGAATCCTTGCCCGTACCTAACGGGGTACGGGACTTGTTCCGGGCGGGGTGTGCTACTTGGCAGCCTTACCGAGCTTACGACGGATGTGCTCGCCAACGTAGTGGATACCCTTGCCCTTGTAGGGCTCCGGCGGACGCTTGCCGCGAATCTCAGCCGCGACCTGGCCGACCTGCTGCTTGTTGATGCCCTTCACGTTGATGTGCGTGTTGTCGGGCACCTCGAAGGTGATGCCGTCAGGCGCGTCGTAGATGACGGGGTGCGAATAACCGAGCGAAAGCTCGAGCGACGTGCCCTTGAGCTGGACACGGTAGCCGACGCCGGCGAGCTCGAGAGCCTTGGTGTAGCCCTCGGACACGCCCGTCACCATGTTCTGGATGAGGGCACGGGTGAGGCCGTGGCGGGCACGGGTCTCACGCTCGTCGTCGGGACGGCTCACGGTGAGCACGCCCTCCTCGACGGAAACCTCGAGCTTGTTGTAGATGTCGAGCTCGAGCTGGCCCTTGGGGCCCTTGACGGTCACATGGGAGCCGTCGACTGCCACATCGACTCCGGCGGGAATCTGGACAGGCTTCTTACCGATACGAGACACGGTGTTCTCCTTCCTTCTACTCGCCTAATCGCTTACCAGACGTACGCGACGATCTCGCCGCCCACGCCCGCCTTACGGCAGTCGCGGTCGGTCATGACGCCACTGGAGGTGGAAACGATGGCGGTACCAAGACCACCGCGGACGCGGGGAAGGTCGGCGACACCGGCGTATTTGCGCAGGCCCGGCTTCGAAATGCGACGAATGCCGGAGATGACCTTCTGCTTCTTGGGGCCGTACTTGAGGGTGATGTGGAGGGTCTTCTGAGGCACGGTATCCTCGACCGTGTAGTCCTCGATGTAGCCCTCCTCGTGAAGGACGCGCGCGATCTCGACGAGCTTCTTCGAGCTCGGCATGGAGACGGCGGCCTTGTTCGCAGCGTTCGCGTTACGAATACGCGTAAGCATATCTGCGATCGGGTCAGTGAGGTTCATGCAGATTCTCCTTCGTTCTAGATGAACTCGTGCGACCGGTCCTCGTCCACCCGTGGCGGACAAGCCTGCGTGCACGTTCTTCCCTGCCAGGGCTGCAAATCCCTAGCGCCGGCAGTGACTTACCAGCTGGCCTTCTTGATGCCGGGAAGCTCGCCGCGCAGCGCCAGCTCGCGGAAGCACACGCGGCACAGGCCGAACTTGCGGTAGACCGAATGCGGACGGCCGCAACGCTGGCAGCGGGTGTACTTGCGGGTCGAGAACTTCGGCTCGCGCTGCTGCTTGACGATCATCGATGTCTTAGCCACATTTCCTCCTTACGTAAGGTATCCATAGCCTCATGCGGCGGCAGGCACCGCGCCCGCCGCCGCAATCGCGAGGCAAAAACTACTTCTTGAACGGGAAGCCGAAGCCGTCGAGGAGGGCGCGGCCCTCTTCGTCGGTCGTCGCGGTGGTAACGATGGTGATGTCCATACCGCGCTGGCGGTCGACGGAGTCGAAGTCGATCTCCGGGAAGATGAGCTGCTCGGTCACGCCCATGGAGAAGTTACCACGGCCGTCGAAGCTATCGGGCGAGATGCCACGGAAGTCGCGGATACGGGGAATCGCGACGGCGGTGAGGCGATCGAGGAACTCCCACATGCGGTCGCCGCGCAGGGTGACCTTGGCACCGATGGGCATACCGGCGCGCAGGCGGAAGGACGCGATGGACTTGCGGGCGCGGGTCACCATGGGCTGCTGGCCGGTGATGGCGCGGAGGTCGCGCACGGCACCGTCGATGGCCTTGGAATCGGTCGCGGCCTCGCCGACGCCCATGTTCACGACGATCTTCTCGATCTTCGGGATCATCATGACGTTCTTGTACTGGAACTTGTCCTGGAGCTGCTGACGCACCTCGTTCTGGTACTTGGTCTTCAGACGCGGGACATACTTCTCTTCAGCCATGTTCACTCCTTTGGGGTTTTAAGCACGGGGCCTGGCCTCTGGAGACGGTCGCGTCTCCGGGTTGTCCTCGTGCCTCCTGCCGAGCCGTGCGCGCTGGCTTCACGCGGCACGACGAATCACCGGCAGGAGCCAGCAATACGAGTCGGTATGATACGCGCTTGGCGGTCGAATTGCCAGAGAAACTTCGCAAATCCTGCCCAGCCTGCGGAAATCCATAATTCAGCCCAGGTAAAAATACCCCAGGGGTTTTTTAACATTCGCCTTAGGGGCATTACCATCTCTCAGTGGCTGAAATCACGATAAGGCACGCGTAATCGAGCTACCAAGCTTGCTCAGCGAAGAACCGAAGCGCGTTGCCGCCACAGATGGCCTCGGTGATATCCCCGCCAAAGTGCTCTACGAGGCGCTCTTGAAACGCCCCGAGCTTCGACGCATCCGCCAAGCAAGACGGCGGCTCGCAACCGTCGAAGTCGCTGCCAAGTGCCACAACGCGCTCGCCGCCCAGGTCGAGCCAGTGCTCCACGTGCGCGAGCACATCATCATAGGTGGGCTCGCGCCCCTCCGCCTCATCGACAAGAAAACCGCTGTAGTAGTTGAGCCCCACGAGCCCGCCGCGGTCGCGGATCTCACAGAACTGCGCATCCGTGAGGTTGCGCGGGTGGCCGCACACGGCGCGGGCATTGGAATGGCTCGCGATGAACGGGCGCTGAGCCATGCGGGCGACCTCGGCGAAGCACGCGTCGTTCAGGTGCGACACGTCGAGCACCATGCGCTCTTCCTCCATGAGACGCACCGCCTCGCGCCCCGCTGGCGTGAGGCCCGCGTCCTCGACATCGTGCCCGCTCGCAAGCGGTCCTTGCGCATTCCAGCTGAGCGACGCCATGACGACCCCATCCTCGGCGCAGCGATGAATCCAGGCAGGATCCGCCGCGAAGAGCCGGGCGTTCTCGATCGTCTTCACGATACCGAGCTTGCCCGACGCGAGCGCCGCCCGCGCGTCATCGGCACCACGCACGGCAGCGAGCGCATCCGGGTGCTCCGCCGCCTGTGCATCGAGGTACGTCGAGACGCTGCGCCACAACTCGCCCGCCTGCTCGACATCCATGGTATCGGGGATGAAGCACGCGAAGCACTGGAGCCAGGGCATGTTGCCGATAGCCTTCACCGAAATGTGGAGCGAACTCTCCACCAAGCTCGATCCGCACCCTGGCATGAGCTCCTCGGAAACCTCGAGTGCCTCCCGCACCCCGCCAGGAACATCGCGCAAGCAGAGCATCGACGCGGTGTCGCAATGTAGATCAAATATGGGAAATGCCATGAGACGCCTCCTTGGGTGCGAAAAACCCTACTGGCCGAACACGTGCGCGTCGAGTCGCGCGAACGCTTCCTCCACGCGCGCTGTGGGCAGCGCGAGGTTCATGCGAATGTGGTGGCTCCCATGGAACGGGCGGCCGTCCTGCCAGGCCACGCCCACGCGCCGCCCTCGACGCAAGAGCTCGTCCACCTCGCAGCCATGCACCTCGCACCAGTCGGTGCAATCAAGGAAGAGCATGTAGGTTCCCTGCGGCCGCACCACGCGCACGCCCGCATCTGCATAGCGCTCCTCGATATGCGAGCAGGCAAAGTCCACGTTTGCGGCGATCACCTGGCAAAGCTCATCCACCCACACGCGACCCTCAGGGCGATACGCTCCCAGAAGCGCATGCATGGAAAGCATGTTCATGCTGTTGTAATGGCTCTTCGATGCCTGGGCGCGCACGCGATCACGCAGGTAGCTGTCATAGATGATGTGGTAGCTGCCCACGAGGCCGGCGAGGTTGAAGGTCTTGCTGGGGGCGTAGAGCGCCACGGTGCGCCGGCGCGCGTCATCGCTCACCGACTGCGTGGGCACATGCGCATGCCCCGGCAAAATGATGTCCGACCAGATCTCGTCGGACACCACGACGCAATCGTACTTCGCGTAGAGCTCCAAAGCGCACTCGACCTCGGCGCGCTCCCACACGCGGCCGCAGGGGTTGTGCGGCGAGCAGAACACGGCGGCATGGATCTTGTTCTCGACGAGTTTCCGCTCCATATCCTCGAAATCCATGCGCCACACGCCGGCTTTATCGAGCACGAGCGGCGAATGGACGATCTTGAAACCCGCGTTCTCAATCGAGCTCGTGAAGCCGATGTAGGTGGGACTGTGCACGAGCACCGCATCGCCCGGCGCCATGAAGGCCTGAAGCGTCGCCACTAGGCCGCCGAGCACGCCGTTCTCGTAGCCGATATGCTCGGGCTCGAGTTCCGTCACGCCGTTGCGGTCGCGCTGCCAGCCGATGATGGCCTGGTAGTATTCGGGTCGGGGCTCGAAGTAGCCGAAATGCGGCTGACGCACGCGTGCCTCGATGGCCTCTTGAATGGTGGGCAGCACGGGAAAGTTCATGTCGGCGACCCACATGGGGATGGCGTCGAACCCAGGGTCGGGCGCGCCGGGAACACCGGAATCGAGACCCAGCGCGTCGACGGCGATCGCATCCTGTCCGCGCCGGTCCATGATGGAGGTGAAATCGTAGGTCATAACATTCCCTTTCTCTGCAACGCGCGACGGCAATTCGCCCTATTCCCTCAACGTGAGACATGCATAATTGTAGGCATTGCGCCAAACGAAGCCAGTGAGGGAGGGCACCATGTCTGAACCTGCGAACCATGCGCAGTTTCGCGTCGAGGATGTTCCGCTCATCGTCCGCCGAGAAATCGAAGCGCTCGCCATCGCTCCCCTCTACGAGGCATTCGTCCGCGAGCTGGGACGCGAGCGCGCCGACGCCATCGTGGAGTCCGCGGTGGCCGAAATGGGTACCGCCGCGGGTAAAGCTCTTGCTGCGGAAAAGCCGGAAGGCGTGAGCCCGCTCGCCTATTACCACAACGTTGCCATTCCCCGGTTTTCGGCAGGCGACGCCATGGAATGGAGCCGCATCGAGCTCGACGAAGAAGCCGAGACGCTCGAAATGGATGCTACGCGATGCGAGTTCGCCGAAATGTATCGACGCTTGGGGCTCGAGCACCTCGGCACGTTGCTTTCCTGCCATCGCGATCCGTACCTGTTCCGCGGCCTCGACCCGAGCCTTGAGCTCACGCGCACCGAAACGCTTATGGAGGGCTGCAGCCGCTGCGATTTTCGCATTCAAAGTGTGTGACAATATGGTGCTTCGCATCGCTGGCTCATCCGTTGCATCGTTGGGCTTATAGTCGATGCAAGCCCTCCGTATGCCGCAATGAACCGCAGCATGCCGATCAACGCGCCGAAAGGAACGCCGCACATGCCCGATCGCTCTCCCGAGCTCCTCGCCCCCGCAGGCGGACCCGCACCCTTCGCTGCGGCGCTCGCTGCCGGCGCCGATGCCATCTATATGGGTATGGGCGCCTTCAACGCGCGCCGTAAGGCCGAGAACTTCACCGACGAGGCGTTCGAGGCCGCCTGCCGTACGGCGCATCTCGCTGGTGCGCGCGTGTACGTGACCATCAACATCGTCATCAAAGACCGTGAAATGGCCGACGCACTCGAGCTCGTGCGTCGCTGCGCGCGCTTGGGGGCGGATGCGTTCATCATCCAGGACTGGGGGCTTTTCGCCGAGGTACGTCGGCTTATGCCGAGTATCGAGACGCACATCTCCACGCAGGCGAACATCCACGACGCACGCGGGGTCGCTTGGTGCGAGGCCGCCGGTGCCGATCGCGTCACGCTTTCGCGCGAGCTTTCGATCGAGGAAATTGCGACCATCCACGAGGCCTGCCCCGCGATCGACCTCGAGGTGTTCGCCCACGGATCGATCTGCTTCAGCTATTCCGGCATCTGCCTCTTGTCGAGTTTTTGCCAGGCGGGACGCTCTGCGAACCGCGGCATGTGCGCGCAGCCGTGCCGTCTCCCCTACGAACTTTTGGACGAAGATGGGAGCGTCATTTCCGCCCCCGGGCGCGGGCGGCCGCTCTGCCCGCGCGACACCTGCACGACCGACCTGCTGCCGCGCCTGGTGGACGCCGGCGCCGCCGCACTCAAGCTCGAAGGCCGCATGAAGGCGGCAGACTACGTCTACGCCGTGACCGATGTGTACCGCCGCGAACTCGATGACGTGCTCGCCGGTCGCGAACCGAAACGCGATGAGCGCGCGGCACGGGCGCGGCAGCTCAAGCGCTGCTTCAATCGCGATTTCACCCACGCCTACCAGGACGGGCGCTCGGACGACGACATGATGAGCTACGAGCGCTCGAACAATCGCGGCGAGATCGTGGGGCGTGTGGCGGACTTCCGTGCACATGAGCCGCTCACCAAGGGCGAACGCATGCGCGCCCAGATCAAGGGGCCGGCGGGGGTCGCCGCACTCGCGCTCGACGCGCCCGTGGGTACCGGCGATTTGCTCGAACTTCGCGACGACGCCGATCCCGATACGTTCCTCACCACGCTCGCGCGCCGCGATGCCGCTGCCGGCGAGACACTCGAGGTTGAGGTGCCGCGCCCGGTTGTCACCGGCTGGCGCGTGCGCGTCATCCGCAGCCAGGAAGCTATCGACCGCGCGGACGCCGTGCTCAAGCGTACGGTGCCCCGCAAGCGTGCCGTCGACGCGCGCGTGCGGGCGCGTCTGGGCGAGCCGTTCTGCGTCGAGGTTTTCTGTTGCGATGATCCCGCGCTCCGCGGCCGCGCCGAAGGCTTCACCGTCGAAGCCGCCCGCACCCGCGCCGTGAGCCGGGACGACCTCATCGAGCACGTTGGCCGCATGGGTTCGACGCCGTTCGAGATGCACTCATGCGAAGTTGAGCTCGATGAAGGCTGCGGCATGGGGTTTTCCGCCGTCCACGCTGTACGGGCCGAGGCATGTGCCTCGCTTGAAGCTGCGATTTTGGCGCCGTACGAGGAGCAAGCACAGACCCTCGCCGAGGTGCGCCTTGCGCCGCTCTCCCCTGCCGCACCCGCAGCGCGGCGTGCGGCTATCTCCGAGATTTGCGCTATCGCGACCTCGCTTGACGCCGCACGCGCCGCACGTGAGGCAGGGGCTGCACGCATCTACATGGCGGTCGACGACCTCGCCGCCGAAAACATGTCGCCAGAAAGCGTGCAGCTGGAAGGCATCATCCCCATCCTCGACGAGGTAAGCCGCGAGCGCGACCACGCGCGCCTCGATCCTTGGATCATCGCAAACGCCCCTGTAGCCGTTGGCACCATCTCCGAGCTCGCACTTGCTGCAGAGCGCGCCGCCGCGGCGGAACTGCGCTCGTGCATCCCCGCACACAACGCCGCTTGCCTTGCTTTCCTCACGAACGCAGGCGCGCACGCCGCTTGGCTCTCCCCCGAGCTCTCCTTTACCGAAATCGAGCGGCTTGCCCCGCAGTCGCCCATCACACTCGGCATCACGGTGTTCGGCAAACCGCGCGTCATGACGAGCGAGCACTGCATCCTGCAGGTTGCCGATGCCTGCATCCACGATTGCGAGCGCTGTTCGCTGCGTCGCCGCAAGCTCGTGCTGCACAATATCGATGACAAGCTCCTACCTGTGCGTACGGTTATTCACGGACGCTCGCATCTCTATGATGCTTACGCGCTCGACTACACGCCGCAGCTTCCGCAACTACTGGCTGCCGGCGTAACCCGCTTCATGGTCGACGGCACCCTGCTCGAACCCGAGGAGCTCGCCGCTCAGGTTGCGCGGGCACGGCGCGCCCTCGATGCCGCGCTCGCAGGCAAGCGACCCTCGCCGCGCCAGAAGGGCACGAGCTCAGGTTGTCTTTTCGCCGAAGTTGAGTAGGATGCGTGCTATCGAAATGGCCTCCATGCCGAACACATCGCCCGACATCCTTTTCGTGAACGATACGCTCGTCGCTGTCGACAAGCCTGCCGGGATAATCGTCCACGGCGATGGCACGGGTGCGCTCACGCTCACGGACATGCTGAGGGAAGCGATCTTGGCGGGAAAGGTTGGTCGTTGCGACGAGACAAACCCCGACGAACTTCAAGCGCTGCAACGCCTCGACCGCGATACTACGGGCATCGTGCTCTTCTCGCGCTGCAAGAGCACGCAGCCGCTCTACGACCGCCTTATCGCTGAGCATGGCTTTGAGAAACGGTATCTCGCCATCGCTCGCGGCCGCGCACGCTGGACGGAGCAGACGCTCGACGCCCCCATCGGCCGTGATCGACACGATGCACGGCGCATGCGCGTGAGCCGCACCGGCAAGCCCGCGCGCACGCACGTCCGCGTACTTGACACGCGGCACGTAGACGGTGAGTGGCTAACATTGCTTGACGTCTCGCTCGAAACCGGCCGCAAGCACCAGATTCGCGTGCACCTTGCCCACGAGGGACTACCCCTGTTCGGCGACGCGCTCTATGGCAAGCCCGACCCGCGCGGCCTCATGCTGCATGCGCACGAGCTCGCGTTCACCGACCCCGTCACCGACAAGCCGCTGCGCATCGTCTCCCCCGCGCCCGACCGCATGTGTAAGCTGTTTCCGCGGCACGTAAAATAACCCCAGGGGTTTTTTGACATTCAAAGAAACCATATGAACACCAGCATGCATACTGGAATGTCGAAAAACCCCTGGGGTTATTTTACGTGCCGCGGAAACAGCCGGCGAGGGCGCTGGATGTCCCAAAACGCACCTGTCCCCAATTGGGTCAGACCACACTCCTTGTCGTTAGAGCACGGCGATTGCTTCGATTTCTACCAGCGCACCCTTGGGAATCGCTGCCACCTGGAAGGCGCTGCGCGCAGGATACGGCTCCGAGAGGAAGCTGCCGTACACCTCGTTCACCACAGTGAAATCGTTGATGTCCGCAAACAGCACCGTCATCTTCACTACGTTGTCGAAGCTCGCACCGGAATCTTCGAGCACTCCTGCGATGTTGCGCATCGCCTGGCGCGCCTGCGCCTCGACACCTTCAGCAAGCTCGCCCGTCGCGGGGTCGATGCCTAGCTGCCCCGAAAGGTAGAGCGTATTGCCTGCCTTCACCGCCGACGAATACGGCCCCAACGCCGCCGGAGCCTTCGCGGAAACGATCGCCTCTTTACCCATGGCCTCCCCTTTCACTCTTGCTGCACGTCCTAGAGCCACGCACTTCGACGCGTCCACCACGTTGCGCGCGCAATCTTCACTCAACATATGACTCTATCAGAGCGAGAATCGCAAGCAAACAGCCCGCTATCTCCACGCAATCGGTTTTCTCACGCGCGGTATCTCAAACGCCTCAAGCAGACGAACAAACTCCTCGCGTCGTCTCACCTGCTCAGGCGTGAAGCGCAAAACGCGAAGACCGCGCGCCGTGAGATGCGACTCGCGCTCACGCTCATCGCGAAACGCCTCGGCTGTCGTCTTTCCGTTGAGCATCTCAGGATTTTCCATTTTCTCGCGACCATCATGCTCGCCAGCGACCAGCGTGCCATCGGGCAGACGCCAGAGAAAGTCAACGATGAACGTGCGCCACGGCTCAACTGGATCCGTGAGCTCTACCTGCTGCTCTGGCAGCATGAAGCCCTCTTCGATCATCACAGCCCGAGCTTTAGACTCCCCACCGTTCGCGCTCTTGCCCGACATGTGCTGAATCGCAAGGCGAGCCTTCGCAATGCCTTTTCTGCCGCGCCCATTCATCTGAACATAAATCTTGATCGACTCGTCATACATCTTCAGATCGCGCAATCCAGAATCGAGCATCGCAAGGGCGTTGGGGAAATCGGCAAGGCACGCGCAATCGAGCAGGGTCTGTAGTGGATGGGTCACAGGTATACCCTCGATTTTCGTCGTGCGACCCGTGCGCACGACGATACGCCGTAGCGAGCCTTCGTCCTTTGTGTATGAGCCGGGCTTCACCGCAATGCATACGTTTTCCAAGAGGCCATACGAAACGTCGAGGCCAAGCAAAGCTGCCGCACTGAATGCTGCGAACACCCAATTTGGATGCACGCAATGCAGCCCACGGAGCAGAGCGATATGACGTTCGAGCGGATTGAGGCCATTCCACCACGTTTCTCGTGCGAATAAGCCGGGATGAGGCGAGAGGATGCTGCCTTTGCCTCCCCCTGTTCCACCGTTGACCTCTCCACCATTACCGCTTGCCCTCTTTCTGCGCAATAGCGCCCGACGTTCAGTCTCATCAAGCGGCACGAGACAGGATCCTGCAGCCTCAGCCGACGCAAATCGTATCGAGAGCCGTTCGTCGAGCGTTTTGCCCATGCATCCTCCCTCGCTGTTTAGGTTGAGCTTCTTGTACCCAGCAGTAATCTATGGAGTTGCATCAGGACGGTCGTGATTCGCATTGAATACTACATAGTAGAGATTTTCCGACGCATAGTAGCTATATTTGGCCTATATTTGTCGGGATTTCTCTACTCTGCTCTACATATGAGTCGGTTCAATCAAAGTAGAGAATTTCCGACATATTTAGCTTTGGAACGGCCCTTTTGTGTCTGAAATTCTCTTGTTTGATGATGCGAACACGGTGATGTTTCGCAACGGCCACAGCAACAGACAAGAAAAAAGCCCGGAAGCTCGAACAGTGAGCTTCCGGGCGTATGCATGCGGCGGGACGTCAAAATGACGCGCAACGCAAAGCATCAAACACCGCATGCGAGTCGCTGTGCCGAAACGGCAGCGGGCTTAGAACTCGGCACCGCACTTCTTGCAGATGCGGATGGCGGTCTTGTGACCGTCGAGCTCGCCCTGCTTGTGGCCGACGCGGGTGGCCTTGCCGCACTTGGGGCACACGAGCATCGCGTTGGATGCGTCGATCTTGGCCTCCTGCGGGACGATGCCGCCCTGCTGATTCTGCTGGTTGGGCTTCACGGCCTTCTTCACGATGGCCACGCCTTCAACCTTGATCTTGCCCTCGGCGGGGTACGCGCGCAGCACGGTGCCCTGCTTGCCGCGATCCTTGCCGGAGAGAATCTTGACGGTGTCGCCCGTCTTGATGGACATACCCATGACGCTCTCCTTTCTTTACAGGGTCTCGGGAGCAAGCGAGACGATCTTCATGTACTTCTTGTCACGCAGCTCGCGCGCCACGGGCCCGAAGATACGGGTGCCCACGGGCGAACCGTCGTTGTTGATGACGACGCAGGCGTTGTCGTCGAAGCGGATGTAGGAACCGTCCTTGCGGCGGACCTCCTTCACCGTGCGGACGACGACGCACTTCACAACGTCCTTCTTCTTGACGTTGGCGCCGGGCGTAGCCTCCTGAACGGCGGCCACGATAACGTCACCGATTCCTGCATAACGGCGCTTGGAGCCACCGAGCACCTTGATGCAGCGAACCTTGCGCGCACCGGAGTTATCGGCGACGTTGAGCATGGTTTGCATTTGAATCATGGTCGTTCCTCCGAACTCAAGACCAGGAGAGGTGCGCGGCGATTCCCCAGGAATTGTTCCCTGACACGCCGCGCACGTCGCTGGCGTGAACAATCAAAGCAGCCTACTTGGCGCGCTCGATAATCTCCACGAGGCGCCAGCGCTTCATCTTGGACAGAGGACGAGTCTCCATGACGCGAACCGTATCGCCCACGCCGGCAGTGCACTCCTCATCATGCGCATGAAGCTTCTTGGTGGTGGTCATCATCTTGCCGTACTTGGGGTGACGCTTGCGCTCCGTGGTCTGGACAACGATGGTCTTGTTGCCCGAGATGGAGACGACCGTGCCGGTACGGACCTTGCGCGTGTTACGCGTAGTATCGCTCATGTTTACTCCTCAAGCTCTACTCTGCCGCAGCGGACTTCTCGGCCGCGATCTCGCGGGCGCGCTGCTCGGTGAGGACGCGCGCGATGTCCTTCTTCACGGTCTTGACGCGAGCGGTGTTGTCGAGCTGGCTCGTAGCCATCTGGAAACGAAGGTTGAAGAGCTCAGCTCGGCATTCCTTCAGCTTTTCGGCGAGCTGCTCGTCGGAAAGCGCACGAATCTCTGCGGGCTTCATTTACTTATCCTCCCCGTTCTGCTGGTCAGCGCGGGCCACGATCTTGGTCTTGATGGGGAGCTTGTGCTGCGCCAGGCGAAGAGCCTCACGCGCGATCTCCTCGGACACGCCCGAAATCTCGAACATGATACGACCAGGCTTCACGACGGCCACCCACTCCTCGGGGTTGCCCTTACCGGAACCCATGCGGGTCTCGGCCGGCTTCTTGGTGATGGGCTTGTCGGGGAAGATCGTGATGAACACGCGGCCGCCACGACGCATGTAGCGGGTCATGGCAACACGCGCGGCCTCGATCTGACGGTTGGTGATCCAATGGGCCTCGAGGGCCTTGATGCCATAATCACCGAAATGCAGCTCGGTATTACCCTTGGCCTGGCCCTTCATGGAGCCACGCTGCACCTTGCGGTGAAGAACACGCTTAGGGGCAAGCACTACTGACCCCTCCTCTCGGAGTTACGACGACGCGGACGCGAGGAGCCCTCGAGCGCCGGGTTCGGAACGGGCTGGCCGGGAAGCTTCTCGCCCAGGTAGATCCAAACCTTGACGCCGCAGGAACCCATCGTGGTACGCGCGGTGGCCTGACCGTAATCGATCTTGGCACGCAGGGTGTGCAGCGGCACGCGACCCTCACGGTACCACTCGCGACGACCCATCTCGGCACCGCCGAGACGGCCGGAGCACTGGATACGGATGCCCTTGGCACCAGCCTTGCGGGCGGACTGGACGGCCTTGCGCATGGCGCGACGGAAGGCCACGCGACCCTCGAGCTGCTCGGCAATGGACTGAGCCACGAGCACGGCATCGAGCTCGGGACGCTTGATCTCGATGACGTCGACGGAGAGCTCGCCCTTGGAGACACCGGCGACCTTCTCGAGCTCAGTGCGGATCTGGTCGATCTCGGCACCCTTCTTGCCAATCACGATGCCGGGACGGGCGGTGTAGATGATGACCTTCACCTTGTCGCCAGCGCGCTCGATCTCCACGCGGGAGACGGCGGCACGACGGAGGCGCTTGGCCAGATACTTGCGGAGCTCAAGGTCATTACCGAGGGTCGTGGCGTAGTTCTTGTCGGCGAACCAACGGGAGCGCCAGTTCTCGGTGATGCCAAGACGGAAACCGGTGGGGTAGACTTTCTGACCCATAGTGCTTTAAGCCTCCTTTCGCGGAGCGACGACGATGGTGATGTGGCTCGTGCGCTTGAGGATGCGGGAGGCAGAGCCCTTGGCGCGCGGGCGGATGCGCTTCAGCGTGGGGCCTTCGTCCACATAGGCGGCGGCGACCACGAGGTCATCGGCGCGCATACCGTTGTTGTTCACGGCGTTGGCCACGGCAGAGCGGAGGCACTTCTCCACGTCGACCGCGACGGCGCGCTCGCAGAAATGCAGGATGTCGAAAGCCTGCTCGACAGACTTGCGACGGATGAGGTCGACCACGAGGCGAGCCTTGGAAGGCGAGACGCGCACGTACTTCGCGACGGCGCGGACCTCGCGGGTCTCGGTATCGGTAGCTTTAGTTGCCATTTACGTGAAACCCCCTACTTGGCCTTATGACCGCGGAACGTACGGGTGGGCGCGAACTCGCCGAGCTTGTGACCAACCATGGACTCGGTGATGTACACGGGGACGTGCTTGCGTCCATCGTGCACGGCGATGGTGTGACCCACCATCTCGGGGAAGATCGTGGACGCGCGCGACCAGGTCTTCACGACGTCCTTCGTGCCAGCCTCGTTCATCGCGACGATACGCGAGAGCAGGCGAGCTTCCACGAACGGCCCCTTTTTGAGACTTCTGCTCATTGGTTCTTACTCCTTCTCGGTATCTCGGACTACTTGCGACGGCGACGGATGATGAGGCTGTTCGAAGCCTTCTTCTTCTTGCGCGTGCGATAACCCTTGGTGGGCTTGCCCCACGGCGTCATGGACGGACGACCAGAGGTGTGGTTCTTGCCCTCGCCACCGCCGTGCGGGTGGTCGACCGGGTTCATGACGGTACCGCGGACCGTCGGGCGCACGTTCATGTAACGCTTGCGGCCGGCCTTGCCGATCACGATGTTGGAGTGCTCGGCGTTACCGACCTCGCCCACCGTGGCGCGGCAGGTGATGAGCACGCGGCGCATCTCGGAACTGGGCATGCGCAGGATGGCATACTTGCCCTCCTTGCCCATGAGCTGGCAGGCGCAGCCGGCGGAACGGGCGATCGCGGCGCCCTTGCCGGGCTGGAACTCAATCGCGTGGATGAGCGTACCCACCGGGATGTCGGAGAGCGGAAGCGCGTTGCCGGGCTTGATATCGGCGCCGGTGCCGGAAAGCACGGTGTCACCGACCTTAAGGCCCTTCGGGCAGAGAATGTAGCGCTTCTCGCCGTCTGCATAGTGCAGAAGCGCGATGCGGGCGGAGCGGTTGGGGTCGTACTCGATCGTGGCGACCTTCGCCGGCACGCCGTCCTTGTTGCGCTTGAAGTCGATGCGACGGTAACGACGCTTCACGCCGCCACCCTGGTGACGGGTCGTGATGCGACCCTGGTTGTTGCGACCGGCCTTCTTGGGCAGCGGCTCGAGAAGCGACTTCTCGGGCTTCGTGCAGGTGATCTCGGCAAAGTCCGAGACCGTCTGCCAACGGCGACCCGGGCTGGTCGGCTTGAGATGTTTCACAGCCATTACAAATCCCTTTCGTCTCTTTCCGTTGGCCAACGCATCAGGGATGTGGGGCGCTGGACCCCAGGGTGCGTTGACACCGGATTACCACGGTACCGGGCGGCTCCATCTTCGAGTCCCCGATACGATGCCCACCGTAGCGGGCGTACGGAGCCAAGCCTTAGGCCTGGTTGCCGTAAATCTCGATCGAGTCGCCGTCGGCGAGCGTGACGATGGCCTTCTTCCACTGACGGGTCTTGCCAGCCACGTAGCGCACGCGCTTCGTCTTGGGCTTCACGTTGATGGTGTTCACCGAAGTGACCTTCACGTTGAAGAGCTCCTCGATGGCATCCTTGATCTGGTACTTGTTCGCGTCGCGAGCAACCTCGAACGTGTACTTGTTCTCCGACATCATGTCGAAGGAACGCTCGGACACGATCGGGCGAATGATGATCTCGTGGGCGGTCATTTATGCAAGCACCTCCCCGAAGTGAACGGCAACATCGGCGGGCATCAGAAGGGCGCCGTTGTTGATGAGGTCGTAGGTGTTGGCCTCATCGGGCGTGATGATGAACGTCTTGGGGATGTTGCGGAACGAGAGGAAGGCGTTGATGTCGTCCTCGCGAACGATGATGGTGAGACGCTTGCCGTAGATACCGAGCGCCTTGAGCATGGCAACGGCGGCCTTGGTGGACGGCTTCTCGAAACCGTAGTCGTCCACGAGCACAAGCTCGCCATCGCGAAGCTTCGCGGAAAGCGCAGAGCGCATCGCGAGCTTGACCTCTTTGTTGTTCATGCGCTTGGCGTACAGACGCGGCTTGGGGCCGTGGATGACGCCACCATGACGCCACTGGCCAGCGCGAATGGAGCCCTGGCGGGCACGACCGGTGCCCTTCTGACGCCACGGCTTGGCGCCGCCACCGGAAACGTCGCTGCGGCCCTTGGTGGACTGGGTGCCGCTGCGCCAGCACGCCTGCTGGCACTTCACGATGTGATGCATGACGTGGATGTTCGGCTCGATGCCGTACACCTCAGCAGCGAGCTCGGCCTCGGCGACCTTCTTGCCCTCGCTGTTCTTGACTTCAAAATTCGACATGTGGTGTTCTCCTTGGTATGACGTGATCTGAGCGTACGAGCATTACGCCATACGGATGGCGACCAGGCCGTTCTTGGCACCGGGGACGGCACCCTTCACGAGCATGAGGTTCTGATCGGCATCGATGCGGACAACGGTGAGGTTCTTCACGGTCACGCGCTCATTGCCCATGTGGCCCGCCATCTTGACGCCCTTGAGAACGCGCGCGGGGTAGGCGCACTGGCCGATGGAGCCCGGGTGACGCTTGAAGTGGGAACCGTGGGTCATAGGACCGCGGCGCTGACCCCAGCGCTTGATGCGACCCTGGAAGCCCTTACCCTTGGAGGTGCCAATGACGTCGACCTTCGCGACGCCCTCGAAGTCGGCGACAGTGACGGTCTCGCCGACCTTGTGGTCCTCGCCGTTCTCGACGCGAACCTCGCGCAGGTAGCGCACGGGCTCGACGCCGGCCTTGGCGAAGTGACCAGCCATAGGCTTGTTGACGTTCTTAGCCTTGATGTCTCCGAAGCCGATCTGCACGGCGTCGTAGCCATCGGTCGTCTTGGTTTTTACCTGCGAGACGGCGCAGGGGCCAGCCTGGATGACCGTGACGGGAACGACGTTATCCTCGTCGTCCCACACCTGGGTCATGCCGATCTTGCGGCCGAGAATCATGTTGATCATTCAATGATCCTAACCCTCGGTGGTCATGGGACTCTGCGAGCACCCCTTGCGCTCGCCCCCAGCGGACCACTACTGACGTGCGTGCCGCCGGTTTGCATTCCGTCCGTTAGCCTCGCCGTGCAACCCATTGGCGCAACCTCGAGACAGAATCCTCCCCATAAAGGCACAGCTTCAGTAGTATACACGGGGGCGGGCGTATCCATAGGGTTCCACAAAGTCTCCGCATTACAGCGCAGGTGACTCATTTGGGGACGGGGTCGTTTTGAGTCGTTTTGTGCTTGCGCAAGATGCTTCGTTCGAACTCTTCGCGCGTTTTGCGTGCGTAACCATACTTGGTATACCTACGCATCTGCACATCGGTTCAGGCTCATTCGTTTTTCTAGTTTTTATCGTTTTTTTAGTTTCTTTAGTTTTTGTATTTCAGCGGTACAACGATGCAGCGCCGATTCGCGTCCACACGAAGGCAGGTGCCTCAAATCACACAAGCTGTCGAAAGCCGCCGTCTACTCGCACGCCAGATGCTTAGCTGCAACGGAAATGGGCACAAGGACAGTAACATCTTCTCAAGCGGGATCATCTGCGTACCCCACGTGTCGAAAGGAGCCACTATGGCAACCACCCACGAGCTCTACATCATGTCCACCTGCCCCTACTGTCGCAAGGTACTACTCTTTATGAAGCAGCAAGGCATCGAGCTGCCGCTTCGTGACATCACAGCGGAGCCCGAGGCGCGCGACACCCTTGAACGCATAGGCGGCAAGGTGCAGGTACCGTGCCTGTTCATCGACGGTGCGCCTCTGTATGAATCGGACGACATCATCGCCTACCTCAGCCGCACATTTGCCGACGGCGCCCAGCCGAGCATCACGGCTGAAGAGCAGGCCGAGCTCGACAACGGCGCCGCTTGCCCCATCTTCTCGTAACTTTGGCCGTCGGCAGGCTAAGCCGAATGGTCGCAGAAGGGGTGTCCCCAACGTCATGACATTGGGGGCTGTCCCCAATGTCAGATAAGGAGCGCGCTATGGAAAGCGTTGAGCGACCGAACTTCATCATCGACGGAAATGCAATCCGCCTGCGCGCGGAAGACGGCAGCGTGCTTGCGGAAGTCACCTACCCCGCCTGCGGCGATGGCGTCGTCGAAATCGACCACACCTTCGTCGACGCCACTCTGCGCGGCCAGGGCATGGCGGGCAAACTTCTGGACGCCTGCGCGCACGAGCTCGAACGCACCGGTCGCCGCGCTCGTCCCACCTGCAGCTATGCCGTGAGCTGGTTCGAGAAGCACCCTGAATGGGCGCACCTCCTCGCTTAACCGCCACCGACGCCGAGTAACACTTTGGGGACGGGGTCAAAAGTGTTGAAAACAACACTTTTGACCCCGTCCCCAAAGTGTTAAAAGCCCGCCTCCCTTGCAGGGGAAGCGGGCTTTTCAGCGTTATGCAGCTACAAGCTTAGAGCTTGATCTGGATGTCCACGCCGGCGGGAAGGTCGAGACGCTGGAGCGAATCGACGGTGCCGCTCGTGGGATCGAGGATGTCGATGAGGCGCTTGTGGGTGCGCATCTCGAACTGCTCGCGGGAGTCCTTGTCCTTGTGCGGCGAGCGGATGACCGTGTAGAGGTTGCGCTCGGTGGGCAGGGGGATGGGGCCGGACACGCGGGCGCCCGTCTTCTGGGCGGTGTCGACGATGAGCTTCGCGGACTGGTCGACGACCTCGTGGTCGTAGCCCTTGAGGCGGATCCTAATCTTCTGGGTAGACAACGTTACCTCCTTGATGTGCGAGGCAATCCTCGCGATTGATACCTACTTTACGATCGCGAGTGATTACGCGTTGGCACCAGACTTGCTGATGACCTCGTCGGCAACAGACTTGGGCGCCGGCTCGTAGGAGTCGAACTGCATCGTGTAGGACGCGCGGCCCTGAGTCTGCGAACGCAGATCGGTCGCGTAGCCGAACATCTCGCCCAGCGGCACCTTGGCGCGGATGACCTTGTTGCCGGAGCGGTCGTCCATGCCCTCGATCTTGCCGCGACGGCCGGAGAGGTTGCCCATGACGTCGCCCATGTACTGCTCGGGGGTCTCGACCTCGACGGCCATGACGGGCTCGAGCAGAATCGGGTCGGACTGGCGCAGGGCCTCCTTGATCGCCATGGAGCCGGCGATCTTGAAGGCGGCCTCGGAGGAGTCGACCTCGTGGTAGGAACCGTCGAAGAGGGTCACCTTGACGTCGACGACCGGGTAGCCGGCGATGACGCCGGTCTGGAGCGCCTCCTGGATGCCCTTGTCGATGGAGGGGATGTACTCCTTCGGCACGACACCGCCCACGATACCGTTGACGAACTCGTAGCCGAAGCCCTCTTCCATCTTCTCGAGCTTGATGACAGCGTCGCCGTACTGGCCGCGGCCGCCGGACTGGCGGACGAACTTACCCTGGGCGCGCTCGACATCGTGGCCGGGAGCCTCACGGTAGGCGACCTGCGGCTTACCGACGTTCGCCTCGACCTTGAACTCACGGAGCAGGCGGTCGACGATGATCTCGAGGTGCAGCTCGCCCATGCCGGCGATGATGGTCTGGCCGGTCTCGTGGTTGGTGCGCACCTGGAAGGTCGGGTCCTCCTCGGCGAGCTTGGTGAGCGCGATCGACATCTTATCCTGCTCGGCCTTGGTCTTGGGCTCGACGGCGACGTCGATAACGGGATCGGGGAACTCCATGGACTCGAGGATGATCTCCTTACCCTCGGCGCAGAGCGTGTCGCCGGTGGTGGTGTTCTTGAGACCCACGGCAGCGAGGATGTCGCCGGTGGAAGCACCGTCGACGTCGACGCGGTCGTTGGCGTTCATCTCGAGGATGCGGCCGAAGCGCTCGCGCTGGCCGTTCGTGGCGTTCACCACGTAGGAGCCGGCGTCCACGTGACCGGAGTACACGCGGAAGAACGTGAGCTTACCCACGTAGGGGTCGGTCGCAATCTTGAAGGCGAGGGCGCTGAACGGCTCAGCGTCGTCGGCCTTGCGGGTGTCGGTCTCGCCGGTCGAGGGGTTGGTGCCCTCCACAGGCGGCACGTCGAGCGGGCTCGGCAGGTAATCGACGACAGCGTCAAGCAGCTCCTGCACGCCCTTGTTCTTGTAGGCGGAGCCCACGAGAACGGGGTTGAGCTCGTTGGCGAGCACGCCGGCACGGATGGCAGCCTTGAGCTTCTCGACAGGAATCTCCTGCTCCTCGAGGATCATCTCCATGAGCTCATCGTCGTAGTTGGCGGCGGCGTCAAGGAGCTCCTCGCGCTTCTCGGCAGCAATCTCCTCGAACTCAGCGGGGATCGCATCCATGGGCTCAGGATAGGTCATGCCCTTGTCGTCGGCCTTGAAGTCCCACGCGGTCATGGTCACGAGGTCGATGACGCCCCAGAAGTTATCCTCGGCGCCCATCGGGACCTGGATGGCCACGGCGTTGGCGTGCAGGCGCTCCTTCATGGTGTCGATCGCGTGGAAGAAGTCGGCGCCCACGCGGTCGTACTTATTGATGAAGGCGATGCGCGGAACGTTGAAGTTGCGCGCCTGGCGCCACACGGTCTCGGACTGCGGCTGGACGCCGGCGACGGCGTCGAACACAGCCACAGCGCCGTCGAGGACGCGGAGCGAACGCTCGACCTCGGCCGTGAAGTCCACGTGACCGGGGGTGTCGATGATCTGGATGCGGTAGGCCGGACCCTCGCCCGCCTTGCCGCCCTTGTGCCAGAAGCACGTGGTGGCAGCGGAGGTGATGGTCACGCCGCGCTCCTGCTCCTGGATCATCCAGTCCATGGTAGCGGCGCCCTCGTGAACCTCGCCGATCTTGTGGGTCTTGCCGGTGTAGTACAGAATGCGCTCAGTCGTGGTGGTCTTACCAGCGTCGATGTGCGCCATGATGCCGATGTTTCGGGTCTCGGCAAGGTTGTACTTCTTCTTAGCCACTTTCAATTCCTCCCAGAATTACCAGCGGTAGTGCGCGAACGCGCGGTTGGCCTCGGCCATCTTGAAGAGGTCCTCGCGACGCTTGATGGAAGCGCCGACGCCGTTGGAGGCGTCGAGGATCTCGTTGGCGAGGCGCTCGGCCATGGTCTTCTCCTTGCGGGCACGGCTGAAGTTCACGATCCAGCGGATGGCGAGCTGCGTGGAACGGCGGGAGTTGACCTCGACAGGAACCTGGTAGGTGGCGCCACCGACGCGGCGAGGCTTGAGCTCGAGCGTGGGCTTGACGTTCTCCATGGCCTTCTTGAAGACGGCCAGCGGATCCTGGTCGGACTTCTGTGCAACGATGTCGAACGCACCGTAGACGATGCGCTCGGCGGTAGCCTTCTTGCCGTCGAGAAGGACCTTGTTGATAAGCTGCGTCACGAGACGGTTGTTATACACGGCATCCGGCATAATCTCGCGACGATGAGTCTTAGATGCACGACGCGGCATGATAAATCTCCTCTAGCGTGGATTTCGTCGCGCTGCCTGCGATGTGCGAGGCGGCGCGCAAGCGATATGGGTCTGTTACTTCTGCTTAGGACGCTTCGCGCCGTAGCGGGAGCGGGACTGCAGGCGGTTGTTCACCGCAGCGCAGTCGTAGGCGCCGCGGATGATCTTGTAGCGTACACCGGGCAGGTCGCGCACGCGGCCGCCGCGGACGAGCACGATGGAGTGCTCCTGCAGGTTGTGACCCTCGCCGGGGATGTAGGCCGTAACCTCGATACCGTTGACCAGACGAACACGGGCCACCTTACGAAGAGCCGAGTTCGGCTTCTTGGGGGAGGTGGTGAACACGCGGGTGCACACGCCGCGCTTCTGCGGGTTGTGCTGAAGAGCCGCGTTCTTGGACTTCGCGGGCTTGGACTTGCGGCCGTGAAGGACCAGCTGGTTAATTGTAGGCAAAGCGTACTCCTTCTTCTGATGATTCCAGCTTGTATACTAGGTGCAACGGCTTGAATCGAGGCGTCAGCATCCACCTTCGAAACACGCAAGGCGGTACATTACGCGCGCGGGTATAGCTTGTCAAACACCACGCGTCCGGGCGTATCCTTAATTTGGACGAAACTCGCGGAATCTCCATATTTAATTGAGCCGTGTTGTGTATCACGGCTTTAGTTTCCTAGAAGCCACAGATAGGTCGTGCATCACGCTAACCTGATCATCGTTCTAGGTAAGCCCGAACGGCGCAATGCGCGGTATATGAGCCCCTCGTGGAACCCACGTCGATGTGGCTTACGAGAAAGTTGCAGGACGTTCCCCGCGATCGTGCAACGAGACCATCGCGCCCACGGTGAACACCGTGCCGATCGCAAGCTCGACCCAGAACGGGAGCCAAGGAGCCACCGTATATATAACATCCGATCCAAGCGTTCCCATAAGGTTGTAGACCGCATGCATGAGCATCGCGGGTACGATCGACCCGCTCCGGTGCGCCACGTATCCCATGAACAATCCGAGCACGAACGTATAGATACCCTGCACAAGATTCCCGTGGAACAGGCCGAACGCAAGCGCCTGCAGCACATTCGCAACAACGAACGGCACGCCGGCTCGCTTGAGATACGTGAGCCCTAAGCCTCTGAAACCCGTCTCCTCGACGAGCGGCGGAAGCACGATCGTCGAGATGAACCACATGATGCCGTAATCTAGCAGTCCGGAATCGCCAACGAGTTCCTGATACTCCTCCATCGCGGCTGGAAGCAGCACCATGACGAGAATCATGATGAACGTCGTGACGAACTGCATGCCGATGCCGAGGAACGTAGCGTCGAACCAAACGCTGCGCGCGACACCGCGCACGCGAAACGATATCTGCTCGGGAAGGGCGGCGGCATTTCCCCAGATCACGCTGGAAGGCACAGCAGGCAGCTGCTCAGAATGCGCTGCGAGCCCTGGCGCCACAGGCCCTTGGGCCGGTACCGCCACCGGTATCGAAGCGCCGGGCACCTGATTCGGCAACCCTATTGCCGATGCCTGCGCCACCTGCGCCGCACGCGCTCGTTCTGCACGACGCCCCCGTCGCCGCTGCACCACGACCCAGAGCAGCACGGGAATGCCGAACAGCACATATACCACAGCGGAAAACAGGTTGAGGTTATCCATGAGAAAGAGGTAGGCCTCTGCGACCGCTCGGCTTCCGCCGGTCGCGCGCGCAAATCCCTCGATCACTCCGAGCACTACCCCGCTCGTAAAGGTGGGGAGCACGATCATGGCCACGAAGACCAGCAGCGCAAGCAGCACGTTCTTGATGCGATATCCCAGAGTCTTCTGCATAGCCGGCGCTCTCCCTACTCAACGACCTCGCTTGTGCTTGATGGTACCACGGCACCCAGCGCGCGGCGCCATATGTACGGCAACGCAGGTGGGGCCGAACCCTTCGGTTCGACCCCACCTGAAGTTATATAACACCCCTTTGGGAACGTCGGCGCAACGCTTACCCGCGCTTGCGACTCACCACCGCGCCCGCGCCCAGAGCGATCATGCCCGCCGCAGCGAAAGCGCCCATCGCGACCACGCTCAGATCTCCCGTCTGCTCGAGCGTGCCACCGGAAGGCTGCTCGGCCGTGGTATTTCCATCTGAAGGCTGGTCGGTAATCCGCTCCCACTTAGCATAGAGCGTGAGATCCGCAGTGACCGGGCGCGCGAAATCGTAGGCCTCCGCGGCATACGCACCGTTCTCGAGCTCGTACCAACCCAGGAAACGATACCCTGCGCACTCGGGATCCTGGGGCTTCGATACCCCCTGACCGTTGGGAACCTCGACGGAAGCGTTCGCGGTGCCTTTAAGGCAGTCGTCGAATGTCACTGTATGGGTGACCTGTTCGATCGGCTTTGTGTCGCCACCCTGCCCATCGTTAAAATCTTGCGCGTCCTGCTCGTTCTGGAAGAGCCAGGTGTGCCCGTCTTCGTCAATGACCTTGTAGCTGCCGCCGTTCGCAAGCGCCTCGGCTTTCGTCGGATACACGTCGCACGTGCCATCTTCGTTCACCACGACCGCGGCATCCCCTACGAGATACCCCTTGATGCTCGCGTCTGAGAACGCGCCGCTCGACACCTCGACCGTCACCGGGGTTGTATCGGGGCGTGTGGGATCTACCAGCTCTTGCAGCGCGCTCCCCTCGTCGCTTGTATAGGTTCCACCTTGGATCTCAACGTTGACTGTACGGTCTTTATAGCCGCCATCCACATAGATTGCCGCACCGGTCTCAGCGATGCCGCCAGTCGAAGGGATGCCCGCGGGATCGTTCTCTCCCTTCGCATGAATAACGCTGTCGCCACTCATGACAAGCGAGCCACCTTTGATGCCGATACCCGTGCCCGCCGTGATCTGCGTGTCGCGCACGGTAAGCGTGCTGTCGGCAGCCGGGAAGTAGACGCCCATCACATCGTCGGGCACGGTGATCGTACAGCCGTCGAGCGTGACGGCATTCTTCGTGTTAAGACCGTAAACCTGGATGCCGGCACCGCCGCTGTTCTGCATCGTAAGATCGACGTTCTCAAGCGTGAGGTTGGCACCGTCCATCCCGTCCTTATCGGCAACCATGATGATTACCGCATTCTCCGATGTAGAGGTCGAAACGATCGCGCCGTTCATGATGGTGAGATCGGCTCCCGAGCCGGCGAGGCTCACCACTGCGTCAGCATCCGAGGTGACCGTGCGCCCGTTCAGGTCGATCGCGGCAGCGAAGCCGTCAACCGAAATTTGAGCGTTCGCATCTTCATACAGCGTCAGAGTATCACCATCGGAAAGGGCGCCGAGCGCCGTCGAGGCAAGCTGGTAGTATTCGATGCTCCCACCGCTCTTCACGATTTTCGCACCGGCAGCCGCTTCGGAATCGAGCGACGTGACGTACCACGCCCCATCGCGCTCGATGCACTGCATATTCGCGGGGAGCACCGTTGCAACGTCGCTTTCGAAGCGACTCGTGAGCGTCGCCCCACTCGGCAGCTCACCTTCCACGCCACCAACCGTGCCGCCCAGGAGCTCAAGGGCTCCCACGCCCGCATGCGATTTGACGCTTCCCCGCAAAATTGGGGTATCTAGACTGCCCGCCTCGCCGACTGTGAGGCTACATGCACCCCTCGGAGCTCCCTGAGTCATATCGACGGCAATCCCGCCACTTGTCGAGACAAGGGTACCACCCATGATGTTGGCGGTCGCGTTAAGCTGAAGGCTGAGCGGCACAGGAGCGGAGAGCGTTCCACCCGTCATGTTGAACTCCGCGCCAGTCGTCGTCATACCGACCGCAGCGCCAGTCGAATTGCTCACGGATCCGCTCTTCACGGTTATCTTCGAATTGCGACCTGAACGCGTCTGAATGGTATACGAATCGGTTCCCGAGATGGTTCCGTCACCATTCGGGCTGCTGTCCTGAATTTCAAGCGCGCTGCTTATTCCCATTCGAATCGAATGGTCGGCCATTTCAAGCGTACATCCGTTCAAGTCGAGTACGACCGTGCTGTTCCTACCCAACGACAGATCATCCGTTGCTGTGATATTGCCAGCAAGCGTAATCGTCGAGGGGCCGTCGGCAGACGCACTCTTCACAGCATCGACCAGCTCCTCAAAGCTGTCAACTTCGACTTTCTCCGCATACGCCATACGCGGCGCCAGCACGACGAGCATCGCAGCGACGCTGATGAACACCGCCGCAACGAATGGCTTCAGCGTTCTTCGCACGACATCCATTATTACCGCCTTCCACCCAACACAATCGGGCTATTGCCCCAATTATGCGCAGGTTATCATGAACCCCCTCCCCTTGTCAAAAAGAAGCCACTCGTATTGCACTCGGCGCATGCCCGCAGACACGCATCGCGATTCCGTCCATTGCAAAACCTAGTCTCACCCCAACCGACCTCGGCAGCCGCCTTGCGCGCGGCGGAAACGCAAGCAACAAACGCCACCTCCCGATGGGCTCTCATCGCGATACAAGATGCGACCCGCCCTCATATGAAGGCGGGTCGCATGCGAGCAAGATTTCCGGCGAGGTCGAGGCTACTCCTCGTCCTCGCCGTCCTCGGATACGTCACCATCCACGAGCTGGTTCAACAGCTCGTCGAGTGAGGCCATGTCCTCGTTGATGACGCCAGACGCCGCACTGTTCGCGGAGCTGTCCGCCGGCGCGCCGATCATCTCCTCGTCGGAGTCGAAGTGGTGGCGCGGGGCGCTCGTGCCGAGCAGGATGTCGTCCGGACCGTCCGGGCTGAAGACCATCTGCAGCAGCTGCGAGAGGTCTTCCTCATCGGCGACGTCGTCGTTGTTGTCGAGGATGAAGAGCAGGTTGTGCTTCTCCAGGCCGTCACGCAGCTCCTCGATCGCCTTCGCGCCGATACCGTCGATGCGCAGCAGATCCTCCTCGCTCTTGCCCACGAGGTCGCCCACGGTCTCGATGCCCACCTCGCTGAACTTGTTCGTCCAGCGCTGGCTCACGCCGAGGTCGTCGAAAAGGTAGAGCTTCGCGTCGTCGGCGGAGATAGTGCGACCGTTGCGGGTGAACGAACCGTCGGCACCGCTGTAATCGTCGTAGCCAGCCCAGTCGGACTGCAGCGGCAGCTGCTCGTCGAGCTCCTTGAGCTCCTCGGGCGCCCAGTCGGGCAGGCTCTGGCTCCTAGCCGACGATGCACCGTCGCCCACCGCGACATAGCCCTCGGGCGTGCGATACGTGAGCGTGGCGTTCGAGTACGGCTTGAGGCCGGTACCAGCGGGGATCTTCTTGCCCACGATGACGTTGGACTTGAGGTCGAGCAGGTGGTCGACCTTGCCTTCGATCGAGGCCTGGGTGAGCACGCCGGCGGTACGGATGAACGATGCGGAGGACAGCCAGGAGTCGATGTTCGAGGCGACCTTGAGCGTACCCAGGATCACCGGCTCGGCCACGGGTGCCACACCGCCCATGCGGGCGACGCGCTCGACCTCGTCGGCGAACTCGTAGCGGTCGACGTACTCGCCAAGCAGGTACTTCGAATCACCCGGGTTCGTCACGGCCACGCGGCGCAGCATCTGGCGCGCGAGCACCTCGATGTGCTTGTCGTTCAGGTCGACGCCCTGGGAGGTGTAGACCTCCTTCACGTTCTGCACGAAGGTGTGCATCGTGGACTCGATGTCGGTGAGCTTGCGGAGGTTGCGGAAGTTCACGAAGCCGCGCGTGATCTGGTCGCCGGCGCGCACCTCGTGATCGTACTCCTCGCCTGCGCCGAAGCCCGGCATGAAGCGCACGCCAGAGGTGATCTCCTTGCGGTCGATGACGCGCGTGGAATCGTCCACGTCGGTGATGGTGATGACGTACTTCGAGCCCTCCGTGCGGATCGAGAGCATGCCGGAATGCGAAGCGAGCTCAGCCTCGCGGCCGAGGATCTTCTCGTTCACGTTGCCCACGATGTCGAACATGCGCGAAACGGTCGGGAGACCCTGCGTGATGTCCTCGACGCCGGCGACGCCGCCGGAGTGGATGGTACGCATCGTGAGCTGCGTGCCGGGCTCGCCGATGGACTGCGCGGCAATGATGCCCACCGCGGTGCCGATGGCGACGGGACGGCGGGTCGAAAGATCCCAACCGTAGCACTTCTGGCACACACCGTACTTGGAGCGGCAGGTGAGCAGCGCCCTCAGCTTCACCGAGGAGAGACCCGCGTCGATCATCTTCTGCAGGTCCACCTTGCTCTCGATGTAGCCGTCCTTGTGGAAGAGCACCTCGCCGGAGGGCGCCACGACGTCCTCCACGAAGCAGCGGCCGATGAGGTCGGTATTGAGCTCGGGCTCATCGTTCTCGTTCTCGATGAGCTGCAGCTGGTAGGTCACGCCCTCGGTGGTACCGCAGTCCTCTTCGCGCACGATGACGTCCTGCGCCACGTCGACGAGACGACGCGTGAGGTAACCGGAGTCGGAGGTGTGCGACGCGGTGTCGACGAGGCCCTTGCGGGCACCGTACGTCGAGATGAAGTACTCGAGCGGCAGCAAGCCCTCGCGGAAGTTCGCCTTGATGGGAAGGTCGATGGTGTCGCCGGACATGTCTGCCATGAGGCCGCGCATGCCGCCGAGCTGGCGCAGCTGGGTCTTGGAGCCACGGGCGCCGGAGTCGGCCATCATGTAGAGCGGGTTCTCTTCGTCGAACATGTCGAGCATGAGCTTGGACACCTTGTCGGTCGCGCTCGTCCAGGCGTTGACGACCTCGTTGTGACGCTCGAGCTCGGTGACGTAGCCCTCTTCGAAATTCGCGTTGATGCGGTCGACGTCGGCCTGAGTCTTCGCAAGGATCTCGGGCTTCTCCTCCGGGATGAGCGCGTCCCACACGGAAAGCGTGAGACCGGCGCGGGTAGCGTAGTGGAAGCCGGTGTACTTGATGTTGTCGAGGATCTCGGCGACCTGGGCTTGCTCGTAGCGGTCGCAGCAATCGCTCGTGAGGCGGCTCACGTCGCCCTTCACCATCTTGTAGTTGATGAACTCGTAGTCGTGCGGCAGGCACTGGCGGTTGAAGATGATGCGGCCGATCGTCGTCTCGAAGCGGGCGGTCTTGGAACCCGTCACGTCGAGGTCGAGGTACTCCCCGCCGCCGTTGTTCACGCGGAAGGCGAGCGTGCCGTCCTCGTTCACCACGTTGGCGTCCGCCGCGCTCACGCGCACCTGGATCTTGGCCTGGAGGTCGATCTCGGCGCGGGCGTCGTAGGCGTTGAGGGCGTCGTCGAAGCTCGCGAAGATGTGACCCTCGCCGGACAGGCCGTCGCGCTCCTGCGTGAGGTAGTACACGCCGATGATCATGTCCTGGCGCGGGGTGTTCACGGGCTTGCCGGACGCCGGCGAACGCAGGTTGTTCGAGGAGAGCATGAGCACGCGGGCCTCGGCCTGAGCCTGGTAGGACAGCGGCACGTGCACCGACATCTGGTCGCCGTCGAAGTCCGCGTTGAAGGGCTCGCAGACGAGCGGATGCAGGTGGATAGCCTTGCCCTCAACGAGCACGGGCTCGAACGCCTGGATGGAGAGGCGGTGGAGCGTCGGTGCGCGGTTAAGCAGCACGAGGCGGCCGTCGATGACCTCTTCGAGGATGTCCCACACGAAGCTGGCGTTGCGGTCGATGGCGCGCTTGGCACCCTTAATGTTCTCGACCTTGCCGAGCTCCACGAGGCGCTTCATGACGAAGGGCTTGAAGAGCTCGAGCGCCATGGTCTTGGGCAGACCGCACTGGTGCAGCTTGAGCTTGGGGTCGGTAACGATGACCGAGCGGCCGGAGTAGTCGACGCGCTTGCCGAGCAGGTTCTGGCGGAAGCGGCCCTGCTTGCCCTTGAGGGCCTCGGCGAGCGACTTCAGCGGGCGTCCGCCACGGCCGGAGACCGGGCGGCCACGACGGCCGTTGTCGAAGAGCGCGTCCACGGCCTCCTGCAGCATGCGCTTCTCGTTGTTCACGATGATCGCAGGCGCGTCGAGGTCCAAGAGGCGCTTCAGGCGGTTGTTGCGGTTGATGACGCGGCGATAGAGGTCGTTCAGGTCGCTCGCGGCGAAGCGGCCACCGTCGAGCTGCACCATCGGGCGCAGATCCGGCGGGATGACCGGGATGACATCGAGGACCATGTTCGCCGGGTCGTTGCCGCCCTTCAGGAAGGCGTCCACGATCACGAGGCGCTTCACGGCCTTGTCGCGCTTCTGCTTCTGACCATCCTCATCGGCGATGATCGCCTTGAGCGTCTCGGCCTCGGCCTTGAGGTCGACGGCGCGCAGCAGATCGCGGATGGCCTCGGCACCCATGTCGCCCGAGAAGTACATGCTGTAGTAGCGCTTCATCTCGCGGAAGAGCGGCTCGTCGGAGATGAGCTCGCGCTCAGTGAGCTTCATGAAGGCCTCGAAGGCGTCCGTGCGGAGCTGCTTCTCGTCCTTCGTCTCCTCTTCGATGTCGATGATCCCGGCAGCGATCTCCTCCTGCGTGAGGGGCTCCTCGTCGCTGAACTCATCGAAGTTCTCGGGGTTGCCCTGCTCCTTCAAGCTCTCGATCTGGCGAGCGCACTCGGCGTCGAGCTCCTCGAGGTCGGCAGCGAGCTCTTCGCGCAGGTCGTCGGCATCGGCCTCGCGAGCCTCATAGTCGACGTGCGTGATGATATAGCTCGCGAAGTAGAGAACCTTCTCCAAGTCCTTCGTCTTGAGGTCGAGCAGGCGGCTCATGGGCGAGATCGACGCGCTCTTGAAGAACCAGATATGGCTCACGGGAGCGGCGAGCTCGATATGGCCCATGCGCTCGCGGCGAACCTTGGAGGTCGTCACCTTGACGCCGCAGCGCTCGCAGACGATGTCCTTGAAGCGGATGCCCTTGTACTTGCCGCACGAGCACTCCCAGTCCTTCGCGGGACCGAAGATCTTCTCGCAGAACAAGCCGTCCTTCTCGGGCTTCAAGGTACGGTAGTTGATGGTCTCGGGCTTCTTGACCTCGCCGTAGGACCACGAACGGATCTGCTCGGCGCTGGCAAGCGAGATCTTTACCGCATCAAAATCGGTAGCTTCGAAATCTGCCACAGTCACTTACTCCTTATCTGCGGTGGTGGCGGCAAGGTCGTCGATGAGAGAGTCGACGGCGTCGAGCGCGCCCTCATCGATCACGGCGTCGTCGGCGAACGGGTCGAAGACGTCCTCCTCGGACTCCTCCGGCTCGGCGGGTGCCTGCGTGGGCTCCGCCTCGTGCAGCGGCTCGATGTCGAGCGCGAGCGAGCGAATCTCCTTCACGAGCACCTTGAACGACTCGGGGAGGCCGGCCTGCGGGATGTTCTCGCCCTTCACGATCGCCTCGTAGGCCTTCACGCGGCCCACGGTGTCGTCGGACTTGACGGTGAGGATCTCCTGCAGCACGTTGGAGGCGCCGTAGGCGTAGAGCGCCCACACTTCCATCTCGCCGAAGCGCTGGCCGCCGAACTGCGCCTTGCCGCCGAGCGGCTGCTGGGTGACGAGGCTGTAGGGGCCGGTCGAGCGCGCATGGATCTTGTCGTCGACCATGTGGCCGAGCTTCAGGATGTAGCTCGTGCCCACGGTGATGGGCTCGCGGAACTCCTCGCCGGAGCGGCCGTCGTAGAGCGTGGTCTTGCCGGACTCGTCGAGCTGCGTCACGAACTCGGGGCGCATGTGCTCGCCGTAGCGCTCGCGCGCCAGGTTGACGAGGTTCTTGTTCGCGCGACGGATGACCTCGGCGATCTCGTCCTCCTTGGCGCCGTCGAAGACGGGCGTGGAGACGAAGAAGGGACCGGGAACGTAGCGGTCGGAATCGGCGTTCTCGGGATCCCAACCGGACGCGGCCGCCCAACCGAGGTGGCACTCGAGCAGCTGGCCAACGTTCATACGCGAAGGCACGCCGAGCGGGTTCAGGATGACGTCGACCGGGGTGCCGTCGGCCATGTAGGGCATGTCCTCGACGGGAAGGATCTCGGAGATGACGCCCTTGTTGCCGTGGCGGCCGGCGATCTTGTCGCCCTGCTGGATCTTGCGGCGCTGCGCCACGTAGACGCGCACCTGCTCGTTCACGCCGGGCGCGAGGTCGTCGCCGTTCTCGCGGCTGAAGCGCACCACGTCGATGACGCGGCCGTAGGCGCCATGCGGCATCTTGAGCGAGGTGTCGCGGACGTCGTGGGCCTTTGCACCGAAGATGGCCTTGAGCAGGCGCTCCTCGGCGGTCTGGGTGCTCTCACCCTTCGGGGTGACCTTGCCCACGAGAATGTCGCCGGGGCCGACCTCGGCACCGATGCGGATGATACCGTCCTCGTCGAGGTTGGCGAGCATGTCCTCAGAGAGGTTCGGGACCTCGCGGGTGATCTCCTCGGGGCCAAGCTTCGTGTCGCGAGCATCGATCTCGTGACGCGAGATGCTGATCGTGGTGAGCAGGTCTTCAGAAACCACGCGCTCAGAGACCACGATAGCGTCCTCGTAGTTGTAGCCTTCCCAGCTCATGTACGCGACGGTGAGGTTCTGGCCGAGCGCGAGCTCGCCGTGGTCCGTGGAGGGACCGTCGGCGATGGGCTCGCCAGCCTTGACCTCGTCGCCCACGCTCACGAGCGGGCGGTGGTTGATGCACGTGGACTGGTTGGAACGCTGGTACTTCGGCAACTGGTACTCATCCATGCCCTCGGCGCTCTTCACGATGATCTTCGACGCATCGGCGAATACGACCTCGCCGTCGTTCTTGGCAAGCGTGACCTCGCCGGAGTCGAGCGCGGCGCGACGCTCCATGCCCGTGCCCACGTACGGGGCGGCCGGGTGGATGAGCGGCACGGCCTGGCGCTGCATGTTCGCGCCCATGAGGGTACGCTTGGCGTCGTCGTGCTCGAGGAACGGAATGAGCGTGGCGGCAACCGAGATCATCTGACGCGGGCTCACGTCCATGTAGTCGACATCGTCGACGGGGACGTCGGCCGGGGCGCCGAACGAGCCGTCGAAGTCGCGAGTACGCGCGACGATCGTGTGCGGGCGCACGAGCTTGCCTTTTGCGTCCGTGGTCACGAACTCATTCGTCTTGGGGTCGATCGGCGTGTTCGCCGGCGCGATGATGTGGTCTTCCTCTTCGTCGGCCGTCATCCAGTCGATGATATCGGTGACCTTGCCGTTTTCCACGCGACGGTACGGAGCCTCGATGAAGCCGTACTCATTCACACGGGCATAGAGCGCCAGGCGGCCGATGAGGCCGATGTTGGGGCCTTCGGGCGTCTCGATGGGGCACATGCGGGAGTAGTGCGAGTTGTGGACGTCGCGCACGGCCGTGGGGACGTTCGTGCGGCGGCTGGAACCCGACTTGTGACCGGCGAGGCCGCCGGGGCCGAGCGCGGAAAGCGTGCGCTTATGCGAGAGGCCGGTGAGCGGGTTCGACTGATCCATGAACTGCGAGAGCTGGCTGGAGCCGAAGAACTCCTTGATGGCCGCCACGATCGGGCGGATGTTGATGAGCGACTGCGGCGTGATCTCGTCGACATCGTGCGAGCTCATGCGCTCGCGCACGACGCGCTCCATGCGGCTCATGCCGATGCGGAACTGGTTGGCGACAAGTTCGCCCACCGTGCGGACGCGACGGTTGCCGAAGTGGTCGATGTCGTCGGTCTTGAAGCCGGGCTCGCCGGCCGCGAGAGCCAGCAGGTAGCGCAGGGTAGCGATGATGTCCTCGTCGGTGAGCACGCGCACATCCTCATCGGTGCTGAGGCCGAGCTTCTTGTTCACCTTATAGCGACCCACGCGCGCCAGGTCGTAGCGCTGCGCGTTGAACAGCAGCCCCTCGAGGTGCGAACGCGCGGCCTCGACGGTGGGCGGCTCGCCCGGGCGCAGGCGCTTGTAGGTCTCGATGAGGGCGTCCTCGCGGGTGAGGGCGGTGTCGCGCTCGATGGAGCGGAGCACCACGTCGGAATCGCCGAGGAGTTCCGTGATCTCGTCGTTCGTGACGGCGATGCCCAGCGCGCGCAGAAGCATCGTCGCGGACTGCTTGCGCTTGCGGTCGATGGACACCACGAGCTGGCTGCGCTTATCGACCTCGAACTCGAGCCACGCGCCGCGCGCCGGGATGACCTGCGCCTTGAACACGCGGTTCTCGCCGTCCATCTCCGTGGAGTAGTACACGCCCGGCGAGCGGACGAGCTGGGAGACGACGATGCGCTCGGTACCGTTGATGATGAAGGTGCCCTGCTCGGTCATCATGGGGAAGTCGCCCATGAAGACGCGCTGCTCCTTGATCTCGCCCGTCTCTTTGTTGGTGAGGCGCACGAGGCAGAAGAGCGACGCCTGGTAGGTCATGTCCTTCTCGCGGCACTCATCCACCGTATGGGCGGGCTCGAAGAACTGGTGCTCGCCGAAGGTCACCTCGAGAACGTGGTTCTGGCTCTGGATGGGGCTCGATTCCTTGAATGCCTCGCGAAGCCCCTCGGTCATGAAGCGCTGGAAGGATTCCTTCTGCACGGAGATGAGGTTGGGCAGCTCGAGGGCCGTCGGGATCTTCCCGAAGTCGAGGCGCGTGCGCTCGGTGCGCGTAGCCTCTTGTGGTGCGGTTGCGTGTGGCAAGCTCTTTCCTCCTCGCAAGAACGGACGGGCACTGCGGCCGAGCGGAACGCGACATGCCTCCGGCCGGTGCCAAATATCGCAGCCTATTAGTTTATCAATCGCCTACCGTTTAGCAAGAAAATGCTTGACGTGGAGCCGATTCTGGGGTAAGGAAATTTTTTATTTATAAAACCGCTGGTAAAACGCATATATCGAACATATGTTCATGTAATTTGAATGAACGTCGCAAATGATAAAACCCAGACAGGCTGGTTTCATCCTTTCTCGCACCGGCGCGCGAGCGTGCAAGCGCCGCCGCCTACCTCCCAGCGCGGGCATCTCCCAGCGATGCTATCCCCCAGCGATGCTATCTCCCAAAATATGCGGAAACAGGCAATAAGGGACAGAGGCGGGGCGCTTATCTCCCAAAATATGCGAAATCGGGCAATAAGGCGCGGAGGCGAGGCGCTTATCTCCCGGAATATGCAAAAACGGGCAATAAGGGGCAGAGGCGGGCCGCTTATCTCCCGAAATATGCGGAAACGGGAGACGCGGCGCCGCCGCGGGGCGCCCGCCGCCGCGGGG
>UPXY01000018.1 GCA_900538305.1 uncultured Collinsella sp.
CAATAACCCCCGTCCCCAATGGCGGGATACCCAATGGCAGAAAAGGGGCTTCGATGACGAACGAGGAGTTGCACAAAGACGGCCTTCCCACCATGCCACGCGTCGATGCGGTGTGGGAGAGTGCTCTGTACCAGTGGGAATATCAGCGGCTCGAAGAGCTCGAGCGAGAGCGCGTCTTTTGCCGGCACGGGCTTCAACATCTGTTCGATTGCGCCCGCATCATGTGGATCTTGAATCTCGAGCGTGTGCTCGACCTTGACCGCGAGATTGTGTACGCGACGGCGCTTCTGCACGATATCGGCAAGGCGCAGCAGTACGAGACGGGCGAGCCCCATGATGTAGCGGGCGAGCGGCTTGCTCGGGAAATCTTGCTGGCGCTTCCCGCCGCGCATGCGTTCTCGGCTGAAGAAATCGATGCCATCTGCACGGCGATTCGCGGACATCGGCATCTGCGCGAGGGCGCCGAGGTGCTTGAGCGGCTGCTCTACCAGGCGGACAAGGCTTCCCGCGCGTGCTTCGCCTGCCCATCGGACGTTCGCGCCGCCTGTTCGTGGAGCGATGCGAAGAAGAACCTCGCTGTGCGCATCTAGGCAGGTCAGAGGGCGCTCCCAAACCGGGCGCCGTCGCCAGTTCAAAATTTCATGCCAAACCATACAGCTGGAGCGTTGCAGCAGCGCCTTATTGTATGGAACGGCATAGAATTTCAACTGATTCGCCGATGGGACTTTGCAAGGTAAAATAACCCCTGGGGTGTTTTTACATCAGCGAGCCGTTGAAGTGGATGATGAAGGCGATGAGCCCCACGAGCGCTGCCAGCCAAAGCACGATGCCGAACACCATGAGCGCGATCGCCCAACGCTTGAACGGACGGCCTCCCACCATGCCGGCGCCGGCCAACATGCACAAAAAGATCCCGATGCCGAGCGCGATCATACAGCTACCCTCTGCCGTCGCGAGCAGCGGCAGGTCGGCGGCGGCGACGTGTGCATAGTGGTAGCTGTGAAGCAGTCCCACGTCCCCGGTTGCGATCATGTACACACCCGGCACGATGCCAAAGAGCGAGCACGCAGCCCCCACGAGTCCCATAACGACGTAGCGCCAGATCGGTTTCATGCTGCTGAAGACCCCGGTCGCAGCTTGCCCGGAATACGTGATGAGCCCGCCGTTGTAGTACACGATGGCTCCGAGCATGAATGCGATGCCCAGCACGAGGAGCACAACGCCCGCGATGGTAAGCACGCCTTGCCTGTCGAGGCAGATGAGCGCGATAGCGATTCCGAGGACGATCATACTCGCCCCTTCAGCGCGCGCGAGCGCGGGCAGCTTCTCGGGCGGCGTCGTGGCGTAGTGGTAGCTATGGAGTAGGCGCGGATTGCCCGAGACGATCATATAGATGCCGAGTGCACCGGTGAGCACCGGTACGATCAGAATAGCAAGTGAGTCCATGGAAGCCTCCCGATCAAAGCGGTGTTCGATGGATGTCGCCGATCGCCGCGCGCGGAACGTACCCCCGCACCGCGTAAACGAGATTCTAGTCCTGTGCGAACGAGCGTCAAGCGTGATTTTCGGCAAGCTGGCGCGCATGCTGGGTATAGAAAGAGCTGGCGCAAAAAAACATCCGTCTCCGCGATTTTGCAGAATCACGTAGGGGAGGGGAAGGAGAGAAGAGCGACTATGGAAGATGAGAAGAAAGGTTTGCCCGAGGATACGTCGCGTGGTGAAGAGACCGGTCTCGCGCATCATGCGAAGGCGGGGTTGCCCGTGAGTCGGCGCGAGCTGGTGCTTGCCGATCCCGAGCGACTCGCGCTTGCGGATAAGGTGATGATCGAGGGACTCGAGGTCTTCGCCAACCATGGCGTCTACGCTGCGGAACGCGAGCTCGGGCAGAAGTTCGTGGTCTCGGCGGTGCTCTACACTTCGCTTCGGGCGGCGGGCGAGAGCGATTACCTGGGGAAATCGGTCGATTACGGCGAGATATGCCATGTGATCGACCAGTTTATGCGAGAGCACACCTTTAAGCTCATCGAAGCCGCCGCAGAGGCGGTCGCTGCCGAGTTGCTCGATCGGTACCCCCAGCTTTTCGGCGTGAAGCTCAGCATCAGAAAACCGTGGGCACCCATCGGCCTGCCGCTTGCGAGCGCCGGCGTGGAGATCATTCGCACGCGCTAGAGCGGGTGGGATTTTGACACCAGGTCTCTGAGTCCCACGTGCTCTCGACGTCGACATTTTTGGACAGTTTTTCGGATTTGAGACCGAAAAGTGGCGAAAAATGTCGACGTCGCCAGAGGGGATGGTGAGGGGGGATAGTCTGCCAAAAGGAGTTGTCCCTGTTGGCAGTGGGACTCTGAGACCTGGTGCCAGAGTCCCACTCAGGCGGGGTGGCGCAGCAGACGCGAGAGCTCGCGGTTCGCCGGGCAAAAGCGGTCGAGGAGCGCGTGGAAGCGGGCGTTGTGGCTTGGCTCCATGAGGTGGCAGAGCTCGTGCGCCACGACGAACTCCAAGCACGCAGGAGGGTACGCGGCGAGGCGCGCGTTCACGCGAATCGCCGCCGTGCGCGGCGTACAGGAACCCCAGCGCGTCTTCATGATCCTCACCTGCCAGCGTGAGGCGCGCACGCCCATCTGAGCCTCGAAGCGCTCTGTCACGGCGGGCAGTGCGCGGGCGACCTCGTCGCGATAGCGTTCAAGGAGTAGCCGCTCGAACGACGCAGCGTCGAGCCCGCGTATGTCGCTGCTCGGGAGATCCTTGCCGCTCGTCCCATCGGCGAAAAGCTCACGCACTGATACAAGTTCGCCCCAGAGCGGAATGAGTTCAGGAACGCGGTCGGCTGCTTGCCCACGCGCTTCGCTCAGCGCCTGCTTTCTTGCGACGTGTCGCTCGATCCAGGCGGCATGGCTGTCGAGGAACGCTTGGATGCGCGCGTCCGTCGTCCGTGCCGGCGCACTTGCCACAACCGTTCCGTCGCCGCGAACCCGCAGGTTGAGGTTCTTCACGCGTTTGCGGGTGACGAGGACGACGTGCTCCTCGCCACCTATGCGGACGGTGAATCGACTTGTGGTTTTCGGCTGTGCGGCACGGTTTGCCACGGGGCTCCTTTCGCTCATCTGATTCAATTCTATCCGTATCGTCTCCGGCAAGTTTGCGGCGGCGCGCAAGCGCATGCCTTGGAAGAGAATCGAGGAACCATGTCCAACACCGGAAAGACCCTGCGCGTGCACTATCGCGGCACGCTCGACGATGGCACGCAGTTCGATAGCTCCTACGATCGCGGCGAGACGCTCGAGTTCGTGTGCGGTGCACACCAGATGATTGCCGGCTTCGATGCCGCAGTCGTCGACATGGAAGTGGGCGAGAAGAAGACCGTCCACATCCCGGCAGCCGAAGCATACGGCGAGCGCCGCGAAGACCTCGTGCTCGAGTTCCCCGCCGCGCAGGTGCCCAACATCGAGCAGATCCATGTGGGCGATAAGCTTTTCCTGACCACGCCCGCTGGCCAGCCGGTGCCCGTGACGGTCGTCGAGGTCGCGCCCGAGGGCGTCAAGCTCGATGCGAACCACGAGCTTGCCGGCAAGGATCTTAACTTCGATATCGAGCTCGTCGAGGTTGTGGGGTAGCTTCTGCCAAAAGGGACTGTCCCCTTTGGCGGGTTAGGCGCTCTGGCGTGCCTGGCAGGCGGGGCAGATGCCCTCGAAGAAGGCGTAGTGCGTGACCTGCGAGAAGCCCGTCTCCTCCATGGCGGCGGCGTCCGCATGGGCGTCGTAGCGAATCTCGACGTCGCGCACCGCGCCGCATGAGGTACAGATGAGGTGCGCATGCTCATCGCGGCGATCGTCGTAGCGATTCCCGCCCGGCGTCTTGAGCGTGCTGATGCACCCCTCGTCCGAGAGCAGGGCGAGGTTGCGGTAGACCGTCCCTCGGCTGAGGTGCTCGTCGTGTTGCCGGGCTTCGACGAAGACCTCGTCGGCGGTGGGATGAGCGCCGGCGAGCGACTGCACCGCATCGAGCACAAGCCTACGTTGCCTCGTGTTACGTCGTTGCACGGCCGACACCTCCCCACATAATCCGGCGTGCTTTATAGCATCATTTTACTAACAATTTCTCCTGCACGTCAAAGGCCGTCATGGAAGCCACAAGGTGCCCATCTCGGCTCAGTAGCGCACTTGGAACCCCGCGGCGCCCTCGCACGGAGGGAGGTCGCGCACCTCGTCGAGCCACATACGGCAGCCCATGCGGTCGTAGGTGGCGTGCATGCTATCGAGATGCTTGATGAGCTGCGCGGGCGTGCCCTGTACATCCATCGATACCGAGCCGTCGCGCAGGTTTCTCACCCAACCGGTAAGTCCGAGTTTCTCGGCGGAACTCAAACACGTCCAGCGAAAACCCACGCCCTGGACGCGCCCGGTGAAAAGCAGGTGGTAGTGGAGCTCCTGCTCGGCATCTTCGGCAGAAAGCTGCTGCTGCAGCTTCTGTATGAGCTCGCGCTCGAGTGGGCTGCGACGCTCGTCGGGTTCGCGTTCGTCCGCGCCGTGCATGAGTTCGAAGATGTTCATCGCGCCTCCTCTTGCCATCTGCTTCCCAGCGTGCCTTCGAGCCGACTCACCGCACGTGACCGCTAACGCGCGTCGGCGGGGAAGCGGACGCCCATCTGCCGCCGCGCCTCGTCCATCACGGCGAGCGATGCGAGCGTGACGTCGCGGAAGTGCGCGACCGTGCCGAACGTGCCGGCAGGTGCCTCGAGGGCGCTCGTGCCGCCGCGTACGGCCTCGACGGCTCCCACGAAATCGGCAAGCTCGAACACCATGGAGTTCTCGACGGCGTCGAGCTGGCGCTCCTCGATCTGGGGCTCGCCCGTCGTCCGCGCCTGCTTCGCCGAGGAACGCGCTACCGTTCCGCGGTATTTGATGCGCAGCCATTCGGGCTCGGAGGTACCGGCGAACGTGAGCGTCGCCTCCTCGCCTTCGATTTGCGAGGGAAGCACGTCGTTCGAGATCTTCGACCAATGGAGCGCCACGAGCTTGTCGGGATAGCGCGCGATGATCTCGCCCGCGCCGTCGAGCGCACCATGCGTGAGGTCGCGCGTGCTCTCGTCTAGAAGCACAGGCGCGGCGAGGATCTCATCCGGCGCGCCGAAGAGCTCGATCATGGGTTCCACCGTGTAGACGCCCATGTCCATGAGCGCGCCGGACGCCATCTCGCAGTCGAAGATGTTCGTGTGGCGCCCCGCGAGGAGCTCATCGTATCGCGAGGAATAGCTGCCGAGATGCAGGCTCGCACGCCGCACGCGGCCGACCTTCGCCATGGCGTCGCGGCAGGCGACGAACGCGGGGTCGTGGAGCGGCCGCATCGCCTCGAGCGCGACGACGCCCGCCTGCTCTGCGGCTTCGAAGACCCGCCGTGCCTCGGCTTCGTTCGCGGCGAACGATTTCTCGACGAGCACGTGCTTGCCGCCGGCGATGCACACGAGCGCCTGCTCGGCGTGGAGCGCATTCGGGCTGCCGATGTAGACGGCATCGACCTCGCTCGACGCGGCGAGGTCTTCAAGCTCGGTGAACGGGTGCGTGCCGCCGCGCTCGGATGTGAACGCCTGCGCGCGCCCCGCGTCGCGCGAGAGCGTGCCCACGAAGACGGCGTCCCCGCACGCGTTGACCTCCTCGATGAAATCGCTCGTGATAGGGCTCGTGCCGATAGTTGCGATGCGTAGCATGGAAGTCTCCCCTCGCTCGGGCGTCGGTGCGGTGCTAATCCACGTCGGTATCCGTGAACCCGGTGTCTTCAAGCAGTCTACCCGAATCCGCCGCTGTCGTTGCGAGCTTGTCACAGCGTTCGTTGAGCGCGTTGCCCGCATGCCCGCGGACCCAGATGAAGGTGACGTCGTGCGGAGCCATCGCCTGGAGCAGGCGCTGCCAGAGGTCCACGTTCTTCACGGGCTTCTTCGCCGCCGTCTTCCATCCGCGCCGCTGCCAGCCTTCGATCCAGTGGTCGTTGAATGCCTTCACCACGTACTGGGAATCCGAATGGACGTCGATCGTGCAGGGGCGGTTGAGCGCCTCGAGCGCGGCGATGACCGCCATGAGCTCCATGCGGTTGTTCGTGGTGTGGGCGTATCCGGCGGAAAGCTCGCGGGTGAACGTCTCGCCGTGAGCATTGGTGTAGTTGAGCACGGCGCCGTATCCGCCGTTGCCAGGGTTGCCGTGCGCCGCGCCGTCGGTGTAGATGGTGACTTTCACGCAGGTTCCTTTCGAGAGCTGCTGCCGTACCCATTGTACGGTCTTGTCGGGACATGTTGCGCCTTTGCCGTTCGCTTACACGAGCTTTGCGCTTCCCTCATCGCGCGCTCGTACAGTGAAGGCAGACGATGAGGACGTGAAAGGAGCATCATGGATCAGACGGTGCTGGTGGTGGCGGTGGTCGTTGGCGCGGTCGTCGCCTTCCTCGCCTCCGAGGCGGTGCGCGAGCTCGAGCGGCAGTGCGAGCTTTTCGACGAGGTCGCCGAGTAGCGTGCCCGCCGCAACCTGATACAATCCAGCCTGTCCGGCTTCTTTTGCACGAGGGAAGTCGCGCAGGCTGGATTCTTATCTGTCGACCTTGTTGAAGGGCGCGACCGCATGCTGCACATTGGATGCCATCTTTCCATTGCCCAAGGCTATGCCGCTATGGGCGAGACAGCGCGCTCCATCGGTGCGGACACGTTCGCGTTCTTCACGCGCAACCCGCGCGGCGGATCGGTGCGCGCCATCGACGCCGAGGATGTCGGTCTCTTGCGCGCAACTATGGAGACCTGCGGTTTTGCGCCGCTCGTCGCGCATGCGCCCTATACGTACAACCCCTGCTCGGCGAAGGACCGGGCGCGCTCGTTCGCGCTCGAGGCCATGCGCGAGGACTTGGAGCGCATGGAGCTGCTGCCCGGGATGTTCTACAACTTCCATCCCGGTGCGCATGTGGGGCAGGGCATTGAGGCGGGCATCGAGCTCATCGCCGAGGTGCTGTGCCGGGTGATGTTCGAAGGCCAGCGCACCTGTGTCTTGCTCGAGACCATGGCGGGCAAGGGTACCGAGGTCGGAGGACGCTTCGAAGAGCTCGCAGCGATCATCGATCGCGTGTGCAGCGCCCGGCCCGAGCTTGCGGAATGCCTCGGCGTCTGTCTCGACACCTGCCATGTCCACGATGCGGGTTACGACATCGCGGGCGACCTCGACGGGGTGCTCGGGGAATTCGACCGCATCGTGGGGCTCGAGCGCCTGCGTGCTGTGCACCTCAACGATTCGAAGAATCCGCGTGGTGCGCGCAAGGACCGGCACGCGCGGATCGGCGAGGGCTACTTGGGCTCGAAGGAACTCGGTGGGAGCTTAGGCGTCTTCGAGCGGATCGTTCGGCATCCTGCCCTCTGCACGCTGCCGTTCATCTTGGAGACGCCCAACGAGCTTCCCGGATATGCTGCCGAGATAGCGCTGCTGCGCGGTCTCGCCGGATAGGCGGCGTTCGCGCTCGGTGCTGGGACGCCGCATTCGGTCGGGCTAGCCGATCAGTCCCGCTTGCTTCTTAGCGGTGAGGATGCGGCGGACGCTCTCGTCGATGCGCTCTTCGGTGAGCGAGCCGGCGGAAACGGCGTCGAGGATACCCTGGTAGGCGAGGTCGAGGTCGGCGGACATGAGCAGGAGGTCGCCGCCCGCCTCGAAGAAGCGGAACGCCGCGTCGTCTGCCTGGTAGTATTCGGTGATCGCCCCCATGGCGAACGAGTCAGAGATGACGACGCCCCCGAATCCGAGGTCGCCGCGGAGCACGTCGGTCATCATGACCGAGGAGAGCGACGCGGGGAGGCCATCGGCGGCGAAGTTCGGCGTCTGGATATGGCCGACCATCACGAACGGGCAGCCGGCCTCGATGGCGGCGCGGAAGGGCGCGAACTCGCAGCCCTCGATCTCCTCGCGGCTGCGCTCAGCCGTGACAGCGCCGGTGTGAGAGTCGCCCGCGGTGTCACCGTGTCCCGGGAAGTGTTTCACGCAGGGCAGGGTGCCCGTCTCGAGCATCGCCTCGACCTCGGCGGCAACCATCTCGGCCACGAGCTCGGGATCGCTGCCGAACGAGCGCTGGCCGATCGCGGTGTTGTTCGGGTTCGTGAGGACGTCCGCATCGGGGGCGAAATCGAGGTTGAAGCCGATCTCGTGCAGGTAGGTTCCGATGACGCGGCCGACCTCCGCCGCTTCCGCAGGGTCTCCCGTGGCGCCGATCTCGGCCATGTTCGGGAAGCGCTCGACGTCGAAAAGGCCGGAGTTCGCCACGCGCGCCACGAGCGGGCCGCCTTCTTCGTCGATGCCGAGGAGGGGCGGAATGCCGGCGCCCGTATCGCGCGCGAGTTCGACCGTCCCCTCGAGGAGGTTCACGACTTGCTCGGCGCTCGAGAGGTTTTTGGCGAAGTAGATGAGGCCGCCGACCGGGATCTTCGAAAGGGCTTCGCGCGTCATGCTGCCCGCGACGGTGGCGACCTCCACGCCGGTGAGCTGTTCAGGCGTGACCATGAAGAGCTGGCCGACCTTCTGCTCGAGCGTCATCGAGCCCAAGAGCTTCTCGACCGGATCTGGTTCCGGTTCCGGTTTCGGCTGCTCTGCGGGTTCCCGCTCGGCGGGGTGGTCGGAGATGACCACGCGCCCGTCGTCATCCGTCGATGCATCCGGCATATCGCAGGCGGCGAGGCCGAGCATCGAGGCGGTGGCGCAGCCTGCAGCGGCAAGCGCGCTGCGGCGGGAGATGGGAGGGCGGTTCACGGGGCGATCCCTTTCAATCGAGGCTCTATGGAAAAAGCGCGTCGGCTGAGCGATCCCGCCGACGCGCCTCCTAACCTTCAAGGGTAGCGTGTCTACAGCGCACTGCGGTAGATGGCGCGCGCATCCTCAATCGTGAGTTGCTTGAAGCTGCCGAAGACCTCGCCCTTGTTGATCTTGAGGCCGACAAGCAGCTGGTCGATATCCGCTTCTTTAACACCTAGTTCGCCGAGCGTGCGCGGCATGCCGAGCGATACGAAGAACTCTTGCAGCTCGTCGATGGTTGCGGTGACGGCGTCGCGCACCGCCTCCTCGGTGTCGTCGATCGCTTCGATGTCGAACACGCCCTTTGCGAAATCGAGGAAGCGCTCGGGGTGCTCGCGCCACACGTAGCGCATCCAGGCAGGGAATACGACCGCGAGGCCGGCGCCGTGCGTGATCGAGGTGTCGAGTGCGGAAAGCTCGTGCTCCAGGCCGTGGCACGACCAGTCGCCGTCGCGACCGCCGGGGACGTTCGTGCCGCAGCCGGCCAGGCCGTTGTGGGCGAGGGTGCCCGCCCACATGATGTTGGCGCGGGCGTCGTAGTCCTCGGGGTTCTCGAGCACACGGGGCGCAGCGTCCATCACGGCGCAGATGATCCCGCAGGCGATGTTGTCGGTCACGGGGGCGGCGGGCTCGCCCGAGAAGAAGCGCTCCATGATATGCGCGATCATATCGGTTATGCCGGCGGCTGTCTGGTAGGGCGGCAGCGTGAAGGTGAGCGTAGGATCCATGATGGCGAGCACGGGGCGGTTGAGGTCGGTGTTGAGGCCGCTCTTGAGGTGCTCGGCATCGTTGCTGATGACGGCGGAGTTCGACGCTTCGGAGCCCGAAGCGGGGATGGTGGGTACCGCGACGACGGGGATGCGCTGCTTTGGTGCGGCGCGCTTCGCGAAGAAGTCCCACACGTCGCCGTCATAGCAGGTGCCGAGGGCGATGGCCTTCGCAGCGTCCATGGCCGACCCGCCGCCTACGGGCAGGACCACGTCGACGCGCTCTGCGCGGGCGAGTTCGATGCCCTCGCGGACGGAAGTGATTTCGGGGTTGGGGCGCACGCCGCCGAGTTCCGCATGGGCGATGCCGTGGGCGTCGAGCGACGCCTTCACGCGGTCGAGCGTGCCGGTGCGCAGGACTGATCCGCCGCCGTAGACGATGAGGGCGCGCGTGAAACCGAGCGCTGCCAGTTCCTCGCCGGTGCGGTCGATGGCATCGCGTCCGAAGACGATCTTGGTGGGGGAGTAGAAGGTGAAGTCGTTCACAGCCGTCTCCTTTTCTTGGGTTGATCGGGAGCCGCACGTGGGTTCCCCGCGCCATCGTAGCACGCTTCGGCCAAGCAGTCGGCGCTGCACGCGAGTTTCCCGCGATGTAATCGCTTGGGAGGCGCGCGGCGCGCGGCATGGCGACGTGTTGGGCGCGGAACGGTCTTGCGCCATGTCGCAGCGCCGTGCTTGCGCTATCATCGACGGCATGCGTGAACCCGTATGCGTCGGAGGCAAGCCCTATGCAAAGCATCAAGTTGATTCTGAGCGATATCGATGGAACCATCATGCCGCGTGGCCGCGACCATGTTTCCGAGCGCACGCGTCGCGCGTTCCATACCGCGCTCGATGCGGGCATTGCCATCGGCGTGGCAAGCGGACGCGCCGTTTCGCAGATTCCGCCGTTCTTCTCGGGTGATGCGGCGTGTTGCGCGACGTGCATCGCGACGAACGGCCTGGCGATCTACCATGCGGGCGAGCGCGTGGCCTATGGGCTGCCCGACCGCGCCGCGCTCGAGCGCCTGATCGGGCTGCTCGCCGACGTACCGCGTTCCGGCCTTACGGCTTTCGAAGATACGCAGCCCTACCTTTGCGCGGGCGCGCGCGAGGACATGGCCGGTGTGGTGCCCGCCTACGCGGAAGCGGCGCTTCCCAGCGACGGCTTGCCTACGTTTGAGATCCAGAAGGCGAACGTCTTCATCGACGGCGATATGGCGGAGACCGTCGCGCTGTGCGACCGCTTGAACGATGCGTTCGAAGAGCTCGATTTCGATGTCCCCATGCGCGGTTTTCTGAATATCATGCCCGCGGGCTGGAATAAGGGAGCCGCGGTGCGGAGGCTCTGCGAGCACCTGGGTATTTCGACCGATGAGGTCGTGGTGTTCGGCGATGCGGGAAACGATCTTGCGATGTTCGAGGTCGTTGGGCACCCGGTTGCCGTCGCCGGGGCGACGCCCGAGGCAGCAGCTGCGGCTCGCTGGCATATCGGGCGCTGCGAGGACGATGCCGTCGCGCAGGCGATCGAAGCACTCGCGGCGGGAGACTGGCCGTTTACGGCGTAAGCGTCGTTCGGTTCATCAGGCCTGAACGATCTCAAGCGAGTGGATGCTGTCGAGCGGTATCTTCGTCTTCACGACCATGAGTTCCCGCTCGGCGATGTCGACGCGCGCCACGCAGCCGGTGAGCGTCGCGTAGGCATCCTCGTCGTAATAGACCACGCGCACCATTTGTCCACGTCGCACGCGAAGCATCACCTGAGAGAGCGCGAGCGCCTCCTCATCGGTGAGCTCGTGCTTGGGTTCGGGCACGCGCTCCTGCTTGCGAATGAGCTCGTAGTAGCCGCGCAGGGCCGCGAAGGGCATGAACTGCGCCGCGCGGTCTGCGCGCATTCCACCGTCTGCCCGCAGCTGCGGGGTCTCGCTCCTGTGCTCGTTAGGCATGGTGCCCACCTACCTGTTCGTTGCGCTCGCGCGCAGTGGCCTTCTCGGTGAGACTCGTGCCGCGCAAGAGCGCGTTCTTGCCGAACTTGCCCTTCACGGCGAGGACGGCTTGCTGAAGATCGTGCTCGCGGCCTTCGGCTGCGGTATCGGTGAAAAGGTCGACGGTGGCGAATTCCTCAGGCATGAGGTTGCCGAGTCCCACGGAGATGCGCCGAATGAGCCGCGTGCGATCGACCGATTCGTTCCAGAGCGCATCGAAGGCGCCCATGAGCTTACGATAGGAGTTCGTGCGGAAGGGGAGCTTGCGCGAGCCCCCTGCCCGCTCGCCGCCGCGCCTGCCGCCTATGCGCCGCGTGCCGTGTTCGCCGGTGAAGAGCGTCCCCGCCTCCGCCCCTGCCGCGGGTCGCGCCGGTTTTGCCCCGGCGCCCTCGCCGTCTTCCGCGGCCGCCCCGTGAACGTATTCGTAGCCTACGGAAAGCGAGATGTGCTCGCAGACCTCGTGCCGCTCCACCAGCTCGAGCGCGGACGCATCGACCATCTCCTTCAAGATCGTGTGCGCGTCCTCGAACGTGTAGCCTTCCGGGAGCACTTGGCCGTTCACGTACGAGGAGGTCGCCGGCTTGTAGGCTTGGATCTGGGCGATGGTGGTGGGTTCGCGCCCGAAGGCGTGGTCGATGAGGTATTCGGCGTTCACGCCGAACTCCCGGTAGAGGATCTGCTCGTCGAGTGCGGCGACGCCCATGAGGTCGCGCACGCCGTACTTCTCAAGCCGTGCGGCGATGCCAGGCCCTATGCCCCAGATATCCGTGATGGGACGGTGCGGCCAGATCTTTTGGCGAAAGGTCTCCTCGTTGAGCACGCCGATGCCGTCCTTTTCGTGCTTGGCGGTGATATCGAGGGCGACCTTCGCGAGGAAGAGGTTCGGCCCGATGCCTGCCGTCGCGGTGATGCGCGTGCGCTCAAAGACCGCCCGGCGCAGCCGTTCGGCGAAGGTGCGCGCGTCGATGCCGTAGAGCTTGAGGTAGGGCGTGGCGTCGATGAAGCACTCGTCGATGGAGTAGGGGTGGATGTCCTGCGGGCTCACGTATTCGAGGTAGATGCCATAGATCTGAGCGGAAACCTCCATGTAGTGGCGCATGCGCGGACGCGCCTTGATATAGCGAATGCTTGGCGGTATGTCGAACACGCGACAACGGTTGCGCACGCCGAGCGCCTTCATGGCGGGGGTCACGGCGAGGCAGATGGTGCTCGGGCCGCGTGCGGGGTCCGCCACGACGAGGTTCGTGGTGAAGGGGTCGCACCCGCGATCGGCGCACTCGACGCTCGCGTAAAACGTCTTCAGATCGATGCACAGGTACGTGCGCTCGCCCTCTGCCATAACGCCTCCTTTCCGCGGTGACCCGATGGGGCAAGTATACCTCAAAAAATCGAACACATGTTTGTATATTTGATGGGTGTATGCTATGCTGGAAATCATCAGACAGGCGGCAACGCGGCGCGCGAATGTGCGCTGCAAGGCGGCGTAGCCTGTTCCAACAGGCAGGACGGGGAGGGAAGATGACGGTTTCTTGGAGCGGCTTCGAAGAGCGTCCAGATATGGTGCCCGCGGTTCAGGTTGAAGACGCGCCCGATGTGTATGCGGCAGATGTCGCGGCCTTGGGAATGGTCCTGCCTGCGTCTATCGCGCGATGCAAGGAGGCGGGTTATCTCGACGAGGCAGCCCGTCTGTGCCGCGACGTGCTCGAGCACGACCCGTCCTCGCCGCTCGTGCCTCGGTTGCGCCTCGAATGGTACCGGCTCGCGCGGCTCGCGGGCGAGTACTGCATGCCCCTCGATAAGGCTGTGGCGGAGCTTGCTGCCGCCGGCGCAGAGGTAACCGTCGAAGATGTTCGCGCTCTTGTGGCGAAGGGGCGAATCGATGTGCGCTTCATAGCGGGCAAGCCCTATACGCTCTTCTATTTCCTCGATACGTTAAGTATCTACGCAGCGGAGGTGCCGGGGCTCGCATCTGCGGATGCAGCGGATGGCGATATGCTTGCACCGCGGCGGGCGATGCGCGACGAGATGCGCCGCAGCGGCCATGCCGCCCGCGACATCACGGTTCGCGCTGCTATCGAGGTGCAAGATGTGGAGCCTGGGGATGATGTTCGCATCTGGCTGCCGGTAGCCGCAAAGGCGCCGCAGCAGTCGCGTATCGAAGTGCTCGACGCCTCTCCCGAAGGTCGCCTTGCCGCCGCGGATGCGCCCGCCCGCACCATGTTCTGGCAGTTTTCTGGATCGGGAAGCCGCAGCGTCACGTTTCGGTACCGTATCGACGCTCCGTACACAGACTTGTGGACGCCTGAAGGCATCGCTGCGGCGTGCGAGCGGGCACAGGTGGCTGCATGCGAGGCGCCTACGGAGTCCGACTATGCCCAGGAGGCGCCGCACCTTGCATTCACCCCGCTCGTGCGCGAGATTGCCCGTGCGATCCGCGAGACGGCGCGCGACGACTCGCCCCTCGAGCTCGCCCGAGCTGCCTACGACTATGTGACGACGCATGTCTCGTATCGTTACCAGCCGTCTTACATCCAACTCGATATCATTCCGGACTACTGCCTCGCGACGGGCTACGGCGACTGCGGTGTCATGGCGCTCACCTTCATCACGCTATGTCGCTGCCTGGGGGTCGCCGCGCGGTGGCAGAGCGGGCTCTACGCGGCGCCCGACTGCATCTCCCCACACGACTGGGCCATGTTTTACACGCCTAAGACGGGGTGGCTGTGGGCGGATTGCTCGTTCGGTATCGGGGCACATCGCGCGCACGACGAGGAGCTTAGACGCTTCTACTTCGGCAACCTCGATCCGTGGCGCACGGTGTTCAATCGCGCGTTTGCCGCGCCGCTTGAGCCGGCGGCGGAGGCTATCCGCCGCGACCCGTTCGATAACCAGGTGGGGGAAGCGATGGTAAACGGCCGCAGTCTCGATGAGGAAGAATTCGCCTATACCGTAGAGCTCGTCGATATCGCAGAGGTTCCGTCCGCGTAGACATACCTCGCAGGAGTGTACGTTCGCACCATCGATTTCACGTGCGGCCGCATCTGTCGCGCCGAACGCGGTAAGATATAAACGTCCGTGTGCCCGGTGCGCACGGAGAGCATTTGGCACTGAACGAGGAGGCAGCATGTCCACCATTCCCGCGCCGATCGACGCTACCCAAACCCCTGCATGGAAGGCGCTTCAAGAGCATCATGACCGCCTGATTGAGGAAGGGATCAGCCTCAAGGACTGGTTCGCTGCAGACTCTGAGCGCGTCGAGAAGTTCTCGTTCGACGCTGGCGATCTGCACTTCGACCTCTCGCGCGACCTCATCACCGACGAGACGGTCAAGCTCCTGTGCGACCTCGGCCGCGCCGTGGGCGTCGAAGAGCGGCGCGAGGCCATGTTCTCGGGCGAGCATATCAACACTACCGAGGATCGCGCCGTGTTGCATACCGCGCTCCGCCGCCCGAAGGAGCAGGCGGGTACGCTCGTCGTCGACGGCCAGGATGTCGTGGCGGACGTCCATGAGGTTTTGACGCGCATGTACGCCTTCGCGAACCGCGTGCGCTCGGGTGAGTGGCGCGGCGTTTCCGGCAAGAAGATCGAGCATGTGGTCTCCGTGGGTATCGGCGGCTCCGACCTGGGCCCTGTCATGGCATACGAGGCGCTCAAGGTCTACGCTGACGCAGGGATCGACTGCCGCTATATCTCAAATATCGATCCGAACGACGCGGCCGAAAAGCTCCGCGGTCTCGACCCGGAGACCACGCTCGTGATCATCGTCTCGAAGACATTCACCACGCTCGAGACGCTCACGAACGCGCGCGAGGTGCGCACGTGGATGCTCGACGCCTTGAAGGCGGCCAGCGCGATCGACGGTTCCGATGAGAGCTGTGCCGAGGCGACGCGCAAGCACTTCGTCGCGGTTTCGACGGCGCTCGACCTTGTTGCGGAGTTCGGCATCGACCCAGAGAACGCGTTCGGCTTCTGGAACTGGGTGGGCGGCCGCTATTCCGTGGATTCCGCGGTAGGGCTTTCGCTCATCGTGGCCTTGGGGCCGGAGCGCTTCCAGGAGTTCCTCGCGGGCTTCCGCGCTATCGACGAGTATTTCCAGAACACACCGCTCGAGGAGAATGTCGTCGCGCTCATGGGTCTCATGAACGTGTGGTACGTGAACTTCTTCGACGCGGAGAGCCATGCTGTGCTGCCCTATAACCAGTACTTGCACCGCTTCCCTGCGTACCTGCAGCAGCTCACCATGGAGTCGAACGGTAAGGGCGTGCGCTGGGACGGCTCCGCGGTGACTTCGCCCACCGGCGAGATCTTCTGGGGCGAGCCGGGTACGAACGGCCAGCACGCGTTCTACCAGCTCATCCACCAGGGCACGCGCATGGTGCCGGCAGACTTCATCGCCTTTGCAAACACACCGCACCCGGTGAAGGACTCCGATCAGGATGTCCATGAGCTCTTCCTGGGCAACTTCCTCGCCCAGACGAAGGCACTCGCCTTCGGCAAGACGGCCGACGAGGTGCGCGCCGAGGGGACGCCGGAAGAGATCGTTCCGGCGCGCGTGTTCACGGGCAACCGTCCCACGACCACGATTTTCGGCGACACACTCACCCCGTTCGCGCTTGGCGAGCTCATCGCGGTCTACGAGCACATCACGTTTGTCCAGGGCACGGTATGGGGCATCGACTCCTACGACCAGTGGGGCGTTGAGCTCGGCAAGCAGCTTGCCAAGCAGATCACGCCGGCTTTCCATGACGACGCCGCTCTCGAGCAGCAGGACCCGGCGACTCAGGCGCTCATCCGTTACTACCGGGAGCATCGCCGCTAAGCTATGACAAAGAACGATCTAGGTGCCGCATCCGCTCCGCAGGAGCCAGAAGGCTTCTTCGGGGCGGATGCTCCCGTTGACATCGAAGACCGTGCACCGGGTGCGCGCCTGCGTGGCGCCGGTGCCCGTTCGCCGCTGTTTTGGAAGCTCATGCTTGCCGCGATGGCAGTCATGTGGGGGTACTCGTTCTTCGTCATGAAAGACGTGCTCGATACCGTGCCGACCTTCACGCTTCTGGAATGCCGCTTTCTCGGATCGGCGCTCATCATGTTCGCGTTGTTCCGCAGACGCATCGTCCGGCACTTCAACGCGAGGAACATCGCCGTCGGCGTTGCCATGGGGGCGTCGCTCGGTCTCGCCTACGCGTTCCAAACGCTTGGTCTTGTTGAGACGACGGCTGGCAAGAGCGCGTTTCTCACGGGGACGTACTGCATCCTCGTGCCGTTCATAAGCTACTTCATGGCACGCGAGCCGCTCACGCGCTTCAACCTCGGGGCGGCCCTTCTCTGCTTGGCGGGCATCGCGCTCGTGGCGCTCGATAGCCTTTCGGTGAATCGCGGCGACGCGCTCACGCTTGTTGGCGCCGTGTTCTTTGCACTTCAGATTGCCACGGCAGCGCGGTATGGCCGAGAGCTCGATGTCAACGTTATCACGTTCTGGATGTTTCTCACCGTCGGCGTGATGGATGCCGTTGCGGCGCTTGCTGTCGAGCCGCCGATTACCTCGATCGCTTGGTCACCCGTGGTTATCGCGACCATTGCATTCCTTGCGCTCTTCTGCACGTGCATCGGTATGCTCGTTCAGAATCTCGCGCTCGCGCACGTCCCGCCTGCGACCGGGTCGCTCCTGCTTTCGCTCGAGTCTCCCTCGGGTGTGCTGTTTTCCGTGCTGCTTGCTAGCGAGGTTCTCACAGGCAGGCTCGTCGCGGGATTCGTGCTCATCTTCTGTTCCATCGTGCTCTCCGAGACGCATCTCTCATTTCTGCGTCCGCTCCTGCTGCGTCCTGCTCGCAACAGATAGATTTCCTGGCATCGTCGGGACGTTTACCTTACGCTGAGACCGTTTGCCGAGTGGATCGTCGTCGGTGTGCGTCTGGTCGTATACTATGACGTGTCAAGACAACATATAACGTATTCGAAAGGCGCTGTCATGCCCTCGGAACTCGATCACACATCGCAAGAACCTCTGTACCTTCAGGTTATCGAAGACATCCGCCGCGATATCGCCTCGGGACTGTATCGCGCGGGGGAGAAGATCCCCTCTGAGCTCGAGCTTGGCGACATCTACCGCGTGAGTCGCATCACCGTACGCAACGCGGTGAAGGTGCTCGAGAAGGAAGGCCTGCTCGTCAAGCGCCAGGGGAAGGGCACGTTTGTGACGGCCGAAGCCGAGCACAAGGCACCGTTCGAGAACGATGACATCGTTCGAAGCTTCACGAAGACCTGCGAGAACAACGGCGTCGTCCCGGGTGCGCGACTCGTAGTGTGCGAGCGTACCCTGCTCCCGTTCGATCGCCCCGGCTTCTTCGGAGGTGCCGATAACGGGGCTGCGATTCGCGTCATACGCGTGCGTACAGCCGACGATGTGCCTCTTATGGTTGAAGATAACCTTTTCGACCCGGTGAAATACCGCTTCCTGCTCGATGAGAACCTTGAAGACCGTTCCATCTTCGAGGTCATCGAGCGGAAGACCGGACTCGTACCGCGCAACAGCACCGATTGCATCTTAAGCATGGAGCGCGCGACACCGCAGTTGGCCGAATTGCTCGATGTGGCGGAGAACGAGCCTTTATTCACGGTGAGCGGTGAGTACTCCGATCAATACGGTGACCCCATGTTCCTCGGGCTTCAGCATGTAGTTGGGAAGCACTACAGTTTCCGTCTCTAGACTCAACTGCGCGTCACTTCGTCCGTCACTTTGGGGACGGTTAGGCTTGAGCAGAAAACGATACGTTGGAGGCGGGTGCGCTTGCGTCGTATTCGGCGCAAAGACACCCGTCCCCATAGCGACGTCCGTCAAAGTATGCCCGAAGTGACGTGGATCGTTGAAGTTTGAACATGGTGTGGTGAAGCAATATAACGTTATATAACGTCTATACGTTTACCGGAAAAATCCTACCACTCACCGCTGTCATATAACGTCATATAACCAATTTGGTATCTTGTCATCAGCGGAAGTGCGTGCGACGCGGAGCAAGGGAGAACGCCTCGCGCCGCAGGTGCAACCCCGCGCTGCCTTATTGCATGACGACACGAGAAAGGAATGCTCATGGCAGAGACGGAGAAGGTCGAGATCATGAACTTCGACCAGGAGGGCTACCTCGAGGACGGCAAGGCGCTCGTCGAGACCGGCAAGCAGATGGCCGCCATGGCCGACAAGATCGCCGACGAGGGCTACGACGCGATCTTCCTCATGGGCGTGGGCGGCACCTGGGACGAGCTCATGCAGCTCGAGTACCTCATGAACAAGTTCGGCGACAAGGACCTCGAGGTCTACCTCATCCACGCCGCCGAGTGGAACGTCTCCGGCCACAAGCGCATGACCGAGAAGTCCGTCGTGCTCACCGCCTCCGAGTCCGGCACCACGCCCGAGGTCCTCGAGGCCGTGGGGAAGATGAAGGAGATGGGCGTCCGCGTCGTCGCCATGACGAGCCCCGACGGCCCCATCGGCCAGGCCGTGGGCGCCGAGGGCTGCGTCAAGATGGCCAGCGACCACGGCTCGGGCGGCTGCGAGAAGGGCTACTACCTCGCGGACTGCTTCGGCCTGCGCCTCCTCTACCGCCGCGGCTGCTTCCCCAAGTACGACAAGTTCATCGAGCAGACCGCCGACATCTGGAAGGACCTGCTCGACATCCGCAAGAAGTTCGAGCCCAAGGCCGAGGAGCTCGCCAAGAGGTACGCCCTCGCGCCCTACACCATGTTCGTGGGCTCCGGCGCGCTCTGGGGCGAGACGATCCTCTTCGCCATGTGCATCCTCGAGGAGATGCAGTGGAAGCGCACCCGCTACATCACCTCCGCCGACTTCTTCCACGGCACGCTCGAGCTCGTGGAGAGGGACGTGCCCGTGTTCCTGTTCAAGGGCGAGGACGAGTGCCGCAAGCTCGACGAGCGCGTCGAGGCCTTCCTCACCAACTTCGCCGACCGCACCAAGGACGAGGACATCGTGGTGATCGACACCGCCGAGTACGCCATCCCCGGCCTCGACGACGACTTCCGCGTCATCGTCTCCCCGTGGATCCTCACCATCCTCGTGACCGACCGCCTCGCCCGCTACTACGAGACGGTCACCAAGCACAACCTCAAGTATCGTCGTTACTATCACCAGTTCGACTACTAAAGGCTGCGCCTGGTAGCAGGCTTTGATAGACCAAGGTCGATGAAGGGCGGCCGGGGGCTCGGCTCCCGGCCGCCTTTGTGCACATGAGCGGGGGGATGCACATGGATACGGGTCATCGCATGAACACGGGGTACCTTTGGCTGCTCGGCACGGCGGTCGCATGGAGCTTTTCGGGCGTCTTTACGAAGCTCAATAGCCAACCTGGATTCCTTATCAGCGCGGTATCGTCCATCGTCGCCCTGCTGTTTTACTTCACGGTGATCCGCCCTACGATTCATGTGTCGAAGCTCGTGGTGGCAGCGGGCCTCGCATCGTATTTCATGGGCATCACCTTTACGTATGCGAACAAGCTCACGAGCGTGGGAAGCGCCATCGTACTCCAGTACAGCTCAATGGCGTTCGTGGCGCTCTATGAGGCCATCGAGCAGCGGAGGATTCCGCCGGCGCGCAAGGTGCTCGTCATCATTATGGCGCTCACGGGCATGGTCGTGTTCTTCTTCGACAGCCTCTCGCCAGAAAACGTGCTGGGAAATCTCCTAGCGATCATCTCGGGCGCGTTTTTCGGCCTTATGTTCTTTCTGAATGCCAAGCGCGGGTCGTCGCCTGTGACGTCGGCGATGATCAGCTGCGCGATCTCCGTGCTGCCCGGCCTGCTCTACATCCCGCAGCTTTCCCAGGTGAGGCCGCATGAGTGGGGGCTTATGGCAGGCGCCGGCGTCGTATGTTCCGGCTTGGCGAACGTGTGCTTCTCGCGGGGCATCACGCGGGCGAACCCGCTCACCGCGAATCTTATTACTATGCTTGAGGTCGTTTTCGCTCCTACGTGGGCATTCGTCTTCTTCCACGAGAGCTTCGGGCGCTTCGCGCTCGCGGGCACGGTGCTTATCATCGGCAGCATCATCGTGAACCTCGTGCTCGAGCAGCGCGAGAAAGATGCCGCCGCTCAGCCCTCGCCCGAGCTCGCCGCGTGAGAATCTAAGGCCTGGACGAAAACATCATTGGTGGGCGGCGCGGTAGGATTCCGTCTTGCTCGAGACGATACGCTCGAAGCGTCGCATGAGCGGATGCTCGTCCTCGCAATCGAGCTCAGACATAGCTCGCGCGCAGAGGTATTGGAAGGGCGCGACGAGCGCGATAGGCGATATGAGCTCGCTCACCGCGTGTCCTTCGGCGGCGATTATCCGCTCGTCCTTGCCCGGTCGCGTGCTCACGAGATACGCTCGGTCGGTGACCTCGGAGGCGGCGCGCCAGATGTCGAAGGTGCGGCCTGGCATCGGGTCGGTATCGATGACGAACACCGTGTAGGCAGGCGTGAGCTGCATGTTCGGCCCGTGGATGAACTCCTCGGGTTCATAGGTGATCGCTGGTACCTTGAGCGTTTCCTGGATCTTGAGAGCGCCTTCGAGTGCCGTCGCATAGTTCGGGCCATCACCGAGCACGAACGTGGGACCGGGCGAGAGGAATGCCAGCTCGTGTGCTTCGAAGACCGCCTCCATGCGTGTCGCGAGCGCGCCATGGAGCGCAGCGGCCTCTTCAAGCTCTGCCATCCAGCGCTCTAACTCGCCCACGGAAATCTCGCCCGTGCGCTCTGCGCAGGTGAGTGCGAACAAGGTGAGAAACTCCATGAGGGTGACGAGGCCAACCGTCACGAAGCCGACGGTCTCTACGCCCACGCCGTAGTCCACAACCGCGTCGGCATGCCCGCGCACGTCCGCCTCGATGTTGCCGGTGAGCACGACGGCCTCGCGTCCCAGTTCGCGCGCCGTGTCGAGCGCTGCGATGATATTCGTGCTGCATCCGCTCTGCGACACCATGACCTCGAAGGCGGGCGACATCGCGGTGCCGTAGCGCACATAGTACCCGGGTGTGACCACGTCGACGCGCGCGCCGAGCACGTGCTCCATAAAGGGCTGCATGGCGCAGCAAGCATGGTAGGAAGAACCGCAGGCAACAAAACGCATGCTCGCGTGGCCGGCTGCAACGGCGCTGCGGTAGCGTTCAACGAGCGCGTCGCAAAGCTCCTCACTTCGCTTCACATTTTCGTTGAGCCTCACGGGGCATTCGCGAACGTAATCGAGCATCGTCATGCCGCTCATGGAAGACCTCCCGCCATCTACGGATTGGAATTGGTATTAAATTAATCGAATAGATATAGTTACAACAAGCGTGAATGAGCAAGAAACGGAGAGCGGTCATGAACGAGCCCCAAGCGGTCGGCGATGCCTTCGAGGCGACCCGCACCATACTCGCGCCGATGACGATGTTCGGCATCCCCGAGGTGTTGCTCGATGAGGCCAGGGGGCTATGGAGCATCCGGCAGCCCGGTGCGCCGAGGCCGACCGTCTACCGCTGTGAAGACGTCGCTGCCTGCGAGATCGTCGAGGTCGAACCCGAGCGCGCGGAGGCACCGGAGGGTCTCAAGGGCGTTGGCGAAATCGTCATGAACCCCATGGCCGTCTCGCGTGGAAACGCCCTGCGCCGCGGGAATCGCATTCTCGGCGTCGTCGTGCAGGTGATCGTGCGCAGGTCAGATGCCGCACCCGTGGAGGTGAACATCAAGCTCTGGCTGCGCCAGCTCAAGCGCGGCACGCGGGCGTACCGCAACGTCATGGAGAGCGCCCGCGAGCTCAAAGGCGTCTTCGATGAGATGATAGCGGGGCAGGGAAATGGCTAAGCGCGTCGAGGTCTCTCCCTTCGATAGGGCATACGAGGGCATCCTGGAATACATCGACGCACACGGGCTTTCCGAGGGCGACCGTCTTCCCTCCGAGCGCGAGCTATGCGTCACCCTCGACGTCTCCCGCACGACGCTGAGAAGCGCCCTTGCCGAGCTCTCGGCGCACCATATCGTCGATTGCAAGCCCGGTGCGGGCAGTTTCGTGTGTCCGCCCCTTCCGACCATCCACCTCGACGACCTCTCGGGCTTCAGCGAGATCGTCCACAAGATCGGGAAGACGCCGGTCTCACACGTCGTATGGAAGGGCGTCATCGCCTGTCCGGACGACATCGCGCCCCGTCTTGCCCTTGCCGCCGGCGACCCCGTGTTCCAGCTCAGGCGCGTGCGCTGCGTCGAAGACGAGGCGGTCTGCCTCGAGACTTCGTTCGTCTCGGTGCGTGCGTGCCCGGGAATCGAGGCCATCGATTTTTCGAAGGAATCGCTCACGGCGACCCTGGAGAGCCGCTACGGCATGCCCACCGTGCACACGTCGCTCACGGTCTCGGTGGGACGCGCTTCGAAAGATGAGGCGGCGCTCCTGTCTATCCCTGCGCGCGATCTCATCTTCTTCGAGCGCGGCATGCGCACGGACGACGACCTGTCGCCGGTTGAATACTATGAGTCGCTGTACGTGCCCGAGCGCTTCGGCATCGTATGCAACACCGTGTTCAAGCAGCCCGCGCTTGCATCGGCGGGCTCGGAGGGAGGTGCGGCGCATGGCCAAGGGCTATAGCAGCGCGCCGTGGCTCAACGAGAACGCCGCCGGGATCAATCTGCCGCTCTATCTTCGTATCAGGCGCATCATACGCGAGAAGATCAACAGCGGGGAATATACCCCCGGCGCCGCGATACCCTCGGAATCCGATCTCTCGCAGCAATACAACACGACGAAGCTCACCATACGCAATGCCATCGACGGCCTCATCGACGAGGGGCTGCTCTTCCGCGTGCAGGGCAAGGGCACATTCGTCACGCACGGCCTCAGCGCGAACAGCTCGTCGCACGGCCCCCGGGGCTTCCGTGCGAGTCAGGGCGATATGCGGCACCGTCCGAGCGTACGGGTGCTCGAGACCTCGATTCGGCCGGTGGGTGCACACTATGCGCGGCTCTTCGACGTCTCCGCCGAAGGCGACCTCTACCAAGTTCGCCGCCTGAATTGCGTGGACGACGAGCCCTTCGCGATCGAGACCGCGCTCGTCCCCTGCGAGCTTTTCCCCGGCATCGAGACCGTGGACATCTCGCTGTTCAGCCTCTATGAGTTCTATGCCCTGCGCGGGCATGAGGTCGTGCGCGCCATTGAGGATCTTCAGGTGTGCGAACTCAAGCCGCGCGAGGCGCAGCTGCTACGCGGGAGTGTGGGCGATCCGGCGCTCGGGATCCGCTGCGTGAGTTACGACGCTGCCGGGCGTGCGCTCGAGTACGTAACGTCGGTCGCGATCGGCGAGCACGCGCGCTATTCCGTATCGCAGTAGCGCTGCGCGCAGGACACGATGGTGGAAGAGGTGATGGGGTGTTATATACCGCTTATCGACTTTTTCATACCACTTGGCGTGTTCCACACGTACCTGCGTTTCCGAGCGTTGCCGAAGGTTTATGCTGATTCCTGTTTTGGTATGAAAAACGTCCGACTTATATAGAACGTACGAGTCGAAAATCGCGAAAGGGGAGGAACAATGATCGGCGACAGCTGGCATATCGCGGCGATGAACTGCCATTACCGCTTCTTCTCCCTGGAATCGTTCTTCAAGGACGCGAGCGACGCTGGCTATCCGGCCGTCGAGGTGTGGTGTGGACCCATGCACTTCGCGCTCGACTGGGCGCGCCACGACGACTCGCAGGTCCTCACCGAGCTTGCGAATCGCTACGGCGTGAAGATTATCGCCATCTGCCCCGAGCAGACGAACCCCAAGCCCGCGAACATGGCCTCGCGCGGCGAGGAAGCGCAGGAGCGCACCTTCGCCACGTTCAAGAACGTCATCGACATCGCACGCGATACGCAGGCGGGAAAGATCGTCGTCACGAGTGGCTGGGGCTATCTCGACGAGCCGCGCGAAGACGCTTGGGAGCGGAGTGTGCAGATGCTCCGCAGGGTCGTCTCCTACGCGGCGGAGCAGGGCGTCACGCCCGCCATCGAGGCGCTCCAGTGCGACGAGACGAACCTTGTACGCTCGGCTGAAGAGCTCGAGCAGCTGCTCGACGATGTCCACGACGAGCACCTGGCCGTCTGTCTCGACCTCGGCGCCGCCTGGCGCGCGGGTGACTCCATCGATGGGTACTTCAAGCGCTTCGGCGAGCGCGTGCAGCACCTTCACTTCTCGGACATCGGTGCCGAAAGCCATCTCGCGTGGGGCGACGGCTCCCGCGACATGGCGGCAGACCTCGCTGCGCTCGAGCGCGGCGGCTATACCGGTCCCATAAGCTTCGAGATCGTCAACTCGCGTTATCACACCGATCCAGCTACTGCCCTCGTGCAGTCGGCTCGGCAGTACGAAAAGGCTCTCGACACGGTAAAGGAGGTGTACCAATGAGACACATGGTCATCGCATCGCATGCGCACTTCGCTGCCGGCATCTCCGAAGCGCTTTCCTTCCTGGGAGGCGGCGCGGGCGTCGACATCAAGGTCATCTGCGCATTCGTCGACGGGGCGAACGACATCGCCCAGGAGGTTGCGAACACGCTGGCCGAGATTCCCGCGGAGGACGAGGTGCTCGTCTGCACCGATATCTTCGGCGGGAGCGTGAACAACGAGTTCACGAACGTCCTTCAGCAGCGTGAGAACATCCACCTCGTGACGAACATGAACCTGCCGCTTCTGATCTCGCTTTTGTTCTCCATCAACGAGCCCGATCTGGCAGCAGCGATTCGCGTCGCCGTCTCGACCGACGAGGTGCGGCCGAAGTACTGCAACGATGAGCTGGCTGCGCTTAACGCGGACGACGAGGAATTCTAGTAACGGAAAAGGAGGGGAAAGATGATTCTTCTAACGCGCGTCGACCATCGCCTTCTACATGGACAGGTGGCGACCTCGTGGGTGGGTACGCTCGGTGCCGACTGCATCTTCTGCGTCGGTGACCACGTGGCGAACGATCCCGTGTGGAAGACCACGCTCAAGCTCGGCAAGCCCGCCGGCTGCAAGCTCGTGATCAAGGACATGGCGCATGCCATCGAGGCGATCAACAGCGGTGTGACCGACAAGTACAAGATGATCATCTGCGTGCAGTCCATCGCCGAAGCGAAGCAGCTCATCGACGGCTGTCCGCAGATCAAGAGTCTTAACCTCGGCAACACCAAGGAGTCCCCGACGACGAAGACCATCGCTCGTCAGGTGTTCCTCGAGCCCGAGGAGGAGGAAATCCTCCGCGAGCTCGGCTCTAGGGGCATCGAGGTCGAGATCCGCGGGCTCGCTGAAGAGCCCAAGGTGGACGCCCTCAAGCTCATCTAGGGTAATCGCCATGCTCCCATGTGATTGGAGGTAGACGCATGCTTTTCGAGAGCATACTCTGCGCAGTACTGTACGTGTTCTTCAAATGCTTCGATTACCAGCTCGGTACGCTGTATGCGTTCCGTCCCATCGTGGTGTGCCCCGTCGTGGGCGCGTTCCTCGGTGACCTCAACACTGGCCTCGTTATGGGTGCCAGCATCGAGGCGCTCTTCATGGGCTCCGTCTCCATCGGTGCCTACATTCCGCCGGATGCCACTTCGGCCGGCCTGCTCTGCACCGCCTACGCGATCCTGCTCGGTCTCGACACCGAGGCGGCCGTCGGCCTTGCCATGCCCATCGGTACGCTCGTTCTCGGCGTGGGCAACCTCGCCCAGATCGTGAGCAACTGGCTTACGAGCTTCATCCCCGGCATCGCGCTCAAGGGCGAGGGCTCGAAGCTCATGGCGCTCCACTGGCTGCTCGGCCTCTGGCTTGCTCCCGTGTGGTTCGCCCTCATCTTCTGCGCCGTGTACTTCGGCTCCGGCGCTATCGACTGGCTTGTGAACGCCGTGCCCGCGTTCGTGCTCAGCGGCTTCGCCGCCGCCGCGAACATCCTGCCGGTCATGGGCTTTGCGATGCTTCTGCGCCTCATCTACCGCAAGGAGCTCCTGCCCTACCTGTTCCTGGGCTTCCTGCTCACCTCGTACATGGGCGTCTCGACGCTCGGCGTTGCGCTTATCGCCGTCATCATCGCCGTCCTGACGCTCGGCTTCTTGGATAAGAACCAGACCGTGGCACAGATTGAGGGGGCTGACGACGATGACTTCTAATGAGACCACGCAGGCTAGCGCCTACAAGACGGGCGAGTACGCCATCACCAAGCAGGATCTCACCAAGGCTGCCCTTTCCGTCGGCGCACTCGGCATGGAATTCTCCTGGACCTATGCGAACCAGATGGGTCTTGCCTTCGGCATGATGGTCAAGAAGATGCTCAAGAAGATCTATCATGACGATCCCGAGGGCTATGCGGCCGCGCTCGAGCGCCACACCGCGTTCTTCAACATCACGGTCTGCCTCGCTCCGTTCGTCGGCGGCATCGCGATGTCCATGGAGGAGCGCATCGCCAAGGGTGAGATGCCTCCTGAGTCCGTAAACGACATCAAGGCCGCCCTCATGGGCCCGCTCTCCGGCATCGGTGACGCCGTCTTCCTGACCACCATCCGCGTGGTCGCCGCCGGCATCGCCATCTCGCTGGCCTCCCAGGGCAACGTGCTCGGCCCGATCATCTTCCTTTTGCTCTTCAACGTCCCGCAGTACATCCTGCGCGTGTGGGGCATCCACAAGGGTTACGAGATCGGCGTGAGCTTGCTCGAGACCGCCGAGCAGTCCGGCATCATGGACAAGGTCATTAAGGCTGCCGGCATCATCGGTATGATGGTCGTTGGTTCCATGACCTGCGGTATGTTCTGGGCGTCGCTCGCGGTTGAATTCGGCTCCGGCGAAGAGGTCACCACGCTCCAGAGCGTGCTCGACGGCATTATGCCCGGCATGCTCGGCCTCGCCTTCATGGGTCTGTACTACTTCCTCCTCAAGAAGAAGGTCTCTCCCATGATCCTCATCCTGGGCACCATGGTGCTCGGCGTGGTGGGCGTGTACTTCGGCATCCTCGCTTAGTCGATACGTCCTCCTTCGGGGCAGCGGTTCTCCGCTGCCCCTTTTCTCAATCCCGAAAGGGCATAACGTTATAGTACGTTCCATTTGATATCGATAGGAGTTCAGGTTCGCGTAGCCGGTGCGCGAGCAGCCGAACACGAGAACAGGGGTCGAGAGGTGGATAGCACAGCGAAAGACGAACGCATGGGCTCGCTCACGCAGAGTGAGAAGCGGCTCATCGCGCTTGAGTCCCTGCAGTGGTGCGCGGTGAACGCCGTGTACTTCCTGGGACTCATCGGCGCGGCGACCTACGAGCTCGGCGGCGACGCGTTTTTGGTCGCGGCGATCACGCTCGTGCGCAACCTCTGCAACTCGCTCGCGAATGCCGCGTCCGGCCCCGTGATCGACCGCATAGGACCGCGCAAGACGGCGCTCGTTACGCTCTTTGCCATGCTCGCGATGAGCGTCTTCATGGGGATCGTGCCGCCCTCGGTGCCCACGCTCATCTTCGCGGCGACCATGATGGGTTTGGGCGGCGGCTCCATCAACACCTGCACGCGCACGTACCCGGTGTATCTCACGCGCGGTAGGGCGCAGCTCGCCCGGTTGAACGGCCTCATGGTCTTCTACAGCAACATCGCCTATGCCGCAGGCCCCATCGCGGGCGGCGTGCTCGCGGGGTTCTTCCCCACGCGCGTCGTCTTCCTGTTCATGGCGGTGTGCCTCGTGGGCGCGATCCTTGTCACCTGGGACTGTCGCGAGACCGTGACGCCGGAGCGTGAGGACAGCGGTGAGCGGAAGGACGATAAGATCGGCATGGTTTCGGGCGTGATCGAGGGCGCGCGCATCACCATGCGCACGCACGATCTGCGCCTCATCTTCGTAAGCGGATTCCTGGGATTCTTCGCCTTCGGCGCCTTCGACTCGCTCGAGTCACTCTTCTACCGCGATGTGCTCGCCGTCGACGTGGTGTGGATGGGCATCTTGTCTGCCATATCCGGGTTCGGCATGGCGATCGGTTCGTATGCCTTCACGAAGATCCCGGAGCGCAAGATCGATATTCCGCTGCTGCTCGTCACGCTCACGTTCGTAGGCGTGGGATCGATGGTCTACGTGGGCACGAACGTGCTCGCCATCGCCATCGTCGGCCAGTTCATCAACGGTCTCGCCTGGGGCTTCATGGAGCCCACCCAGGCGATTCTCGTGCAGGAGCGCACGCCCATGACACATATCGGCCGCGTGATGGGCTTCGTGAGGCTCGGCCTCAACAGCGCGGGCGTCGTGCCGCTCGCCGTGGCGCCGTTTCTGGCGGCTGCGTTCGGCGTGCAGGAGGTGCTCTTCGGCGCATCGTGCATCATCGCCCTCGTGGGAGCGAGCACGTATCTCATGAGGCGCGCGTCGATGAGGCGCGCCGCGCACGAGGAGGCTTCATGCTAGGCGCCGTTGCCTCACCACGCGCGATGCTTCCCATCGCATGCAGAAAGGAGTAGCTAGTCGCTATGAATCAGCTGGAAGCGGTCATCTTCGACATGGATGGCGTGCTCGTCGATTCCGAGGCGGCGTATCGCCGCGTTCACGAGGCGTTCTTCGAGGCGCAGGGTGTCGAGGTCTCCTCCGAGGAGTTCGACATGCTTGCCGGTTCGTCGCGCAAGGTCGAGCGTCAGCTCTATTCCCAGTGGTGGGAGCGGTCGCTCGGCGAGAAGCTCGACGGCGAGGAGATCGAGCGCCGCGAGGAGGTCTTTTGGGATCAGCATCCCATCAGCTACCGCGAGATTATGAACCCCGGCGTGCCCGAGACCCTCGAGGAGCTCAAGCGCCTGGGATACCGCTTGGCCGTCGCTTCGTCCTCGCCGCTCGAGCACATTGAGAAGGTTCTTGAGGAATGCGGCATCGCAGACTTCTTCGAGGCGGTGGAAAGCGGTGACGAGCTCACGCAGAGCAAGCCGAACCCCGAGATCTACCTGCTCACGTTAGGCAAACTCGGCCTTCCTGCCGAGGCGTGCTGCGCCGTTGAGGACTCCGACCCCGGCATTGAGGCCGCGCGGCGCGCCGGGCTCTACACGATCGCCAAGCGCGAGGAGCGCTTCGGGTTCACGCAGCGCGGAGCAGACATCATGGTGAACGAGATACCAGGCGTCATCGGCGCCGTCCTGGAGTACGCCCCCGCGTAACCGTCGCCGTTGTCCTTCCCGTTCGCGGGATCCCGGCACGCGGGAACTTCGGGCATGAAATGGCAGGTGTTTCTAAGAAATGCTGTGGCTGCGCGCCATTTCCTGCCCGGATTTTAAGTTGCCGGGACGAGGGCTGCACAAAGCAGACATGGTTCGAAAGGAGATTGCATCATGGGCATCAACAAGTACATCGACTATATCGACGATCCGAACGACACCTTCGACGAATACCTGGAGAAAGCGCGCCGCTATGGGTTCCGCTGCGTCTTCGCCGATCCCGAGACCTACGACCATGCGTGCGAGATGCTCGCGGGTACGGATATCATCGTCGCGGGTGCCATCGACTTCCCCGAGGGTGCGCTCACGCTCGAGGAGGAACTACCGGAATTCGAGCGCTATGCGCAGGCCGGGTTCACAGAGATCGACTATGTGCTGAATCAGCGCGCCGTGGATGAGCGCGACTTCGATGCCATTGAGCGCGAGATGTGCGGCGTGGCGGAGTTCTGCCGCGCGCATGGCATGCGGGACAAGGTCATCGTCGAGATGCCGAAGTTCGAGTCCGAGGCGGACAAGCGGCGTGTGTGCGAAATCGCCCTCAAGGCGCGCCCTGCGTTCCTCAAGACGTCTTCCGGCCGCCCCTATAAGGCGACGCTCGAGGATGTTCGCATCATGGCCGAGGTGCTCGGCGACAAGGTGCAGGTGAAGGCCGCGGGCGGCATCCGCACGTATGAGCAGGCGAAAGCGTTCATCGAGGCGGGTGCGAGCGCGCTCGGCGCAACGGCGGGCATCGCGATCGTCGAGGGGGAGCGTGCCGCCGAGGCGTAAAGAACCGACGCGACGAAGGTAGATTGGCTTATGAAAGGGGACGTCATGAAGCCGTTCAATCTCATCAAGGACATCATCGAGAAGCGTGGTGCGATCGAAGAGGTGTATTGGGTCGCCTGCGGCGGCTCGCTCATCGATCTGCTGCCGGCGCATATGCTGCTCGAGCGCGAGGCGAGGCACATCGTCTCGGGTGCATACACGGCTCGCGAGTTCTGCATCACCGCGCCGAAGCGCTTGGGCGAGCACAGCCTCGTGGTCGCGTGCAGCCATAGCGGCAACACGCCCGAGGTGCTCGATGCATGCCAGCTCGCTTGCGAGCGCGGGGCTGAGGTCGTCGCGCTTACCGACGGCGCGGAGTCCAAGATCGCACAGGGCGCGTGGACGTGCTGGGTGTATCCGTGGGGCACCGACGTTCCCGCCGGTGAGGTGCCTTCGGGCATCGCGCCGCTTCTTGCCGCCGAGCTGCTCGACCAGCAGGAGGGTTTCGCCGACCTTGCCGACCTCTACCAGGGCGTCGATATGATGGACGAGGTGCTGTCCGCGGCGCGCAAGAAGGTGAACGCGGAGCTGGGGGAGCGCTTCGCGGCGCTTTGCCAGGAGCATCCCTTCCTCTACATTCTGGGATCCGGCCCCAATTTCTGCCAGACCTACGGCTTCGCCATCTGCTCGCTCATGGAGATGCAGTGGCAGAGCTGCAGCTATATCCATTCGGGCGAGTACTTCCACGGGCCGTTCGAGGTCACGGAGCCCGGTGTGTTCTACTTTTTGCAGATGGGCTCGAGCGAGTACCGCGCCATGGACGAGCGCGCGCTCGCATTCCTGAACGACCACACCGACACCCTCATGGTGCTCGATGCCCTTGAGTACGGTATGGACAAGGTGCCAGCGAGTGTGCGCGCCTATCTCGACCCCGTGCTCTTCTATGCCATGAACGTCGAGCTGCGCGCCGCGCGCGGCAAGGTGTTCGACCATGACCCGGACTTCCGCCGCTATATGGGAGTCGTCTCGTACTAAGGGGGCTGCCATGGGATTCGACGTATCGATCCTGGGCTTTGGAGATAACGTCGTCGACCGCTACGAGCATCTGGGCATCATGTATCCCGGCGGTAACGCGGTGAACGTCGCGGTGTATGCGCAGCGTCTCGGGGCGGCGCGCTCTGCGTACATGGGCATCTTCGGCACGGACGATGCTGCCGAGCACGTGATTGAGAGCCTTGCCGATGAAGGCGTGGAACTCGTACGCTGCCGGCAGGAGATCGGCGAGAACGGCGCGTCGAGCGTGACGGTGGAGGCGGGCGAGCGCGTGTTCCTCGGTTCGAACCAGGGTGGGATCCGCGGGAGGTCGCGCTATGTGCTCGATCGCTTCGCCCTTGAATACGTGCGTGGCTTCGACGTGCTGCATACCGGCAGCTACTGCTTCACGGAGCGCGAGCTGCCGGCGGTGCGTGCGGCGGGCGTGCCGGTGAGCTTCGATTTCTCAGAGGATTCCATCGATTCGTATGTGGAGGACGTAGCGCCGTTCGTGGACTTCGCCTTCTACTCTGCGGAAGACGAGGCGAGCGACGACGTGGTGGGCGAGCACCTGCGGTGGCTCTGCAACCTGGGACCTGGTATCGCCGTGGCGACGCGGGGCGAGCGGGGATCGGTTGCGTTCGACGGCGAGCGTTTCTTCGAGCAGCCCATCAAGCCGGCCGCGACGGTGCGCGACACGATGGGCGCCGGAGATTCGTTCATCGCAGCGTTTCTGCTGGGATATCTTGATGCTTGCAAGCAAGGGAAGGCGCGCGACGACGCCGTTGCCCGCGCGCTCGACGGCGCCGCTTCTTTCGCTGCCGAGGTTTGCGGCATCGAGGGCGCGTGGGGCCATCCCAAGTGCTTCGCGTAGTGCGCGCCCCTGCCTCGTTTCGCGCTCGGTTGGGAAATCCGGGCAGGAACTGGCGTGTGTATCGAGATAATGGTTGAGGTACACGCCAGTTCCTGCCCGGATTTCAAGGCGAAAACGGCGCCCGGGACGGTGTCGCATCATTGCAGTAGCAGATTCGGAAGGGAAAGGAACAGCGTCATGTCCATCAAGGCCATCGCGCTCGATATCGACGGCACGCTTACCAACGACGAAAAGCGCATCACGCCGCGCACAAAGGAGGTGCTGCTTGCCGCTGCGCGTGCGGGCATCACGCTCATCCTTGCTTCGGGACGCCCCGCGCATGGCTTGCGCGCGCTCGCCCATGAGCTCGAGCTCGACCGCTACCATGGTATGCTCGTCGCCTACAACGGCTCGCAGGTACGCGATGCTACCACCGGGGAGCTCCTGTTCGACCAAGCGATTCCCGTCGAGGATGCCCGTGCAGTTCTCGAGCATCTGCAGGGCTTCGACGTCATCCCCATGCTCGTCGACGCCGACCGCCTGTATATCGAGGACGCCTATCGCTGCACTATCTACCACAAGGGCGAGCCGAAGAACATCGTCAAATACGAGCGTGATGCCTGTGGCTTGCGCATCCATGAGGTGCGTTCGCTTCTGGATTGGTGTATCACGCCGCAGAACAAGATTCTCACCGCAGGTACGGATTCCTATCTTGCCGAGCACCACGAGGCCATGGCAGCTCCTTTCGCCGACCGCCTGAGCTGCATGTTCACAGCCGACTTCTATTTCGAGTTCACCGCGCGCGGTATCGACAAGGCCCGTGCCCTCACCCATGCGCTGCCCGAGCGCGGCATCGACCCCGCCGAGCTTATCGCGTTCGGCGACGGCCAGAACGACATTCCCATGCTCAAGCTTGCCGGCACGGGTATTGCCATGGCGAACGCGACGGATGAAGTGAAGCGCGCGGCGGATATGGTGACGTGTTCGAACAACGAGGACGGCATCGCCGCGGCGCTCGAGGAGCTGCTGGGTTAGCGCTGCCTGGCCGAGGCTATGTTGTTCGCTCAAGGTTCTCATGGTTTTCCGGTTTGGTTGATTTGAGGTCGGCCATGCACGGTCTCCGGTGCGATTCGTCGCTTGCAGGGCGGATTGCTGCAGGCCGACAATTTGGCCGTGCCGAAGGCCGATGCTGCTGCACGCCGAGCCGTTCTTGCCGTGCTGCCTGGGCAGGCATAAGGTATGATAGTGATGCGGTCGCATTCTACGCAAGGAGGTACGATGTCCGCGCAGGCTTCGTTTCGCGCCGTGATCTTCGATATGGACGGCGTGATCGTCGATTCCGAGTACGCCTACGCCCAGGAGGAGCGTGCATTTCTCGATGCATTCGGGATCGAGGTATCGGATGAGGAGATAGCCCAGACCGTTGGCTGCTCGCACGAGACGTTCAACCAGACAGTCGCTGAGTGGTGGGAGCGCGGCGGGTACGGAACGTTTACGCCCGAGGAGGCGATCGCGCGCTTCAACGAGTGGGGCAAGGACTACGTCTACGACTATCGCGCGCTCATGAATCCCGGCGTCCCGGAGACGCTCGACGCCCTGCGCGCACGGGGTCTTCGCCTGGCACTCGCATCTTCTTCGCCTATGGACAACATCCGCGAAGTACTCCAGGCGTGTGGGATCGAGGACTCGTTCGAGGTCATCGTGAGCGGCGAGCAGTTCCACGAGAGCAAGCCCAACCCCGAGATCTACCTGCATACTTGCGAGGTGCTTGGGCTCGATCCGAGTGCATGCTGTTGCGTGGAGGACTCGCCCTACGGCATCGAGGCGGGTAAACGGGCGGGGCTCACGGTGTTCGCGAAGCGCGAGAGCAGGTTTCCCTTCTCGCAGGATAAAGCGGATGTGATCATCGACACGGTTTCGGGGATCCTCGAGGTGATATAGATGGCTTGCCGTCGGGAGAAGGAATCGTCCGTCCCGCTCTATCAGCACGTGATGCATGAAATTCGTAGCAAGATCGAATCGGGCGAGTATCAGTCGGGTAGCCAGATCCCGACCGAGCTCGAGCTTTCGACGGATTATAACGTGGGAAGGGTCACAGTTCGCCGCGCTATCGAAGAGCTGGTGGGGGAGGGTCTGCTCACCAAGCAGCAGGGGCGCGGAACATTTGTGAACGCGCCCAAGCTCATGCGCAAGGTGCAGTTCGGGGCGGATGTGCGCAGCTTCAGCGCAGCGTGTCGAGATGACGGCATGGAGCCGAATGCCGAGCTCATCGCGCGTTATTCTGCTCCCGTCGGCGGTGATATCGCTGAATTCTTGAGTCTTGACCCGGGGTGTGAGGTGCTGGTCGTGGAACGCCTGCGCACAGCGAACAATATTCCGGTGCTGCTCGATAGGAGCTTCTTCCCGCACGATAGGTTTTCGTTTCTCGAGGACGCCAAGCTCGATGGACAGGTCTCGATTTTCGCGGAGATCTGCGCGCAGACGGGAAGTTATCCCAAGCAGGCTCCGGGGAGGACCATCGAGATCGTGCGCGCCGGGCAGGAGGTAGCGGAGGCGCTCGACGTGCCCGTAGACGAGCCGCTGTTCCTCATGAAGTCGAACTTCCTCGACGCGTCTGGTGAGGCGTTTTTTGTGGGCTGGCAGTACGTAGTGGGGTCGCGCTTCAGGTTGAGCACGTGAGACCTTGACGCCGACCGGGAAGCCCCGGCGTTCCCCTTCGCTTGTCCTCGGCGCATGGCCGCCGCCCGGGAAACCGCCTTCGG
>UPXY01000019.1 GCA_900538305.1 uncultured Collinsella sp.
GGCGCCGACCTGCGTCGACGCCTCTAAAGCGGACACACTTTTTGTCCTATAAGCCGGTTTTTGTGCAGCAATCAATGCAAATGTATCCTCGTCTGCACGGTTTATTCTAGACATCCAGGGAGAACGTCTTCATGACGCGCGGGAACTCCTTCAGCATGAAGCGCTCGAACTCGAGAAAGCGCGCGCTGCGGTAGTCGCGCGCGGTCACCGCGAAGACCGACACGGAGAGGTTGTCGGGCGGGGCGAGGCGTAGCATCTTGCCGTCCTCGATCGTCGAGAAGCTCGGCACGCCCACGCCGAAGGCGAATCCATGTTCGTCGGCGACGAGCTTCGCGAACTCCTCGCGCGATCGTATCTTCACCTGGGGAGACGTCAGGCCGCGTGATAGATAGCGCTTGAGGATCGTTTCGTTGAAATCGTCGAGTCCCTCCGCATAGCAAACGGGATACTCCGCGAGTTCGTCCATCCGAACCGTCTCGCGCTGCGCGAGCGGATGCTTGCCCGAAACGAATACGCCGGTCGGAAGGCTTCCGATCGCCACTGTCGTGCAGCGTGGGTCAGAGTACTCCCCCACGGTGATAAGCGCGTCGAGGTCATGCGCGAGGAGCCGAGGGATCGCCTCGAAGCCCGGGCACAGACCAAGACTTACCTCCATGCCGAGCTGGCGCTCGAGGAAGCGCTCGATCCCATGACAAACCGCAGCATCATTATGGAACGACGGTATGGCGAGGAGAATGCTGAGGGCATCGTCATCGCTTTTCATGCGTCCACGCTGCGCCTTCGCGAACGCGCCGGCACCGTCGAATGCGGTAAGGGCTGCGCGCGCGTATTCGTCGAACTCCCGACCGAACTGCGTGGCCGTCGCGCCTTTGCTCCTCCTCAGGAAGAGCGGCAAGCCCAGCTCTTCCTCGAGCGCACCGAGCGCTTTCGAGACGGCCTGGACAGACACGCCCTCCGCCCGCGCAGCACCGGAAAAGGTGCCGATGCGCATAACGGAGCAGAAGTAACGAAGTTGCTGTATATTCATACTAATGACCACCACAAGCACGGATGAGCTGGGGCTCCTGCGAGTCCCCAGCTCATCGGTATTGACGGTCATTCAATTATACGGAACCACCCGTAGCGAAAGGTCGCATGCCAACCGCATCAACCGTCGCTTGAGACGCGACGGGACGGTACGCCCGCGCGACCTGGCACATGCCGTTCCTACAAGGTGCACCGGCCTCCTTGCTAGGAGAAATCGACGAGCTGCACCTTAAGCGAGGCGATCTGCGAACGCAGCTCCTCAGCGCGGTCGCGCTTCTTCTGCACGACCTCGGGCGCGGCCTTGGCGACGAAGCCCTCGTTCGCGAGCGTCTTCTCAGCGCCGGCGAGCTCCTTTTCAGCCTTGGCGATCTCCTTCTCGATGCGGGCGCGCTCGGCAGCGAAGTCCACAAGATCGCCCACGATCACATAGGCATCGAAATCGGGCCCGGCGAGGGCGATGGAGCCCGCCGGCTTCTCGGCAAGCGCATCGGTAGAGATACCGAGCGAGCCCACGCGAGCAAACGTGCAGATGAAGTCCGCCATGCCGCGAATGGCTTCGGCAACCTCGCGAGAAGCGGCGCGAACATGCACGTCGAGTTGCTCCTTGGGGCTGATGCGGTAGCGAGCGCGCGTGGAACGAACGTCCGTCACCACCGCACGCGTGAGCTCAAAGGCGCGCTCAGCGGGTTCGTCGATCCACTGCGCATACGCCTCCGGCTCCGGCCAAGCTGCCACCATGAGCGCGTCAGCGCGACGGCTCTCCCCCGCCTCGTCGACGTCGAGGGCGCTCGCCGGCATGGCATCCCAAATGGCCTCGGTCACGAACGGCATGAAGGGGTGCATAAGGCGCAGGCAGGTGTCGAGCACGAAGATGAGGTTGCGCTGCGCCTGCAGGCGGTCGGCGCCGTCTTCGCCCACCACGTTCAGCCGCGTCTTGGTAACCTCCACATACCAGTCGCAGACCTCGTTCCAGAAGAACGCCTGCACGTTGCGAACGACATCTCCAAAGTTGTAGGTCTCGATGCCCTCGGTCACGGCGCGCACCTGCTTGGCCAGGCGACTGAACATCCAGGCGTCGGCCGCGGTCTCGATTACGGGTTTGCCAGGCTCGTAACCCTCCATGTTCATAAGGAGGAAGCGGCTCGCGTTCCAGATCTTCGTGACGAACGCGCGTGCCTGCTCCGTGCGGGCGCTACCCAAAAACTCGTGCGTCTTCTTATCGATATCTGCGTCGAACTTCACATCCTGGTTGTTCGTGAAGAGCGAGAGCAGATTGAAGCGCATGGCGTCGGCACCGTACTTGTCGATGAGGTCCATAGGGTCGACGCCGTTGCCCTTGCTCTTGGACATGCGGCTGCCGTCCTTGGCGAGGATCGTGGGATAGATCACAACATCGCGGAAGGGCTCTTCGCCCAGGAAGTACTCGGAGCTCATGATCATGCGCGCCACCCAGAGGGCGATGATGTCGCGCGCGGTGACGAGCGCCGTGGTGGGATGATGCCCCTCGAGCTCCTCGGGTCGCTGCGGCCAGCCCTGTGTGGCGAACGTCCACAACTGGGAGCTGAACCAGGTATCCAGCACGTTCTCATCCTGGTGCACGTGATGTCCGCCGCACTTGGGGCACACGCCCGTGTCCTCCATGAGCGCGTCCTCCCATCCACAGTCTTCGCAGTAGAAGACCGGGATGCGGTGTCCCCACCAGAGCTGGCGCGAGATGCACCAATCCTTGAGGTTTTCCATCCACGTGAGGTAACTCTGCTTCCAGCGCTCGGCGTTGAAGCGCACCCTCCCGCTCTCGACCGCCTCGATGGCCGGTCCCTTGAGCTTGTCCACAGCGACGAACCACTGCTCGGAGAGCCAGGGCTCGAGCGTGGTATCGCAGCGATAACAGTGCATGACGGAGTGCTCATGCTCCTCAATGTGGTCGAGCAGGCCGTGCTCCTCGAACCACGCGACCACCGCCTCGCGGCACTCGTCGCGGCTCATGCCGGTGAACGAACCGTAGCCCTCCACCACGACCGCGTGCTCATCGAAGATGTTGATCTGCGGGAGGTCGTGTGCGACGCCCATGGCGTAGTCGTTGGGGTCGTGCGCAGGCGTGACCTTCACGAAACCCGTGCCAAAGCCGGCATCGACGTGCCAATCGTCGAAGATGGGAATCTCGCGATCGACGATGGGCAGCTTCACGGTCTTACCAATGAACGCGGACTTCTCCGGATCCTTCGGCGAGACCGCAACGCCCGTGTCGCCGAGCATGGTCTCGGGGCGCGTGGTTGCCACGACGATGTAGTCCTGGCCGTTCACCGGCTCCGTAAGCGGATAGCGCAGGTACCAGAGGTGCCCCTGCTCGTCCTTGTACTCTGCCTCGTCGTCGGAGATGGCGGTGGTGCAGCTCGGGCACCAGTTCACGATGCGCTTGCCCCGATAGATGAGGCCGTCGTGATACCAATCGCAAAACACGCGACGAACCGCTTCGGCGTATTCCGGATCCATCGTGAAGCGCTCATGCTCGAAATCCACAGAGCAACCCATGCGACGAATCTGGTTCTGGATGATGCCGCCGTACTCATGCGTCCAGTCCCAGCACGCATCGAGGAACGCCTCTCGTCCCATCTCAAGGCGGTTCTTGCCCTCGCTCTTGAGCTTCTTGTCCACCTTCGTCTGCGTGGCAATGCCCGCATGATCCGTACCCAAGATCCAGCGCGTGGAGCGGCCGCGCATGCGCGCCTCGCGCACGATCGCGTCCTGGATGGAATCGTCGAGGGCATGGCCCATATGCAGCATGCCGGTGACATTCGGCGGCGGGATGACGACGGTGCAGTCGCCCGCTCCGGGATAGCGCTCTGGTTTGCGCTGGTAGTACCCACCGGCAAGCCACTTCTCCAAGATCTTCGGCTCGGTCGAAGCAGGGTCGTATGTCTTCGGCATCTCTTCCATAGATGGAGTCCTTCCAAAAGCATCAGCCCGTGAACGAACGGGTCGACTGGCGTTGATTTTCGCATAGCCGAAAGGATAGCACAGGCGCCCTTGCGTCACCCGCTCTGCTATGTGATGACACAAGTTGTAGCAACGAATCCAACGACCGCAGCGACATGGCACCTAACCGCCCGGCCTCATAGCTAAAAAATGCGGAAACCGTCACGAAGGGCTCTCTAAAGCTCTCTTCGTGACGGTTTGGACAATTTCTAGCAACGAGGCTAACGCAGAACGGCGAGCTCGGCGCGCTCACAGCCGGCGCGCTATCGGGCAGCGCACGGTTTACGCAGCAATGCGACGGGGTTGCTCCTCTCCGCGAACGGAGGCAGCCGTCACGACGACCTTCGCCACACCCTCCTCGCTTGGCAGGTCGAACATCGTCTGCTGCAGCACGTCCTCGCAGATGGAGCGCAGGCCACGGGCACCGGTCTTGCGAGCGAGCGCGAGACGGGCGATCTCGGAGAGAGCCTCATCGTCGAACTCGAGCTCCGTGCCCTCGAGCTGGAACATGCGACGGTACTGCTTCACGATGGCGTTGCGCGGCTCGGTGAGGATGCGCACGAGGTCGCCCTCGTCGAGAGCCTGCGTACGCGTGATGACGGGCGTGCGGCCGATGAACTCAGGGATCATGCCGAACGCGTTCAGATCCTGGGGCAGCACCTGGCGCAAAAGGTCGTTCTCGTCGGTAGAGGTAGGACCTGCAATCTCGGAGTTGAAGCCGATGCCCTTGTTGCCCACGCGATCCGCGATGATCTTGTCGAGCCCCACGAAGGCGCCGCCGCAGATGAACAGGATATTCGTGGTGTCGATCTGCAGAAGCTCCTGCTGAGGGTGCTTGCGCCCGCCCTGCGGCGGCACGCTCGCCACCGTGCCCTCGAGGATCTTCAAGAGCGCTTGCTGCACGCCCTCGCCGGAGACATCGCGCGTGATGGAAAGGTTCTCAGCCTTGCGCGCGATCTTGTCGATCTCGTCGATGTAGATGATGCCCACCTGGGCGCGCTCGATATCGCCGTCGGCGGCAGTGATGAGCTTCAAGAGAATGTTCTCTACATCCTCGCCTACGTAGCCCGCCTCGGTGAGCGCGGTGGCGTCGGCGATGGCGAACGGCACCTCGAGGATGCGCGCGAGTGTCTGCGCCAGGAGCGTCTTGCCCGTACCCGTGGGACCGAGCAAGAGGATGTTCGACTTCGCGAGCTCCACGGAAGCAAGGTCGTCTGCGGGAGCAGCGTGCTTGCCGAGCGGTTCCACGGGCGCGGTGCCGCTGCTCTCGTCGTGTGCGCCCTCGGCGGCTCCCCCCTCGAGCACGCGGCGGTAGTGGTTGTACACTGCCACGGACATGGCGCGCTTGGCGTCCTCCTGGCCCATCACGAACTGCGAGAGCTCGTCGTAGATCTCATGCGGTGTGGGGACACGACGGATGACCTGCTTTCTGGATCCTTCATCTTCCACGACCTCAGCCTCTTCGACATCGGGCGCAAACGAGTTGCGAAACGAGTCGAACATGCGCGGATCGAAATCGGGATGCTCGGACATGAAATCGCTCGCGAGCGATTCCTCGAGGATCTCAACGCACGCGGCAACGCATTCATCGCAGATGTACGTATTTGTGGGACCCTTCACGAGCTTACGCACCTGACCCTGCTCCTTGCCGCAGAACGAGCAGCGAATGGGGCTCGGCGGCATGGTTTGGTCGCGCGGGGGGCGCGGGGGGTTACGACGGGTGTCCCTCGCCATTATTCAGCACCTTTCGAAGCATCCGCGCGAGAAGCGATGATGCGGTCCACGAGGCCGTAGGAAAGCGCGGCTTCAGCGCGCAGGTAATGGTCGCGCTCGGTGTCGCGCTCGACCTTCTTGATGGGCTGGCCGGTCGCATCGGAGAGGATACGGTTCAGGTTGTGACGAGTTTCCTTGATCTCCTGCGCGACGATCTCGATCTCGGTCTGCTGGCCGCTCGCGCCGCCACTCGGCTGATGGATCATAACCATGGAATTCGGCAGGCAGAAGCGCTTGCCCTTCGCGCCGCACGCGAGGAGCACCGCGGCCATGGAAGCAGCCATGCCCACGCAGATGGTCGAAACGTCCGGCTTGATGAAGTTCATGGTGTCGAGAATCGCGAGACCGGAGTAGACCTCGCCACCCGGCGAGTTGATGTAGAGCGAGATGTCCTTCTCCGCATCCTGGCTCTCGAGGTGCAGAAGCTGCGCGATCACGAGGTTCGCGGTCACGGAGTTGATCTCTTCGCCCAGAAAGACGATGCGGTCGTTCAAGAGGCGCGAGTAGATGTCGTAGCTACGCTCACCGCGCGGCGTCTGCTCGATGACGTAGGGCACAAGCGCGGAATCGATTCGGGAGATCATGCGGCTCCTTTCCAGTGGTTCGAACGTGGATTCCAAGAAACGCGTACGGTGGCCAGAGCCCGCTGCGCGAGGCCGACCACCGTACGATCGCGTTGGTTTACCGGTATGGAACGATACCCATATCGAACGAGGTTATACCGAGGGCGTGCGCTACTCGGCAGCCTCCTCGGCGTCCTGTTCCTCGGCAGCGCGGGCGGTCTCGTCGACCTCCGTCACCTGGGCGTTCTCCACGAGCCAGTCGCAAGCCTTCGAACGGCGGATGGAGTCGCGCACGGCGGGCATGCGGCCATCGGCGGTGAACGCAGCCTTGGAGGCGTCGACGTCCTCGACGCCGGCGCGCTCGAACTCGGCGTTCACGTCATCCTCGGTGGCCTCGATCTTGAGCTCGCGAGCGAGCGCATCGAGGGCGAGCGACTCGCGGGCGACGTCATTTGCCTGCTGGTGCAGGTCGGCGATGAACTGATCGCTCGTAAGACGGTTGGCCTGGAGCCACTGGTCGAGGCTCATGCCACGCTGGGAGAGATTCGAGAGGAACTGCTGGCCAAGATCCTGGAACACGGACTGCTCGTAATCCTCGTCCATCTCCTCGAGCTCGAGACGCTCGGCGAGAGCGGTCACGCAACGGCTCTCCTTGATGCCGGGAAGGCGCGCCTCCTTGTCCTGCTCGATCTCGAGCTTCACGGCGTCGCGCATGGCGTCGACGCTGTCGAAGCCGAACGTCTCCTTGGCGAGCTCGTCGGTGAGCTCGGGGGTGATGCGGGCGCGGATGGACTTGACCGTCGCCTTGATCGCAGCCTCCTCGGCCTCTTCGCCTTCGGCGGCCTCAGGGGTCCAAGAGATCTCCTTGGACTCGTCGACCTTCATGCCCTTGAGCGCCTCCTCGACTGCCTCGGGAAGCGAGCCGGAGCCCACGAAGACCGCGCGACCCTCGCCGGCAAGCGACTCGGCGTTCTTGACATCCTCGATATCGACCGTGAGGAAGTCTTCGGCCTCGACGCCGCGATCCGTGACGTCCTCGAACTTCACCTGATAGGCAAGGAGCATGTTCACCTGAGCATCGATCTCGGCCTCGGTGACCTCGGCGGGCGGCATCTCGATGGAAACGGCGTCATAGGAGGAGAGCGACGGCATGGGGCGAAGCTTGTATTGAACCTTGAAGGTGTAGTCCTCGCCGTCTTTCGCGAGATCGATCTCCTCGAGATCGGTGTTCTTGAAGTCGCCATCCTTCACGGGAACGATATCGAGCTCATTGATGATCGCAGGCGCGGCAGCGGAGAGGAGCTCCTCGGTGGCGTTGGCGTGCGCAAGCTCGGGACCCACGGCCTTGTCGATGACCGGACGCGGAGCCTTGCCGGGACGGAAGCCGTGGAAGTTGTACTTCTTGGCGACGTCGCGGTACGCCTTCTTGACTGCGTTGTCGACGTCGGCGGCGGGGATGGTCACCGTCGCGGTCAGGATACCGTTCTCGACGTCAGAATGAGTGATGTTCAACGTTCCTCCTCTAGTACCTACCCAGCATAGCTTCAGGTGCTGGAACCTGTTCGTCCATGAGCTGCCTGCGCGCGGATGGCGCGCGGCGCCTGCGGTGGTGCGGGCGAAAGGACTCGAACCTTCACGGGAAGCCCACTGGAACCTAAATCCAGCGCGTCTACCAATTCCGCCACGCCCGCAATTCACGCACAGCTCTCGTATGATAGCAGATACCGCCTGCAAGCACACGGTAAAGCTTCTCCCGTGCTGCGCTCACACGCAGCCCCCACAACGAAGGCCGTCTGACAGGTGCAATAGAAACCGCGCCTCGCTCCGGGGACGCCACTCGGGGAACACCCCCCCCCCGAGCTACAGCTCGATGATCTGAGAACCGCAGGCGTTGATGACGCGCGTGCCGGACGGATGGGCGTGCTCGCGCTCGATGCGCCCATACTCCATATGCACGTGGCCATGGACAAGAATGCGCGGCTGGAGCATCTCGAGCGCCACGTTGAACGCTTCGAACCCCTGATGCGGGTAATCGTCCAAATCTCCGTAGCCGCGCGGGGGCACATGGGTCACCATGAGATCTGCCCCGCCCGTCCACTTCGTCCGAAGCGCAAGCTTGAACATGCGCCAACGCATCTCCTGCTCGGTGAAGCCGTAGACCCGGTCGTTGTAGCGCAGCGACCCCCCGAGCCCTATGACGCGCATGCCGGAGCATTCGACGATCTTGCCATCGATAGGCGTGCAACCGAGCGGCGGGTTTTCCTCATATCCCGTATCGTGGTTTCCCGGCACATAGAGCAGGGGCACGTTCGCGAGCGTCACGATGGTCTCGAGGTAGCTGGCGCGCAGGTCGCCACACGAAACGATGAAGTCGATATGCCCGAGCTGCTCCAAGCCGGCACAGGTCGTGAGACGGTCTTCCTCGGTATCCGAGACGGCAAGGATCCTCATGAAAGCGTCCCCTTGTGCGGCAACTTCTCGACATCGAGCGGGATGAGGCCGCTCACCTCAACTTTCTCGAGACCATCCCAGGAGAGCTCGCGCTGCTCGGGCAAACGTCCGACCACATTCGCGTTAAGCCAGCTCATGCGTACGATATCCTCGCTGGGCAGGCGTCCGGCTCCGTCCACCTGCACGATTCCTTCCTGGCTCATGAGCTCGCCGGCGAAGGGGTCAATGCGATGCGTCTGAATGGACTGGCGCAAGATCTCGATGAGCGTGCGCTGGCCGTAAGGTAGACCCTCGGCGAGCGCCACGTCGAGCACGCCGGCAGACATCCCCCACCAGTAGTTGAGCGACGCGCCGGAGACGGAAGCGCCCTGCCGTTTCCACGTCTGGTTGCGAATCGACTGCACGATGAGGCGATAGTAGCGCCCCCACTTCCAGATGGGCTCCGCGAGGTGCGTGGTCGAACCATCGTCCTCGACGCGATAGAGCCCCCACGGCTCATCGGGTTGAGTGGGATCGGCATAGTCGCGCGCGGAGATGATGCGCACGTCCGCCTCCGCGAGCTCGCGCTTCCAGTCGTAGTCCTTCGCCGAGAACCATTTGAGGAACACGGTGACCTTGGGGTCGACCATCGCGGCGCCAATGGCGAAGGCGTTGATCTCGGAGACGCTGCCGAAGACCGGCGTCTCGGCCACATATCCCACGCGATGGTTGTCCGCCATACTCGCCGCGAGCGCTCCGATCAGGAACTTCGCCTCGTAGAGCCTGCCGCTGAATGTGCGCACCGCGCTGTGCGAGAGGCTCACGGAGCAGTTGATGAACGGAACCTCCGGATTCGTCACTGCGGCGCGCAAGCAGGCACGCATCTGCGTGGGCGCGATGGTGACTACGAGCTCCGTACCTGCCGCGAGCGCATCCGCCACCGCCGCGTCGAAGGCATCGTCCTCTGCGCGGTTCTCGTAGGCGCGCGTCACGACCGTCGTGCCGAGTCGCTGCTCGAGCTTGAGCCTCCCCTTCTCGTGAAGCGCGCACCAACCGTCCGTCTCGGGACTCTTCTCGTAGATGAACGAGACGCGGAAGGGCTTGAGGGTCGCCACCTCCACAAGACGCTTGAGCTCACCGATGACCGGTTTCTTGCCCGCTGCGGGATCCTCGAGATAGGCAACCTTGCCGCCGTCGCGGGCGACGATGAACTCGTCCCAGATGCGCTCCACATGGCGCGCCACTTCACTGGGCAGCGATGAGACCGCCTGCGTAAAACCGAAGATCTTGAGGTAGACGAGGAACGCGTCGCCCGAGCTCATGCCCAAGCGCTCGCCACCGCACTTGTTGAACGCGACGAGGAAGGAGTCGAAGGCGCTGCGCAGGTCGTGCACGACGTCGTCCGGCCAGGGTTCATCGAGCGTGCGCCCCGCGAACGCGGCGAGCTTCGCATACGAGCCCTCCTCGGAAAGGACGATACCGTAGATGGGAGCCACGCTGTAGAAACGCATGAACTCCTGGTAGACGCGGTAGGCTTTGGAATCGGAAGGCATGGGCACCACGCGGATGACCTGCGCCGAGATCGTTGGCTGCCCCAGGTAACGCAGGACGGAGACGCGCTTGTTGCCTTCCTGCACGTAGAAGCGCTGGAAGAACTCGTAGACGAGGACGGGATCGCGGATGCCCTCCTCGCGCTGGGAGTCGATGAGGTCGCTCCACTTCATGGCGAACTCCGACGTCGCCTCGGGCAGCGGCATGAAGTTCGTTGAGAAGCTGTTCTGACGGCCGCGGGTGCGCGTGCCGGCAATGAGCGCGATGTCGATCTCGGTGGTGCCGACGGGAATCTCGCCCTGGCACCCCTCGCCTTTCAAGATGTCGTCGAGCGCGGGAAGATACGGATAGCGGCCGGCTGCGACATCGACCTGCAGCTGCTTCATCGCGAGCTTGCGCGCTTTGCGATAATCGTCGAGCATGGGCGCTCCCTCCTCATCGGATGTTAAATAACCCCAGGGGTTTTTTAACATGCGCATAGCGGCGGCCAAACAAGAAAGCAGGTCTTCGGCTCATGTTAAAAAACCCCTGGGGTTATTTAACATCCCAAGACGCGTGCCCCATGACTAGTCGTCCATACGCTCGAAACGATACATGACGGCGGCGTTCGCCTCAAGCGTCACGGGCAGCGGGAAGCCCATATCCATGAGGGCATCTGCTGGGTACACCACGCCAGAATCGAGCTCGCGGTAGCGTGCGCCCGGGGTGAGGCCGCGCGGAACCACGTAGTTCGCCACCCCATAACCCTCGACCTCGAGCCTGACGGCGCTCACTACAGCGCGCAAGCCGTCCTCGGTCACGTATTCCCACGCACACACCGGATCTTGTTTGGGAGAACTCAAGCGGAAGAACAAACCTTCGCGCACGATGGACTCGATCTCGTGGTAACGGCGCACCTGCTCGCGAATATGCTCGCATGCCCGCTCGGGGAGCTCGAGCAGATCGAGCTCATAGCCGAACGCGCCTCCCTGCATGGCTGCAATGCCGCGCGTGGAGATGGGAACGTCGCGTCCATTGATCTCGTTCGGGCATGCCGAGACGTGCGCGCCCATAGCTGAAGCGGGGAATCCGAACGACGTGCCGTACTGGATCGTGAGACGGTTGATGGCATCGGTGTTGTCGCTCGTCCAGATCTGCGGCATGTAATACAGCATGCCCGCATCGAAGCGCCCGCCCCCTGCGGAGCAGCCCTCGAAGAGGATCTTCGGGTAGCGCGCCACCAAACGGTCGAGCAGGTCGTAGAGGCCGAGCATGTAATCGTAGAGCACCTTGCCCTGGTCGTTCGACGCCCGTGAATACGTATCGACGATGCTTCGGTTGTAATCCCACTTCACATATTCGATATTCGCCTGGTCGAACACGGCACAAAGCTGCGCGAACAGGTTCTCGCGCACCTCGGGGCGCGAAAGGTCGAGCACGAGCTGATCGCGGCCGAGCACAGGGCCTTTGCCCGGCACGGCAAGCACCCAATCGGGATGCTCGCGATAGAGCTCGCTGTCCTCGCTCACCATCTCGGGCTCGACCCAGAGGCCGAACTTCACCCCGAGCGCGTTCACCCGCTCGACGAGCTCCGCGAGGGTGCCGCCGAGCTTCCCTTCGTTCACCGTCCAGTCGCCAAGCGCGCGCAAGTCGTCGCGACGCGTGGAGAACCAGCCGTCATCCATCACGAGCATCTCGATGCCGAGCTTCGACGCCTTCTCCGCGAGCTTCACCAGGCTCTCGCCGGTAAAATCGAAGTAGAACGCCTCCCAGCTGTTGATGAGTACGGGACGCGGCGTATCGCGCCACATGCCGCGACACACGCGCGTGCGGATGCAGCGATGGAAGTTCTGCGATACGCGCTCGATGCCGGCGTCCGAATACGTCATGATGACTTCAGGTGCCACGAGCTCTTCGCCCGGCTCGAGCGGATACGAGAAGCGGTCGTCGGAAAGACCCATCTGGAAGCGCGTCTGATCGAACTGCTCACCCGTCACCTGCGCTTCGAATCCACCGCTGTACACGAAGTTCATGCCCCAGGCGCGACCCGTAGACTCCGTGGCCGTGTGGTCGCACAACACGAGCACCGGGCTGTATTGGTTCGACGACATGCCGCGACGGCTTCCCACGGAAAACGAGCCGTGCCCAACGGGATGCCGGTCGGGCATGCGCTCCATGGCGTGCCTACCGTAAAACGAGATGACGTCGAACTCGCCGTGCACGAAATCGAGGCAGGCGGACTGCGCCCTATCGATGGTGATGCGCCCTGCACCCTCGTTCTTGATCCTCGCTGCGCGCGTGATGACATCGAACTCGGGCATCACGCCGTAGAGAAGCTCGACCATAAGACCCAGACGTGCGTCGCGCAAGCGCACCACGAGGGTCTCGGCACCATCGGCCTCATCATCGCTGTACACGGCGGGAAGCCCGGGCAGGCCATACTTTCCCGGGCGGATCTCGTAGCCTACATAGCGAAGGTCGCATCCGAAGGCGCCGCTCGCGTCGCGCACGGAGAGCAGGGGGCTACGCATGTCTCCCGCTCCTTGGAAGGGAAACTCCTGCGGCAGCACGTCGAGCGAATACGTGCGGTCGTGCACGTCGTAGGGGCACCCGCACATGCCGCTGCGATCCGCGTACGTCACGAGATAGGCCATGTACCCGTCTGTACGTGCGCCATAGTACAGATGCAGCAAAAAGCCATAAGAATCCGCCTGCATCTGATACGTCGTGGAACGGGTCGAGAGCGTGAAGACCCGGGTCGAGTCATCGAAGCTTATGGACATGGTCGCAGCCTTTCCAACACGCTGGGTTGACGTGCGAAGCCCCGACCGAGCGCGCGCCGGGTCGGGGTCGCAAACAGTATACGTAAAAACCGCCCTGCACCCGCCCGCAACCCATCACGTCCACCTTTTCCGCCAGATGCTTACGCCCATGAGCGGTATCTGGCGGAAAAGGCGAACCGTGAGAAGGAGGCGGGTACTACGGTACGAACAAGAGGGCTACTTCACCGCACCGTTCGTGACACCGCCGATGATCTGCTTCTGCGCGAAGATGTAGAAGATGATCATGGGCAGCATCGCGAGGAGGTACGACGCGAACGCGAGCGAGTAATCCGTGCCGAACGCCGTCTGGAACGTCATCTGCGCGAGCGGCAGCGTGTTCACGCCCGAGCCACCCATGATGACGAGCGGGGTCATGACGTCGTTCCATACCGCCAACCCAGTGAGCACGGCCACGGTGGCGTGCATGGGTTTCATGATGGGGAAGATTACCTTCCAGAACGTCTTCCACGTACGGGCACCGTCCACGCGCGCCGCCTCCTCGAGCGCGATAGGGATGTTCCGCAGGTAACCGGTATAGAGCATGACGTTCATAGGCATGTAGAACACGATGTAGAGGATCATGACTCCGAACATGTTGTCGAGGTGCAGCACCGCGGTCTGCTTGACGAGCGGCATCATGAGGATCGCGAACGGCACGTACATGCCGGCGACGATGAAGTAGTACGAGAGCTTGAAGGGCCTCTTCTCCATGTTGCGCCCGATGGCGTACGCCGCAAGGCTGTGCACCACGATGGACACGACCACGGCTACGACCGTGATGATGAGCGAGTTCATGAACGTCACAAAGAAGTCCGTCGCCTCGATGGCCTCAATGAAGTTCGCGAAGTCCCAGCGTTCGGGTAGCGTGAAGATCTCGAGACCCATGGGGTACTGCTCCGCAACGGCGATGCGAACCGCCATGTAGAGCGGGAAGACGATGGTGATCGCAGCGAGTACGATCAAGGTGATGGTGATGGGCCAATTGACCCGTTCCTTGACCTTCACCTCAGAAGTCCGTGCCATTACAGCTGCTCCTCCCTGCTATTCAAGAAGCGCGTCTGGATGATAGAGATCGCGGCGATGAGGATGAAGAAAATCACCGCGTTGGCGCACTGGAAGCCGAACTGCCCGCCCGAGAGACCGTTGTTGTAGATGAGGTAGGAGATGGACTCGGTGGACTGCGAGGGGCCGCCGCTCGTCATAGCGACGATCTGGTCGAAGACCATGAGCATGTTCTTCATAACGAGCACCATATTGGTGGTGATGGAGGGCATGATGAGCGGAAGCGTGATGTAGCGAAACTTGTTCCATCCCTTCGCGCCGTCGAGCGCGCCGGCCTCGTAAACATCCTCTGGCACCGAGGAGAGACCGGTGATGTAGATGATGGTCGTCTGCGCGCAGCTCTGCCACACGAGCACCACCACGATCGCGATCCACGCCCAGGTTGGGTCGCCGAGGATCGTGTAGTCGGTATTGAAGAACGCCGGGATAAGCCAGGTGAACAGGAACTGGAACACGTAGCCCACGACGAGCGCGCCCAAGATCTGCGGCACGAAGAAGAGCCCTCGCAGCGCGCTCTTGAACTTGATCTTGCTCGAGAGCGCCATGGCGAGCATGAGCGAGATCACGTTCGTCAAGATGGTGGCCACGACGGCGACCTTGAACGTGAAGAGGTACGAGTTGAGCACGCGAGTGTCGGTGAACAGGTCCGCGTAGTTCAGCAGACCGACCATATTGAAGGCACCATAGCCCTTCGAGTCGGTGAAGCTGTAGAAGAATCCCGTGATGAGCGGGTAGGTGTTGAATGCGACGAACAGCACGAGCACGGGGATGAGGATCGCATAGAACGTCTTCATGCGGCTCGAGCCGACTTTGCTCTTAGCAAGGCTTGCCATTACCTCTCCTCCTTATCCTTGGCTCGCTTCGTAGTCTTGTACTTTGCGGATGACGTTGCGGTTGTAGCGCTGCCAGTCCGAATCGAACTTCGTGAGGAAGCGCTCGATGATCTCGTCCTCGGTACCATCGTTATCCTGGAGCATCGTCTGCAGCTGCGCATCGACCGCCATAGCGCTCTGATAGCTGTGGTCGAGGTAGTCGAGGACGCGTCCCTCGTCGAGCCATGGCTTGATGTCGTCGAAGAGCGGATCGAGATCGAAGTCGCCCTCGACGCACGGGATGGCGCGCTGGTCTTCGATGTAGGTTTGCAGGTACTCGGGTGAGCTCAGGAAGTCGAGCACCTCGTAGACGGCATCCTTGTGCTCGCAGGTCTCGGCGACGCACCACTGCAGGTCGACGCCGGACACCACGATGCGGTCGTCGGGGTTCTCCGCCGAGGGCATGGCGAACATGCCGACCTCGATATCCGTGCCCGCGCGCATGATCTGCGGCACCGCGAAGCTGCCGCAGGGGAACATGGCGGACATGCCGTTGCCGAAGCGCGTGCAGGCGTCGTTGTACTGGATGGAGAACGGGCCAGGGTCGCCGATGGTGGTCTGACTGTACTTGAGCATCTGGCGCATGCGGCGCGCGGGCTCGCCGTAGTAGTCGGCGAACTTCGCCTCGCCGGCGTTCACCCGGCGCGCGAGGTCACCCGGCACCATGTTCACCGTGATGGAGTTCCAGGGCGAGAGGATGGTCCAAGTGTCGGCATAACCCAGATAGAACGGAGCGACCTCGCCCTCCGCCACGATCTCGTCGCACAGCGCGATCAGGTCGTCCCAGGTCTGGGGAATCTCCCAACCCTTCTCGGCGAACATCTGCTTGTTGTAGAGCATGCCGGCAGCGTTCGCCACATAGGGCACGCCGTAGATACCATCCATGGGCACGTAGGTCACGCTCTTCAAGATGTCGACGTAGGCGGGATTCACGTTCTCGAGGCCGGTATAGTCGCTGACGTCGGCGAGAATCTCGGAATCGACGAAGCTCGCGTAATCCGCGTCGCCGCCGATGCCGATCACGTCCGGATAGTTCTCGCGCACGAAACGCGTCTTCATGACGGTCACAGCGTCCGCCGGACTCTGGAGGTTCAGGTAGATGTCGTCGTGGCTCGCGTTGAAGTCCGCCATGATCTCTTCGAAGATCGAGACCGCCTCCTGCTTGTAGCTCACGATCTCGACCTCGACCTTGCCGTCGGAGCGCTCGTGCGCACAGCCGGAGAACATGAGCGACGCCGCGCCTGCTGCCGTAAGCCCCAGAAGCGAGCGCCGCGAAATGGGTTTGTTCAGCATCTCTGCTCCCCTCTTAGGCTAGTGAACGATGGCCAGCTCGGTCTCTTTATCGAACACATGGAGCTTGTCCATGTCGAATGCCACGCGCACGCGGCTACCGGTGCGCACCGGATTCGTTGCGGAGAGGTGCGCGGAGATGGTGCCGCCGTCCACATCGCCGTAGATCATGGCCTCGGCGCCCAGGAGTTCGTAGACCGTGACGACGGCGTCGATGGGCTCCGAGAGGTTCTTGTCTGCGGCGTGTTCATGCTCCTCGATGACGTCCTCGGGGCGGATTCCGGCTACGACGACCTTGCCGGCATACGGTTTGAGTACCTCCGCCTTGGCCGCGGGTACGGTGATGACGTTCGACCCGAAGGTGAGCGTGACCTTGCCGTCTGCCTCGCCTACCGTAGCGTCGATGAAGTTCATCTGCGGGCTGCCGATGAAGCCTGCCACGAACAGATTGCAGGGCTCGGCGTAGAGCTTGGACGGCGTGTCGACCTGCTGCATCACGCCTTCCTTCATGACCACGATGCGGCTACCGAGCGTCATGGCCTCGGTCTGGTCGTGCGTGACGTAGATGATCGTGGCGCCGAGGCGGTCATGCAGCTTGGAAATCTCGGCACGCATCTGGACGCGGAGCTTCGCATCGAGGTTGGAAAGCGGCTCGTCCATGAGGTAGACCTTAGGCTTGCGAACGATAGCGCGGCCCATGGCGACGCGCTGACGCTGGCCGCCAGAGAGGGCGGACGGTTTGCGGTCAAGGAGCTTCTCGAGGTCGAGGATGCGAGCGGCTTCATGTACAGCCTTGTCGATCTCGGCCTTGTCGACCTTGCGCAAGCGCAGCGGGAAGGCCATGTTTTCATAAACCGTCATATGCGGGTAGAGCGCGTAGTTCTGGAAGACCATGGCGATATCGCGCTCACTGGGTTCCACGTCGTTCACCACGCGGCCATCGATCTTGAGGGTACCGGAGGTGATGTCCTCGAGGCCGGCGATCATGCGCAGCGTCGTTGATTTGCCACAGCCAGAAGGCCCGACGAAGATGATGAATTCCTTGTCGGCGATCTCGAGGTTGAAGTCTTTCACCCCCTCATAACCGTTGGGGTACTTCTTGCCTACGTGTTCGAGCGTGAGTCCTGCCATCGAGCTTCCCCTTCCAACGCGAGCTCCTGCCCTGCTTTGACGTGGCGATAGACAAAGCGTATGAACCCATAGTAGAAACTATCTTTATGCTAGGTTATCCTCTTATTTGTACATACTATTTGTACTAGTTCGTGTTTTTGCTGATAGAGCAATATATTTCATTATGTCTAGTTTGATTTGTTTTCGCCGAACGGTCGAAATACGGTCTTCAGCGGCATCTCAATACATCTCGCACACACGCGTTCCAAGAGACGCTTTATACTTTTCTTACGACGTAGAGCTGCGCGTTTAGGACATTGTCCCTTTAATATACCTATATGCTATATCTATAGATTAGTTTTATATCACTATTAGACTGGTCACGCATTTTGGTATATACTGAGCTCACTGTCAAAACGCGCGCACTCGAACAGGAATGCAACATGGAGGCTGCCATGCGCCCACATGAAATCGAGTTCTCAACCTTCGAAGGCGGCGTCTTCACCGACCTCATGCCCTACCAGTATGGGCGGGAGGTCTGCACGCCTGGCCACACCTTCGGGCCAGCGCGGCGGAGCCATTACCTATTCCACTTCATCCTCGCTGGCTGCGGAACGCTCACAGCAACAGACGATGCCGGAGCGTCCAAGGTGCATGAACTCCATGAGGGCGAGGGCTTCCTCATTTTCCCCGGTCAGATCACGACCTATGTCGCCGACCTTGAAGACCCGTGGGAATACACCTGGATCGAGTTCGATGGAGCGCACGTCAAGACACAGCTCGACCGCGTGGGACTCTCCCCCGCCTCGCCCGTTTACGAATCCCAAGACGCAGAGCGCTGCAAGCAGATGGTCGCCGCAATGAGGAGTCTCCTCGATCACCGAAGCGCCTCGCAATTCTACCTTGAGGCGTGCACGTACCTGTTCTTTGACGCCTTCCTCACCTCGATCAAGCCGCATCGCGCGAACTCAGCAAGCCGGCTGCACAGCTTCTACGTGGACAACGCTCTCGCTTTTATCGAGCAGAATTACCAAAACGAGGTCACCGTAGAGGACATAGCGCGCAACGCCGGGCTCAACCGAAGCTACTTCGGCAAGGTTTTCCGCGACGCGATGGGCGTCTCACCGCAGCAGTTCCTCATCGGATACCGCATCGAAAAGGCATGCGAGCTGCTTAAGCTCTCGAATCTCTCTGTGGGAGATGTCGGACGCGCAGTTGGCTATCCCAACCAGCTTCATTTCTCACGCGCATTCAAGAACGCCTGCGGTGCCTCTCCCCGCGCATGGCGCCAGGAGCACGCGCAGCGGTGACTCGACGCCAGCGCATCCGCGTGCCCCTGAGCACCTAAAACAACGTCACCAGCCGCGCTTCTTCCAGAAGAAGCCCCATGCCGGGAGCTCGACCGTGGCGATGTCCTCGCGCTCGCCGGCGAGAAGGTCGACGTACTCCCCTGCCTCGGGCATCCAGATGGTCTTCGGCGTGTCACTGAAGTTGAACACGGCGTGCAGCGTCTCGCCACCGCACTCGCGCACGAGCCAGAGTATCGCCCGGTCGCTATAGTCCTTCGGCCGCAAACGTGCATCGGGGGAAAAGAGCTGCTCGATACGGCGCACGCGCTCGAGAAGCCGCAGGGCGTCGAATACGCGTTGCTGAACGGATCCTTCGACATCGATGTTATCCACAAGATCCCACGGGAAGGCACCGCGATGGATATAGCGGGAATCCTCCGCTTTCTCGGGATCGTCTCGATAGGAATAGTCGTTCACCTGCGCGAGCTCGTCGCCGCTGTAGATAATGGGCATGCCGGATTGGGTAAGCATGTAGGCGTGCAGCATGACGTCGAGCTGAACGGCGACGTCCATCTTCGCGGCGTCACCTTCGAACCCGGCCACCTCGATTCCACACATGGATGCCGTCGTGCCGCAGAAGCGCGCATCCCCCGTCACGGGGTCGGCGTTGTAGAGTGCCCCTCGGCTCATGCTGCCCGGAACGTCCCCCAAGAAATACTCGTTGAGATAGCGCTTATGGGCGACCTCCCGCTGTCCCCATGCAGCGAGAAGCGGATAATCGAGCCCCCATCCGATATCGTCGTGGCAGCGCAGGTAGTTCAAGAAGGTATAGGAGGACGGCAGGCTGGAGATGGCCTCGAGCTGGCGCCGCAGCAAACGCGTGTCGCGCGTCGCCACCGTGTGCCAGGTCGTCGCCATGGTGGTCACGTTGTAGAGCATGTGGCACTCGGGCTTTTCCGGTGTACCGAAATAGGGTGCGACCTCAGCGGGTGCCATGACGACCTCGCCCAGCAACGCGATACCGGGACACACCACCTCGCCGATCATGCGCATCATGCGCACGATGGTATGCACCTGCGGGAGATTGCGGCAGTTCGTGCCGAGCTGCTTCCAGATATAGGGAACGGCGTCGAGGCGGATGATATCCATCCCCTGGTTGGCGAGGTAGAGGAAGTTGTACATCATCTCGTTGAAGACGCGCGGGTTGCGGTAGTTCAGATCCCATTGATACGGATAAAATTGCGTCATCACCGATTGCCCGAGCTCCGGCAGATAGGTGAAATGACCGGGTGCCGTCGTGGGGAAGACCTGCGGCACGTCGCGCGTATACTGCTCGATCACAGCAGGGTTTGCCTCGAAGAAGTAGCGGCTCATGTATTCGCCCTCGCCGGATCGAGCGCGCCGCGCCCACTCATGCTCTTCCGAGGTATGGTTCATCACGAAATCCATGCATAGGCTGATGCCGCGCTCGTGGCAGGTTCGCGCGAGGCGGGCAAGATCGTCCATGGTGCCAAGATCTGACCGTACGCGGCGGAAGTCGCTCACTGCGTAACCGCCGTCCGAGCGGGACTTGTCGGCAGGCGTATCGAGAAACGGCATGAGGTGGATGCATGTAGCGCCGCAGCGTTCAAGGTACCCGATCTTCTCCTCGACGCCCTTGATCGTACCGGCGAAATTGTCGATGTACATCTGCATGCCGAGCATCTTCTGCTCGCGATACCACGTGCCATGGATTTCCCGGCTTGCATCGAGGGCACGCAAATCTGCAGGGCGCTCTTTAAAAAAGCAGCGCATCTGGTCGATAAGCTCGGCGAACATGTCGCCGTTGTCGTAGAGCTCCATGTAGAGCCAGCGGAGCTCATCGTGGTGGCGCGCAAGGCGCCGATCGAACGCGCCGGCATCCAACGTAACCGCGCGCTTCGATGTCTTGGATTTCTTCGGTTGGGGCTTCTTGGCCGGCATATGCGCTCCTCATGAATCGAGCCTGGGGAGACCCCTGGTTACCCGGGGCCACGCCGCATCCGTGCTTACGCACGCATATGTCTATCGCCAAGTCAACTATACCATGGATGGATCTGATTCAAAGACGGGCGCGCAATCACCTGCCCGCGTGCGAGGAGGCTCGCCTCCCTAGCCCGCCGCCCAGATGATCGCCCAGCCCACCAGGTTGAGCACGGGAGCCACAGCGCACAGCACAGCTCCGGCTACACCCATGACCTGCGCCACGGTACAGGGCAGGTCGCGGCGGTAATCCTCACGTTTGACCATGCGCGCGACCCCGAAGGCAACAACACCGAGTAAAACTCCGGCAAGCTGAACGATGTTGGAGGGAACGAAGGACAACGCCATAGAGACTGCACCGAGTGCGATGGCGATGTATTCACGCGGCATGGACGGCCTCCGATTCAACGCACAACAAACCACGGACATTATATGGCGCGGCACGCCCCACCCAAGGGCGCTTTTCCACAGCTTACAGAGATTGTTGTAAGATTTGCGCACGTAAATCCATATTTGTTACCCTAATGCCGCTATCTGGAACTCGAAGTTTGAATAATCAGCGTCCAATTCGCCACGACCCTTGCTCCCGTTCGGCAAGCTCGCTATATCTGCTCTATGGATACGAGCAGCAACCCTTCCGTCATAGTGGTATCCCACGAATCCGCCTTGCGCGGCATCCGCTTCGCGCGATGCCGATATGGCTTCCTCCCTTGGGAGCGTCTCGACGCACGCCGACAGCGCGATGCGCTGGCTCGTACACGTGTAGGTAGGACGGCAATCAATCGAGATGAGCTCGCGCGCTTTGGCTTCTGCGGCTGGGATGACGACAGCGAAGTGCATGTATTGGTGCCAAGATCCGCCGCGCGACGTAGCAATTCGGGGATTAACGTTACGTCGTCGAGCGCAGATGTTCCTCCTGGGCTGTTCCTCACGGCATCTCCAAACATCATCGTGCCCGCACCTGAGCTCTGCTTTATTCAATGCTGCGAAACGCTTTCGTTTGTGGACGCGCTTGCGCTGGGGCTCGAACTGTGCGGAACCTTCTCTATGAAGGAATCTCCCGACAACAGCCGAACAGCTACCGAAGGAGCACCCGGATATCAGGAATGCGAAGCGGCGATGTCTGCACGCGGCCTCGCAAAAGCGATCGCGCGATTGCCACGTATGTACGGCGTGAACACGGCGCGCAAGGTTTCAAGCCATTTGCTAGATAATGCAAGGTCGCCCATGGAAGCGATCCTAGCAGGAATGTTCCATCTCCCCTTTGCTCAAGGAGGGTTTGGCATCGGAGATATGCAGCTTAACCAAAAGATACCCTTCGACCGAACAGCGATGGATGCTTCGGGCATGCCTTATGTCATATGCGATGCGTATATCCCCAGTGCGAAGACAGCGCTCGAGTACAACGGCAGGTATCACGACGACCCTCAAGCGCGCCTACACGACGAGCGCAAGAGCTTGGGATTGGAAGCGCTGGGAATAACGATGCTTCCGCTCAATCAAGACACACTGCGAAGCGTCGATGCTCTCGAAGCCGTAGCGCGCATCATATACAAACGCAAGGGGCAACGCTACCGAAGCAGATCGAAGAACAGCGCGGTAAAGCGCATCGAGCTACTCAATGGGCTGCGCGCTGCATTTGGTCTCAAGCCCTATTAAGCGCAGATGGCGGCTCGGAGGCGTGCCCTCATCTAATCCATGGCTCCATTTTGGACATTCTCCAATTGCCACAGCAGGTCGAACCGCCGAGACCGTCTTCAATCACAACTTTGGATGTCATTATGGTCAAAAACGAAAGGTTGGTGACACTCGTTCTTGGAAAACGAGGGTGGGGTTCGCCCATAGCTGGGATAACCGACATCGGTACCAGCGCGGTGAGCGAGGTGCACCCTTCTTTTCGCAGGATGAGTGTCACCAACCTTTCGTTTTTGACCATATTTCTGGGAAGAGGCGTACGCCGCCCTTCGTGAACCGACCTCTATACGAGAACAAAGGTGAAAACGACTGACGAGACCCACGATGCAATCAACGGCGAGGCCTCGCGCAGAGGGATAGCAAAATCGGGGCTCCCGCCGAAAACGGAAACCCCGACCTTAACGCGCATTTTGCGTACGACTTAGCAGACACCCTGCGCCATCATGGCCTCGGCGACCTTGGTGAAGCCGGCGATGTTGGCACCCATGACGAAGTTGCCCTCGTGGCCGTATGCGCGAGCGGTGTCGTCCACGTTGTGGAACATGCCGCGCATGAGGCTCTCGAGCTTGCCGTCAACCTCTTCGAAGGTCCAGGAGAGGTGCTCGGCGTTCTGGCTCATCTCGAGGCCGGAGACGAGCACGCCGCCTGCGTTGGCCGCCTTGCCGGGCATGAAGGCGACGTCGTTCTCCATGAGGTAGATGGTGGCGTCCGGCGTGGTAGGCATGTTCGCACCCTCGCCGACCACCTTGCAGCCGTTGGCCACGAGCGCCTGCGCATCCTCGAGGTGCAGCGTGTTCTCGCGCGCGCAGGGCAGCGCGATGTCGCAGGGGAGCCGCCAGACGCCGCGACCGTCGCCCTCGTGCCAGGTGGCGCTCGGGCGCTCGTCGGTGTACATCGCAAGGCTCACGCCCTGATCGTGCCCGGAGCGCTTCATGTTGTAGATGTGCTCGAGCACTTGGTAGTCAATACCTTCGGAATCCTCGACCCAACCCTTGGTGTCGGAGCAGGCGATAACGGTGCCGCCGAGCTGCGCGACCTTCTGAATGGCATAGATAGCAACGTTGCCGGAGCCGTGAACGACGACCTTCTTGCCCTCGAAGGAATCGCCGGTGCTCTTGAGGTACTCGTCGACGAAGTAGACCAGTCCGTAGCCGGTAGCCTCGGTGCGGGCGAGCGAGCCACCGAAGGTGAGACCCTTGCCGGTGAGGACGCCAGTCCACTCGTTCTTGAGACGCTTGTACTGGCCGAACAGGTAGGCAACCTCACGGCCGCCAACACCCAGATCGCCGGCGGGGACGTCGGTGTTGGGTCCGATGTGGCGGAAGAGCTCGGTCATGAAGGACTGGCAGAAGGCCATGATCTCGCGGTTGGACTTGCCCTTGGGGTCGAAGTCGGAGCCGCCCTTACCGCCACCCATGGGAAGCGTGGTGAGCGCGTTCTTGAAGATCTGCTCGAAACCGAGGAACTTGAGCATGCCCACGGTGACGGTGGGGTTGAAGCGCAAGCCGCCCTTATAGGGACCGATGGCGGAGTTGAACTCCACGCGATAACCGCGGTTGACCTGAACCTTGCCCTCGTCGTCGACCCACGGCACGCGGAACATGATCACGCGCTCGGGCTCGACGAGGCGCTCGAGCAGGGCGGCCTCCTCGTACTCGGGATGGGCATCGAGAGCGGGCTGCAGGGTCTCGAGGACTTCCTTGGCAGCCTGGATGAACTCGGCCTGCTCGGGATAGCGAGCCTCGAGCTCGGCGATGACCTTCTCAGAATATGTCATGATGCTCCAATCTTCAGCTTTATGGCTTATACGGGAAATACGCGACTCCATGCAGCCGCCTTGTTGAAAAAACCTGATGCATTGTACCGCAGCGCCTTTCACAAGAAGCTGTTTCGATAGACGGAAATGGTTCTGAAACGGATAGGCAATATGCAGAACACGCCCACCTTGAGGTGCGATGCCGGTGCAAACACCGTTTCACTCCACGCGCTCTCCATCTCTTGTATTGACGTTTTGTCATAAAGCATCAATGAACTATCCTTCACTCGGCCGCGCGAAGCGGCAGAGCAATATGTTCAAAGATCAACGAGCAACCTGGAGGATGCCTCCCATGAATTCCCTGCGCAAGCTCTGGTGCCGTACCTATCAGACGTGCTTTCGCCTCGCGATCCCGCTGCTACCCTACCGCGAGCCCAAGCCGCTCGGCTCCTTCGAGGAGGCCGCAGGGCTCTTGCAGCAACAAGGCAAGCGCCGGGTGCTTCTTGTAACCGACGCCACGATCATGCGCCTTGGTCTCGCCGACCAGCTCATCGACAATCTGAAGAGCCGGGGTATCCAGACGAGCGTGTTCGATGAGGTCGTGCCCAACCCCACGGTAAGCAACGTCGAGGCTGCGCGCGAACGCTATCTGCAAGAAGGATGCGATGCCATCGTCGCGTTCGGCGGAGGCTCCGCTATGGATTGCGCGAAGGCTGCCGGCGCGCGCATCGTGAGGCCACGCAAGCCCGTGCAAAAGATGCGCGGCATCCTGAAGGTTCTGCGCCCTCTGCCGCTTCTCATCGCCGTGCCCACGACCGCGGGAACCGGTTCGGAAACGACCCTCGCGGCCGTCATCACAGACGACAAGACCCACTACAAGTACCCCATCAACGATTTCGCGCTCATCCCACGCTACGCGGTGCTCGACTACCGCACCACGCTCGGCCTGCCGCCGCACATAACCGCGACGACCGGCATGGATGCGCTCGTGCATGCCGTGGAAGCGTACATCGGCCGCTCCACCACGCGCGACACGCGCGCGAACGCGATCGAGGCGGTGCGGGAAATCCACAGCTACCTGCTTCGCGCCTACCGCGACGGACATGATGCCGAGGCGCGCGAGCATATGCTTCGCGCAGCATACTGTGCCGGCCTCGCGTTCACGAAGTCCTACGTAGGATATGTCCATGCGGTCGCGCATTCGCTCGGCGGCCAGTACGGCATCGCCCACGGGCTCGCGAACGCCGTGCTCCTCCCCTATTTCCTCGACGAATATGCCGAAAGCTGCGAACACCGTCTGGCGGACCTTGCACGCCGCGCAGGCGTCGTCCCCCAAGCCATGAACGACCGCGACGCGGCACGCGCCTTCACGCAATGGGTGCGCGAGATGAACGCCGCCATGGATATCCCCACCACGCTTCCGGGAATCCGCGACGAGGACATCCCGCTCATGGCCGTTCACGCCGATGCCGAGGGCAACCCCCTCTACCCCGTGCCCAAGCTCATGGACGCGCACGAGCTCGAGCACATGTACCATATGGTGCAAGAGCGCAGCGAGGCCGAATGCGCAGAGGTTGCCGAAAGCACCGCTCGCATATCTGCCGCGATCGGACAGCACGCTGCCGAGACGACCCATCTCGCCGTGCGCGGTGGCTCTCTCGCCGCCCTCCCGCTCCGCATCGCCCTCGCCGCGCGCCGTCGTGTGCGCCGCATCGCCCGTCGTGCCCGCCAGACCCTCCGTCGCTAGGAGCCTTATGTCCATCTCCGATACCGTCAGCCGCTGCCGCGCGCATTTCGCCACCGGCGCCACCATCCCCGTCGACGCGCGCATCGAGGCGCTTCGTGCGCTCGAGAACGCTATCGTCGAAAACGAAGACCGCATCAACGAGGCGCTGCGTGAAGACCTTGGCAAGTCTGCGACCGAAAGCTACATGTGCGAGGTGGGCATGACCCTTGCCGAGCTACGCTACCAGCTGCGCCACGTGCGGGGCTGGACGCGCCGCCACCGCGTGCGCACGGGGCTTGCGAACTTTCACGCTACGAGCTTCACCGTTGCGGAGCCCTACGGCACCGTGCTCATCATGAGCCCCTGGAACTATCCATTCATGCTCACGATGGAGCCGCTCGTTGGCGCGCTTGCCGCCGGAAACTGCTGCGTCGTGAAGCCGAGCGCCTACTCGCCCGCAACCTCGGCAGTGATGCGCGAGATCATCGCGAGCTGTCTGCCTTCTGAGCTCGTCGCCGTTGTGGAGGGCGGACGCGCAGAGAACGCGGAGCTTCTCGACCAATGCTTCGACTACATCTTCTTCACGGGCGGCGTCACGGTGGGAACACTTGTCATGAAGAAGGCCGCCGAGCGCCTTACTCCCGTGACGCTCGAGCTGGGCGGCAAAAGCCCCTGCGTTATCGCGGCGGATGCGAATCTGGAGGTGGCTGCCGCGCGCGTGGTGTTCGGCAAGTACCTGAATTGCGGGCAGACGTGCGTCGCGCCCGACTATATCCTGGTTGACGAGCGGGTGCACGACCGCTTCCTCGAACTTGTAGAGCAGCAGATTTCAAAGATGTTCGGTGCGGCACCGCTTGATAACCCGCAGTGGGGAAAGATCGTGAACGAGAAGCACTTCGAGCGCTTGCTCGGGCTCATCGATCCGGCAAAGGTTGTGGTTGGCGGCGGTTCGCAGCGCGAGACGCTGCAGATCGAACCCACGGTGATGGACGGCGTAACCGAAGACGATGCCGTCATGGGCGAGGAGATCTTCGGTCCCCTTATGCCCATCATCACGTATCGCTCCGTCGAAGAGGCAGAGGCGTTTATCAAGGCACGCCCGAAACCGCTCGCTTGCTACCTCTTCACGCGCGACCGCGCCTTGGAAGACCGTTTCCTGCGCCATGTGCCCTTCGGCGGCGGCTGCGTGAACGATACCATCGTGCACCTCGCGACGAGCTCCATGGGCTTCGGTGGCGTGGGCGCAAGCGGCATGGGCAGCTATCACGGTAAAAAAAGCTTCGAGACGTTCAGCCACGAGAAGAGCATCCTGAAGAAGCACCTCTGGCTCGATCTGCCCCTGCGCTACCAGCCCTACACGCCCTTCAAGGAGAAGCTCATCCGCATGTTTCTGCGGTAAGGCGTGCCTCAAAGTGCACCGAGCGCGCGGAAGTCCACCCCGTAGCCTTAGGCAAAGGGAAACGCACCTCAATCGCTGCCGGACGCAATGGCAAGCAAGCGCTCAAAACGGCGGGAGCCCCTCATGAGGAGCTCCCGCCGTGTGCTATCTGCATACCAGCCGATAGATGTCTCCGCAGCCATCCTACGCGTATGCCGACACGTAGAAGAGGTTGACGTCAATGTAGAGCGGCATATCGGGATCACCCGTGACCTCCTGGTTTTTCGCAACCATGATGAGGTACTGGGTGTCGGTGCCGTTGAACGTCGCAGGTCCGCTGTAGTTACCAAGCATGCGCGTCTCATCGAAGGGGCTCGGCCCGGTATCCGAGCTCGTCATGGGGCTCAGCCCAAATGCGTCGACAGCCTGCTGGGCAAGCGCCTCGTATTCCGAAGAATCCACATCCGCATGGCTCATAACGATATCGACACCCGTCAGCATGGTGTCCTCCGCGAGCGTATCAACCGTCTGCTCTTCGGCTCCCTCTTCGAACTGGGGCGCTTCAATGGTGAAGGACACGGTGACGGTCTCGCCCACATCGGCAAGTGGAATCTCGCCCGGCTTACCAGAAAGTGTTACAAAGAGGTAGGAGTATCCCATCTCATCTTCAGGAAGGTACTCCTCACCCGTCATCTCGAACGAGAGCAGCTCAAGATCGGAGACGACCTCGGAGACCGGACGCTCGTAGAACGACGTCTCCTGCCAGTTCGTCATGACGGGCTCGGGCACCTGCTCCGTCGCCTCTGCCGGAGCGGAACCCTCGGCGGGCGCGGAGCCCGCGGGAGCGCCGCCGCTGCAGCCAGCCAGGAATACCGCGGCAGCGAGCGCTGCCGGCGCGAATATGCGGCTCAGTTTCATAGCTCTTCCTTCCCCCTCGTGCGCCCGCACTCCCTGCGAGCAACCCTGCTACATATAAATACACCAGGAGCAAGGGAGAGGTGTCAAGCAAAACGGCGGCAAGCGGGCTGCAAGGGCGAGCCAGCGGTAGAGCGGGACGGTGGCACGTGCAACGAAACGAGCCCGGCACCGCATCGGCACCGGGCTCGCATATTTTCTGGAGCGGGCGACGGGAATCGAACCCGCGTCATCAGCTTGGAAGGCTGGGGTTCTACCATTGAACTACGCCCGCATATGGTCGGGACGACAGGATTCGAACCTGCGGCATCGTGCTCCCAAAGCACGCGCGCTACCAGACTGCGCCACGTCCCGACGTCCGGGGTAGCATTATACGGGTTTTAGCGCACGCGAGCAACCACGGAATGGCGCGAACACGCTGTCACCACCCCGAGCAAACGGCAGTATACTTGTTGCGTTTGCGCGCTCGTACTCTTATCGCAACGCGCCGTAACGCCTGCCCCCATTTTCAGGAGATACCCATGAGCGCTGAACCATCGCCTCGCGAGAACCTGAACAAGCTATTCGGCGACTTCGTGTCGCACGAGGAGGCGCTCATCGCCGCCGACGCCCGCAGAAACCTGCGCAACATGCGTGAGAGCCTGCGCCTGCTCGTGCTCGTGCTCATCGTGTCCGGCGCCATGGGCGCGGCTGCATGGGCGTTTCTCGCAAGCCTCGATGCGGTCACGGGCTTTCGCGAGCGCCACGCAGCAGCCTTCCTCCTGCTTCCCGTGGTGAGCATCGCCACCGCATGGCTGTACCGCCGTTTCGGCAAGGAAGCCGCGCGCGGCAACAACCTCGTCATCGAAAGCGCCCTCACCGAACGCTCGGTTCCCGCCCGCATGGCAGCCATGACGTTTACCTGCTCCGTCGCCACGCACCTCGCAGGAGGCTCCGCCGGGCGCGAGGGAACGGCCGTGCAGATCGGCGGCACCATCGCCGACAACGTCGCGCGTCTCGTCCGGTTGGGAGCACGCGATCACCAAGACCTCATGCTCGCCGGTATTTCCGCCGCGTTCGGCGCGGTGTTTGGCGCTCCGCTCGCAGGCACCTTCTTCGGCATGGAGATGTGCTACGTAGGCAAGATCAACTACAGCTCCGGCATCTATTGCCTCATCGCCTCGTTCACCGCCGACACCGTATGCCGGGCGCTCGGCTGCACACACGCCTCCTACGTCATCGGCGCCGTGCCCGAGCTCGAGGCTCCAACGGTCGCGCTCGCCGTCATATTCGCCATCGTCTTCGGCCTTACGGCGCGCCTCTTCTCGCTCGCGATCCGTACCGTGCGGCGCATGCTCGCGCACCGCATCACGAACTACCTCGTTGCTGCGCTCGCAGGCTCGCTCGCGCTGCTCGCCGTCTACTTCATCTTCGGCATCCAACGCTACGCCGGCCTCTCGACCTGGCTCGTAGAGGAGGGTTTTGCGGGAGACACCACGCTCGCCGACCCCTTCATCAAGATCGCCCTCACTGCGCTCACCCTCGGCACGGGCTTCCAGGGAGGCGAGGTCACGCCGCTGTTCGGCATCGGCGCATCCTTAGGGGGCGTGCTGGGGTCGCTCGTGGGAATCCCCTGCGCGTTTGCCGCGGCGCTTGGCATGCTCGGTGTCTTCGGATCGGCGCTCAACGTGCCCATCACAACCATCATGCTCGGTGTCGACCTCTTCGGCGGCGCGGCGATGCCGTACTTCGTGATCGTCGCATTCGTGAGCTACCTCGTCGCCGGGCACCGCGGCGTCTACCCCGCGCAGCGGATCGTGACACCCAAGCGCCGCTCACTCGCGTCCGATGCGAACTCCACGGTTGCAGACGCGATCGCACGCCACAACCAACAGGATACGAATACCGAAGAAGCCAACGCGAAACAACAACTTGCGCGATAATGTCAATACCATGAAGAGCGAACCGGACGCCATGCGCTATGACGGCGCCGCCGGAACGACTGGATAGGAGCGACATGCAACGCCGCGCACCTCGCGAGACCCCTCTGGGCAAGACGCTCATCATCGCCAACCCCGTGTCACAGCTCGGCCAAGGCAAGCGTGTTGCCGAACAGCTTTGGCGCTTCCTTTCGCTCTACCACCACGATCCAGAACGCTTCGAGCTCGTATACACCGAGCGCGCACGTCACGCGACGGAACTCGCTGAAGCGGCGGCGGACTTCGACTCGGTAATCGCGCTGGGCGGTGACGGCGTGGTGCACGAAGTCGTCAACGGCCTCATGCGCATCGATCGCGGCGCGCGGCCGGCGATGGGCGTCGTCCCCGTGGGGTCGGGCAACGATTTCGCGCGTACCTTAGGTATGGATGATTTCTCGGGCGAAAGCTCCGCGCGCTACCTGAATTGCGAGCGCGTGGCGTTCGACATCGGCAAGCTCTCGCTGTGGGACAATGCGGCGGATGCCGAAGGTGCCGCGCAGTCGTCCGCCCCAGATGCGATCGAGTATTTCGTCGAAACCTTCTCGTTCGGCTTGGACGCCGCTGTGGCGATGGGCACGTATAGCCTGCGCACGACCACCAAGCTCACGGGTAACGCGCTCTACATGGCGTCGGGTGCCGACGTCCTCCTCCGCAAGTTCCGCCCCTACCCCACGCGCATCTCGCTCGACGGTGGAGCGCCCGAGGAGCGCCGTACGTTCATCGGTGCCGTCCAGCTTGGCCCCACCTATGGCTCGGGTTTCCACATCTGCCCTGATGCCGACCCCACCGATGGCCTCTTCGATATCTGCCTAGCCAGCGGCCGTGCAACGCGCGTCGAAGCGCTTTCCCTGCTTCTACGTGCCAAGAACGCACACCACGTGGGCTCGCGGCTCATCAGCTTCGCCCAAGCCAGCCAAATCGACATCGAGTTCTTGGGCGAAGACTATCCCATGCAGGCCGATGGCGAACGGGTGCGAGCCGCGCACGTCGTCATCGACATCCTGCCCGGCGAGCTCACCGTGCTGAAGCCCCTGCCCCGCCGCTGAGCCTGAACGGAGCCACCTCACGATGGCGAAGCCGCTTTACACGTGCGCCTCAAGCCAGGCGAGCACATCGCGCTCGACGCGCTCATGATCGGATTCGTTTAGAATCTCGTGGCGCATGCCGTCATAGATAATCTCGTCCACCTGCGCCATGCCAAGTCTCCGGTATTGGGCGACGGCGCGATGCACGCCCGCACCACAATCGCCCACCGGGTCATCGGCCCCGGCAATGAAGAGCAAGGGTACATCGCGCGGAATCCCGCTCGCCAAAGCGACGTCTTGAGAAGCGCTCGCCAGCGCCGTGACCGCCGCGTACCCGCCCACCGTGAACATGAAGCCGCAGCACGGATCCGCACGATACGCATCGACCACGGCACCGTCGTACGATAACCAGTCCTGTGGCGTGCGCGCATGCTTGATAGCACGACCATAAGCGCCAACGGCAAGCGAATCCACCAGCGCGCTGCGGTAGCGCTCACCGCGCACGCAGGCGAGCACATGGCAGAGCGCGTTTCCCGCCCGAACAAGCCAACGCGGCTGCTGCCCGGTGCCGCACACAACGGCGGCAGAAACGCCCTCACCCCAACGCGCAAGGTACACGCGCACCATGAAGCTGCCAAGTGAGTGGCCGAAGAGCACATACGGCACCTCACCAACCAAAGGGGACGGGGGATTTTGGCTGGCGCTTTGGCTGATGTCTTGACCGGCATCTTGTCTGGCGGAGGCATCGACGGCACGCGCGGCACGTTCCTCATAGCGCGAGCATACGCGGCACCGTAGCGCGTGCATGTCTTCGAGGAGGACATCTACGCCGTGAGCCAACGGAATGTGCCCGAGGTCTTCGGCGGTCGCAGCGGTCTTGCCGTGTCCCACGTGGTCTTCGGCGCACACGGCATACCCTGCCTCGCACAACACCCCGGCAAACCGTTCATAGCGCTCGACATGCTCAGCCATGCCATGGACGAGCTGAACCACGGCGCGTGGGGGCGCTCCCGCTGCAACGGCATCTGGCTCCCATACCAGCGCGCGAATGCAGTTTGCCCCGTCTGCGCTCGGATACCTCAGCTCGCTTCGCTTCATGGGTGCTCCCCCGAAAAAAAAGAGCCCGGTTAACCCGGGCTCTGTCAAACCAACTTGAACCTAGATAGCATCGAGTGCCTGCGCGACGTCGTCGATGAGATCCTGCGTGTCCTCGATGCCGCAGGAGAGGCGCACCATATCGGGCGCGATGCCTGCGGCCTCGAGCTCCGCATCCGTCATCTGACGATGCGTCGCGTTCGCCGGGTGCAGCACGCAGGTGCGCGCATCTGCCACGTGCGTGGCGATCTGCGCCACATGGAGGTTCTTCATGAACTCCTCTGCCGCCGCACGTCCGCCGGTAAAGCCGAAGCTCACTACGCCGCAGCAGCCGTTCGGCAGGTACTTCTGAGCGAGCTCGTGCCACGGATCGCCCGGCAGCCCCGGATACTTCACGAAGCGAACCTTGGGATGCTTTGCCAGAAATTCCGCCATGGCCTGGCCGTTCTTCACATGCTGCGGCATGCGCACATGCAGGCTCTCGAGGCCCATGTTGAGCAAAAACGCGTTCTGCGGACTCTGGATGCAGCCGAAGTCGCGCATGAGCTGCGAGGTCGCCTTCGTGATGAACGCGCCCGCCTGGCCGAACTTCTGCGTGTAGACGACGCCGTGATACGTCTCGTCCGGCGTGGTGAGGCCGGGGAACTTGTCTGCATGCGCATCCCAGTCGAAGTTGCCGGAGTCGACGATGGCGCCGCCCACCGCTGCGCCGTGCCCGTCCATGTACTTCGTGGTGGAGTGCGTCACGATGTCCGCGCCCCACTCGATGGGACGGCAGAGTACGGGCGTGGGGAACGTGTTGTCCACGATGAGCGGCACGCCGTGGGCATGGGCCGCCGTAGCGAAGCGTTCGATGTCGAGGACGTCGAGCGCGGGGTTCGCGATCGTCTCGCCGAAGACGGCCTTCGTGTTGGGCTTAAACGCTGCCTCGAGCTCTTCATCTGTGCAATCGGGTGCCACGAACGTGGTCTCGATACCCATGCGCTCGAGCGTGTGCGCGAGCAGATTGAACGTGCCGCCGTAGATGGCTGAGCTCGCGACCACATGGTCACCGCAGCCGGCGATGTTGAACACGGCGAAGAAGTTCGCCGCCTGGCCGGAACTCGTAAGCATGGCCGCCGTGCCGCCCTCGAGCTCGCAGATCTTCTGTGCGACGTAGTCGTTCGTGGGGTTCTGCAAGCGGGTGTAGAAGTAGCCGGCTTCCTCGAGGTCGAAGAGGCGACCCATGTGCTCGGAAGTATCGTATTTCCACGTGGTCGACTGGTAGATGGGAATCTGACGCGGATCTCCGTCACCAGGACGATAACCGCCCTGCACGCACGTGGTTCCGATATGCTCTGCCATAGTCTGACTCCCTCTCTTGGCGCCACGCATCCCTCTTGGCGTCCCGTGGCCGACGGTTCTACATACGGCTAAAATGGTATACCGTTTTCCAAGCGCTCTCTCATACTATTTTGGCGCGACCGCAAAACGTTACGAATGAATGCGCTTGGATTGCCGGGACGCGCTTACATGTCCATTGCCGAACCACGTCTTCACAGGAAGGAACCGCATGTCAGCCAACACCATCTCCGAACGGACAGACGACCTCGTCCAACAGGCAGTTGCCCTCCGCGCTGAGCGCAAGTTCAATTGCGCCCAAGCCGTTGCCTACGCACTCGCCGAAGAGGTCGGGGCAGACCCCGAAGCGATGTACGTGCTTTCCGAGGGATTCGGGGCCGGTATGGGCACGACCAGCGAGACCTGCGGGGCCATCTCGGGCGCGATCTTTGCGCTCAGCCAGCTGAACAGCGCGGGCACCGCGGCATCGGGCACCACGAAAGCGGCGACGTACCGGCTCGTTCGCGAGCTGGTGAACGGTTTTCAAGAGATGAACGGCACCACCATCTGCCGCGAACTCAAAGGAGTCGGGTCTCCCGACGGCATGCGCCGCAGCTGCGAAGGGTGCATAGAGGACGCGGTGCGCCTGGCGGTGCGTATCATCGCCCGCGCATAGCTTTCGCGCCCGCCAGCAGGGACGGGGGTTATTGGTTGGTGAGGTACCTCACCAACCAATAAC
>UPXY01000020.1 GCA_900538305.1 uncultured Collinsella sp.
GAACGACACCCTGCGCTACATGCAGACCGACTTCCCCTGGCGCCCGGGCAACCACGGTATGCTCACGTTCACGTTCATGTACGCCTTCAGCGAGAACTTCATCATGCCGCTTTCCCACGACGAGGTCGTGAACGGCAAGTGCTCGCTCATCGGCCGCATGCCCGGCGACTGGTGGCGCCGGTTCGCGGGGCTGCGCACCCTCGCCCTCTACCAGGCGGCGCACCCCGGTGCCCAGCTCAACTTCATGGGCAACGAGATCGCCCAGGGCATCGAATGGCGCTACTACGAATCCATCGAATGGAATCTTACCGAAAACCTCGACACGAACGCGCGCCATCGCGAGTTCATCCGCGCTCTCAACCACCTCTACCGCGATGAACCCGCGTTCTGGGAGCATGCCTACACCGAGGAGGGGCTCCAGTGGATCGACGCGGACAACTCCGAGCAGTCCATCATTTCCTTCGTGCGCCGCGGCAACGATCCCGCCGACGACCTCGTGATCATCATCAACTTCGATCCCGCTTCCTATGAATCCTTCCATGTGGGCGTGCCCACAGAGGGCGAATGGAAGGTCATCTTCAATTCCGACGATTCGGAATTCGGCGGCAGCAACTTCACGGACAACATAAGCTACATGAGCGTTCCCTACCCCTGGAACGGACTTGACAACCAGATCACCATCGCGCTGCCCGGCCTTGCCGGCATCGTACTGAAACGTCAAGGTCCGAGCTCCTTCGTGGCGCCGAAGCCGAAGCGCCGCCGCGCGAAGCACGCAGTCGATCCCATCCGGGATCCGTCCGCCAAGCCGGAGCGCCCGAAGGCGAAGAAGGCACCTGCCAAGAATGCGTCGGCCGGCACGAAGAAGCAGGCAAAGCCCGCCACGAAGAAGCCGGCACCCAGGAAGTCATCCACTTCGAAGACGGAGCAGCAAGCCGTCGAAGGATGAGATAGCCATGCAGGCGCGCGGAGCGAATACCCCGCGCACCAGGTAGAAAGGATTGTATGAACGCGATTTTCGAAAGCAAAGAGGAGTTCAAGGAACTCTACCTATCGTCGGTCACATCGCTTTCCGGCAAACCCTTCGAAACCACGAGCGACATCGACCGCTTCCAGGCGCTCGTGAAGCTCGTAGCGAGCAAGGCGCGCGCCGTCCAGACCGACACCGAGAAGCGCGTGCACGATGCCGGCCAGAAGCGCGTGTACTACTTCTCCATCGAGTTCCTCATCGGGCGTTTGCTCGATAACTACCTGTTGAACTTCGGCGTGCGCGACCTCGTGGCGGAGGCTCTCGAGGAGCTGGGTTCGAACCTTGAAACGCTCGAGGAGTACGAGAGCGACCCGGCACTTGGCAACGGCGGCCTGGGACGCCTCGCCGCATGCTTCCTCGACTCCATGGCACACGAGGGCATCGCCGGCTACGGCAACGGCATGCGCTACCGCTACGGCCTTTTCAAGCAGGAAATCGAGAACGGTGCCCAGCACGAGACCACCGACGACTGGCTCGTCCACGGATACCCCTGGGAAGTGCGCCGTCAGGACAAGGCCGTGCGCATAGGCTTCGGCGGGCACGTGGTGGGCGTCGAGGAAAACGGGCGCATGGTGTATCACACCGAGGGCACCGATGACGTGCTCGCTGTGCCCTACGACATCCCCGTGGTGGGCTTCGGCGGGAACACGGTGAACAAGCTCCGCGTGTGGAGCGCCGAACCTGTCGAGGAGGAATTCGACCTCGATGCCTTCAACGCCGGCGACTACGCGAAGGCCCAGGCGCATCGCGCCGAGGCGGAGGCGATCAGCGCCATCCTCTACCCCAACGACGCCGGCGAGCACGGGCGGCTCCTCCGCCTCAAGCAAGAATACCTCTTCGTAGCTGCAGGCTTGAGCTCCGTGCTCGACACGTTCCGCTCCGAGCACGGCAACGACTGGAGGCTCCTGCCGGAGTACGTCGCCATCCATACGAACGACACCCACCCCGCCATGTGCGGACCTGAGCTCATGCGCGTGCTCATCGACGAGGAGCACCTCGAGTGGGACGAGGCATGGGACATCACCACGAAGACCATCTCCTACACGAACCACACGATCCTACCCGAGGCACTCGAGAAGTGGCCCATCTCCACGTTCTCGAAGCTCCTGCCCCGCGTGTACCAGATCATCGACGAGATCAGCCGCCGTTACAACGCCGCGTTCGACCGCACGCAAGACGGCTGGCAGGAGCGCCTGCGCCAGACCGCAATCCTGTGGGACGGCGAGGTGCGCATGGCAAACCTCTCGGTCATCTGCAGCCACTCGGTGAACGGCGTGGCGAAACTCCACACCGACATCCTCGAGCGCGAGACCCTGAAGGACTTCTACGCCCTCACGCCGCAGAAGTTCAACAACAAGACGAACGGCATCTCGCACCGCCGCTTCCTCGCGGAGGCGAACCCGACCTACGCGAGGCTCATCACCGAAGCCATCGGCGAGGGCTGGCTCGACGACGCCTCCGAGCTTGCCAAACTCGAAGCCTTCGAGGGCGACGCGAGCTTCCTCGAGCGCGTGGGCGCAGCGAAGCGCGCGAACAAGGTGCGCCTTGCCGCCTACGTGCAGCGCGAGTGCGGTCTCACCATCGACCCGAACTCGATCTTCGACGTCCAGGTGAAGCGCTTCCACGCCTACAAGCGCCAGCTCCTGAACATCTTCAAGGTGATGGACATCTACAACCGTCGCCTCGCCGACCCGAACTTCCGCGTGGCGCCCACCACGTTCATCTTCTCGGGCAAGGCGGCCTCGAGCTACACCTTCGCCAAGGAGACGATCCGCCTCATCAACTCGGTCGCGGACGTCATCAACAACGACCCGCGCGTGAACGAGGTCATGAAGGTCTGCTTCATCCCCAACTTCCGTGTCTCGAACGCCCAGCTCATCTACCCCGCTGCCGAAATTTCCGAGCAGATCTCCACGGCAGGCATGGAGGCGTCGGGCACCTCGAACATGAAGCTCATGATGAACGGCGCCATCACGCTTGGCACGATGGACGGTGCGAACATCGAGATCGTGAACCTCGCCGGTGCCGAGAACGAGAAGATCTTCGGCCTCACCGCGCCCGAGGTGGACGAGCTTCGCGCGAGCGGCATGCATTTCGCCTGGGATATGTACAACAACGACCCGGCACGCCTGGGCCGCGTGATCGACGAGCTCACCGACGACACGTTCTCCGCCCTCTCCGGCGACTTCGAGAGCATCTTCAACGAGCTCATGAACGGCAACGACCATGACCTCGTCATGAAGGACTTCGCGTCCTACGTGGCGGCGTGGGAGGAGCTCACCCAGAGCTACTCCGACCACATGGACTGGAACCGCAGGGCGCTCCACAACACGGCGAGCTCCGGCTGGTTCTCGAGCGACCGTACCATCCGCGAATACCGCGACGAGATCTGGGGAGCGTGATGTAAGGACAGGCGATCGACGTTGTGGCAACTACCCGGGTGCCTCCCGGGCTAGAAAGGTTATACAGCACGGAATCTGAAGGGAACACACGATGAGCAAGAAGGAATGCATCGCCATGCTCCTCGCAGGAGGGCAAGGTTCGAGGCTCGGGGCGCTCACATCGAAGATCGCGAAACCCGCGGTCTCGTTCGGCGGAAAGTACCGCATCATCGACTTCACGCTGTCGAACTGCGCGAACTCCGGTATCGACACGGTGGGCGTGCTCACGCAGTACCGCCCCTACCAACTGCACGCCTACCTGGGATCGGGCAGTGCGTGGGATCTGGACGAGAAGGGCGCGGGCGTATCGATCCTGCCGCCCTACGCCACGCAGGAAGGCGGCGCGTGGTACGCCGGTACGGCCGACGCCGTGACCCAGAACCTCGACTACATCAAGAGCCATGACCCGGAGTACGTCCTCATCCTCTCCGGCGACGCCCTCTACCGCATGGACTACCGTGCCATGCTCGATTCGCACATCGCCAACGGTGCGGACCTCACCGTCGCCGTCATGCCGGTGCCCTGGGAGGAAGCGAGCCGCTTCGGCATCCTCACCGCCGATGAGGATGGTCGCATCGTGAAGTTCACCGAGAAGCCCGAGAAGCCCGATTCGAATCTCGCCTCCATGGGCATCTACATCTTCACCGCCGACTTCCTCATCAAGGCGCTCGAGGACGATGCGATCGACCAGCGCTCGAGTCACGACTTCGGCGGCGACATCATCCCGAACGCGCTCGCCGAGGGCAAGCGCCTCTTCGTCCATGAGTTCCACGGCTTCTGGCGCGACGTCGGCACCATCGCGAGCTACCATGAGACCTCGATGGACCTGCTCGGCCAGAACCCGGCATTCGACCTCTTCGATAACGTCGTGCCCGTCATGTCGAACGATGCGACGCGCCCGCCGCACTACATCGGGCCAGAGGGCCGCGTGGATGACTGCCTCATCTCGAACGGCTGCCGGATCCTCGGCACCGTGCGCCATTCGATCATCTCCACCGATGCGTACGTGGGCGAGCGCGCCGTCGTCGAGGACTCCGTGCTCCTGCCCGGTGCCGTGGTGAAGAGCGGCGCATACGTGAGCCGCGCCATCCTGGGCGAAAACGCTGTCGTGGAAGAGGGCGTGAAGCTCGGCTCCGTCGACACCACGAAGGATACGGCCGTCGTCGGAAACGACGTCGTCATCGGGAAGGGGGAATGAACCGATGATCAACCAGAAGGCCATCGGCTATATCACCGCTAACTATTCGGGCACGGAGAAGAGCGTGCTCGTTGAGAACCGCTCCATCGCTTCCGTGCCGTTCATGGGCCGCTATCGCCTGATCGACTTCCCGCTCTCCAACATGGCGAACGCCGGTATCAGGACTGTCGGCCTCGTGCTGCCCGGCAACTGGCGCTCCATCTTGGACCATGTGGGCCACGGCAAGGACTGGATGCTCGACCGCAAGAAGGGCGGCCTCTTCCCCGTCCCGGGCAACCCCTATGGCACCACGAAGCAGGGCATGCGCTTCCTTCTGCGCGACATCATCTCCAACAAGGAGCTTTTCGAGCGCTCCGAGGCGCCCTATGTGGTCATGATGGCATCGAACATCATCTTCAACCTCGAGCTCGACGAGATCATCGACGCGCACGAGCGCTCCGGGGCCGGAATCACCATGGTCTACGTGAACGCCGAGCGCAAGCACACGGACTGCTCGCGCCTCATCATCGGCGATCGTGGCCGCGTGCAGAAGGTGGAACCGGGTTGCGAGTACGGCGATAACAAGTTCATCGACTGCTTCGTGATCAACCGCGACGTGCTCCTGCAGATCATCGATCGCTACCAGAGCGCCGACTACCTCGACATCTTCGAGGCGATCGCCGGCGACTTCGGCCTCATCGACGTGTGCAGCTACGAGTTCAAGGGTTACGCGATCGGTATCTTCAACGAGAAGACGTACTACGACCGCAGCATGGAGCTGCGCGACCCGCTCTTCGCCGACCAGCTTTTCCGCAAGGATCGCCCGATCATGACGAAGGCGCATGACGCACCGCCGGCGAAGTACTTCACCGGTAGCAACGCGACGAACTCGCTCATCTCCGCAGGGTGCGAGATCCAGGGTACGGTGCGCGGCTCCATCCTGGCGCGCGGCGTGATCGTGGAGAGCGGTGCGAGCGTCACGAACAGCATCATCATGCAGTCCTGCGTGATCAAGAGCGGCGCACGCGTGGAGAACGCCATCCTCGACAAGGGTAACACGGTGCCCGCGAACACCGAGCTGCGCGGCACGCCCGACGCGATCCTCGTCGTCGGCAAGAACCAGATGCTCTAAATTGGCATCGAACGCGGCAACTTCGCTACAATAAAACCGCCGTCCGGGCATCCGGGCGGCGGTTTTGGAACGGCACCGCGCACCGGGCGCACAACGCGCGAGCTGCGAGGCAAGCTGTTCGACATTCGATATACCGAGGGGGTACCCATGGCAGAAAAGAAGATGCAGATCGTCCTCGCTTCGGCGGAGGCGGCGCCCTTCGTGAAGACGGGCGGCCTGGGCGATGTCGCAGGATCGCTGCCGCGCGCACTCGTGGAGGCGGGCGCCGAGGTCATCGTGATGGTGCCGAAGTACGGCAGCATCGCCGAGGAATACAAGAACCGCATGGAGCACCTGTGCGACTTCTACGTGAGCTTGGGATGGCGCAACGAGTACTGCGGGCTCGAGCGGCTCGACCAAGACGGGGTGACCTATCTCTTCGTCGATAACGAGCATTACTTCAATCGCAGCTATCCGTACGGGTTCTTCGACGACGGCGAACGCTTCGCGTTCTTCTCGAAGGCCATCTGCGAAAGCCTCCAGCACCTGCCCGAAGGCTTCACGTGCGACGTGCTGCACTGCAACGATTGGCACACCGCGCTCGCTCCCGTGTTCCTGCGCGAGTTCTACCAGGGACTGCCACTCTACGAGCGCGTGAAGACGGTATTCTCGATTCACAACATCGCCTTCCAGGGCCAGTATTCCGATACCATCTTGAACGACATCCTGGGGCTCGCGCACATCCCCGCCGCAGCAAGCCAACTCCGCTGCGACGACCGCTCCATCAACTACATGATGGGCGCACTGCACTATGCGGATGCCATCACCACGGTGAGCCCGAGCTACGCTTGGGAGATCCAGACGCCTGAATATGGCGAGGGGCTCGACGGCATCCTGCGCGACCGCTCAAGCATCCTCTCCGGCATCTTGAACGGCATCGACACTGATGTGTGGAACCCTGCGACCGACCCCATGATCACGGCGAACTACAGCCTCTCCGACATGTCCGGCAAGGCCGCATGCAAGCGCGCCCTGCAGGAAGAGCTCGGACTCGAGGTGCGCGACGACCGTCCGCTCATGGTCATGGTCACGCGCCTTACGCGCCAGAAGGGCATGGATCTCGTCACCTACGCGCTCGACCGCATCCTCTCGGGCGGCGTGCAGGTCGCGATCCTCGGCACGGGCGATTACGAGGAGCCGGTACGCTACTTCGCCAACAAGTACCCCGGCACGTGCGCCGCGCGCATCACGTTCGACAACGCCCTCTCTCACCGCATGTACGCCGGTGCCGATCTGTTCCTCATGCCGTCGCTCTTCGAGCCGTGCGGCCTGTCGCAAATGATCGCCATGCGCTACGGCACCCTGCCCGTGGTGCGTGAGACCGGCGGTCTCCGCGATACCGTGCAGCCGTACAACCAGTTCACCGGCGAGGGCACCGGCTTCACGTTCGCAAACTTCAACGGCGAGGAGATGGGCGACGCCGTCTTCCGCGGCGCACGCCTGTTCTGGGACGATCGTGCCGGCTTCGATACGCTCGTGAAGAACGCCATGTCGAGCGATTTCAGCTGGGCGAAGAGCGCACATGCCTATATCGACCTCTTCCGCTGGCTGCGCCCAGATACCGACGCGTTCCCGCCCGTCGTGGAGAAGCCGAAGACCGAGGCTGCGCTCGAGCCCGTCGTGGAGCCCGTGGCTGAAGTCGAGGTCAAGGTTGAGGCAAAGGCCGAGGCCGCTCCCGAGCCCGAGGTGGAAACCGCCGTGGAAACGCAGCCGGCACCGAAGACCGATGAGGCGCCGAAGGCAGAACCCAAGGCTGAGGCGAAGCGGGAAGCCGAGGCCGCTCCCGAGCCCAAGGCGAAGCCCGCGGCCAAGAAGCGCACGACGACGCGGAAGAGCGCCGCGACCAAGACTGCCACCTCGACGACGAAGACCACGACCTCGAAGTCGACCACCGCTGCCAAGAAGACGACGGCGAAGTCGACCACCGCTGCCAAGAAGACGACGGCGAAGGCGAGTTCGACCACGAAGGCTGCCACGGCGAAGAAGACCACGGCCTCCAAGACAACAACGAGCGCAACGAGGACCACAGCCGCGAAGAAGGCAACTGCCGCCAAGACCGCACCTGCGGTGAAGCAGGCTCCAGAGGCCGAGTCCGCAGCGACCGCCGCGAAGCCTGCAACCGAGAAGGCAGACGCCACCGCGCCCGCCGCGACCAAGACTTCCGCCACAAAGGCGAAGACCACGGCTCGCCGTACGACGCGTAAGCGCTCGTAAGCCACATCGTCCATCCAGCCCGCCTGCTTGGCGGGAGCATGTAACTATTCGGGCGCGCAGGGCATTGAACCCTCCGCGCCCGTTTTCATGTGCCCGAAATCGATATGCACACGATGGGATAAGAGCGTCCCGCGCTCTGCTCGTCTTGCGGAAAACATCCGCTCGATTCCACAGCGTTCTACCCGTTCTGCTGCTCTTCCGTAGCTCCGTTCGGCGCGACCGACCTCTTTCCTATCAACGCACCCGAATCCGAGGTGCCCCCCTCCGGCGAGCCGGACGAGTGCGTGGCCGCTCGCGGAGTCCGTGCTTGGAACGTCACGGTATCCGAGCGTGTGATGGAAGCGCTCTGCAAACGCGTGGATGATCCGGAATGGCGTGTGCGCAGCAGTTTTGCTGGCAACGTCACAATTCTGAGAACGGGCCCCGCAACACGTAAGCCGATTTCACAGTGATAATCAACCCTGCATCAGATGCGTGTCGCCCTTGCGCCGACGATTCTCCAATAAGCTCATCGTACGAGCTACAATCCGATATACTGAAACGGTTTGGCATATCTCCGCGCCGCGGGTCTGCAGGCACTGCGGCGCGCTCTTGATCGGATTCGCATGAACTTCATTCACAACAGCCGTGACCTTGTTTACCGCTCCCCCTTCGGTGCCGTCAAGGCGGGAAGCGCGGTCGAGCTCTCCGTGCGTGCCGAGGATGTTCCTGTGCACGCCCTCGCTATCGACCTGCGCGTCTGGGTCGACGGGCGCGGCGAGACCATCGTTCCCCTTGAGCGCCGCGCCGATGGCATCTTTACCTGCACGCTCCTTTGCCCAGAGCCTGCGCTCATGTGGTACCGCTTCAACATCGCCGTGGAGGCTCCCGATAGCACGCGACGCCTCTACCTCGGCGCCCCGGAAGGCAAGACCGGCGGCGTGGGACAGGTGTATACCTATCAGGACTGCCCGTCGTTCCAGATCACCGTCTTCCAGCCCCGCAAGCTTCGTCCCACCTGGTACGAGCAGGGTATGGTCTACCAAATCTTCCCCGACCGTTACCGGCGCGACCCCGCGTGGCGCGAGCGCTGCGAACGGGCGCTCGTCGAGCACCCCACCAAGGGCGTGCCGCGGCGCATCGTGGAGGATTGGAATGAACCGCCCGTCTACGACCGCAACGAGGACGGCTCCATCGCGAGCTGGGACATGTACGGGGGCTCGCTCAAGGGCATCACAGCCGACCTCGACCGCCTCTCCGAGATGGGCTTCACCGTGCTCTACCTGAACCCCATCTTCGCGGCGGCGAGCAACCATCGCTACGACACGGCCGACTACCTCCAGATCGACCCGATGCTCGGCACCGAGGAGGATTTCCGCGAACTCTGCCGCGAAGCCGAGGCGCGCGGCATATCCATCATCCTCGACGGTGTGTTCAACCATACGGGCGACGATTCCGTCTACTTCAACCGCTACGGTACCTACCCCGAGCCGGGTGCATGGGCGGGCGAGGATTCCCCTTGGCGCGACGCGTACCGTTTCAACGCCGACGGCAGCTACGCCTGCTGGTGGGGCATCGGCAACATGCCCGACCTCAACCTCACCTCCCCCACCGTACGCAAACTCATCGCCGGCGAACACGGCGTGATCCGCCATTGGACGCAGGCGGGTGCGCGCGGCTGGCGCCTCGATGTGGCCGATGAACTCACCGAGCAGATCATCACCGATATTCGCGACGTGCTCTTGGACGAAAAGCCCGACGCCGTGCTCATCGGCGAGGTCTGGGAGGACGCATCCAACAAGATCAGCTACGGCATGCCGCGCCACTACCTCTTGGGCTACGAGCTCGACGCCGCCATGAATTACCCCTTCCGTTCCATGGTGCTCGATTTCCTCCTCGATGCGATCCCCGCCACGGAGGCAGCCGACCGCATCGAGGCGCTCGCGGAGAACTACCCGCCTGAGGCGCTGCGCTGCAGCCTCAACCTACTCGGCAGCCACGATCGGCCGCGCATCGCCTCCGTGCTCGGTGGCGGCCCCGACGAATCGCAGCTGCCCGAGGAGGAGCGCGGCCGCTGGCGGCTTTCGCCGGAAGCGATGGGACTTGCGAAGAGCCGCTTCTGGCTCGCCACGCTCATGCAGATGACGTTCCCTGGCGTGCCCTCCATCTACTACGGCGATGAATACTGCTTGGAGGGCCTCTCCGATCCCGGCAACCGCCGCACCATGCCGCTCGAGAAGGACATCCGCGACCGCGATATGGCCGACATCATCCGCAACGCCTCCGCGATTCGCCGGGCGCTGCCGTTTTTGGTGGACGGGGATATCCGCGCCTGGGCACCAGAGGGCGGCGAGGGCGACGTGCTCGCCTACACGCGGCGCGGCGCAGACGGTCAGACGGCGACCGTGCTCATCAACCGCAGCCGCTACGACTGTCGCACGGTGCGCATCCCCGCTGAAGCCTCCTGCGCGACCGACGTGGTCTCGGGCACGAAGCTCAAGGTCGCAGACGATGGGATGGTCGAGGTTTTCCTCTGGCCCTTCGGCTCGGCAGTGGTGTACTTCCATGAGGAGGAGCGCCTGCAGCTCGCGCTCGAACCGGGTGCCGGCATCGTGTGCCACATCACCTCCGTACCTACCGAGAACGGTGCGGCTGGTACGCTCGGCGAGCCCTCCCTCCGCTTCATCGACCACCTCGCGGCGATGGGCATGCGGTACTGGCAGATCCTGCCCGTGAACCCCGTCGATGCGTTCGGTTCACCCTATTCCGGCCCTTCGGCCTTCGCCGGCAACATCGCGCTGTTGCCCCAGTCCGAGGAGGAGCTGCGTGCCGCATACAGCGCTTGGCGGACGGACGGCGGCGATGAGGACGACGACTTCCGGGCATTTTGCAAGGAAAACGCCTCCTGGCTCGACCCTTATTGCGCCTACATGGCCGTCAAGGCGTACATGAGCGGTGCCGCGCGGGTGCAGTGGCCCGAGGCGTTCAGCCACTTCGACGCCACCCTGCTCGCCGATCCGCGTTTTGCCGACGAGGCTCGCGTACAGGCTTATCTCCAGTACCGTTTCGACCTAGCATGGCGCGAGGTCGCCGCGTACGCACACGAACGCGGTATCGCGATCATCGGCGACGTGCCGATGTATGTGTCGGATGATTCGTCGGATGTCTGGGCGAAACCAGAGCTCTTCGACCTCGATGCCCACGGGCGACCGATTGAGGTCGCCGGCGCGCCGGCAGACGGATTCGCACCCGAAGGCCAGGTTTGGGGCAACCCCACCTACCGCTGGAATCGCATGCGCGAGACGAACTTCGCGTGGTGGCGCGAGCGCCTTGCGCGCGCCTGCTCGCTCTACGACTACGTGCGCCTCGATCATTTCCTGGGATTCCATAACTACTTCAGCATCCCCACCGGTGAACCCGGTAGCGCTGGTCGCTGGCTCGCCGGTCCTGGCATCGAGCTCTTCCAGGCCGCGTCGGAAGACCTGGGTCATCTGCCGTTCATTGCCGAAGACCTGGGCGTGCTCACCCCGGGCGTCCGTGCGTTGATGGCGACCTGCGGCTTCCCCGGCATGGACGTGCTCGAATTCTCTGACTACGATGTGCGCCAGGGCTTGCATCCGGCACCAGGCAAGGTGTTCTACACTTCGACGCACGACACCTCGACGCTCGCCGGCTTCTGTACGCGCGCGTTTGCCGACGGTGATGAAGCCGAAGGCGCAAAGCTGGCGAAGGATCTTGTGCGCGAGGCGCTCGAGAGCGATGCCCCCGTGGTCATGATGCCGCTGCAAGACGTGCTCTGCCTGGGCGACGATACCCGCATGAACAAGCCGGGTACGATCGAGGCGAACTGGAGCTGGCAAGCACGCGAGACGGATATCGAAGCCGCTGAAGCATCGTTTGCCGAGCTGATGTGCAAGACGAAGCGCAGCGCAAAGTGATGCGGCAAGCGCCGCGCGCGATCGGCATCCCCGCGCGGCACCCATCACGCTGCATGCATGGTTGGCGGAAAACCCGTACGAACCTTGCTTGATGCGCGATTTGGGGTACAGTACCCTGTGGCAAACGAATAGGTATGCAAGGAGATATCAATATGGCCCGTTATGATTACCGCTGCACCTCGTGCGGTAGCGTCTTCGAAGTCGAGCACGCGATGACAGAGCATCCGGACATCACCTGTCCCACCTGCGGATCCGCTGCGGAGAAGGTGTTCAGCGCGAGTGGCATCAAGTTCGTGGGCAGCGGCTTCTACAATACCGATCAGCGCGGTGGCAGCTCCTCGACGGAGGCGACGAGCGGCTCGGGCGAAAGCTCCGGTTCGAGCGCGACCGAGGGTTCCGGCCACAGCTGTGAGAACTGCCCGCACAAGCAGTAAGCAGGACAGCATGCCCCATGTAAAATAACCCCAGCGACTTTTTTACATCGCCCGAAGCCTTAGTCCTTTGAGAGCGCGATCGTCGTGCGATGTAAAAAAGTCGCTGGGGTTATTTTACAAATATACCGCTCTGCCGATTACGTTCGAACGAGCCGGGCGCAGAAATGACCATCGTAGGAGCCAAGAGCTGGGATGGACTGGAACATCCCGCATGCATCCTCGTGCTCGCGCACGTACACCGCAGCATTCTCGAAGCCGGGAAGCGCGAATACAGGAGCTAAGGAAACGGGAGCGAGCCCAAACGCCCTTCCCGCCTCGCTCGCAAGGAACGACTCGACCACGCCTTCGTTCTCCTGGCGCAAAACGGAACATGTCGCGAAAACGAGCTGTCCGCCAGGCTTTACGCGCTCGGCAGCGCTTGTAAGAAGCGCGAGCTGGAGTTCGGGAAGCGTTTCTTCGATATCCTCTGGCAACAGCCTCCAGGGAATCTCGGGATGGCGACGCATGGTGCCGGTTCCCGAGCAGGGGGCATCGACGAAGACACTCTCGAAGAGCCGCCGCTCGCGCGCCTGCTCATCGATATGTGCAAGCGTGCGATCGAGGTTGCAGCCATCACCCGTCACGCAGTGTACCGCACCCGCTAAACCTGCACGCTCGAGGCGGCGGCGGTTGAGACGCGACTTCTTCTTCGAAAGCTCGAGCGCGACCGTCTCGCGCTCCATCTCGAAACGCTCAGCTTGCGCTGCCATGATAAACGTTTTGGTACCGCGGCCGGCTCCAACTTCGAGGCACGAACCGGGCATGGTCGCCGCGGAGGCGATCACCTGCGCATTGAGGTCGCAAACCGCAACGCCCCCGCGCCTGAGGAGGTCCGTTCCCACCAGCCGTGCCGTCGGTATACCCAAGGCCGCGCCAGGAAGCCGCATGGTAGATGCGCTGGAAGCGTGCCGTGCGGTGCCTTCTCCTTCAAGCTCGACATCGCGCGCACTGCCGACAAGGGCGGAAAGCTCCTCCTCGGCGGTCTTATCGAGCGGATTCATGTGGGCGGAGACGGGCGCGGGCTCGAGTTCCGCGGCAACCGCATCCTGTACAGCCGTGAAGCCGCGGGAGCGCACCATCTCTTCGACGAGCCAAACCGGCAGGCCGCCCTGGCGCGCAAGAGCCACCAGGCGGCGCTCCTCAGCGTCGCGTATATCCCCTGCCTCGAGGTACAGGGTACGGTTCTCGGCAACGCGCCGCAGCACGAAATTAGCGAAACCCGCAGCGCTCTTCGCACGTGTCCGCACGAGCTCCACACCCTGGCTCACCGCCGCACGCGGCTCCGTTCCCAGATATATGAGCTCGAAAGCCGCGATACGCAGGGCATTTCGAACGCGCGCGTTCATGCGGCCGGGCTTATCGCAGAAGGCATCGATGAAGTCGTCGAGGCAGCCGTAGCTTGCCACGACGCCCAGCACGAGCCTCATCGCAAGACCTGCATCGCGGCGCTCGAGGGCGCGCACCTCGGACGAAGCATCGAGCACATCGCGCGCATAGGCGCCGGTTTCCTCAAGTTCAAGCAGGATATCAAGGGCAACGCGACGCGCCGGCGAGAGCTCCGTCATGCGAGCTGCTCCCACGTGCCCATGCGCTCGCGCAAACCGGCAGCCCATGCCGCCGCCTCCATAGCGCGCTTGCCATCGGGCTTGAGCTCGGTGACTTCGAAGACGCCGTCGGCGCAGGCAAGGTACAGACGCTTGCCTCTGACCTCAAAGGCCGCGGAACCGCCAACGGACATGTCCGGCGCCGCCTGCGCCGCGAGCACACGCACCGGCTTGCCGCCGATGATGCAGCGGGCGGGCGCGGCATCTGAAGACGCGAGCACGCGCAACATGTTGTCGCGTACCGATGCCGCCGGATCGAGGAGCATCTCGGTTTTCGCGATCTTCGCGGCATGTGTGACAAGTGCTTCGTCCTGCACCTGCCACACGGCGGTACCGTCGACGATGGCAGGAAGCGTGCGCACCAGAAGCTCACCGCCCAGGCTTGCGAGCTCTGCCGTGAGCTCATCTGCCGTCTTGCCCGCAACCGAGCACGACGCCTGGGCGCAGTAGTCGCCCGTATCGACGCCCTCCCCGATCCGCATGATCGACACGCCGGTCGTATCGTCGCCAGCAAGGATCGAGCGCTGGATGGGCGCAGCGCCGCGCCATCGGGGCAGCAGGCTCGCGTGCACGTTCACGCAACCCGCTGGCGCCATGGTGAGCACTTCCGTAGGAAGGATGCAGCCGAAGGCAGCGACGCAGAACACGTCGGCCTGCTGCGCGCGAAGCTCGTCTTGCACCTCCGGCGTCATGCGCGAGGTCTCGAGCACGGGAAGCCCCAGCTCGAGTGCGGCCATCTTCACCGGCGAGGGCTCGAGCTTCTTCCCGCGCGAGCGCACGGCGTCGGGGCGCGTCACGACGAGCGCGACGTCAAAGGCAGCAGCAAGCGCCTTGAGCGACGGGACGGCGAAACTCGGCGTCCCCATGAACACGACGCGCATGGACCCCTCCTAATTCGTCTCGCCGGGCTTGGCACCGCGCGCACGGGCATCTTGGTAGTCGCGCATGGCATGCATGCGCTGCATGGGCTCCAAGCGCTCGAACATCGTGATGCCGTGCAGATGGTCGATCTCGTGCTGAAGGCATACGCAGAACAGGTCGCCCTCGGCTTCATAGCGCATGAGGTTCGCATCGAGGTCGTACGCTTCCACCACCACGCGGTCCGGACGCTTGATCTCGCAGCTGATGCCGGGGATGGAGAGGCAGCCCTCGGAAGACGGGACGAGGCGATCCGACTGCTCGACGATTACCGGATTCACGAGAACGATCGGGTCGTATGTCTCGCGGGAGTCATATTCGGTATCGATGATCACGAGCTGGATGAGCTCGCCCACCTGCGGGGCGGCAAGTCCGCAACCGCTGCTTTCGAACATCTCTTCCTTCATGCGCTCCGCCAAAGCGCACACCTCGGGGGTAATCTCTTCGATGGGCGCGCATTCCTGGCGCAAGCGCGGATCGGGCGAGATGACGATGCCGTTGATTTCCATATCGCTATCCTTTCGCAGGACTCAGAGCCGAACGTTCCTATTGTATCCGCTCGATGGCAGGCTATACACGTGCGTGCACGGGGAAACCCGATTGGGAACCGTGCATCTTGGTTACGCTACATGAGGTCATAGGGGTCGATATCCACAACAACGCTCAAGCCCCGCTGCTCCCCCACCTCGGCGAGCACCGAAGCGATCGCCTCGGAAACGGGATAGGCAACCGGACATTTCACAAGCAGATGGAACCGGAAGCGATCCTTCGCGCGCTCGATGACGCACGGCGCGGGACCGAGCACGATGGGTGCATCGAGCACGGAGAGCGAAGCCACGGCAGCAGGGGCCGAAGCCTCGCGATCGAACAGGCCGACGAGCGCGGTGGCCAGCGAGCGCGCATGCCGCTCGGCGAGCACACGGTCGCGGCCGCTCACCACGATGTGTACAAGACGTACGTAGGGCGGATAGAGCGCCTCGGCGCGCATCTGGCGGTCGTGGTCGATGAAGATCGAGCGGTCATGCGACGCGACCGCGCGGATGACGGGATCATGCGGCAGGTAGGTCTGGATGACGACCTCTCCCGGGCGCTCGCCGCGGCCGGCACGACCGGCTACCTGCTCGAGCAGGTCGTAGGCACGCTCGCTCGCACGGAAATCCGGCATCTTGAGGGCGTAATCGGCGTTCACCACACCCACGAGCGTGACCTCGGGAAAGTCGAGCCCCTTCGCGATCATCTGCGTGCCCAAGAGCACGGCGCACTCCGCGGCATCGAACTGTTCGAGCAGCTTTGCGTGACCGTCCTTGCCGCGCGTGGAGTCTGCATCCATACGAATGACGGCGACGTCCTTCGGCAGGATCTGCAAGAGCGCATCCTCGACTTGTTGCGTGCCCACGCCCATCTTCGCCAGGTAGGGACTGCCGCACTGGGGGCACTTCGACGCCGGCGACGGATATGCCTGCACATGATAGACCGAGCCGCAGGTGTGGCATTCGAGCGTATGCGTACGCTCGTGGTAGGTAAGCGCGGTGGAACAGTGCTTGCACGTGGGAACGCAGCCGCATTCTCGGCACATGAGGAAGGGCGCGAAGCCGCGTCGGTTATGAAGCAGCACGGCCTTCTCACGGCGCTCGACCACGCCCATGAGGGCGTCGTAGAGCGGCTTCGAGAACATCGAGCGACTCCCGCCTGCAAACTCGCAGCGCAGGTCCGCGACAACGACCTTCGGTAGCACGGCGCCACCAGGTCGCTCGCGCATCTCGACACGCTCCCAACGCTGGCCATTGAAGCTCCCGCGCCGACACCGGGCGAGTGCTTCGGCAGAAGGCGTGGCGGAACCCAGCACAAGCGGGCAGCCGTAGCGGCGCGCCATCATCGCGGCGACTTCGCGCGCATGGTAGCGCGGCGCGGAACCCTGCTTGTAGCTCTGCTCGTGCTCCTCGTCGATGATGATGAGCCCTAGGTCGCGATGCGGGCAGAAAAGCGCAGAGCGCGCACCCACCACCACGCGCGCCGCATCTGCGCGCACCATGTCCCACTGGTCGAGGCGCTCACCTGCCGAAAGGCGCGAATGAAACACCGCCACGGCATCGCCGAAGCGCGAACGGAAGCGCCCGACCGTCTGCGCCGTGAGCGAGATCTCGGGCACGAGAACGCAGGCAGATCGGCCGCAGGCGAGCACGCGCTCGATAGCAGAAAGGTAGACCTCCGTCTTGCCGGAGCCGGTCACGCCGTCGATGAGGACGACGTCGCCCGTATGTGCCGCACGTGCTCGATCGATAGCCTCGAGGGCGGATCGCTGGCCTGCGGTAAGCCGTTCCGGCACCTCGGCATGCGCCGAGGAAAGCCTGCTCTCCCCTTCTGCGACGCCGCGCCACGCGCGTCGCTCCTCAACCTTCACGACGCCCTTCTTCTCGAGCGCGCGAATCGCCGCCGACATGTCGGTGCAGAGGGCGTTGAGCTCGTGCGTGGTCACAGGCCCCGCCGCGAGTGCTTGGATGAGTTGGCGCTGACGCGACGCGCGAGCAGGCACCTCGTAGGCACGGCCCGCCTCGGTGAGCGACACCCACCGCGCGCTCGCCTCGTGCACGGCAGTCCGTTCAAGCTCGTAGGAACCATCCTCGCGACGCTTGAGACGCGGGCTTTTCCCCGGAGGCAGAAAAAGACGCAGGCACTCCGCTGGAGACGCAACGTACTCGCGCGCCATCCAAAGGGCGAGCTCTGCAGATACCGAACTGAACAGCGGTTCGGTGAGGACATCGCGGATGGGCTTCACCTTCGCAGGGTCAAGGCCATCCGCGCCGGGAAGATCGGCGAGGGAATCGGCACGGGCGATCACATAGCCGAGCGCAGGCCGGTTCCCGAAGCGCACGAGCACCGCGCATCCGACCTGCGCACGTTCAGACAGCACCGCGGGCACGGCATAGGCAAAAGGTTCCGAAAGGGAGCGCGTGGGGATATCGACGAGCACCGAAGCGAACGCCGAAGGAGCGGTCTCTGCAGTAAGAAGCACGCTTGGCTCCAAGCGACCGTCTATCCCTATGTCGAACAAACTCGCCTGCCTCACTGCTCCCCTCCCTCCGTATGCATGCGATTACTAGGTGGAGTAATCATACCGCGACGTCTGGACAAAACGGTAAGCACCCGGTTGGCGCACGAAACATATCGAGCGGCATCCGCCGCATGAGCATGAGGTGTGGATCATCTATCGCAGTGCCTCGTAGTCACAGCAACAATGAACGATACCGCACCGCGCAACCAGATGAGCACCATCGGGGAGAAAGGCATCCCTATTGGCCTCCGAGGCGCGAATGGCATCGGAGCCATGCAGATGCGCACAGAGAGCATCGTGCGCGAAGATAAAGAAATATCTAGGCACGCGATGCTCTTCACCTAGAACGATGTCGTCTCCCTATAGCCCGCACGCCGCGCGGAGCGCTTCGACGCGGTCGGTCCGCTCCCAGGTGAAATCGGCGTCGTCGCGACCGAAGTGACCATAGGCGGCCGTCTTCTCGTAGATGGGACGGCGCAGATCGAGGTCACGGATGATCGCACCGGGCCGTAGGTCGAAGACCTCGCCCACCGCACGCTCGATGGACTCGGCGTGAACCTGCTCGGTACCGAACGTCTCCACCATGATGGAAAGCGGGTGCGCCACGCCGATGGCATAGGCGAGCTGCACCTCACAGCGCCTCGCAAGCCCAGCAGCGACCACGTTCTTCGCGACCCAGCGCGCAGCATAGGCGGCGGAACGGTCGACCTTCGTGCAGTCCTTACCGCTGAACGCACCGCCACCGTGCCGACCGGAACCACCGTAGGTGTCGACGATGATCTTGCGACCGGTGAGACCGGTATCGCCCATGGGGCCGCCCACCACGAAGCGGCCGGTGGGGTTCACATAGACGTGCGCGCCCTCCCACGGGATGCCCGCACGCTTCATAACGGGCGCTATAACATGCTCGAGCATGTCGGCTTTGATGACGGCCATATCCTCGACCTCGGGCGCGTGCTGCGTGGAGATGACGATAGTCTCGACCGCAACGGGGCGATCCCCCTCATAGCGCACCGTGACCTGCGTCTTGCCATCCGGGCGCAGGTACGCGACGGTACCGTCGTGGCGCACCTCTGCCAGGCGCTCTGCCAAGCGGCTCGCGAGGTAGTGTGGCATGGGCATGTAGGCATCCGTCTCGTCCGTGGCGTAACCGAACATCATGCCCTGGTCGCCCGCGCCGATGAGGTCGAGCGGGTCGCTCGTGGTGCCCGCCTGCACGTCGAAGCTCTCGTCCACGCCCTGCGCGATATCGGGGCTTTGCCCGTGGATCATGTTGATGACGCCGCACGTGGTGCCGTCGAAACCGTACTTCGCGCGATCGTAGCCGATGCGCGTGATCACGCCGCGCGCGATTTCCTGGATGTCGACGTATGCTTGAGTGCGAATCTCTCCCGAGATGACCACCATGCCCGTGGTGAGCATGGTCTCGACAGCGCAGCGCACGTTCTCGAGCTTCGCAGGGACGCCATCGGTATCGACATAGCCCTCTTCCTCGAGGCGAGCCTCCTTGGCAAGGATCGCGTCGAGCACGGCGTCCGAGATCTGGTCCGCGATCTTATCGGGGTGACCCTCCGTCACCGACTCCGAGGTGAAAAGGTAGCTGCGGGTTTGATTGATGGAACGAGCGTCGTTCGGCATGGATGCCCCTTTCATAGCAGACTTGGCGGCCGTTACCATTCCGCCAAGCTCTCTGGGCGCGATGCACCCGGTGATCGTAGCGAAGAGATTGTACCGCGCAGGCCGGCCGCGAATCGCGCCGACAAGCGAAAAGCACAGGTGCGCGCAATGTCCCTAACCAGCACCAAACCAACCCTTAGGCGAAGGCGCGCTCGGGCCGCACAAAGCGCAGGCGCGCCGTACAGAGCAGCGATGTCGCGAGGCCTACGGCGAGCCACAGGGCGAGCACGAGGCATGCCCCGCCGAAGTTCGCAAGCGAGCCCGCCATCGCGCCACGCAACCCCCCTATGAGCGCGGGCACCGGCAGTACCTGGCCGAGCGCCGAGAAGATGCCGCCCGTGAAGAAGACTGGCAGGATGGCGCCCGCGCAGAGCAGCTGGACGAACAGCAGCGACAGCGAGACCGCCCCCGCAAGGCGGCCGCACGTGAGGCGCAGCGCCTGCGCGACCGCGGCAAACGCGAGCGACGCGAACGCTAGAAGCGCGGCGAAACCGGCCGCATGCACAGGCGAGGCGCCGCCGAACACCGTAAGCAGCACCCCGGCAACCGCTGCCTGCGCAAGGCAGCATGCCGTCGTGAGCACGAAGCCAGCAAGGACGCTCGGGATGGTGCGACCCGCAAGCACCGCACGGCGATCGGCCAGGGGAAGCACATATGAGGCCGCGAGCGCGCCTGCCCACAGCACGATACCAAAAGCGATGGGAGCGACGCTTGCCGCAGACCCCTCCGTGCGATCGAGCGTCGTCGTGGTGAGCGTGACGGGTGACGCGGCGACCTCAGCACGCTCATCGCGGGAGCTCGCAAGCTCACCAAGCTCGTCTCCGGCCACGGAAAGCGTCTCGTTGATGGTCTGCTGACCTTCGCGCAACTGCCCCACGCCGCTCGCAAGCTGCCCCTGCACGCCCGCGAGCGCGGAGAGCCCCTCGCCCAAGCCGGAGATGCCCGTACCCACCTGGCCGAGCGCGCTACCGAGGGCGAGGTTTCCCTGGCCAAGCTGGTCAACGGCATTCGAGAAGCCCGTAAGCGCCTGCGGGGTCGCAGCGACACCCGTCGCGAGCGCGGAAACGCCTTGGCCGATGAGCCCATCGGACGAAAGCATGAAGCCCATGGAAGCAAAACCCCTGCCCGCTTCCGCCAGCCCCGGTCCGGCCTCTTCAAGCACGCCCTGCGACATGCGCATAACTTGCACCGACTGCTCTGTCGGTTCGACAACCTGGGGAATAAGCTCAGCAAGCTTTCCGGCCGCATCGTTCGCGCTGGCTGTAGAGGTTGTATACGATGCGACCGCATCGGCGAAACGATCGCGCTGCGTACCGACTCCAGCAAGCGCTTCAGCTGAAGCCGATGCGTTATCGGAAAGCTCGTCGCTCTGTTGAGCGGCAGCTTCGACACGATCACTCAGCGCCGCACGCCTGGTATCGAGCGCATCGAGTTCATCGACGATGGCAGAAAGCTCCGATGCAGGCACCATGTCTGCTTGAGCTGCCAACGCTCGAAGTTCTTCGGTAAGCTCGTCATAGCGCTCATCAAGGTCATTCAGCTCCTGCAGGATGCCGATGCTATCGGGAGCATCGGACGATAGCTCCTGGGCAAGCGCTGCAGCAGCATCTTTCGTATCCGAATAACATGCCTCTCCATCATCGACGGCAGCGACAAGAGCGCCTCCAGCTCGAAGCGCCTCGTCGCTCGTTGTCCCCATCGTTGAAGCCGCACTCGCAAGCGCATCGGAATGCCCCTCAACCTGCGCCGCCAGATCGGGCGTCATGGAAAGACCATCAGCCGCGACCCCAAGCCTGTTCGCGAGGCTCGAGAACCCACCACTGTATTCCGACAGCTCCTCGCCGGCACCCACCAGTTGCTCGGAAATCATCTCGAGTCCCGTGGGCAGCGTTTCAGCCGCACCCGCGAGCTGCTCGTAGCCGTCCGCAGTTTGGGTCATGGCGTCTGCGATCGCGCCAGCCCCCGTACCAGCCGCGGTCACGCCGCTCGCGATGGCGTCCACGCCCTCGGAGAGCGCGGCGGTACCGGAGGCTGTCTGCTCGAGCCCTTCGGCGATCGCAACCGTCCCCTGCTCGAGGGCATCGTAGGCGCTATCGAGCATCACGGCACCGTCTGCGGTGAGCGACAGCGTGGAAGCCTGGCCGTTCACGCTGTTCAAGACCCGCAGCATGTACTGCTCTCCCAGATCGGCGCGCAAGCGCGACTGCACCTGCTTGAGCGCAGCGGAACCAGCGCGCGTGGCAAGCACGTTCTCCGAACCGGACGAGATGATCTGGATCTGGGCGCGCGCGGGATCGGAGCCATCCACGCTCGCGACCTTTTCGGAATAATCCGCCGGAATCTCGAGTACGAGAGCATATGTGCCGTCGGTAAGGCCGGCGAGCGCCGTGTCTTCGTCCACGGCATCCCATGCGAGTTCAGAGGAATCCATAAGGTCATCGACGAGCTCCGCACCGGAGTTCACCGTCGAGCCGCGCGCGCCGTCGATGCCCTCGTCGAGGTTCACGACCGCGACGGGGATGCGCGCCTGGCCGTCGAGCGCAGGCGCCGTCGCCGCCGTGAACACGAGGGCGAAGACGGCTGGCAGCGCGAGCACAAGGACGAGCACGAGCGCGAAGCGACGCGACGCAAGGCGCGCGCTCACATCGCGTACGGCATCTACGAGCAGGCGAATCATGCCATCACCTCATCTGCCGAAGAATCCATTTCCAGGGGCGCGGGCTCATCGAGCGAAAGGACGCCCGTCGCCGCTTGCGCCGCGCGCTCCTCACCAGTCGCGACGACCACGGCAAGCGCATGCTCGGAAGCGAATGAGCGAAGGGAGGCCATGAGCTCGCACGCGTCGTTTGCCGAAAGTCCGCTCACGAAGGGATCCGTGAGGTCGATGAGCGCGACGCGTGGCTCACCGGCGAGTGCGAGCGCTGCGGAAAGGCGGGCGCGCGACGCGGGATCGAGCCGAGACACCTGCTCGCCCGCGCGTGTGGCGACGCCTGTCTGAGCGAGCAGCGGCAGGGCATCGGGCGCACTTCTCCGAGAGCTGCGAAGGCGCATCTCGCGCGCAACGACCTCCTCGACGGTGCATACGCTTTGAACAGGGGCGATGCGCTCGAACACGCCGAGCCCCGCCGCAACGCGCGGAAACCGGGCACCAGCCCCGAACGGCAGGGTGCGCGCCGCGGTGAGATCGGAACCCGCGACGACAAGCGAGCCCGAGGTCGGTCGCACGAGCCCCGCGATCGCGAGCAGAAGGTCGCGCGCAGCCGCATGCGAGGACGAGAGCACCGCGAGCACCTCGCCCGAGCCGACCGAAAACGATGCGAACTCGAACGAGCGGTATGAGCGCTTGGAATATGAGATGTCGTGCGCGCACACGACAGGCTGTTCGTTTTGAGCCACGGAGCCTCCACATACGTTCGCGGCGCGCGTGCTGTCGGCGCGCCGCGAGAAGCGAAACGTTTCTACATTAGTACCCCATTTTGCAATGAAATGGCCGCACACTTCGCCTATAGCTATGCCGTATAATGCTTACGCCAGCTGGCAAACGAGGAGCCAGCCGGTTCGCAAACGATAAGGAGCAGCCATGACCTCACCCGTCCGCGTCCGCTTCGCCCCCTCACCCACGGGCAAGCTTCACATCGGGGGCGCGCGCACCGCAATCTATAACTGGGCGTTCGCCCGCGCCAACCACGGCACATTCATCCTGCGCATCGACGACACGGACCCCACCCGTTCGACCGACGAGAACACGCAGATCATCCTGCGCGCCATGCGCTGGCTCGGGCTCGACTGGGACGAGGGACCCGATGTGGGAGGCCCGTATGCGCCCTACGCGCAGACCGAGCGCCTGGATCTGTACCGCGAGGCGGCCGAGCGCCTACTCGCCGAGGGCAAGGCGTACCCCTGCTTCTGCACGCCCGAAGAGCTCGAGGCCGATCGCGAGGCAGCACGCGCCCGCAAGGACCCCTTCCAGGGCTACCAGCGCCGCTGCCGGAACATCCCGGCGGATGAGGCGCGCTCCCGCATGGAGGCCGGCGAGCCCTACACGATCCGCATCAAGGTGCCCGAGGACCGCGGCGATGTGGTAATCGACGACGCCGTGCACGGGCGCGTGGTCTTCGACGCCAAGGAACTCGACGACTTCGTGATCTTCCGCTCCGACGGCACGCCCACCTACAACTTCACGACCGTCGTAGACGACGCCGCCATGGGCATCACGCACGTGATCCGCGGCGACGACCACCTCTCGAACACACCGCGCCAGGTCATGGTCTACGAGGCGCTGGGGGCACCGGTACCGGTGTTCGCGCACATCTCGATGATCTTAGGCGCCGACGGCAAGAAGCTCTCCAAGCGCCACGGCGCGACAAGCGTCGAGGAGTACCGCGATGCCGGCTACCTCTCGGATGCCTTCGTGAACTACCTGGCACTGCTCGGCTGGTCGCTCGACGGCGAGACCACGATCATCCCGCGCGACGTGCTCGCGAGCCGCTTCAGCCTCGAGCGCATATCCAAGAACCCGGCGACCTTCGACCCCAAGAAGCTCGACTGGATGAACGCCGAGTACATCAACGCCATGGGCGACGATGAGTTCACCGAGAAGATCATGCTGCCCGCGCTCGAGGCTGCCGGTTCGCCCGTGGTGCGCGAGGCACATCCCGCGAGCTGGTGGGCGCTCCTCGCTTCGATCGTACGGCCGCGCACGAAGATGGCGCCAGACGCCGCGCAGGTCGCCGCGCCCATCTTCGCCACCGCCGCCACGCTTGCCTACGATGAGAAATCTGTGGCAAAGGGTCTCGCCAAAGAGGGCATGGGCACAGTGCTCGACGCCGCGCGCGTGGCGCTGGGCACGGTCTCGGCCGACGATTGGCACGCGGCCGAGATCGACGCCGCGCTCGAGCCGCTGCCCGATACGCTCGATTTGAAGAAGCGCGTCGTGTTCCAAGCGGTTCGCATTGCCGTGTGCGGCACCATGGTGAGCCCGCCGCTCGGCGAAACCATGGAGCTCATAGGCCGCGACGACTGCATGGCTCGCATCGCCCGCGCCCGCGACCTCGCGCTGTAAACTTACCCCAGGGGTTTTTAACATGCACCCGTCACGTCTGTGCCGGGTGCATTTTTTGTCCGGACGATATGATATCTATAGACCTGTTGGTGGTTTCGAGGAACGCATCTGCCGGTTGGAGGCTTCCCATGGGGCGTGAGATGAAGACGCTCGTCGTCGGCGACATGCACTGCAAGGAGGAGTTCATCCTCACCCGCGTGGACGCGGCGGTCGAGCGGCTCGGTTGCGAACGCGTCGTCTTCTGCGGCGACTATGTGGACGAGTGGCATTCGAGCATCCTAACCATGCGCGACGCGACGGATGCCCTGCGTTCATGGGTGCTCGCGCGCCGTGCAGACGGCCTCATGGTCGACCTCGTCATGGGCAACCACGATATGCAATACCGCCTGCACGAGGCGGGGCCGGGCACGCACACCGCGCTTTTCAGCGAGGTCGCGCACCTGCTCGACGAGCTCGGCGTTCGCGCGGCCGTGACGGTAGGAAGCTCACTCGTGACACACGCCGGCGTGACGCGCGCCTGGGCAAACGACTGCCTCGACCTCACGGAGGGCACCGATGCCGCAACGATCGCTCGGCAGCTGAACGCCCTTCTCGACCATGGCCAGAAGGTTTCCCTGCGCATGCTTGCCATGGCAGGCGAAGGCCGCGGAGGCTGGGAGCTGCCCGGGCCTTTGTGGGCAGACCAGTCCGAGCTTTCCCAAGATCCGCTGCCCGGGCTCGATCAGATCGTGGGGCACACGCCGGTCGAATCCGTCGACCTGTGGAACATCCCCGCCGACGACGGCGTGCACACGACAGCGCGCCTCATCTTCTGCGACACGATGAGCCTGCGGGGCGACCTCTCCCCCATCGGCGACGGCAGCATGCTCCTCGTCGACGGCAAGACCATCCGCGCCGTGACCGACGACGAGCTCGACATGCAGCCATGGCAGTCTGCCGTCTGGGACTGGATGACCACCAGCGTCCTTCCCTTCCTCGGCTGACGAACCATTTTGATAGAATCCAGGCAGGCTGGTTTTTTCATTTTGAAAGGAATGCACATGTCGAATACCCCGGCTGCGACCTCGGCGTTCGAGATCCTGGGTCCTATCATGGTCGGCCCCTCGTCCTCGCATACAGCCGGCGCTCTGAGGATCGCGCAGGTAGCGGCCTCGCTCATGGAAGCACCTGTCGCGCGCGTGCGCTTCGTGCTGCATAACAGCTTCGCCCACACCTATCGCGGACACGGCACCGACCGCGCGCTCGTCGCGGGCATCCTCGGACTCGCCACCGACGACGAGCGCATCCGAGACGCCTTCGACCTCGCTGCCGCGCGTGGGCTTTCCTTCGAGTTCGTACAAGGTGCGGACGACTCCCACCTGCACCCCAATACCGTCGACATCGAGATGACCGACGACGCGGGAGCATCCTGCTCCGTGCGCGGCGAGAGCCTGGGAGGCGGGCGCATCCGCCTTTCGCGTATCAACGGCGTGAGCGTGAAGATCACCGGCGAATACGACACAGTGTTCGTGGCGCACCGCGACGCCCGCGGCGTGCTCGCCGCCTTGACCGTGCTGCTCTCGACCTATGGCCTCAACATCGCGTTCATGCGCACCTACCGCACGGAGCGCGGGGGCGCTGCCTACACCGTGTTCGAGCTCGACGACCTGCCGCGCGGAAGCCAGCTCGAGGCGCTCCTCCAGGCGCTGCACGGACACGAGCACGTTGAGGTTGCGACGCTCATCCGCATGCCGGGCACCACGCGCACCCCCGATGGAAGCAAGCTCGCATACGGCTTCTCCGATGCCCGGGAGCTTCTCGCCCTGTGCGAGCAGGCAGCTACCAGCATTGGCGCTATCGCGCGCGCCCGCGAGGAGGAGCTCTCCGGCGCCGAGGCCGCAAAGGAGACGATGGAACGCGTCATCGCCGCCATGCGTGCCGAGACCACCGAGCCGCTCGAGCACCCGACGCGCTCGCTCGGCGGGCTTATCGGCGGCGAGGCGGCACGCGTCCACCAGAGCGCGTCCCGCCTTGCTGAGGGCCTCATGGGCGCAGTGCAGACAGATGCCGTGGCGCGCGCCATGGCGGTGCTCGAGCGCAGCGCATCCATGGGCGTCATCGTCGCCGCGCCTACAGCGGGATCCGCCGGCATCGTGCCGGGCAGCGTGCTTGCAGCCGGCGAGCATCTCGGGGCGGATGACGGCGCTATCGCCGACGCTCTGTATTGCGCCGCGGCAGTCGGCCTCATCCTTACGTTGAATGCAAGCGTCTCGGGCGCCGAGGGCGGCTGCCAAGCGGAGGTCGGAAGCGCTTCGGCCATGGCCGCGGCAGCGCTTGTCCAGCTCTTCGGCGGCACGCCACGGCAAGCGCTCGATGCGGCGTCTCTTGCCCTCGCGAACCTGCTCGGGCTCGTATGCGACCCGGTGGGCGGACTTGTCGAAGTACCTTGCCAGGTGCGCAACGCCATCGGCGTGGCGGATGCCTTCTCCGCTGCTCAGCTCGCACTTTCCGGCGTCTGCCCGCTCGTGCCGTTCGACGAGATGGCCACGGTCATGCGCGAAGTGGGTAGTGCCCTTCCCGCGACGCTGCGCGAGACGGCCAAGGGCGGCATCGCGAAGGCGCCGAGCGCCTGCAGCGCCTGCGCAGCCTGCACATCCCGGTAACCAATGCTCCTAGGGCAAGGCGCTTCGGGCGTCACTTGTCCGATAAAGGGACTATAATGCCCAGTGCAGTGAAACCACCATCGAGAAAGCCATCGACGATGCCCTTCAAGAGCGAACCGACCGACTTTAAGCCCGCCCATTTCGCGCCGGGCAACGACACCCCCAAGCCTCGACGCAAACACAACGTTCCTCTCATCATCGCCATCGTCATCGTCGCGCTCGCCGCCGTCGCCTATGCGGCCGGCGCCATCGTCTTCTCGAACATCTACTACCCTGGAACGGTGATTGCCGGAACCGACGTCTCGCTCTGCACCGCGAGCGGCGCTGCGGAACGCCTGCGCGCGGCTTCGCCCGCCTACTCGTTTGAGCTCACGGGCGAGGATTTCGCCTGGAGCTATGCCCCCGAGACGATCGACGACCTCATCGACGTCGAAGCGGTCACCCAGGGCGAGCTCGCCAAAAACGAGGTCTTCATCTGGCCGGCACGCCTCATCACGGCCCTTCTTTCCCCGGAATCCGAGCAAGACGCCATCGATACCGCCACGGCGCCGGACTTCAGCCGTTTCTCGAGCAGCTTCGACGAAGCCGCGTTCGAAGAGGAGCTCGGCGCTGCCGTCGACGCGCACAACGAGGATCGTTCCGGCACGTTCACGCCCACGGGAGCCTACGACCCGGAGGCCGGTGCCTTCACGCCCGAGCATGCGCGCGCCTGCAAGAAATTCGACCGCGACGAGGTAATCGCCTTCGCGAAGGCTCACCTCGCAGCGCTTTCACCCACCGCGTCCCTCGATGAGCTCGGAGAAGAAGCCTATCTGCCGCTCGAAGGCGACGTGTCCGACGAGCAAATCGAATCGGCCTGCGATGCCATGAACGAGCTTGCGGGGGCAGATCTTTCGCTCAAGATGGGCGGTGCCGAGGTCGCGCGCGTGGACGGCGCGTTGATCGCCCAGTGGATCGTGCTCGACGAGAACTACGCGCCCTCCATCGACGAGGAAGCTGTCGCCGCGTGGGTCGAGAAACTCGCAGACTCGCTCGACACCGTAGGGACGGAACGCACCTATACGCGGCCGGATGGTAAGGAGATTACGGTCTCAGGCGGTACGTTCGGCTGGAAGGTCGATCGCGAAGCGCTTGCCGAGCTGGTTTCGAGCGCCCTCGCGGATAAGCAGACCGGCGAGGCGGACGTCCCCTGCAGCCAGACCGGCGACGTGTTCACGGCGCCAGGCGAACGCGACTGGGGCGCCTATGTGGACATCGACATCTCGGAGCAGTACGCGCGCTACTACGACGCCGACGGCAACATCCTCTGGGAGTCGGGCGTCATCACCGGCAACCCCAACCTCGGCCAGGATACGCCGACCGGCGTGTACTACCTCAACAACTCGCTGCGCAACATCACACTCGTAGGCAGAACAGACCCCGAGACCGGCGAGCCGGAATACGAGACCCCGGTGAGCTTCTGGATGGCGTTCGTGGGAAGCGCCGTCGGCCTGCACGACGCGACCTGGCAGGCGTCCAGCTCCTTCGGCGACCCGAACGCGTATTATTATTGCGGAAGCCATGGCTGCGTGAACCTGCCCTACAACAAGGCCGAGGAGCTGTTCGGCATGCTCGAGGTCGGCACGTGCGTCATCACGCACCAGTAACCCGGCTGTGGAAACGTCTTGGAAGGAGGCGACGTGGCGACGCGCATCTTGCTGGTGGAAGACGACCCCTCCATCATAGAATCGCTCACGGAACTCTTGCGGGGAGAGGGGTACGCCGTCGACCACGCCTCGACGCAAGACGATGCCCTCGCGCTCGCGTTCGGTGCGCACGCAGCCGCAAGCCCTGGCGCCATCACCCTGGAAACGAGCACTCCCTATGCGCTCGCACTCCTCGACGTGACGCTCGCGCAGGGCAACGGCTTCGCGGTGTGCGCAGCGCTCAAGCAGGCGACGCCGAACCTCCCGGTCATCTTCCTCACCGCGTCGGACGACGAGTTCACCACCGTTGCCGGCATCCAGATGGGCGCCGACGACTACATTGCCAAACCGTTCCGCCCGCGCGAGCTGCTCGCCCGCATCGCTTCGACGATCCGGCGCTCGAAGCCGGCAGAAAACCGCACGCTCCGCCTTGGCGCGCTCACTATCGACACCGATCGCGCCCATGTGGAACGAGACGGCGTCGAAATCGTGCTATCTGCCCTCGAGTATCGCCTGCTCCTTCTCTTCGCGCTGAACGCGGGCAAGCTCGTCACGCGCGAGCAGATCCGCGACGCCCTCTGGGACGACGCAGGAACGTACATCGAGGAGAACACGCTCTCGGTCTACATCAAGCGCCTGCGCAACAAGATCGAAGACGATCCCCAACATCCCAAGCTCATCGAGACCGTCCGCGGACTTGGGTACAAGGCGCTCGGGTAGGCGTATCATGCTGAGGAACCACGAGGTCGCGCGAGCGATAGGCGCATGGGTGCTGCTCTCTATAGCGGCGATGGCCGGAGGATTCGCCATCCTGGGCGAGTTGGGCGCGCTCGTCGCATGCGCGGCAAGCCTCCTCACCGCCCTTCCCTTCCTCATCCTCACGCATATTCGCTACCGCAAGCTTTCGGAGCTAAGCGCGAGCATCGACGCCATGCTCCACGGCGAACGGGAGCTCGACCTCGATGCCATGGCCGAAGGCGAACTCGCGATTCTGGGCAATGAGCTCGAGAAGCTGGTCACGCGGCTCAACCTAACCGTCGACGAGCTCGCCCGCGAGAAGCAGGCGCTCTCCGATGCCCTCGCCGACATCTCGCACCAGATCAAAACACCCTTGACCTCGCTTTCCATTTCCACCGAACTTGTGAGGAAGCATCTGGTTGCACTGCCGGATTGCGCCGAGGACGTTGAACGCTTGCGTCGCATAGAGCAACTCGAATTGCGCATCGAAAACCTCGTTGCCGCGCTTCTGAAGCTTGCACGACTCGACGCAGGCGTGATTCACCTTGCCCGCGAGCAGGTTGAGGTGGAAGACGCCGTTCGCAGCGCCACGCAACCGCTCTCGGTCGCGCTCGACATCGCCGACGTCGAGCTTTTGGTGGATGTCGACCCGGGATGCACGTTTACCGGTGACCTCGCATGGACCGCCGAGGCACTGGGGAATATCGTGAAGAACTGCATGGAGCATACACCAGCGGGCGGCGCCGTACACATCCAAGCTTGGGAAGACGCGCTCGCGTGCCGCATCCGTGTGACAGACACCGGTCCTGGCATCGCGGAAGAAGACCTTCCGCACATTTTCGAACGCTTCTATCGCGG
>UPXY01000021.1 GCA_900538305.1 uncultured Collinsella sp.
GCCCATCATCTTGTTCATCTCGCCCCACTGCTTCATGAGGTTGTTCACATCGGTGGGTGTGGTGCCGGAACCACGCGCGATGCGGGCGCGGCGTTGGCCGTTGATGATCGAGGGCTTCAAGCGCTCCTTGGCGGTCATGGATTGGATTATGGCCTCGATCTTATCGAGCATGGACTCGTCCATGTTCCCACCCATCTGATTGAGCATGCGCTGGCCGCCAGGCAACATGCCGATGAGCGACTTCATGCCGCCCATCTTCTTGAGCATGCGCATCTGGTCGAGCAGGTCGTTCATGGTAAGACCGTCGCGAAGCATGCGCTCAGCATCTTCGAGCTTCTGCGCGTCGGCCACCTCCTGCGCCTTCTCGATGATGCCCACGACATCGCCCATGCCGAGGATGCGCTTGGCCATGCGGTCGGGACTGAACACCTCGAGCGAATCAGGCTTCTCGCCCATGGAGACGAACTTGATGGGCTTGCCCGTCACAGCACGGACGGAAAGCGCGCCGCCGCCGCGGGCATCGCCGTCGAGCTTCGAGATGATGACGCCATCGAAGTCCGTGCGCTCGGCAAACGTCGAGACGACGTTCACGATATCCTGGCCGGTCATGGCATCGACGACCATGAGCACCTGATCGGGCTTCACCGCGCGCTTGATGTCGACGGCCTCCTGCATCATCTGCTCGTCGATCTGCAGACGACCGGCGGTGTCGACGATCACCACGTCGCGCATATGGTCGACCGCCTCGCGGATAGCTCCCTGAGCGATCTCGACAGGATGCTGACCGTCGCCGCGGAAGACGGGAACGCCGATCTCGCCACCGAGCGTGGCGAGCTGATCGGCTGCGGCGGGACGGTAGACGTCGCACGCCGCGAGCAGCGGACTCTTGCCCTGCTTCTTCAAGAGGTAGGCAAGCTTCACCGCCGCAGTGGTCTTACCAGAGCCCTGCAGACCCACGAGCATGATGACGTTGGGGATTCGGCTCGAGAGCACGAGCTTGCTCTCCGTGGAGCCGAGAAGCTCGATGAGCTGGTCGAGCACGATGCGCACAACGTTTTGCGCCGGTGTGAGCGACTCGAGCACCTCAGCGGTGAGGCAGCGCTCCTTCGTGGCGGCGACGAAATCCTTCACGACCTTGAAGTTCACGTCCGCCTCGAGCAGCGCCATGCGGATGTCGCGCATCGCGCTCGTGATATCGGCCTCGGTGAGCTTACCTTTGCCGCGCAGGCGGTCAAAGGTGTCGTTCAGACGGTCGGAGAGGTTGTTGAACATGGGAACTCCTATCGGCTTACCGCTCCTAGGGGGTCGGCGGCCTGCATGGCTCACTGCTCAGGCAGTCCTCGCCGCTTCGCGGCTGCGGAACTCACGATGAGCCATGCAGGCCGCCGACCCCGTGCGGAAATCCGCACTCATGGCGGGTACTCAATCGGCTTAATTGTACCGCAGGGGGTGACGATGGAATCGTTCCTGATCCATATTTTGGTGGGGCGGGCAAGCCCTCACAATCTCTCGGAACACACATTTCGTTATATCTCATGCCAGCTTTACCGCTTGCCACGTTTAATCATCCATTCACCGGTATTAAAAACAGGGCAAGACATATAGATGAGACTGGTATTAAGATTCAAGACAACGTATGCATACGATTAACAACCAAGGAGGTCTTCAGACTCAAGGAGGCACATATGCCCTCAATCTCACGCAGGTCGTTTATCGCAACAGGAACGGCTGGATTGACCTTGGCGTTCGCCGGTTGTTCGTCTGGTGCCGCGACAGGTTCGCAGGAGACTCCCTCGAGAAACTTGGCCGCAACCCAAACGATCGTTGTCGAAGGTTTTGATTGGGGTCCGAACGTCACGAAAACCGTGATCGATTTTGGTAACGAAATCGACCCTGAGACGATAAGCGCTGCTGCATTTACCGTCTCTGACCGTCGACAGGATTATGTCGACGATCCCGATGCTGCAGATGGCGTCGGCATCGTGGAGCACGATCGAACGGTTTCCGATGCCTACCCCAGCGACGAAAAGGGCAATAAGGTCGATGAGGGTTCCCGCTATGTCACTCTGGAAATGGCAGTCGGACCTTCGGATGGCAACTGTCAGATTTGGCTCGACTCGAAAAGCATGAATTTCTGGAGCGATCCCTATGAGCTTAACATTGATCTCAGCGATGACGCCGCCCTCGCGTTTGCTGATGGCACACCGGTAGAGACGCTTGAAGTCTCGACCGAGGGGCTCATCGATTCAATGTATTGCCCGGTCATGGATCTTTTCACGTCTGAGTCCTTCGAAGCAAGCGACGGAACGGCACTCACCTACGCTTCCTTCGAACCCGAAGCGGATGATCAGAAGCACCCGCTCGTCATCTGGCTCCACGGTGCAGGCGGCGGTGGCACTGATGTGAGGATGGCGGTCTATGACACCAAGTGCACATCGCTCGTTCAAAATGACTTCCAGGAAAGCATGGGCGGCGCATACATCCTCATTCCACAGTGCAATGGCTTCTGGCTCCAATATGAAGGCATGGGCGACGCTGACGTGCTCGATAATCCCGGCACCGACTCGATCTGGAAGCCTGCGGTCCTGGAGCTCATCGACTCCTACGTCGAGGAGCATCCCGATATCGACCCCGGCCGCATCCTGGTAGGCGGTTGCTCGAACGGTGGCTACCTCACGCTCGACCTCGTTTTCGAGCGCCCGGACTATTTCGCTGCCGCCTTCCCCATCAGTGAGGCATACAGGGATTCTGGAATCTCTGACGAAATGATCGAATCGATCAAGGATCTCCCGATGTGGTTCGTCTACACGCACGCGGACATCGTGGTCGATCCAACCGTCTACGAGGACCCGACGATCGAGAGGCTTAAGGCAGCTGGAGCAACAGACCTGCACATCTCTGTTTACGACGATGCAACGATTCTGGATGGAGAATTCGCAGGTTATACTTTTGAACAAGGTCACGAGGCATGGATCTACTTCTTCAACGGTCAATGCACTGATGAAGACGGCCTCGACATGTGGGACTGGCTCGCTAGCACTGCCAAGTAAGAGCATGTAAGCCATCGGACGAGATATAGCGCTGGGTGCGCACAACAAATGCGCACCCAGCGCTCATGATATCGAATCGAACAGAGGGGCAACGAGCGTCCCAAAGGGGCGGCCCTTATGCTCCTACCAGCGCACGGCAGAAGTCGTGAGCGTTGAACTCCTGCAGGTCCTCGATGCGCTCCCCCACGCCCACGCGGTAGATGGGCAGCCCCAGTTTGGAGGACACCGCGAGCGCGATGCCGCCCTTGGCGGTGCCGTCGAGCTTCGTCAAGATGATGCCGTCTAAGCCGAGCGCCTCGTTGAACTCAACCGCTTGGTTGAGGCCGTTCTGGCCGGTACCGGCATCGATCACGAGCACCACGTGCACGGGCATGGGGCCGGCAGCGCACTTCTCCGCGCGCTTGCGCGTGACATTCACGACCTTCGCGAGCTCGCGCATGAGGTCGCTCGAGGTATGCAGGCGCCCCGCGGTATCGATGAGCACGAGGTTCGCATCCCGCTTATCGGCCTCGTCGAGCACGTCGTAGCACACGCTCGCCGGGTCGGAACCGCGGTCGCGCTTCACCACGGGCACGCCGGCGCGCTGACCCCACACATCGAGTTGCTCGATGGCGGCGGCGCGGAACGTGTCCGCCGAACCGATCACCACGCGCTTGCCCGCCTCGTGTGCGGCGCTCGCGATCTTGCCCACGGTCGTCGTCTTGCCGGCGCCGTTGATGCCCACGAACAGCACGCACGAAGGCGTGTCGCGGAACGGGTCGGCCTCGATGGGCGTGAAGCGCTGCTCAAGCCGCTCGGCAAGCGCCTCGCGCAGCTGGTCGGCAGTCTTGAGGTTCTTGCGCGCGGCAAGGTCGCGCAGATCGTCCGAGACGTCCATGGCGATCTCGGCACCCATGTCGCCCATGACGAGCGTATCCTCGAGCTCTTCCCAGAAATCTTCGGTGACCTCGCCGCCGAAGTAGAAGAGCTCGTTGATGGCCTCGCGGCTGCGCTCGAGCCCGCGCGCGAGCGCGTCAAACAATCCCATTATGCATCCACGACCTTTCCTGTTGCGCGGTCGAGCTTCTGGCTCACCACACGGCTCACGCCGTCTGCCTGCATCGATACACCGTAGAGCACGTCAGCGTCCTCCATGGTGCGCCGCTGGTGCGACACCACCAAAAGCTGCGTGGAGCGGCGCAGCACATCGATGGCGTCGAGCAGCTTGGAGAGATTCGAATCGTCGAGAGCGGCCTCGACCTCGTCGAGCACATAGAACGGCACCGTACGCGTGCGGTACACGGCGAAGAGCAGCGCGAGCGCCGTGAGGCTCTTCTCGCCGCCGCTCATAAGCGTCATCTTCGTGATGCGCTTGCCGCGGGGCTGAGCCACCACCTCGATGCCGGTCTCGCTCGGATGTTCGGGGTCGGTCATCTCGAGATGCGCCTGACCTCCCGGGAAGAGCATGGCGAAGACCTCGCGGAAGTTCTCGTCGACCTTCTCGAAGGTGGTAAGGAAGGCGGTGCGCATCTTGCGATCGATCGCAGCGCTGATCTTCGTGAGCGACTTGCGCGCCGCCTCGAGATCGGCAAGCTGGGCTGCGATGTAATCCGCGCGCTCGCGCAGGCGCTCATATTCCTCCATAGCGACCTGGTTCACCGGACCTAAGTTGTTGATCTGGCGCACGAGGTCTTGCAGCTCGCGCATGCACGCATCGCGATCTTCGGGCTCCGGCAGCATGAGCGCTTCTTCGAGCACCGTCGTGCCGTCGGCCGTGATGGCCTGAATCGCGCTTTCCACCTGCACCTCGAGCTTGCCGCGTTCAACCTGCACGGAACTCTGGGCAGACGTCGCTTCGTCGACCTCCGCCTTCGCAGCGGCAACCTCGGTCTTGGCGTCCTCGATGGTCTTCTTGAGCGAAGCGGAGTCGGCCTCCTCAAGCGATGCCTGGTCGCGCAGGCGCGCCGCCCACTCCGTCGCGCGCTCGGATAGCGCGGTGTAACGATCGTGTAGCGGGTCAACGCGTAGACGCAGTACCTCGAGCGAACGAGCCGCCTGCGTCGTGGCACGGATACGGCGATCGAGTCCCTCGAGGCGCCGCTCGAGTTCGGGCACGCGACTCTCGAGCGAGCGGACGCGCTCCGAAGCCTGGGCACGGCGGACGCGGGCGTCGCCAAGCTTGGTGGCAGCTTCCGCATCCTCGCGACGCAGACGATCGAGCTCATCGGTCGCCTCAGCGATTTCCTGGGCGAGCTCACCGGCCCTCGCCCGCGCCTCATCGCGGGCGCGCTCGAGCTCCTCGGCACGCGGGGCGGCGGCGCGTGCCTGCTCGGCGGCCTCCGCACGTCGCCTCTCGAGCTTCGAATACTCGGCCTGCGTGCTCGCGAGCGACTGCTCGAGTCTGCCCGTCTCCTCACGAGCGGAACGAAGCTCACCCTCGAGCTGGGCGATCTCGCCTGCGGTATCGCGCTCCGCAGCTCGTGCTACATCGAGCGCACGCTGGCCTTCCACCACGTGCGCCGCAGCCTCGTCGAAAACCGTGGAAAGATCGGGCTCGATATCATCGAGCTCGCGGATACGGCGCTTGCGCTCAAGGATGCCGGCAGACGAATCCGCCTGCTTGCCTAGGCGGACGACGCCGCTCGCGCCTACGCGCGCGCCGTCGCGGCTCACGTAGACGACACCGGGGACAACGGGGGCAGCAAGCGCTTCCGCGAGCGAATCGACGAGATAGACATGGCCGAGGAGCGAAGAAGCGGCCTCAAAATATCCCTCACGCACGCGAATGAGGTCCAAAAGGCGGCTTCCGACGGCGTCGGGGACGGCATGTGCACCGGCGCTATCCCGCGCGATGAGCGTGGCGGTACCCGAAACGCCCTCTTGGCACAGGCCTGCCTCCCCTGCCGCACGCATGCGCTCGCGGCTGTCGAACACGAGCGCCTCGACATCGCTTGCAAGCAGCTGCTCGACAAGCTCTTCCAGCTCTGCAGGCACCTCGATCACATCGCCGAGACGCGCTTGCACGTCGAGCCGGTCATCGCGCGCGAGCGCTGCGGCGAGCGCCGAGGACTCCCCCATGCGCTCGTCGAGGCGCTTCAAGCTCGCGAGCTCGGAGCGCACCTCGGAAAGGCGGCCGCGCGCCTCGGTTTCCTTCGCACGGAGCTCCTCGAGCGCGCGCTCTGCGCTGCCGCTCGTCTCACGAGCCTCGTCGAGATCAGCCCGCGCGGAAGCGAGCAGCTCCTCGAGCTCCTCGATACGGCGTCGGCGCGCCTCAAGCGAAGCCCTCACGTTATCCGCGCCCTCCTGGATCTGCTCCAGGCGCGAGGCGAACATGGAATCTTCAAGTTCAGCATTGGAAAGCGACTCGCGCGCGCGGGCGAGTTCGAGTGTGGCATCGTCGGCGGCGCGCTGCGCCTGGCGCTGTTCGCGCGTCGAGGTGGCGATGCGCTCATCGAGCTCCAAGCGGCGCTCATGGGACGCCTGCGCGGCGGGCTCGAGCTGCGCCACGTCGTCTTCAGCCATAGCGAGCGCAGCCCGAACCTCGTCGAGCGCGGCACGCGCCTGCTCGAGGTCCTCGCTCACGCGCCGGCGCTGGTGCTCAGAGCCAGAAAGGGTGCCGCGCATCTCGGAGAGACGGCTCACCATGTTGTGACCCTTCTCCTCCAAAAGGCGCATATCGGAGCCCAGCCGACCGATGATGTCCTGCATTCGCCGGCGCTGCTCGCCGAGGTCGCCCACAAAGAGGCCTTTCTCCTCAAGCAGCACCTGGAGCTTCTCGAGCTCCCGCTCCTTCTCCGCTAAACGGAAGCGCGCGAGCTCGAGGGCGGCATCGCACTCCTTGGCACGGTGCTCGCAGCCCTCCCATTCGCCACGCAGGCGCCTCAGCTCGTCCACCGCGAGGATGCGGGTGAGCTCGTTGGCGCGCTCGGTGAGGTCGCGGTGGCGCCGGGCACGATCCACTTGGCGCTCGAGCGGACGAAGCTGGCGCGTAATCTCGCGACTGATGTCACGGGCACGCGTGAGGTGCTCGTCCATGGATTTGATCTTGCGGGCGGCGCGCTCTTTACGGCGCTTGTGTTTCGAGATACCCGCCGCCTCCTCGATGAGCGCGCGACGCTCCTCCGGCCGGCTCTGCAGGATGGAATCGAGCTTGCCCTGGGAGATGATGGAATGGGTGTCCTTACCCAAGCCAGAATCGTGCAGAATATCTTGGATATCCATGAGACGGCAAGGGCTCTGGTTGATGAGGTACTCGCTCTCTCCGGAACGATACATGCGGCGCGTGATGGCGACCTCGTTGAAATCGACGGGCAGCACGTGATCCGAGTTGTCGAGGACGAGCGTGACCTCTGCCACGCCCACGGGCTTGCGCGCCGACGAACCGGAGAAGATGACGTCCTCCATGGCCTGGCCGCGCAGCTGTTTGGCGCTTTGCTCTCCCAGTACCCAAAGGATTGCGTCTGAGATGTTCGATTTACCCGAACCGTTGGGGCCGACGATGACCGTGAGGCCGGGTTCGAACGACATGTGGGCGCGGTCGGCAAACGACTTGAAGCCCTTCAGGGTGAGTGACTTGAGGTACACGGCCGCCCCTTACTTGAACTTCTTATTGAGAATGACGCCGCCGGTGGTATAGCCCATGCGCTCAAGCGCATCAAGCGCCGCAGCGGCTTCCGCCTCTTTCTTGGAGGAACCCGTCCCCTTGCCCTGGCGCGCTCCGTCGACGAGCACCACAGCGGTGAATACGGGCTCGTGCGCAGGGCCGGAGGTGTCGACGAGCTTGTAGGCAGGCGAAACCTTATGGTCGCGCTGCACGCATTCCTGCAGGTAGGACTTGGGATTGGTGGGATGCTCGGCGCGGTCGGCGGCAAGGTGCGGCTTTAAGGTGCGCACGATGAACGCCTCTGCTGCTTCCCAGCCGCCGTCGAGGAAGAGAGCTCCCACAAGCGACTCGTAAACGTTCTCGAGCGCGGAGTAGAGGCCGCGGGCACCGGTGCCGGTCTCGGAAGCTCCGAAGATGATGCAGGTATCGATGCCGAGCTCGCGACCGACCTCAGAGAGCGTCACGCCGGAGACGAGCGAGACCTTGAGGCGCGTGAGACGACCTTCATCGAACTGGGGATAACTCTTGTAGAGCGCGAGCGCCACAACGGAACCCAGGATGGAATCGCCGAGGAACTCAAGGCGCTCGTACGACGCCGAAATCGGCTGCCCCTCCACGGCGGAGGGGTGCGTGATCGCGCTTTGCAGCAAGTCGCGGTCGTGGAAATCGTGGCCGCAGATCTCTTCGGCGAGCGCGAGCTTTTGAGAGATGAGCAAAGCCCGTGCCTCCTACTGCGCAGCCTCGATAGCGTCAAGCGCATCGGAAACGGACGCGATGGTGAGCAGACGCTCCTCATCCATCTCGATATCGAATTCGTCCTCGATGGCGGTCACGAGCTGAAGGCGGTCGAGTGAGTCCGCGTCCAGGTCGTCGAACGTGGTCTGTTCCGTGATCTCGTCGATATCGATGCCGAGAACATCACTGGCGATCTCAGCTACTTTGTTGAACATCTCGGTGCGGTCCATGCGCATCTCCTCTCCTCACCGGTAAACCGGCACAGATGGTCCGTATTGATTCTACCGCATGGAAGGCATCATTGGGTTCAGCTTCGTCGGCTCGGAAAGAAAGGGGTTGGTCGGCTGGAGGACGTAATCCCACCCAAGCCATTTCTCAAACACGGGTCAACATGGGCTGGATCGGAATGGGTTGGATGGAACACGTCTCCAGCCAACCCATTCGGACACCTTAGCGAACGATGGTGCCGACGGCCTCCACGACGCTTTCGATGAGCCCGGCGCGCACTGCTTCCGCGGTGGCGAGCGTGCCGTTCTTCACGGCCTCGACCGACGTCGCGCCGTGTCCGATGAGCACCACGCCACGCAGTCCCAGCAGGATCGCGCCGCCCTTCGCGTCACCCGAGAGCTTCTCCTTGATGGCAGCGAGGTCGTTCTTGATAAGGAGCGCCGCGATCTTGCCCTTGAGCGAACCGAGCAGCGCACCCTTGAGCTCGGACATGATGAGCTTCGCTGCGCCCTCGGTGGCCTTAAGCGCGACGTTGCCGGAAAAGCCATCGGCCACGACCACGTCGTAGTTCCCAGATACGACGTCGCTGCCCTCGCAGTTGCCGGCGAAGCCCTCGAGCTCGCCGCTCAGAAGCGCAAAGCATTCCTTGGTGAAATGGGAGCCCTTAGTATCCTCCGTGCCGTTAGAGAGCAGGCCGATCCGGGGCTCGGCGATCCCACACACCACGCGGGCGTAGGCGGCGCCCATCTGCGCGAAGCGCAGCATATCGCCGGGTTCGATATCGGGATTCGCGCCGAGGTCGCAGAAGACCGTAAGGCCGCCGGTGCGGTTGGGGACGGCGGAGGTGAGACAGGGGCGCAGCGGCCGCCGCTCGCCCGCCTCCTCGTACTTGAAAGGCGTGACGTAGGCTGTGGCGGCAGCAGTGATGGCACCTGTCGCGCCTGCAGAAAAGAAACCCTGGCAGGTGCCCTTCTTCACCGCGCGACACGCGACGACGATCGAAGACTTGCGCTTGCTCATAACCGCTTTGAGGGGATCGTCGGCCATCTCGATCACATCGGGCGCGACGAGCGCCTCGACGCGGGGGCGCTCCTCGGCGAAGGGAACCACGAGCTCTTCGGGGCCCACCGCCACGACGGTGAGCGCAGGGTCTGCGGCAAGCGCCGCATCGATGCCCGCGAGCACGACCTTCGGCTCCTCATCGCCGCCCATGACGTCGACGGCAACGCGCACTTCTTCCATGCCAGCCTCCCTAGGGCGATAGCGAAATGGCCGACTCACCGAGCCGGCCATTGCAGAATACACAGCTACCGAGTGCGTATGCTACTCGGTGACGATGACCTCGCGGTCCTTGTAGAACCCGCAGTTGGGGCAGACGTGATGCGGAAGCTTCACGGCGCCGCAACGGGGGCACGTGGAACGAGAGGGGGCATCGATCTTCATGTTGGCCGAACGACGGTTATGCGTGCGAATGCGACCCTGCTTTTGCTTAGGTACTGGCATGATGACCTTCCTTATATACTCACCGTAAGGCACGAATACGCGCAAGCAGTGATACTAGCACACTGCAGGCTGCCCTGTACAGGGTTTTTTGTGAGTTTTGAGTGGCCTCGCCGGGGAATGCCCAATTACCCCGGCGAGGACAGACATCCAACGCGTTACTCGTCGTCCTCATCGAGCTTGAGGTTCTTGAGCACGGCGAAGGGGTTATCATCGCTTGCGGCATGCTCCTCGGCGGCGCGCTTGGCGCAATCGCACTGCTCGCGATTGAGATTCGTGCCGCACGTGGGGCAGAGTCCCTTGCAATCGGGCTTGCAGAGCACGACGAACGGCGTATCCATGATGACGGCGTCCGCGATGGGCTCGGCAAGATCGATCTCACGCGCAGGGCCTATCACCTCGAAACCATCTTCGAAGGCATCTGGGTCGTCTGGTTCGTCGAAGAGATAATACTCCTGAATCTCACCGGCGATATCGAGATGAGCAGGGTCGAGGCACAGATCGCATGTACCCGTCGCCTGCGCGCGCACGATGCCGCTCACGAGCACGCCGTCACCGGTGTGGGTGAGCACCACGTCGTAGCTCACGCCGTCCTCGAGCGCGAATTCCTTCTCCCCCATCGCGTATGAGGAGGCATCGACCTTTCCTGCAACGGCATAGCTGTCACCGGGGTTCTCGAGATGGTCGGCAAGGGCCACGACCACCGGATCGAAGAGCGCCATGGTTACCAGGCACCGTTCTGGTTCGCAGAGGACGCGCCCTCGTTCAGCTGCTGACGGCAGCGCGTGACCGTCGCGGTGAGCGACTTGAGATTCTCCTCGAGATGGGTGAACACCTGCTCGGCGTAATCTTCGGCAGCATAGCGCGTCTCGCGCTCATACTGTTGGGCGCGGTCGCGGATATCGTCGGCCTGCTGCTGCGCGAGGCGCACGATCTCCTGCTCGCTGGCGATGGTGAATGCCTGCTGCTGAGCATCGGCGATGATGGAATCCGCCTGAGACGCCGCGGAGGCGATCAGCTCGTCGCGCTCCTTAATGATGCGACGCGATTTCTGCCACTCCTCCGGGTAGCTCATGCGAATCTCATCAAGAATGTTGAAGAAGACCTCGGTCTCGATAACTTTGAACTGCGCGTTCTTGCCGAAGGGAGGCTTTGCCTCCTCGATAAGCCCCTCGAGTTCGTCTACCAAGCTCTCGATCCTCTCACCAGGAAAGTTGCCGCCCGGCATCCGGTCTCCTTTCGTAGACAGTCATATCGATTCCTCATGGTACCACAGAGCGCGGTGCAAACCCCTAGAAGCGGTCTTTGAGCGCGGAGGCCACATTTTGGGGCACAAGCCCAGAGACGTCTCCGCCGAACGAAGCGATCTGACGTACCACCGAAGAAGAGAGATACCCGTACTGGGGACTGCTCATCACGAAGATCGATTCGAGACCGGGGTCCAGCTTGTAGTTGAGGTCCGCTTGCTGCAGCTCGTATTCGAAATCCGTCATCGCGCGCAATCCCTTCACCACGGCACCAGCCCCCACCTCTCGGGCGAAGTCGACGAGAAGTCCGGTGAACGGACGAACCTCGACATCTGCGAGACCCTCGGCCTCGAGCGCGCTGCGAGCGAGCTCGACGCGTTCATCGAGCGAAAAGGTCGTTCCAACGCCGTTTTTCCCGAGCGATTCCGCGACGGCGACCGTCACCTTGGGGCAGATGCGGCGCGCGCGACGCACAACGTCAATGTGGCCGCAGGTAATGGGGTCGAACGTGCCGGGCACGAGCACGTGGTCTATGGTCTTGCACATATCGTTCCCTCCGGGTCGCGGCACCTGCACCGCACCCGTCCGATGCTGAACCTACTTCAGAGCATTCTAGCGAATCTCACGGTAAAACCCCACGCGTTTTCGGTGCTCACGAAGCCTCGCGCATTAGTTGGATCGGCGCAGCACGTCGATGGTGGTAGAACCGTAGCGCTTCTCGCGGACGAGCTCGAATCCCTCTGGGCGCGCGCCCGCCAGGTCGCTTCTATGCTCGAAAAGCGCGATCGCCCCCGGAACAAGGAGCTCCTTTGCGGCGAGCGCGCCCAGCAGCTCCTCTGCGGGTGCTGGGCCGAGCTGGTAGGGCGGATCGATGAGCACGAGGTCGTAGGGAACGAGCGGCATGCGCCCCCGCGCTGCATGCACGAGCACGTCGCCGCACGTCACGCGCCACCGACCGGATTCCGCGCGCAGCATCTCGAGGTTCCGACGGACGAGCATCGCGGCGGTGCGGTCGATATCGAAAAATGCGCACGTCGCCGCCTCGCGCGAGAGCATCTCGATGCCCATCGCCCCCGAACCAGAAAACGCATCGAGCACGCGTGCGCCCTGAAGCCCCTCCGAGAGCGCTGAATCCGCGATCGACGCGCACGCCTCGCGCACGCGGTCGGTCGTGGGCCTCGTGACGTCCCGGCCGCGCGGCTCCTCGAGCCGCCTTCCGCGCCATGTTCCCCCGACAATCCTCATCCGCCGCTTACCTCCCGAAACACATCTCCATAACGCCGGACGACCTCGTGGCGCAACGGTAGGGTCGCCGTCGCTTCAAGCGTATGGGCATAGCGCAGAATCTCCTGCGCGTCCGCATGCGCGGCCTCGATGATGGAAGCATCCGCATCGAGGTCCACGAATCGCAGGAAGACCCCTCCGTGCTGGCGCAAACCCAAGATCTCGCCCTCATGGCGCAGACGAAGGTCGAGCTCGGCGAGGGCGAAGCCGTCCGACGTGCGCTCAAGCGCGGCGAGCCGCTCCTGAGCGGTGCTGCGTGCACCCTTCGAGCCGGAACCGGCCATGATGAAGCAGTGTCCGGCTATATCACCGCGACCCACGCGTCCGCGCAGCTGATGCAGGGTCGCCAACCCGAAACGCTCCCCGTCCTCAATGAGCATGACGGTAGCCTCGGGAACGTCGACGCCCACCTCCACAACCGTCGTGGAGACGAGCACCTGCACCTCGCCTGAACGGAACGCCTCGATCGCAGCGTCTTTCTCCGCGGCGGAAAGCCTACCGTGGAGCGCACGGATCGATGCGCCCGGAAGCACATGGCGCAGATGCTCCACCTCGCGTTCAACGCTATGGAGCGCGGGCGCGGTGCGGGCGGCACCTTCGGTATCCTCCCGGGAAGCAGGGACATCGTCGAGCTCGGAGGCGTCGTCGGACTCGGCGACGAGCGGGCAGATGACGTACGCCCGCTGCCCCCGCGCCAGGCAGTCGCGCAGGGCACCGTACGCGATGTCGCGATTCGCCTGCGAGAGCACCTTCGTTTCCACACCCGATCCCGCGCGCGGGCGGGTGCGTATGACACTCGTATCGAGGTCGCCATATACGGAAAGGGCAAGGGTGCGCGGAATGGGCGTCGCCGTCATGACGAGCAGGTCCGCGCCCGGCCCCTTCGCACGGAGCGCATTACGCTGGCCCACGCCGAAGCGGTGCTGCTCGTCAATCACCACGAGCGTGAGCCGCCGGAAGACGACATCATCGGAAAGCACGGCGTGCGTGCCGAAGAGCACGCTGAGCTCGCCAGCGGCGAGGCGGCGCGTGGTCTCTGCACGCTCGGAGGCGGGTGTGGCACCTGTGAGCAGCGCCCAGGAGACGCCCGCCGCATCGAGCACGGGGCCGATCTTCACGGCATACTGCTGCGCGAGCACACCCGTGGGCGCCATAACGCAGGCTTGGGTGCGGGTATCTGCCACCGCAGCGAGAGCAACGCTGGCGACAGCGGTCTTGCCCGTTCCAACGTCGCCCAGAAGCAGGCGGTTCATGATGCGTTTGCCATCGCGCATATCGTCGAGGATCTCATCGACGGCTTGCTTCTGCTCGGGTGTGAACTCAAACGGGAAGGCGCGCAGGAGCGCCTCGACGTGCCCTGCCGTCACATGCGCGCACGGCGCGATGCCCAGGAGGTTCCGATCGTTGCGCAGGCGGAGCGCGAGCTGCAAGATGAGCAGCTCGTCGTAGGCAAGACGTTGGCGCGAGCGCTCGCGCTCCTCCATGGATGCGGGAAAGTGCAGCGCCCGAATCGCACGTGAGGCGCTCATGAGGCGCCTGCGTGCACGCAGGCGCGCGGGAAGCAGGTCGCAGAAGCCCTCGGCGCGCTCCAAGGCACCGGCGACGATGCGGCGCATCCACGCGACCGAAATTCCTTCGCCCACCGGGTGCACCGGCAAGATCGAACCGGCGGCATCGGCGTCGTCGAGCTTTTCGTAGTGCGGAGAGCTCATCTGCTTGAAGCCGTAGGAGAACTCGACCTTACCCATCACGGCAAGCCGATCGCCAGCCGCGAGCTGCTGGGCGATCCACGGCTGCTTGAAGAACGCAATCTGCAGCACGCCGGTCGCATCGATAAGCGACACCTCGACCACGGAGAGCTTCGGGCGCGGGCGCTTCTCGCGGACGCGGTCTACGGTCGCCACAACGGTGCAGACCTCGCCCAAGGGCGCCTGCTCGATGGTATACGCATGGGTGAAATCGAGGTAACGACGCGGCATGTGCATGAGGAGGTCGCCCACGCGTTCAATCCCCAAACGCCTGAGCGCCTCCTCGCGCGCACCGGAAACATATTTGAGCCGGCCGATGTCCTCGTCGAGCACGCTGGCACGCAGCAGACGCTCACATGCCGGCGAGAGCGAATAGGGACGCTCGGCGGCCATAGGGCTACTCGATCGAGAAGATCACCGGGTACAGCGGCTGCTCGCCACGGTGGGAATCGATCTCGAGGTCGGGCTGGGCCTCCTCGATCGCTTCGATGAGCTCTTCGAACGCCTCGTCCGAAAGATCGGAGCCGGCGAGGATGGTGAGCGAATCGCCCTCCTCCTCTTCCTGCATCTTGTTGATGCAATCGAGCGTGACCTGCTTCACGTCGGAGCCGACCACGTCGATGGAGCCGTCAATGATGCCCATGACATCGCCCGCGTGGATGGGGCTACCATCAGAAGCCTGTGAATCGCGCACTGCGGTGGTGACCTCACCGTCGCGCACCTCGGCCACGGCCTCGGCCATCGCAGCCACGGCGTCTTCGAGCGTGGAATCGGGCAGCACAGCGAAGAGCGCAGAGAACGCCTGCGGCACGGTCTTCGTCGGGACGACCGCGACCTGCTTGTCGGTGCAGGCGCTCGCGGCGGCCTCGGCGGCCATGCGGATGTTGCCGTTATTGGGCAGGATGATGACGGCCTCGGCGTTCACGCGCGACACAGCCTCGAGCAGGTCCGCCGTCGAGGGATTCATGGTCTGTCCGCCAGAGACGATCTCGTCGACGCCGAGAGACTTCAAAATCTCTGCCTCGCCGGAACCGGCGGCAACGGCCACGAAGCCGAGCGGCTTGGGCGGCGCAGCGGGAGCGGCGTCCTGGTCGGCATGGATGTTCGCGGTACGCTCGGCGCTTTCCATATCCATGTTGTGGATGAAGACCTCATAGACCTGGCCGAGCTGAAGCATATGCTCGAGCACGAGGTTCGGCGTGTTGCTGTGCACGTGGATCTTGTAATCGGGATACGCGCCCACGAGAAGTTCGCAGTCACCCATGGAGGCGAGGAACTTCAGGCACTCGTCCTCGTCGAAGGGAGCATCCGCCTTGAAGAGGAACTCGTTGCAGTAGCGGTACTCGGAACCCTCCCAGTCGTCGTTCGCCTCGATCTTCACCTGGGCGAGCGCGCCCTCGCGGGCGGAATCGACGTCGAAGGACGCCTGGAAATCCTCGACCTTCACCGTGGAGCGGCCGAGCGCCGCCGCGACGAAGTTCTCGAGGAAGATGGCGAAGCCGAATGCACCGGAGTCCACGACGCCGTTCTCCTTGAGCACAGGCAGCAGGTCGGGCGTGCGGGCGACGGACTCATAGGCTTCGACGACGATGGCATCGAGCGTATCTTCCACCGACTCGCGCGCCTTGGCGCAGGCATCCGCGCGGGTCGAGATGTCGCGAAGCACCGTGAGGATCGTGCCCTCGACGGGCTTGCGAACGGCCTTGAAGGCGACCTTCACGGCATTGCGGAGCGCAGCGGCCACATCGGCCGAGGTCGCGGGCTCGGAAGCGCCCACAAGACCCTCCGCGGCACCACGCAGGATCTGCGAGGTAATGACGCCCGAGTTGCCACGGGCGCCCATGAGCGAGCCGTGCGTGATCGCAGCGGCGATGGCCTCCATGTCGGCGTCGGCGCCGAGCGCGGTGAGCTCGCGCACCACCGAGGCGAGCGTGAGGGACATGTTCGTTCCGGTGTCTCCGTCGGGCACCGGAAACACGTTCAGCTTGTTGATATCCTTCGCTTTATCGGAAACCGCAGCGGCGGCGATGGGAAAGCAGGTTCGAATGGTCTTCGCAATCATCGGCACAATCTCCGTCAATCTTTGTGGGAGTACTCGTTCGCACGCAGACTAGCTGCGGTTCTTGAGGGCGTCAACATGAATGACGACCTTGAGGTTCGCAGGATCGATCTGGGCGACCTCCTGCAGCGTGAACGCCACGGCGCTCGAAAGGTTCGCGCACACGGACTTCATGTTCACGCTATCTTCGAGCACGACGTGCAGATCGACCTCGAGACCGTTCTCGCCCGCTGCGACGAGCACGCCCTTGCGCAGACGCTGGCCGGCGAGCAGGCGCACGCTTTCGGCGCCCTGCAGCTGCTCGGCCATGCCAACCACGCCATAGCACGACATGGCTGCGTAACCGGCGATATCGGCGATGACATCATTCGAGACGCTCAGCGTTCCAGGTACGATTTCAGGCACGGGAATCTCCTTATCTGATGCGCAGGCATCGGTTTCCGTGAGTAATCGTGCATATATTACTACGACGCGCCGCCTCGTGCAGGCTCAGCGCAAGAACGCCATCGACGGAACACGCGCTCGCGTCAAAAGCGGGATGGTGCCGTAGGCTTCTTCGCGAATCGGCACCGATCGCTTCGGCGACGGTCTTCGCCTACTCCTCCCCGCCGTCTTCCGCGAACTGCGCGTTGTAAAGCTCGGCATAGAAACCGCCCCGAGCGAGCAGCTCTTCATGCGTACCGGATTCCACGATGTCGCCGTCGCGCAGCACGAGGATCTTGTCGGCGCTGCGAATCGTGGAGAGCCGGTGCGCGATCACGAAACTCGTCCTCCCCTGCATGAGGGCATCCATGGCACGCTGGATGCGTTCCTCGGTGCGCGTGTCCACGTTCGAGGTCGCCTCGTCCAGGATGAGAATGGGACGATCCGCAATGAAGGCACGGGCGATGGTGAGCAGCTGGCGCTGGCCTTGGCTCACGTTCGAGGCGTCCTCGTTGAGCTCGAACTCATAGCCGCCGGGAAGCGTGCGGATGAAGTGGTCGGCGAGCGCAGCCCGAGCGGCGGCATGGACCTCGTCATCGGTGGCATCGGCGCGGCCATAGCGGATGTTCTCCAGAATCGAGCCCTTGAAGAGCCACGTATCCTGCAGCACCATGGCGAAGTTGCGACGGAGCTCGGCGCGCGGAAGGTCGCGCACGTCGATACCGTCGATGGAGATGGAGCCCCCGTTCACGTCGTAGAAGCGCATGAGAAGCTTCATGAGCGTCGTCTTGCCCGCACCGGTGGGTCCCACGATCGCTACCGTCTGCCCCGGCTCAACCGAGCAGGTGAAGTCGTGGATGATCGTCTTTTCAGGCACATAGCCGAAGCGCACGCGCTCGAAGGAGACGGCTCCCGTGCAGGGAGGAAGCTCACGGGCGGGAGCATCCGCGCATTCCTCGGGTTCGGCGAGGAATTCGAAGACGCGCTCTGCCGCCGCAGAGAGCATCTGGAGCATGTTCGAGACCTGCGTGAGCTGGGTAATAGGCTGGGTGAAGTTGCGGACGTACTGCATGAACGCCTGGATATCGCCGACGGTGATAGCGCCCGCGATCGCGAGGAACGCGCCGACGGACACGACGGCCACATACGCCAGGTTCGCCACGAAGTTCATGACGGGCTGCATGAGTCCGGAGAGGAACTGTGAGCGCCAGCCGGAATCGAAGAGACCTCGGTTCTCGACATCGAACTCGGCGAGGGCGCGCTGCTCGCGGTTGAACACCTTGATGACGTTCTGTCCGGAGAAGCTCTCCTCGATGATGCCGTCCACGCGGCCCAGGAGCGTTTGCTGGCGGCGGAAGTAGCGCTGAGAGGCGCGCACCACGAGCACCACGAGCACGAGCGAGACGGGCACGGTGAGAAACGTCACGCCCGCGAGCACGACCGACACCGAGAGCATCATGACCGTCACGCCGATGAGCTGGGTTATGGAGGTAATGAGCTGCGTGACGCTCTGGTTGAGCGACTGCCCGAGCGTATCGACGTCGTTCGTCACACGGCTGAGCACGTCGCCCACGGAGTTGGTCTCGAAGTAACCGAGCGGCATGCGGTCGACCTTCCGGATGATCTCGCGGCGCAGGCGATAGCACACGCGCTGCGTGATGCCCGTCATGAGCCAGCCTTGAAGAAGGTTCAAGCACGCCGACGTGATGTAGAGGCACATGAGCGTCGCGAGGATGCGGCCGATAGCCTCGAAATCGACCGAGCCCGTCCCGGCGACCTTGCTCGCGATGCCCTCGAAGAGCTTCGTCGTCGCCTGGCCGAGGATCTTCGGCCCCATGACGTTGAAGACTACGGAGCCTACTGCGCACGCGATCGCGACGACAAGCGCGATGCGCTCATGAGCGATATAGGAGACGAGCTGCTTGATGGTGCCTTTGAAATCCTTGGCGCGCTCGGCGGCAGGCCCGCGCCTTCCCATGGGTCCTGGCATCAGCGCCCACCCCCTTCCCTAGCGACCGCATCTGCAGCCGTGTCCGCCTGTGTCGGCTCGTCGAGCCCGAGCTCGGCAGCAGAGAGCTGGCTTTTGGCGATCTCGAGGTACGCCGGGCAGCTACGCAGAAGCTCCTCGTGCGTGCCCTTGCCCACCACTCGACCGTCGTCGAGAACGATAATCTCCTCGGCGTGCATGATCGTCGCGATGCGCTGGGCGACGATGATCACCGCCGCATCGCCGGCGCGCTCCGCGAGCTCGGCTCGAAGCGTCGCATCCGTCTTGTAATCGAGCGCGCTGAAGCTGTCGTCGAACACGAGCACGCGGGGGCGCATGGCAAGGGCGCGCGCGATGGAGAGGCGCTGGTTCTGGCCGCCGGACACATTCGAACCGCCTTGAGCGATGGGGCTTTGGTACCCATCGGGCTTGGCATCGATGAACTCCGTTGCCTGCGCAATCTGGGCGGCACGGAACATGTCCTCGTCCGGCATCGCAGGGTCGCCGTATTTGATGTTGCTCTCGATGGTGCCGCTGAAGAGCATGCGCTTCTGCGGCACGTAGCCGATCTGGCGGCGCAGCTCCTCGAGGCCGATCTTTCGGATATCCACTCCGTCGAGCGTGATAGAGCCTTGCGTGACGTCGTAGAGGCGCGGCAGAAGCTGCACGAGCGACGACTTGCCGCAGCCCGTGGAACCGATGATCGCCGTGGTCTTGCCCGGTTCCGCCGTGAAGCTCACGTGCTCGAGCGTGGGAACGTCTGCATCTGGGTAGGTGAACGTCACATCGTTGTAGGCGACGACGCCGCGCCAGCCCTCCCCGCCCTCGCGGGAGACGCGCGCGCCCGGTGCCGGATCCTCGATGCTCGAACGGGTAGCGAGTACCTCCCGCACGCGCTCTGCCGCGACGTCGGCGCGCGGCAGCATGACCGAGATCATAGTGATGATCATGAAGCTCATGATGACCTGCATGACATAGTTGATGTACGCCATGAGATCTCCCACCATGATGGCGCCGGCATCTACGCCCAGCCCGCCGAACCACACGATCGCCACGGTGGAAGCGTTCATCACGATGAGCATGACCGGCATGAGCACGGACATGCAGCGGTTCGTGAAGATGTAGGTGCGCGTGAGCTCGCGGTTCGCCTGGTCGTAGCGATCTTGCTCAAACGATTCGCGGCCGAAGGCGCGGATGGGCATGATGCCTGTGATGATCTCGCGCGCGACGAGGTTGTTCCGGTCCACGAGCTTTTGCATGATGCGGAACTTGGGCATGGTGACGCCCATGAGCACGCCGATCGCGACGGCGATGACGGCGACCGCCACCACGAGGATGGGCTCGAGTCCCACCGGGTTCGCGAGCACGCGCACAAGCGAGCCGATACCCATGCACGGCGCGAAGAGCACGATGCGCATGCACATCACGAGCACCATCTGGATCTGCTGGATGTCGTTCGTAGCACGCGTGATGAGGGATGCGGCCGAGAACCTGTTCATCTCGGCGGGTGAGAAGTCGAGCACGCGCTCGTAGAGGTCATGACGCAGGTCGCGCGCGATGGCAGCCGAGGTCTTCGATGCATTGAACGCGGCGAGAATGGCGCAGAGGGCGGAGAAGAGCGCGAATGCGAGCATGGTCGCTCCCTGGCCGAAGAGATAGTCGGTCTGCACCTGGTTGAGATCGACCCCGGCGCGCTCATAGACGCTGCGCACGTAGGCGATGGCGCGCGATTCCGCAAGGCTGTCGCCCGTGGAACCGAGTGCGTCCGCGAAGGAGCTGCGGTAGACGGCCAAACTCCCCGGCTCGAGCACAAGCGGCTTTCCGTTCTCCGCCGCGTAAAACGCTTGCCCCATCTCGAGCAGCTCGTCGAGGTCGACCGTATCGCCGACCGACTGGCGCAGGAGCTCGATCGTTTCCGCCGTCTCGCCTGCAGCCCATGTCTCGAGCGGAATGCCCTGCTCGAGCTGGTAGACGACCATCTCCGCCTCGCCCAGGAAGCTCTCGAGTTCCCGCCTCGTGGCATCGTCTCCCGTGAAGGCGCGCACCTCTTCGCCGGCACCCTCGCTATACGCCGCCTCGACCTGAGCCGCTTCGTCTTTGGTGAGGAAAAGCTCGAGTTTCGCAAGGTCGTCGGCGCGGATCTCGTTTGGCACGACGCTCTCGATGCCCCCCTGGCTGATACCTACATCCACGATGTCGCTCATGAGACCGGGCAATGTGAGCTCGCAATTCGCCTGTGCGCAGAGAAGCGCAAGCGCGATGAAGAGGTTGAGCACATGGCCTTTGAGGAATCTGAAGATCTTCAACGGACATCCTCCTGGTTCCGAGCGATTCTGCGCACAGCGGTAGTTCCGTCGGCGATAGCAACGCATCGCCGCGTGCGATGCACGGGGCGATCCTACCGAGATGCGAAGCAGATACTAATATGTATATACGCGTCGAGGGGCGTGCCACAGGCCACGCCGTAAGGCGCTACGCGCATCATGAGTTTCTACCCCACGCCGCCCCCACAACCCGGCGAGTTCGCGATTCTCGCGCCAGGACACAACTTCTTCATTCCATCCCCAAGGCACCGCTTCATGCCGGACGGGGCAGTATCTTTACGACGCCGTCTCGCGCCTGTGACATCATTTGAACGACGTTGTCGCAAGTCCAGAAAATCTCTTCATGAAGATTGCACGTATATTGCTTCACTTGTGCTATAGTTCCTATCTGTTTGTTCAGCCGGATAGTTCCAGACCACCCAAGGAGGGTTTGAATATGTCCAAAGTTTGCGAAGTCTGCGGTAAGCACCCCGTTGCTGGTCGCTCCATCAGCCACTCCCACCGCGTGACCAACCGTAAGTTCCGTCCCAACATCCAGCGCGTCTACTGCGTGGTCGACGGCCAGCGCAAGAAGATGAACGTCTGCACCACCTGCCTCAAGTCCGGCAAGGTTGCTCGTTCGTAGCATTCCCTCTCCTTGGGATTATCTTTGTGCTTGAAAGCGCGTCCTTCGGGGCGCGCTTTTTTGTTTGCATCGTCATCCTGTCGCGCCTCGGTTATTCGCTACCGCTCTCGAAATTGTCACCATTCAAGCGCAATCATTTTTCCTGCTCAACAGGCTGCCAAAAATTGAAGCGTTAAAAATATTTGAAACGCTTAAATTTACCATTTACCGGAATCTTACCGTTCGCCGAGAAATATCTTGCTAAAATCGAGGCTGTAGGATAAGTCACCATACGCAAGGAGAGACACATGGTGAAAAAGGCATCCTCTGCCCCTGAGGTCATCGACTCCGTCGACGCCCTCGAGGCGAAGCTCGTGCAGATGCGCGAGGCCCAAAAGGTCTTCGCCACCTACACGCAAGAGCAGGTGGACAAGATCTTCTTCGAGGCCGCCATGGCCGCCAACAAGCAGCGCATCCCGCTCGCCAAGATGGCGGTCGAGGAGACGAAGCGCGGCGTGCTCGAAGACAAGGTCATCAAGAACCACTACGCAGCCGAGTACATCTACAACGCCTACAAGAACACGAAGACCTGCGGTGTCATCGAGCGCGATGAGGCCTACGGCATGACCAAGATCGCCGAGCCGATCGGTATCGTGGGCGCGGTCATCCCCACCACGAACCCCACCTCGACGGCCATCTTCAAGACGCTCATCTGCCTGAAGACCCGCAACGCCATCATCATCTCGCCGCACCCCGCAGCTGCGCAGTGCACCATCGCCGCAGCGAAGGTCGTGCTCGAGGCCGCCGTCAAGGCTGGCGCGCCCGAGGGCATCATCGGCTGGATCGACCAGCCCACGCTTGAGCTCACCGCGAAGCTCATGAGCGATGTCGACATCATTCTCGCCACCGGTGGCCCCGGCATGGTGAAGAGCGCCTACTCCTCCGGCAAGCCCGCCCTCGGCGTTGGCGCCGGCAACACCCCTGTCGTCATCGACGACACGGCCGACATCCTGAACGCCGTGAACTCCATCATCCACTCCAAGACGTTCGACAACGGCATGATCTGCGCCTCCGAGCAGTCCGTGACCGTTCTCGACTCCATCTACGACGACGTCAAGGCCGAGTTCAAGCGTCGCGGCTGCTACTTCGTGAAGAAGGGCAAGGAGCTCGAGGCTCTGCGCGAGGCCATGTTCAAGAACGGTGCCCTCGACCACCGTATCCCCGGCATGCCCGCGGCCAAGATCGCCGAGCTCGCCGGCATCGAGGTGCCCGCCAAGACCAAGATCCTCATCGCCGAGGTCACCTCTACCGACCCCATGAAGGAAGAGTTCAGCCACGAGAAGCTCTCCCCCGTGCTCGCCATGTACCACGCGAAGGACTTCCAGGAGGCCGTGGACAAGGCCGAGCACCTCGTGCTCGCCGGCGGCCCGGGTCACACCGCGTCGCTCTACGTGCACCCCGCCGAGAAGGACAAGATCTCGCTCTTCGAGCAGACCATGAAGGCCTGCCGTATCGTGATCAACACGCCCTCCAGCCAGGGCGGCATCGGCGACCTGTACAACTTCGCCATGAAGCCGTCGCTCACGCTGGGATGCGGCTCCTGGGGTGGCAACTCCGTCTCCGAGAACGTTGGGGTGAAGCACTTGCTGAACATCAAGTCCGTCGCGGAGCGCCGCGAGAACATGCTGTGGTTCCGCGCTCCCGAGAAGGTTTACTTCAAGAAGGGCTGCACGCCCGTCGCGCTCGACGAGATCGGCCGCGTCATGGGCAAGAAGCGCGCCTTCATCGTGACCGACCAGTTCCTCTACAAGAACGGCAACTGCCGCGCCATCGAGGCAAAGCTTGACGAGATGGGCGTCGCGCACGACTGCTTCTACGACATCCAGCCCGATCCGCGCCTGCAGGACGCCGAGCGCGGCGTCGAGCGCATGCGCCTGTTCGAGCCCGACGTCATCATCGCCGTCGGCGGCGGCTCCGCCATGGACGCCGGCAAGATCATGTGGCTCATGTACGAGCACCCCGAGGCGAACTTCGAGGATATGGCCATGGACTTCATGGATATCCGCAAGCGCGTCTACACCTTCCCCGAGATGGGCAAGAAGGCCTACTTCGTCGCCGTCCCGACCTCTTCGGGCACCGGCTCCGAGGTGACGCCGTTCGCCATCATCACCGACGCCGAGACCGGCATCAAGTGGCCGATCGCCGACTACGCGCTGCTGCCGAACATGGCCATCGTCGATGTCGACAACGCCATGACCGCGCCGAAGGGTCTCACCTGCGCCTCGGGTATCGACGTCATGACGCACGCCATCGAGTCCTTCGTCTCGATCATGAGCTCCGACTACACCAAGGGCCTCTCCATGCGCGCCGCGAAGCTCGTCTTCGAGAACCTGCCGGCCGCCTATGAGAAGGGCGCCTCGGATCCGCACGCCCGCGAGGAGATGCACAACGCCTCCTGCCTCGCCGGCATGGCCTTCGCGAACGCCTTCCTCGGTGTGAACCACTCCATGGCCCACAAGCTCGGCGCCTTCCATCACCTGCCCCATGGTCTCGCCAACGCGGTCATCCTCACCCGCGTCATGCGCTACAACGCGGCCGAGAAGCCCGTCAAGATGGGCACGTTCTCGCAGTACCAGTACCCGCACGCGCTGCATGACTACGCCGAGATGGGCCGTTACTGCGGCTGCACCGGCAAGGACGATGCCGAGGTGTTCGAGAACTTCATCAAGAAGCTCGAGGACCTTATGGAGACCATCGGCATCAAGAAGACCATCGCCGAGTACGGCGTCGACGAGAAGTACTTCCTCGACACCCTCGACGAGATGAGCGAGCAGGCCTTCAACGACCAGTGCACCGGTGCCAACCCGCGCTACCCGCTCATTTCCGAGATCAAGGAGCTGTACCTCGACGCCTACTACGGCCGCGAGCCCCAGTCCTACGAGGCGTAACTAGCGCTGGCACCTAAGCGTGCCCTTCGCTCACCTAATGCAGAGCGCCGTTCGCCTCGTTCGCGGACGGCGCTCTGTGCCAATGGGTACCATGGAACTAGGTTCACCCAAAGAAAGGATGGTATCGCTATGATCCTCCCCGATTCCAAGATCGAAATCGCCCGCCGCGGCAACAAGGTCGTCTACGACCTGGGCGATAAGATCGCGAAGGTCTTCAATGAGACCAAGCCCGTCTCCGACGTTTTCAACGAGGCGCTGAACCTTGCGCGCATCAACGAGTGCGGCATCCGCAGCCCGCGCGCGCTCGAGGTCACGCAGCTCGAAGGCGAAGAGGCTGGCTGGGCGCTCATCACCACCAAGGTTCCCGGCGTGACCCTCGCCGAGAAGATCGAAGCCGAGCCCCAGCGCTTCGGCGAGTACCTCGAGCAGTTCGTCGACCTGCAGATCGAGATCCACAGCTACTCGTCGCCGCTCCTCAACCTCCAGGGGCCGAAGTATGCCCGTATGATCAACGGCCTCGAGGCCATCAACGCCACGACCCGTTACAACCTGCTCGAGCGCCTCGACGGCCTCAAGAAGGGCGCGAGCGTGTGCCATGGCGACTTCAACCCCTCGAACGTGATCGTGGGCGAAGACGGCACGCTTTCCGTGTGCGACTGGGCACACGCCACCCAGGGCGCCGCTGCCGCCGACGTCGCGATGACCTACCTGCTCTTCTCGCTGAACAGCAAGGAGCAGGCCGAGGCGTACCTCGACGTGTACTGCGAGCGTGCCGACATGCCTAAGCAGGTCGTGCGCCAGTGGCTACCCGTCATCGCCGCCTCCGAGCTCGCGCGCGGCCGCAAGGTGAACGAGGAGTTCCTCATGAGCTGGATCGACGTGTTCGACTATCAGTAAAGCGCACACGATAACGAACCGATGAGCGTAACCCCTGGGGATGTAAAATTACCCCAGGGGTTATTTTACATTCCTAAAAGCGCCAGCAAGCGATGGTACCGGCGTGACAAACGATGCGCGCGGGATCTGCCTCGATGACGTTCGAGATGCCAAGATCGGCGAGCAGCGGCACGCGGGCGTGGTCAAGTTCCCAACACATCCCCCGCTCGGATACCTCGGTGCCGTCGGCGTTCAGCGGAACAAACGAGAAGCGCGCTCCACGGGCACCGAAGATCACCCATTCCATCCCTGCTTGCAAGATGCGACCCTCAAAACCGTCTTCGTGCCATTCGACGCCATAGGGCCAGGTCGCAAGGCGGCCAAAGACTGCAAGGGCGTGATCTGGGTTGCCGCCGGAAAGGCACGTGACGTGAAGGGGGGCACCGGGATAGCGAGCTGCTACCTCTGAGATGGCAAGGCCAAGGTCGGTATCGTCCTTATGCGGGTTATAGCGCACCACGGCAAAGGCTGCCTCGCCGCCGTCACGACCTGCTTCCTCCGCTTCGCGCACCAGCCCGGCACCAGCTTCGCTCACGGAATCCGCATCGCCGCAGAAGAGGTCGCAGGTAAGATTGGCGGCGAGCAGCGCGTCGAGCCCGCGGTCGACGGCAACGATAGCGCGGCAACCGGCAGCCGCTCGCAGCAGAACCTCGGCGCTCGAGCGCTCGGGTGACCCGCCCACTAAGAGCACGGGCGAAGCGTCTGCGCACGATCGAGATGCCCCTACGCCAGCGCCAGCTTCCTTCACATGACTCATTGAAACCTGCCCCAAATGGCTCAACCTACGACGCGATCAAGGGTGAGTTCGGTGAATTCGTCCACAGGAAGCTCGGCGAGGGCGAAGACCTCGTCGTGCGTGCCACGGCCGTGTGGGTCAAAGATGCCCACGGTGCGATACCCTGCGCCGCGCGCGCTCTTTAGGCCGAACGGCGCGTCCTCGAAGACCCACACCTCGCTATGCGGCGGCTCTTCCACGCCGGCAAGCTCACATGCGCGCGCAAGCGCCAGGTTGTACACGTCGGGGAAGTCCTTCGAACGCCCCGCCATCTCGGTCGTCACGATGACCGGGAAGAAACGCTCAAAGTCGTTCGCCGCAAGCCCGGCGCGCACGAGGTGCTCAGGCGTCGACGTCGCGATCGCGCAGACAATGCCCGCCTGCTCTGCCTCCTCAAGAAACGCCCGCACGCCGACGCGCGCGTGAATGTTCGTACGATACTCCTCGAGCAGCATGGCATCGAGGCGCTCGAATACCGCCTCGCCGGATTCTCCCACGCCCCATTCCTCGTGGTACGCCTTGCACTCGTCCTCAACGGAGAGCGATTCGAACTTCGCGAAGTCGTCGGAGGTGAGATCCAGGCCGTAGCTCGCGAGGAGCTTGGGCTGGATCTCGAGCCACATGCCCATCGAGTCGATGAGCGTGCCGTCGCAGTCGAAGATGAAGATCTGGGGCGCTGCCATGAAAGCCTCTCCTAACATGATGAACATCAGACCGGATGGATTCTATCATGTAATGATGGCCACGTCCGCGTACCCTGTCCTATGCCCGTTGTCAAGTTCGCACGCCCACGAACTAATCCCTACCGTCCCTCGCCTCGATGGTCCACGAACGTGCCCAGGGTGGTATCCTATTCCTGTCCAGGTTCCACCTGCGCCCCGCTCGTGGAACGCAACCAATCGTCACGTTCAGGCGCCCGGAACCCGCGACATCTGCCTATGAGACGGCGGCCTTCGCAGGTCGCCAGGACGATTGGAAGTGCACGTGACCATGAGTGACACCTCGAACGCCGCAGCTCAGACGGGCATCTCGAACACCACCGCACAGGAGCCCTGCCTCATCATCACGGAAAACGACCGCTACCTCTTCGCTTCCGGCACCTGGAACCGCAGCTGGGAGAAGCTCGGAAGCCACCCGGATGTGCAGAACAGCGCGCACGGCTGGCACTTCGCCGTGTGGGCACCCGGCGTGAGAAGCGTCCATGTCACCGGCCCCTTCAACAACTGGGATCCCTGGGCGTGCCCCCTCTCCCCGCTCGATTCGAGCGGCATCTGGCAGGGCTTCGTCGCCGGGCTTCCCGAAGGCGAGCAGTACAAGTACGTCATCGAGACAAACGACGGCACGCTGCTGTACAAGGCGGATCCGTACGGCTTCTATGCGGAAGAAGTCCCCGGCACCGCGTCGCGCCTCTACGAAATCTGCGGCTATAGCTGGGGCGACGACGATTGGCTCGAGCGCCGCCGCACGCACCCGCACATGACCCAACCCCTCAACATCTACGAGGTGCATCTGGGTTCCTGGAAGCGCCATGGCAACGATCCGCAGGGCGACCCCGGCCCGGATGGCACCTATCCCGGCCCCGGCGACCCGTTCCCCGCGCAACGCGGCACGTTCTACACCTACGACGACCTCTCCGTGGAGCTCGTGGACTACGTGCGATCCATGGGGTACACCCACATCGAGGTCATGCCCGTCATGGAACACCCCTTCGACGGTTCCTGGGGCTACCAGGGCACCGGCTACTACGCAGCGACCTCGCGCTACGGCGAACCTAAGCGGTTCATGCACTTCGTCGACGCCTGCCACCAAGCGGGCATCGGCGTCATCCTCGACTGGGTACCGGGCGGCTTCTGCGCGAACGCCGAGGGCCTCGCCACGTTTAACGGCGCGATGCTCTACGAACGCGAGATCCATCCCAACTGGGGAACGCACAAGTTCGACTTCGGCCGTGGCGAGGTGCGGAGCTTCCTCATCTCGAACGCGCTCTTCTGGCTCGAGATGTTCCATGCCGACGGCATCCGCATGGACGGCGTCTCGAGCATGCTCTACCTCAACTTCGGCGTGGACGATCCCTCCCAGAAGAAGTTCAACAAATACGGCGACGAGGGCGACCTCGATGCTATCAGCTTCATCCAACAGGTGAACACCACCGTTGGCAACGAGTTCCCAGACGTCATGATGATCGCCGAGGAATCTACCGCTTGGCCGGGCGTCACCTTGCCACCGAGCGAGAACGGCCTCGGCTTCCACTACAAGTGGGACATGGGCTGGATGAACGACACCCTGCGCTACATGCAGACCGACTTCCCCTGGCGCCCGGGCAACCAC
>UPXY01000022.1 GCA_900538305.1 uncultured Collinsella sp.
CAAGGTACGCGCCGTCGCGGCTCCCCGCCGCGCGGCAAGGAGATATATTGCCAGAAAACATTCTGTGTGCAAGCGTCGATTGAGACGTTCACATTTCCATCACATTTAGGTTGCCCTTGAACCTATATACCGTGTGCTCAGGCTCGATCGCACCTATATATTGATAAGCATATCCACGCGCTAGAGCGTTTCTCTTTATTCCAATCCGCATTACAACAAGGCCGATGTATTCCGACGACTTTCTTGCTCTATATATCTGAAGACATGCGAATAGGGCCGACGCTTCGTTTCTATATGCGAGAGCGCTCGCCCTTACAACCAAAGTCCGTACGCAAAGCACCCTCTCCCGCAATACGAAAAAGGCGCCGGTGATCCGACGCCTTTCTTCGCATCATAGAAATCTATGCGGGATTTCTCCCCGTCTTTACGCCTCAAGCGCCTTCTTGGCGATCGCGGCGAGCTCGTTGAAGCTCTCGATGTCCTCGTAGGCCATCTGAGAGAGCACCTTGCGGTCGAGCTCGATACCGGCGACCTTGAGGCCGTGCATGAACTGCGAGTAGGAGATGCCGTTCAGGCGGGCGGCGGCGTTGATGCGCTGAATCCAGAGGGCGCGGATCTCGCGCTTCTTGTTGCGACGATCGCGGTACTGGTACTGGAGCGAGTGCTGCACCTGCTCCTTGGCGTGCTTGTAGGTACGAGAGGCAGCACCGTAGTAACCCTTGGCCTGCTTCATGATGGTGCGGTGGTGCTTACGAGCATTGAGAGCGCGCTTCACACGTGCCATATCTGATCAACTCCTCGTGGTTCGTGAATCAACAGGTAGGTACTCGTCGTTACGCGAGGCGCGAAACGACCGTCTTGCGATCGGCAGCAGAAACCTCGGTCTCCTGGCGGAAGCCACGCTTGCGCTTCGTGGTCTTCTTGGTGAGGATGTGGCTCTTGTATGCCTTGGCGCGCATGAGCTTGCCGGTACCGGTGGTGCGGAAGCGCTTCTTGGTTCCGCTGTGCGACTTCATCTTAGGCATGACTTCTCCTTATCGCTTATAGGACAAAATTACTCGCCATCTTTGCTATCGCTCTTCTCGGGCTTCTCATCGAAAGCGCCCTTGATGGGAGCGAGGAGCATCAACATGTTGCGACCCTCGAGCTTGGGCTGCGACTCGACCGTAGCATAGGGCTTGAGGTCTTCCGCAAGGCGCTCAAGCACGTTCAGGCCCTGCTCGGGATGAGCCATCTCGCGGCCGCGGAACATGATCGTGACCTTCACGCGGGCGCCCTTCTTCAGGAAGCGCAGCACATGACCCTTCTTGGTCTCGTAATCACCCACGTCGATCTTCGGACGGAACTTCATCTCCTTGACCTCGACGCGAGACTGGTTCTTGCGCGCCTGCTTCGCCTTCATGGCCTGCTGGTACTTGAACTTACCGTAGTCCATAACGCGGCAGACCGGGGGGTCGGCGTTCGGCGCGATCTCGACCAGATCGAGACCCTGCTCGTCGGCGACGCGCTGCGCATCACGAATGCCGAAGACACCCAGCTGGGAGCCGTCGACACCGATCAGGCGGCACCTGGTCGCGGTGATCTCGTCGTTGATGCGCGTGTCATCGTGCTTAGCTATTTTCGGTACCTCCTTAAACGAAAAGAGCCCGGTGCCAAGACAGCAACCGGGCTCACAAAGCAAATGAAAGGCGAATACGCCCCTGCATCTTCCGTTGTGACCAGACAGCTGCCAGATGGCGCCGAAAGGTGGGAGCCGAAGCCCCTCTTTGACCATCGCTTGCGCGATGCGGGTTGCATGATAGCACAGTCGCAGCTACTCCATGACATCGCCATGAAATGGTGCCCGAGGCGAGGGTCGAACTCGCACGCTGTTGCCAGCGCCAGATTTTGAGTCTGGTGCGTCTGCCAATTCCGCCACTCGGGCAGATGCCATCGGCAACCGCAACGCGGCTATCAAGCTGAGATATCGTACCACAGATTCCCGTACCGAATAACCGGGATTTGAAGGAACGGGCGCGCTTAATTCAGCCAGCGGTGGTCGCCTTCATCCTCGTTGCGCACGACCGAGATCTTGATCTTGCCCATGAGCACGAGCACCACGAGCACGATGAGGACGATGGGGATGAGCCTGAGCGCGCCCACGAAGAGCACGCCCAGAAACGACAGGATGATGGAGATGATCGCCGCTGCAACGAGCAGAACAATGAACATATAGAGACAGGACATGCCGCATACCTTTCGCTCGTCTGCACCCGGCATTGGGAGCCACCCCTGAAGCCAGGCTGCATGCCTGCCAAAAGAGACTGTCCCTTTTGGCAAAAAGGCTCCGTTGCCGGAGCCTTTGCAATTCAATGGTGCGGGCGAAAGGACTTGAACCTTCACGGGGTTGCCCCCATATGGACCTGAACCATACGCGTCTGCCAATTCCGCCACGCCCGCATGGATTTCGGCGTTCACCGAAAGCGCAGTTCATCTTAGCGTAGCTTTCGACGACGCGCAAGACCTTGGTTTGAAAAAGGTTTCCGCGACGCCGCGCGCAACGCGAGCGCTTAGTTGGCGAGCGCGTCGAGAAGCGCCTGCTCCGCCGCCCCTCGGCCCACGCCCGTGAGGAACGGGACACCGCTCACGTACGGGCAGGCGATTCCCTTCGGCGCAACGGTCGTCGCAACGAGCACGTCCGCATCCGCGCAGACGTCGAGCGCCTCGGCGATCGAGCACTGCACGATCCTGAACTGGCCTTCATAGCCGTGCTCGTTGAGCAGTGCGGTGACCTTGCTCGCCACCGCCGTCGACGTGGCAATACCCGAACCACATGCCAGTACGATCTTCTTCATAATGGGGCTCCCCTTTCGAAGCGCATCCCGATATCTCATTGCCGAACGGTTCTTGCACCTCAATGCAGACCGAGTCTTTGAAAGCTGGTAGGGGCGGTGGGACTCGAACCCACAATCCCAAAGGCGAGAGATTTTAAGTCTCCTGCGTATGCCAATTCCGCCACGCCCCCGCGCGCATGCCAGTCTACCAGATTACGGCGTAAACCGCTCCAGGCGCTTTCGGCGCGCATCGGTATCCGAGCAAGGCATTCACATGTCGCGCTAGGCATATCGGGCAGCCTTCCCAATACAGCGCGTAAAAAAGCCGCTGGGGTAATCTTACCTGCGCGCGAGCTCGGGCGTCCAGCCCGTGGTGGGCGATGCGCCGCGCAGAACCTCGTCTACTGTCGCGACCACGCCCGCAAGCAGGCTGCTCTCGCTCACGGTGAGCACATCGTATCCGCCCGCGCGCATGAGCTCGCGGATGATGACACTTCCAGCGAGCATCATGGGAGCGCGCTCCGGCTGCATGCCCTTGAGCCCAGCGATGTCCGCGACGGAGAGCGGCCGCATGCGAGCAAACTGGTACTCGACCTCATCGAGGGCAAGGTCGTGGAGATGCACGAAGGCGGAATCGTACGGCACGAGCTCGTGCTCGAGTGCGACGAGCGTGCTGACCGTGCCTCCCACCGAGATGAGGCGCGCGGGGTGCTCACCAAAGGTGCTCCAGTATGACGTGAATTGTTCATATGCCCAGCCAGAAGCCGCCTCGAGTTCTCCTGTCACAGGTGGGATCGCCGTGAAGAAGCGATCGGTGAGACGGCGGCAACCGATATCGAGGGACCGGACGTGCTCGAGATCGAGCGTAGACGCCTCAGGCAGATAGGAGCCCACGACGATTTCGGTCGAGCCGCCACCGGGATCGGCGACGGCGATGCGCTCGCCAGGGAAATCGTGCGCGACTCCCAAGAACGTGAGACGCGCCTCGACCTCGCCAGGAATGACCTGCGGGATGAACCCCAGGGCGGCGAGCTTCCCGGTGAGCTCGTTCGCATTCGCCGCATCGCGCGCGGCGCTCGTGAGCGTCATGCAGGTCGCCTCCGCGCCGAACGCGCGCGCCTCATCTGCGAACCGGGAGCAGGCGCGCTCAACACGGTCGATCGCCTCGGTGTTGAAGGCACCGGCGGCATCCACGCCCCTGCCCATGTCCGTGATGACCGAATGCTTGGTGAGCTCGACGATGTTCCCGTCGCGAACGCGCGCGAGCGCCAAACGCGAGGAAACGGTTCCCAGGTCGACAGCGGCAATACGCATGCAGCCGTCGATATCAGACCTATAGCCCATACGCTTCTCGCTACCCCTCCGAAGACGACTCTTCTGTCTGCGCCTCTCCCTCTGAAGACGCGCCCGATGCGGTTCCCTCGGATTCGGTCTCTCCCGCCGATGAAACGACCTGACCCTCGACGCCTTGGTAGAAGAAGACGGCATCGAGCAACTTGATGTACCACGGGGCATCGGATACGACCGCGAGCTCCGCATTCTCGACCTCGGAAGCCGTGGCTGCATCGTCGGAGGATTCCTCGGCCTCCACACCCGTAACCGTGACGACCTGCTCGCCCGGCATGACGAGCCCGAGGTTCTCTCGCGCGATGTCCTCGATGCCCTCCGTCGAGAGCAGACGGCTGACTTTGTCCTCGAGCACCTCGTTGTAATCGTTCCTCACCTCGAGCTGTCGCTCGAGGATATCGCCGGTGCGATACGCAGTGTAGAGGTCGCGAACAGGGAAGTACAGGCCGATACCCACCGCGAGCACAACAAGGCTGTAGAAAAGATAGCGCGTTGAACCCGTCGTGAACTGGTAGACGGCCTGGACGATACGGTTATCCGCGGCGTAGCGCATGAGACCGGAGGTGTGATGACCGCGACGGGGGCTGCGTCCGGTGCCGCCGCGCCCTGCCGCGGAAGAGCGACCCGCCCCTTTGGAGCCGCGAGCAGCGGTCGGTGCGCCACCCGCGTGCCCAGCACCAGCCCCACGGGCACGACCCTCGCCCGCCCGCATGCGGGAAACCGCTGGTCTATCGTTGTAAGAGATGTCCATGGTGCGCCTTGTGTGTTTGAAGGATGGTTGCGCGTTGCCTTAGGTTATACCACGGACACCGCCCACAGGGCCTGAGTATTTCGCCCGTTCACGCGAACGGCGCAGAGCGCCACGGAAGCGGCACCGATGGATGAGGCCGGCGCGTATGCCGATCCCAACGAGATTATCAAGCAATAGCACTTTCTTTGCTAAAAAAAGCCGCAGGCAAAAACGCATCTCGCCTGCGGCTCGCATTTCGGCTCGAGCAGCCCTCTCGATCACATCAGCGCTTCACGCGGAAGGCGTTCCATCCGGCATATTCGGCTGAGGTATACAGGCCGTCCTCGATGCGCAGGAGCTGGTTGTACTTCGCCACACGATCGCTGCGGCAGGGTGCGCCCGTCTTGATCTGCCCCGCGTTCGTGGCGACCGCAAGATCAGCGATGGTCGAATCCTCCGTCTCGCCGGAACGATGGCTCACGATGATGCCGAAGCCGGCGCGCTTCGCCATCTCGATCGCCTCGAGCGCCTCGGTGAGCGACCCGATCTGGTTCACCTTGACGAGGATGGCGTTCGCGGCGCTGAGCTCGATGCCCTTCGCAAGACGCTCGGTGTTCGTGACGAAGAGGTCATCGCCCACAAGCTGCACGCGCTCCCCGATGCGCGCCGTGAGCTTCACCCATCCGTCCCAGTCCTCTTCGGCGAGACCGTCCTCGATGGAGATGATGGGGTAGCGCTCCACGAGCTCCGCCCAATAGTCGATCATCTCGTCGGTGGTGAGCTCGCGCCCTTCGCCCGCAAGGACGTACACGCCGCGCACGGGATCGTAGAGCTCCGTGGTGGCGGGATCCGTGGCGATCATGAAATCCTCGCCTGGCTTATAGCCCGCCGCCTCGATGGCACGCACGATGTACTGGAGCGGTTCCTCGTTCGAGGCGAGGTTCGGTGCGAAACCGCCCTCGTCGCCCACGCCCGTTGCGTGGCCGCTCTCAATGAGGACACCCTTGAGCGTGTGGTAGACCTCCGCGCACCAGCGCAGCGCCTCGGCGAACGTGGGCGCGCCCACCGGCATGATCATATATTCCTGGAAGTCGACGTTGTTATCGGCATGCACGCCGCCGTTCAGGATGTTCATCATGGGAACGGGAAGGGTATGGCCGTTCACACCGCCGAGGTAGCTGTAAAGCTCGAGCCCGGCAGACTGCGCCGCCGCACGCGCCACGGCGAGCGAGACGCCAAGGATCGCGTTCGCACCGAGGCTTCCCTTGTTCGGCGTGCCGTCCACCGCGATGAGGGCGGCGTCGAGGGCACGCTGGTCGAAAGCATCCATGCCGATGACGGCCTCCGCGCACTCCTTGTTCACGTGGTCGACGGCGCGCATCACACCTTTTCCCTGGTAGCGATTGGCATCGCCATCGCGAAGTTCGACCGCTTCGAACGCGCCCGTCGAAGCGCCCGAGGGCACCATGGCGCGGCCGAAGGAGCCGTCGTCGAGCGTCGCCTCGACCTCCACCGTGGGATTGCCGCGCGAATCGAGCACCTCGCGACCGTAGATATCGATGACCTCGCTCATGGGAAATCCTTTCTCTTGAGCCTTTGCCACCGCTTCGAGCTGAAGCGCTGTTCGGCGCCCCTCGTGGCTAGCGAAACGGTTAGCCTATGTAAACTTTTACGGTATGCCCGTTTTAGTTCCGCCCTAACCCGTCGCAGCCATATAAGCGATAAACGAGCGAAATAATCGGCGAGATGCAGCGGTCGGCTATACAGACGCCCCAGACGCGCGACGCAGAGCCTACTCCCCCGCCTTGACCTCATCCCAGAGCCGGTTGAGCTCTGCGGTTGATAGCTCCTCGACGCTCGTGCCGCGCGTCCGCGCAAGGTGCTCGACCGCCTCCCAGCGCGTACGGAACTTCATGGTGCTCGCCCGCAAGGCGCTCTCGGCGTCGATGCCCTCGCGACGCGCGACGTTCACGAGTGCGAACAGCATGTCGCCGAACTCCATCGCCCGCGCCTCGCTGCCCGGCTCTTCGCGCTCGAACTCCGCGCGTTCCGAGCCGACCTGCGCCCACACGTCGTCCACCGTGTCCCATTCGAAGCCCACTGCGGCGGCCTTGCGCGAGACCTTCTGCGCCTGCATGAGCGCCGGGAGCGCCCGGGGCACGCTTTCGAGCAGACCCTTCGGCCGCTCCTCTAACGCAGCAGCTTCGGCATCGCCCTGCGCTTTTTCTGCCAGCTTCACCTGATTCCAGATGTCGAGCACCTCGGCAGCGTCGTGCGCGCCGCCGCGATCGCCGAACACATGCGGATGCCGGCGAACGAGCTTCTCATCGAGCCCGCGCACCACGTCGTCGATGGTGAACGAGCCTTCGTCGGCTGCGATCTGGGCGTGCAGCATGACCTGCATGAGCACGTCGCCGAGCTCTTCGCACAGGTGGACCTCGTCGCCTTCCTCGATGCAGTCGACGGCCTCGTACGCCTCCTCCACCATGTTCTTCGCGATGGAGGCGTGCGTCTGCTCGCGATCCCACGGGCAACCGTCGGGCTGGCGCAGGCGCCAGATGGTCTCGGTAAGCGCATCGAACGCCTCGCTCGCATCGATACGGGTCGAGCGGTCGCGTTCGCCTGCGTTCCGGGGCGTAGCCATATCCCTCGTCTCAGACATCTAGGCCTCCTCGAGGATCACATGGCGGAATGCCTTCTCAACCGGGCGTCCGCTTTCGTAGATGCCGAAGCTGTGGCTGCCGTCCTTGGGGATACCCACGCTACCGGGGTTGAACGCCCAGACATCCGGAGCTGCCGGCACGGGCTCGTTCACCTTGACGTGCGTATGCCCGTACACGATGGCAGATCCCTTCGGGAGCGCCGGCAGGTTGTCGACGCTGTTGTGGAAGCCCGCGCCGAAGATATGCCCGTGCGTGAAGAACAGGGTGCGCCCGGCATCGTCGACGAGCTCGCAATAATCCGCCATGCAGGGGAAATCGAGCACCATCTGGTCGACTTCCGCCTCGCAGTTTCCGCGCACGGCGAGCAGCGCGCCCGTCTTTGCGAACTCGTTAAGCAGCGGAATGACCTTCTTGGGGGCATACTCACGCGGAAGGTCGTTGCGCGGCCCGTGGTAGAGCACGTCGCCTAGGAGTACCACGCGGTCGACCTGCTCGGTCTCTATGGCACGCATGAGGCGCTCCGCCCAATACGCGGAGCCATGGATGTCTGAAGCGATGGCGATCTTCATGGATGTACCTCTTTCCGTGAGTGCATCAGGCGTTGAGTGGGAGATCGTCACACGCTCAAAGAGGAGCGCGTGGCGTTCATGACGGTTTGGAACGAAAGGCGCTCGCGACGGGCGATGGCGGCGACGTCCTCGTATTCCGGCATGCCGCGGAGCGAGCCGTCCGGAAGCGTGACGACCTTCATTCGCACCTCGCCCCACGGAGTCGGCACGGTCGTCCATGCGCGCTCGAGTACCGTACGGTCGCAGAGCCAGCGGCGGACGCCGATGGTGGTCGTCTCGGAAAAGATGATGCCCTCCAGGCGCTCGGCGTCCTCGATGGCCGCGATCACCTGAAGCTGCCAGGCCGGCCTCCCCTTTTTCGTGAATATAGGCACCCAATGGACCTCGCGGGCACCCGCTTCGCGCAGCCGCTCGGCGGCGTAGGCGAGGACCTCGCCGGAGGCGTCGTCGATATCGCATTCGAGGCGGACGATCGAGGCGGGCATCGCCGCGTCGATCGTGGGGTGCGGCGCGTCCCCCTCTGCAAGCTCGCCTCCTCGCGACTTCACCTCGCCTGCAAGTGCAGCGCTGTGCAGGTTGTACGGCGACGCAGCGGAAACCCGCTCCGCACCGTCTTGCGGATGCCATGCGAGATCAGAAACCCCTCCGGGAAGCTCTTCGATGATGAGCGCGCGCACGAGGCTCGGCCGCTCATAGGTTCGCTTGCCCGCGCCGAGACCGACCGCCTTCACGCAGAACCGCTCCGGGAGCTCGCGCTCTGCCTCGAGCGCGGCGACGATGGCGGCTCCCGTGGGCGTGACGAGCTCGCCTTCGACATCGCACACGGAAAGCGGCAGGCCGTGGGCTTCGACGATATTGAGCGTCGCCGGGACCGGCACGGGAATAACGCCGTGCTCGCAACGGATCGTCCCGCGCCCATCCTTGAGCACCGGCACGATCACACGGTCGATATCCAAATCATCGATCGCCACGGCCGTGGAAACGATATCGACGATTGAGTCGACGGCACCGACCTCGTGGAAATGAACCTCGTCCAGCGGCACGCCGTGCGCCTTCGCCTCGGCGTGTGCAAGGACGTCGACGATGCGATGCGCCAGGGCGCGTGCACGGGGCGTCATCTCGCCCACGTCGATGATGGCGTCGATGTCGGCAGGTCCGCGGTGGGCGTGGTGATGGGCGTGGGTGTGGGCGTGGGCGTGGGCGTGGGCGTGGGCGTCGTCCCGCCCATGCAGGTACGCCATGTCGTGGTCGTGGTTCTCGAACCCGGGATCGAGCACGACGTCGAAATCGCAGCAATCAAGACCGGCCTTGAAGACGCGGCCGATCTTCACCTCATACCCTTCGACGGGCAGGCTGTCGAGCGCTGCGCGCAAAACCTCCTCCCGCGCACCGAGGTCGAGCAGGGCGGCGACGGTCATATCGCCGCTGATGCCGCATGTGCAGTCCAAATACAGGGTCTTCCCCATGATCCCTCTCCCTTGGCGGGACATCAAAACGAGGTGCCGTCCCAGCCCCTAAATACGTCTACCCGGAAGATGGTTGATGAGCGACGCCTGATACGCCGCACCGAAACCGTTGTCGATATTCACGACAGACAAGCCGCTCGCGCAGCTATTCACCATAGCGAGAAGTGCGGAAAGGCCGCCGAGGTTCGCCCCGTACCCCTCGCTCGTGGGCACCGCGATGACCGGACAGGCAGCAAGGCCTGCCACGACGCTCGGAAGCGCCCCCTCCATACCCGCGATGGCGATGATCACCTGTGCGCGGGCGATCTTATCGGCATGGCGCAGCAACCGATGGATCCCCGCCACGCCGGCGTCTTGCACACACGTGACGTGATTGCCCAGAAAGCGCGCCGTGAGCTCTGCCTCCGCCGCGACGGGGGCATCGCTCGTACCCGCTGTGACGATGAGGATCTCACCGTTGCCGTCCGGCTCGGGAAGCTCGCCCGCGACCGCCGCACGGGCTTCGGCATGGTACGCAAGCTCGCAGCCGAGCGCAGTGAGCGCGCGGTGCTTCTCCTCGTCGAGGCGCGTCACGAGGATGTGCCTCTGGCCGGCGTCGCGCATCGCGCCGATGATGCCGACGATCTGCTCGGGAGTCTTCCCGGCCCCGTAAACGACCTCGGACACGCCCGTGCGCAGGCCGCGCGCCGTATCCACCTGGGCATACCCCATATCGGAAACGCTTTCAAGGCGAACGCGATCCACCAGGTCGCGAGCGGAAAGCTCTCCCGCCGCGACGGCGCGCGCCAACGCCTCCAGATCAGATGCATCCATGGTGTTCCTTCCCGAAGCATTGCCCTCTATGGTAGCAGCTCGCCTATAATCATGTAGCGCGGCGCCACTCGGCGCTGCCCGCATGCACCGTCACCGAGTACGCGAGGAGCCCCCATGAGCACGCACGACGAACTCGATACCTTCGATACCGAATTGGATGAGCAGCCCGACAAGTCGCCGTGGCAGCCCGGCCCCGCTCTGCCCTTCACCGCGCTCGCGCTCTGCGTTGCGGGCGTGGTCATCGGCTACTACTTCATCTGGCTTCTGGGAGCGGCGATGCTCATCGCGAGCATCGTGTGCGGCGTCATCACACTCCGTCGCCATGCACCGTACCGCTGGGCAGCGATCATCGCCATCACGCTGAGTGCCATCGCGCTCATCTTCGCTGCAGCGGTGATCAGCGTCATCGTCTACCAGGTGCAGCACGCGGAAGAGCTGCTCGCAGCGATGTAGCACGCGGCAGCGCCTCGAGTCGGGGCCCGCTCACACACGCGCGATGCGAGCGCGCTACCGCAGCGCCGCCTCCCATTCCGCAGGCTTGAACCCCACGAGCACGATATCACCCGCAACGACGATGGGGCGCTTCACAAGCATGCCATCAGTTGCGAGGAGTGCGCGGGCATCTTCGTCCGACATGCCAGCATCGAGCTGCGCCTTCACGCCAAGCTCGCGATACTTCATGCCGCTCGTGTTGAAGAAGCGCCGAAGCGGCAGGCCGGACTGTTCCTGCCATGCCTCGATCTCATCTGCGGTGGGGTTGCTCTCCACGATATGGCGGTCGGTATGCGCGATGCCGTGATCGTCGAGCCAACGCTTGGCTTTCTTGCAGGTGGAACAGGGTGGGTATTCAATGAACAGAACGGGTTCGGAAGCTGCCATGGGTTCCTCCTCGAACGTGGGTCGCTTGCAGTGAATCTTAGCGTACCACGGAGCGAGGAGAGCCTGAGCCCGCCTGGAATCTCAAACCGCCCGACCACCATACGCACGCCAGGCCCTCCGACAGCACCTCGGCCTTCGAAGACAGCGGCGCGCCGCCGCGAGCGCCAGATGCCGAGCGGTCGTCAACTGAGGGGTTATCGGCTCTGCCCGAAGTGACGCCGGAATAGCGAATGGGCTAGCGCCGCCGGGCGTCGAGTTCGCCGGCAAGCTCCTCGAGCGTGATGCCATAGCGCTCGAGCACCACAAGCAGATGGTACACAAGGTCACCAGCCTCGTAGCGGATATGATCGTGGTCGTGGTCCTTCACCGCCATCACGACCTCGCACGACTCCTCCACGAGCTTTTTCAGCAGGCTATCCTCTTTGCCGGAAAGCAGCCGCGCGGTATAGCTTTCCTCGGGCGACGCCGTGACGCGGCTGTGGATGACCTCCGCCAAGCCGGTAATTGTCGCGCCGATATCTCCATCATGCACGTTTGCGGTTCTCTCGCCCATACTTCGGCTCCTAACTCAACTCGGTGAAGAAGCAGGTGCGGTTGCCCGTATGGCACGCCGGGCCGGGGGAATCCACCTTCGCGAGGAGCGTGTCGGCGTCGCAATCGACGAGCAGCTCCTTGACCTGCTGCATGTTGCCACTCGTGGCGCCTTTGTTCCACAGCTCCTGCCTGCTGCGACTCCAAAACCACGTGGTGCCCGTCTCTTGTGTGAGGCGCAGCGACTCGGCATTCATCCACGCCACCATGAGCACCTCGCCGGTGTCGTATTGCTGCACCACACAGGGGATGAGCCCACAATCGTCGAACGTAAGGTCATCTACGGTCATATCCTATCGCTCCTCCATTCTTGATTCGCGCAGCAAAGCAGCGTGACAGCGGTGCCAGGGGAAACTGTCACGTTTGGCCAAACGGAAACGGTGTGACAACGGTGCCAGGGGAAACTGTCACGTTTCTGTCACGCCTCTGGCCAAAACGTGACAGTTTCCCCTGGCACCGCTGTCACGCCTTGCGCTTTAGAAATCGAGCCGCACGGGGATTCCCTGCGCCGCCATATACTCCTTCACCTCGCGGATGCTGAACGTCCCGAAATGGAACACGCTCGCCGCGAGCACGGCATCGGCCTCGCCCTCGATGATGCCTTCAGCGAAATGCTCGAGCGAGCCCACGCCGCCCGACGCGATGACGGGGATAGGCACGGCGCGCGCCACCGCACGCGTGAGCGCAAGGTCGAACCCCTCCTTCGTGCCGTCACGATCCATGCTCGTAAGCAAGATCTCGCCGGCACCGCGCCGCGCGGCCTCCTCCGCCCACGCTACGGCGTCGATGCCCGTAGGCGTGCGACCGCCCGCGGTGTACACCTCCCAGCGATCCGCCCCCGGAGCACCGGGCTCGCCCACGCGCTTCGCATCGATGGCACAGATCACCGCCTGGCTGCCGAATGCCGCCGCCGCGGCCGAGATGAGAGAGGGATCCTTCACGGCGGCGGAGTTGAGCGAAACCTTGTCCGCCCCCGCGGCGACCATCTGCCGCATCCCCACAAGGTCACGGAACCCTCCGCCCACGGTATAGGGGATGGCGAGCTCGCTCGCCGCGCGCGCCGCCATATCGATGGTCGTGGCGCGGTTGTCGCTCGTCGCTGTGATATCGAGAAAGATGACCTCGTCGGCACCGGCGGCGTCATAGGCGGCCGCAAGCTCCACCGGGTCGCCCGCATCGCGGAGCGCCACGAAGTTCACGCCCTTTACGACGCGGCCGTCTTTCACATCCAAACAGGGAATCACGCGTTTGGTGAGCATGTCGCCTCCCCTCCGCACGCGGCGTCGAGCGCCTCGTGCAAGGTGAACGCGCCCTCGTAGAGCGCACGGCCAGTAATCGCCCCTTCGATAACGTCTTCACCGAGCTCCGCGAGCGCGCGGATATCATCGAGCGAGGAAATGCCGCCAGATGCCACCACGGGAAAGCCGGCAACCTCGGCGATATGCCGATACGCCTCCACGTCGACGCCCGTCTGCATACCATCGCGGGCGATATCGGTGAACACCAGATGCTTGAAGCCCAAGCTCGCGAGCTCGCCCACCACATCGTCGGCGCTGCGCGAAACGCCCTCGCGCCAGCCGTTCACGCGCACCTCGCCGTCGCGCGCCGCGACGTCGGCAACAAGCAGGTCGCCGAATGCGCGCGCGGCAACCTCGGCAAAGCCTGGCTCGCGCACGAGCACGGTGCCGAGCGAGATGCGCTTCGCTCCCAGCCCCGCAAGCTCGTCGATGCGCGCAAGCGACCGTACGCCGCCACCGATATCGACGGATATGCCTTCCACCTCGCAGATGGCGCGGATTGCCTCGGTGTTCGCCGCGCGTGCCGCCTCGTCCTCTTCGAGGGCGGCGGAAAGATCGACCACGTGGATCCACGTCGCGCCCGCGTCGGCGAACGCGCGCGCCTGAGCAGCCGCGTCTTCGGAATACACCTTCATATGAGCACGGTCGCCGTGCTCAAGGCGCACGACCTTACCTGCTATAAGGTCGATAGCGGGAAAGAGAATCATGCTCTGCCCTCCTTGCGCTGAGCGACGATCGCAACGAAGTTGCGCAGAATCTCGAGGCCGTGCGCAGACGACTTCTCGGGGTGGAACTGGCAGCCGAAGATGTTGCCGTGCCACACCACGGAGGCGAAATCACGCGCGTAGAACGTGCGAGCGGCGACGTCATCCAAGGCAACGTCGCCATCGAGCGCGAAGGAATGCGTGAAGTAAAGGTTCGCACCCTCGGCGAAGCCCTCGAGCAGTGGACACGCCCTGCCAGCGGGCGTGAGGTGTACCTGATCCCAGCCAACATGCGGGACCTTCAACCGCCTGCTCGGCAGCACGGAGCACGAACCCTCCAGCACGCCAAGACCGCGTACCCAGCGCCGGCCTTCAGCTTCGAAAACCGTGGCAGGCGCAAGGTCGGTACCGCGCACGTCAACCGAAGCGCATACGGGCACGTCTTCGGGAACGCCTTCGTCTCCGCGTTCGAACAGGAGTTGAAGCCCCAGGCAGATACCTAGAAACGGCGTTCCCGCACCGCGCGCGACGGCATCGATGACCGCCTGGTCCTGACCCGTTTCGTGCATGAAGGCGATGGCATCGAAAAACGAGCCCACGCCGGGCAGCACGATACCGTCCGCCGCGCAGATGACAGCGGGATCGTCTGTCACGAGCGCTTCGGCGCCCGCACGGGCAAGGCCGCGTGCCACGCTCGAAAGGTTTCCCTTGTGATAATCGATAACCGCGATGGTCGGCATGCGTTCCACGCGCGTCCTTTCCTCACATGCCCCAAAATGGGACAGGTACGTTTGGAACATCTCAGAGGCTGCCCTTGGTGGAGGGGATGCCGCGCACGCGCGCATCCTGCTCGCACGCGAAGCGCATCGCACGGCCGACTGCCTTGAACGCCGCCTCGATGATGTGGTGCGAGTTCTCGCCAGCGAGCTCGCGCACATGGAGCGTCACCCCGGCGTCGCGCGCGAAGGCGTAGAAGAACTCCACGGCGAGCTCCGTGTCGAAATCGCCCACGCGCGGGGTCGGTAGCGGAAGATCGCAGTACGCCTGCCCGCGACCGGAGATATCCACCGCTGCCATGACAAGCGTCTCATCCATGGGGATCGCGACGTCGGCGAAGCGCTTGATGCGCTGCTTGTCACCGAGCGCCTGCGCGAACGCCTGGCCGAGCACGATACCCGTATCCTCGACCGTGTGGTGCGCGTCGACCTCGGTATCGCCGAGCGCTTCGATTTTGAGATCGAACAGACCATGGCGGGCGAAGGCGTTCAGCATATGGTCGAAGAACGGCACGCCGGTCGTGATGTCGCAGGCGCCGGTGCCGTCAAGCGAAAGCGAGAGCGTGATGTCCGTCTCGCCGGTCACGCGCTGGACGGTCGTGGTACGCGCGCTCGTCGAGAACAGCTCGTCGAGCCCCGCGCTCGTGCGCGCAGCGCTTTCCGTCGCTGTCGCGGCAGACGTCGCCTTGAGATCGCGCGGCTGCTTCTTGTAGATGGTCATGACTCGTCCCCCTTCAGAAGCTCGGCAAGCGCCGAGAGCACCGCGTCGTTCTCCTCGGGCGTGCCCACGGTGATGCGCAGGCACCCGGCAAGCCCCGGCGCGGAGCTGAAATCACGTACCAGGATAGAATACTCGTCGCGCAGGCGCTCGCGCAGGCGCGCAGCATCCGGCAGACGCACGAGCAGGAAATTACCCTGCCCCGGCCATACGCGACCGGCCGCAGAAGTGGCGGAGATCAGCGCCTCGATGCCGGCATGCAGGCGCTCGCGTTCCGAGCGAATCTGCTCGACGACCGGCGCATAGGCATCGCGCGAGCGCACCGCGACGAGCGCCGCCGCCTGCGTGAGCACGTTCACCGAGTAGATCTGGCGCACAGCAGAGAACACGTCGATCACGTCGGGCGCGGCGAGCACGTATCCGCAGCGGATCCCCGCCTCGCCGAACGCCTTGGAAAGCGTGCGCAGCACGACGAGGTTCGCATGACGTCCTAAAAGCGGAACCGCGGAGGTTCCCTCGTCGGCGAACTCACCATATGCCTCATCGACCATCACGATGCCGGGGCATGCATGGCAGAGGTCTTCGACGAACTCGAGCGGCAGCACATCGCCTGTGGGGTTGTTCGGCGAGGTCACGATCACAAGATTCGCTGAACGCGCGGCATGAAGCGCCTCCGGGATGTTCGGGGCGAACGTCTCGGGGTCGCGCGGGACGCGTACGACATCCGTCTCGAGCAAGCTCGCGAAAAACGCGTACTCGCTGAAATCCGGCGGGCAGGTGAGAAGCGCTCGCCCACGCCCGCCAAACGCAAGCAGCAGGTTGAACAAGAGCTCATCGCCGCCGTTGCCCACGCATACCTGCGTGCGCTCAAGGCCGTGGCGTGCGGCAAGCGCATCGCGAAGCTCGTTCGCGAGCGGATCGGGATAGCGATTGAGGGGCGTGGCAGCGAGCGCCTCGTCAATCGCAGCGCGCACGGCGCTCGGCAGCGGATAGGTGTTCTCGTTCGCCGACAGGTTGATGCGACACGGCGAGAACATGGGGTCATAGGGTTCGATGCCGGTGAGGTGCGGCTGCACGAGCGCGCGCATGCGGACGGAAAGCTCAGCCATGGCGCACACCCGCTCCGCTGGAAACGTCGCCGCCGCAGCCGTGCTCGATAACCCGCGGATCGTCGTTCGGCCACGCGATGCCGCTAAGATCTTCCTCAGCGAGCACGGACGGATCGAGCGCTGCCGCACCTCGCTCGAGTGCACGACGCCTGAGCCCTGCCGAAAGCGCGTGCGCCCACAGCCCTTCGGCCTGCGCGAGCTCCTGGGTGGCGGGGGCGTCGGCCAGAAATCCTTCCGGCGTATAGCAGATGACCGAGGAACGCTTTTGGAAATCGCTCACGGACAGCGGGCTCGAGAAGCGCGCCGTGCCGCCCGTAGGCAGCGTGTGATTGGGTCCGGCGACGTAATCGCCGAGCGGCTCGGAACTCCATGCGCCCACGAAGATGGCGCCCGCGTTATTGATAGAGCCGAGCAGCCCGAGCGCGTTTTCGCAGTGGAGCTCCAGGTGTTCGGGGGCGACGGTGTTCACCGCGTCGACGGCGGCAGCGAGGTCGGGCGCGACCACGATCACGCCCTCGTTATCGAGCGAGGCGCGCGTGATCTTTTCGCGCGGGCTCTGCGCGCAGAAGCATTCGAGCGCCTCCTCCACGCGCCGCGCGAACGCGACGTCGCAGGTGATGAGATAGCATGCGGCGAGCGGGTCGTGCTCCGCCTGCGCCATAAGGTCCGCCGCGACCACGGCGGGCTCGGCCGAGGCATCCGCGAGCACGCAGACCTCGGAAGGGCCGGCGACCATGTCGATGCCCACATCGCCCGAAACAAGCTGCTTGGCGGCAGCGACGTAGGCGTTGCCGGGACCGGTGACGACATCGACGGGCGCGATGGTTTCCGTGCCGTAGGCGAGCGCGGCGATGGCCTGCGCCCCGCCTACCGTATAGATCTCGTCCACGCCGGCAGCGGCCGCGGCGGCGAGGGTGTAGGGCGAGATGCCGCCCGTGGCGGCGTCGCCATCCTTCTGCGGCGGCGTGACCATGACGATGCGCTCGACGCCCGCGACCTTAGCCGGTATCGCGTTCATGAGCACCGTCGAGGGATACTGCGCGCGCCCGCCGGGGATGTAGATGCCCGCCGCCCGAACGGGCGTCACCTTCACCCCGAGCAACGTGCCGTCCGCGCGCGTGGTAAACCCCGACTGCTCGAGCTCGCGCTCGTGAAACGCGCGGATCTGGCGGGCCGCCTTCTCGAGCGCCGCCCGAAACGACGCATCGACCGCGCCGAGCGCTCCTTCGAGCAGCTCGGGTGAAAGGCGCAGGGACGCGAGCTCGACGCCATCGAAACGCGCGCTGTACTCCCGCAGCGCCTCATCGCCGCGAGCGCGCACGTCCGTCACGATGTCGCGGGCGGAAGCGACGATCGCCTCGGGCAGCACCCCCTTGCGAATGAGCTGGGAGAGCTTGAGACGCTCGCCGGGCTTGAGGACGATGGTTTTCATGAGAGAGGTCTCCCCTCTTGTTCTTACGCATGATGGGGACGCAAGGGCCCCTTCAGCTTGGACAGTCTGAAAGGGCGCACAGCGAAACCGTACGCCCCAAGCAGCAATTCTCGGGTAAACTTTATCATGGTAAAGCGTTCCGCACAAACGCAGCGCACGCCGCGCGGGGAGTCGTTACCAACCTGCAACGAGCGATGCGAGAGCTTCCGTCCTGGACGGAAACGCTCGCTCATACGACGGGAGGAATCATGACGAAGCTCGTCCTCGACCTCGATACGGGCATCGACGACACCCTTGCCCTGCTCTACGCGCTCGCCTCGCCAGAGGCGGAGCTCATCGGCGTCACTGGCACCTTCGGCAACGTCTCCGTGGAGACGGGCGTGGCGAACGACCTTGCCCTCCTTGAGCTCTTCGGCCGGCCAGACATCCCCGTCTTCGCCGGCATAGACCACCCGAGCTGGGCGGACTCGTTTTCGGTCATGCCCGAAAGCGGGCGATTCCACGGACGGAACGGCACGGGCGACGTCGAGATCCCCGCTCGCGCCCGCGCGCAGGCGCAGACACAGTCCGCAGTCGATTTCATCGTCAGCGCCGTGCGCGCGATGAGCCCGGAAGACCTTATCGTGATACCCACTGGAGCCTCAACGAACATCGCCGCAGCCCTCGAAGCGGCACCGGATACCGTTGGACGCGCGCGCATCGTCATGATGGGCGGCTCGCTCACGCAACCGGGCAACGTCACCCCCTTCGCCGAGGCGAACATCATGCAGGATCCGGAAGCATCGTCCAAGCTCTTCGCGGCAGGCGCCCAGATCACCATGATCGGCCTCGATGTGACCACGCAGGTGAAGCTCTCGCGCGAGCAGGCGGAGGCGTACCGCGCGACCGGTACCGCCACAGGTACCTTCCTCTCCGACATGCTCGCCTACTACATCGACGTCACCGAGGAGGCACACCCCACAGGCGTTCCCGGCTGCAACCTGCATGACCCACTCGCCGTGGCGGCCGCGCTCGACCCTTCGCTCATAGATACCTTCAGCTGCGACATCATGGTCGAGACCAAAGGAGCCGGACGCGGGCGCACCATCGGTGACCCTGCGCGCGTCACCTGCCCAAGCGGCCGCACTGAGGTCGCGCTCGCCGTGGATGCGAAGCGCTTCGTCCAGCAATTCATGGAGCGCACGCTCGCCTTCGTGCGCTGCTGCCCGTAGCAGCTCGCACCGCCGGCACACGAACGGTCAGCATGGGGAAAGGATGAACATGCCGCGCGTCATCGTATTCGGTAGCTTGAACATGGACCTCTCGATCGCCTGCGGTCGCATGCCGCACGCCGGTGAGACCATCAGCGGCTCCGGCTTCATCACCAACGCCGGCGGCAAGGGGGCGAACCAAGCGGTCGCCGCAGCGCGCCTGGGAGCGGAAACCTGCATGATCGGAGCGGTGGGAGCAGATGCCTTCGGCAACGACCTCCATCGCTGCCTGGAAGCCGCGAATGTGGATACCGCAGAGCTGGCCACTGTCGAGGAGACGCCCACCGGCGTTGCCGTCATCATCCGCACCGATGGGGACAACCGAATCGTCCTCGACCCCGGCGCGAACCATGTGCTTCGCATCGCGGACGTGGAAACCGCCCTCGAACGGGTGGCCCAACCGGGCGATATCTTCATCACGCAGCTCGAATGCGACGTCGCAACGACGTTCTCCGCACTCGCCGCCGCACACGAGCGGGGCCTGTACACCATCTTCAATCCCGCACCGGCTTGTGAGATTCCGCCCGAAACCTGGCACAACGTCGATTTGCTCTGCCTGAACGAAACGGAATGCGCCGCGATCTCGGGCATGTTACCGGTCAACGACGACACCGCGAACGCCGCGTTCAAGCGCCTCGCCGCGTTGGGCGTGGAGCGCGCGGTCATCACGCGTGGCAGCGAGGGGTCGAACGTCTACGACGTCGAGCTATCGGCGCACGTTCCCGCTCGAGAAGTCGAGGCGGTAGATACCACTGCTGCGGGCGATACGTATATCGGCGCCCTCGCAGCGGCGCTTGTGGCCGAAAAGCCGCTTATCGACGCAGCCTCGTGGGCATCGGCAGCCGCCGCGCTCACCGTCACGCGCACGGGCTCCCAGTGCTCGATTCCCACTAAAGCCGAGGTGGATGCGCTATAGCGAGCGCACCGCTTCCAGCCGTGCCGTGAGTGCGTGCAGACGCGCATCGAGTCGAGCGCGACCGGGGTTCGCGAAGAACCGCGCCGTACACTCCATGATCTCGCCTGTGATGACGAGGTCATTCTCGCGCAGCGTGGTGCCCGTAGCCGTGATGTCCACGATACGGTCCGTCATGCCCACGATGGGGCCGAGCTCGATGTTGCCGTGGAGCGTCACGATGTCCGCCGTGATGCCGCGGCGCTCGTACCAGGCACGTGCGATGCGCGGGTACTTCGTCGCCACGCGAAGCGCCCCGCGGCGGGCATAGGCGCGCTCGGCGAGGCCTTCACGGCCGGCCGGTTCCGCCTCGATGAAGCGACAGGCGCCGTAGCCCATGTCAATGAGCTCGAGCAGGTTGAGATTCGCCTCGATGAGGGAATCGCGGCCACAGAAGCCGCAATCGGCACCGCCCGCGGCCACGAAGGCGGGGGCATCGGTAGCGCGAACGATCACGAACTCCACGTCGCCCACGAAATCGGCTGCATCGGGGGCGTGCAGATCGCGTCCGCGCACGATGAGCCGCCGTCCTGGGTCGACAAGCTCAGAGACGTCGAAGCCCGCCGCCGCGAGCGCCTCCACGGTGCCGCCCTTGAGCGAGCCTTTCGGCACGGCGATGCGAAGAGCCTCTTCCGCCGTGCGGACAACGGCGTGGTCTGCGCTCGCCCCCTGTGCCGCATCGCCGGCGTCGAGGGCGTCTTCGAGGCGCTCGAGCGAAAACGCGAAACCCGCCGCCGGCACCTGGCCGGCTCCCGAAAACGCGCCCTCAAGCGCGGCGTCGTAGCGCCCGCCCGAACCCACGGGGTCCGCCATGCCGCTCGCATATGCCTTGAACACGAGCCCGGTGTAGTAATCGAACGAGTTCATGATCGAAAAGTCGAACGAGAACGATCCCTGAGCGCTATACGTCGCAAAGCGCTCGGCAAGCGCGCGAAGCTCGTCGGTCTGGGACTCGGTGATTCCCGCTGCCGCAAGGAGCGCGTCCACGCGGTCGAGCACGGCGACGCCCCCGTGCAGACGCGGAAGCTCAGAGATGGCGCGGCGGAGACTTTCGGCAAGATCCGCCTCGGCAAGCCGCGCATCGAGGTCCACGAAATCGTTCGCATGGACGAGCTCGATCAGGTCGCGGGCGAGCGCTTCGTCTGCCGCGCAGGCAAGCAGCTTCATGAACGGCCTCACGCTGCCCGCGACGATGCGCCACGACGACAGATCGAGCGCGCGCAGGGCGTCGATCACGAGCTCGAGCATCTCGACATCGCCCTCGACGCCGCCGAGGCCGATGAGCTCGAAGCCAAGCTGCGTGAACTGCCGCGCGGCGCCCACATTACGCGGCTGCGAGCGCACGAGCGGCGCCTCGTAGCGCAAACGTAGCGGAAGCTCGGCATCGCGCAGGCGCGCGGCCACCAACCGAACGATGGGAAGGGTGTTATCGGAGCGCACCGCGAGCAAACGGCCGTCGTCATCGAAGAGCTTGAACGGTGTGTCTACCGCGCGCCCCGCACCGGCGAGCGCACGCGGATCCTCAAGCAGCGGCGTCTCGACGGGAAGATAGCCCCGGGCTTTGAAGCACGCTCGCACGCTGGCGGCGATTTCCTCGCGCACCTGCGCCTCTTCGGGCAGGATATCCCTGAACCCCCACGGTGTCGTGTTCATGCGCCGTTCCCTTCCGCCAGATGCGCCCGTCCAACATGCAGTCGCATTACTTTACCACAGCAAAGTACCAGCTGCGTAAAGAAAGAGCCCCCGGCGCACCGGGGGCTCTAGAGCTGCCAAGAGGCATCGATACGGACGCCGCCGCCTCACGGGACGCCCGCGCAAAAAGGTCGCTACAGCATGGACCCGATCCAGCATGCGGCGATGCACGCCACGATGGTGCCCACGAGCACCCAGGTGGTCTTGATCTTCTTGCCCATGATCCAATACATGAAGCCGAACACCGCGAGCTGCGGCAGGCACGGCATGATCATGTCGAAGTAGTCGGAGACGGGCTGCGCGAAGTCGCCCGTGCCCACGGTGATCATCGACAGGTCGAGCGACACGTAGCTCGCGACCATGCCGCCGATGGCGGCGAGGCCCACGACGCTCACCGCGTACGTGACCTTCTCCATGACGCCGCCCTTGGCGGCATCGGTGATGAACGTCGAGCCGTACTGGTAGCCGAGCTTCAGGCCGAACCAGCGAATCAAGAGGCCGGGGATGTTGAAGATGAGCAGCAGCAGGATGGCGCCGATGGGGCTTCCCTGCTGGGCGAAGCCGATGGCGATGCCCGTGCCGATCACGCGCAGCGTGCCGGCGATGAGCGAATCGCCGATGCCGGCGAGCGGGCCCATGAGCGAGGTCTTGACAGCCGTGATGGCGGAGTCGTCGAAGTCGTCGCTCGCGGCGTTCTCCTCCTCCATCGCGGCGTCGATGCCCATGAGCAGCGTGGAGAGCTGCGGGGTGATGGCCATGAAGTCGAGGGAGCGGGCGTAGGCGCGCTTCTGCTTCTCGCTGCCGGGCTCGTAAACCTTCTCGATCACCGGCACGATGCCGAACGAGTAGCCGATGTTCTGCTGCCGCTCGTAGTTCCACGAGCTATCGAGCATGCAAGAACGCCAGAACACCCGGCGAAGGTCGCGGTCGGTCAGCTTGCGCTCGGGCGCGGTCTTGATTTCGGACATGGCGAAAACCTCCTTTTCGGTCTTCTGCGGGCGGTGACTAGAACTCGTTGTCGTCTTGCCCGGCCTCGGCCTGAACGGTCGAGAAGAGACCGGTGTTGAAGACGAGCACGGCGGCGATCACCGCGGCGACGGCGGTGACGCCCACGACGTTCAGCCCACCGTAGGCCACGAGCAGAAAGCCCATGAACAGGAAGCAGGCGAGCTTCTTCGACATGATCATGCGGGCAAGCATCGCGAAACCGATGGCAGGGATGATGCCCATAGCGTAGTTCAGGCCGTCGGTGATGAACACGGGAATCGAGTCGACGATGCCCTGGATGGCCTGCGTTCCCACGTAGAAGCCGGCGGCGCAGAACGCGGCGGCGGAGATGACCTGGATGAGCACGAAGCCCCAGTGCATGAGGTCGATGCCGCGACGGTTGCAGTCGAGCGCGTACTTGTCTGCCTTAGCCGCCATGATGGGGCCGACGACCGCCATGAGGAAGTTCGACCACATGGACATAAGCAGCGACACCGGAACGGCGATGGCGACGGCCTCGGCGACGTCGGCGCCAGCGGCGATGACATAAGCGGTGCCGATTACGGAGCCAGAGGTCATATCGGGCGGGTTGCTCGCTCCGATAGCCTGCGCACCCAGGTACACGAGCTCGAGCGTGGCGCCCACCTGGCAGCCGATCGCCACATCGCCGAGCGCGATGCCCGTGAGCGTGCCGAGCACGAGCGGGCGGTTGAACAGAGCGCTGTTGAAGCAGCTATTGCAGTAGCCGAATGCGGACACGAAGAAAATGAATACGGTTTGCATCATCAGGTTGTCCATGGATTTCTCCTCCCTATCCGATGAGCTTCATGGCCTCGTCCGACTCGTCGGACGGGGTCATCTGGACGAACACGTGGATGCCGTCATCCACCAGGTCGCGAATCTGGGCGCACTCCTCGTCGGACACGAACACGGCCTTCGAGATCTGGCGCTTGCCCTCCTCGACCTTCACGCCTCCGATGTTCACCTCGCGGATCGCGGGCACGGCGCGGCACAGGCGCCACACATCCTCGATGCTCTCGGTGATGATGAACAGGTTGTACTTATCGGTCACGCCGCTCGTGAGCGCCTTGATGGAATCGTCGACGCTTTTCATGACGAGCTTCGTGCCCTGCGGCTTCGCCATCTTGAGCACCGCCATGCGGAGCTCGTCTTTCGCGACCGCGTCGTTGGCGATGAGGATGCAGTCCGCCCCCACCGCCTTGATCCACGTGAACGCGACCTGGCCGTGCAGAAGCCGGTGGTCGACACGGGTCATCTTGATCATGCGCATTCCTCCCTCACCGCGCGCACGGCGTCCATGAACGTCCGCACGTGCTCTGCCGAAAGCTCGCCATCATCGCGATAGCTGTCTTTGAAATAGCTGCCCACCACAGCGCCATCGGCGATGCGGAAGCTTTCCTTGAGGTTCTCGGGCGTGACACCCGCCGCCACGATGAGCGGAAAGTCGCCGAGGCCGGCGCGGAAGGAACGAATCTTGTCGAGCGACGTCTCCTGCCCGGTTGCATCCTGCGTCACCGCGACGGCATCGCAGCGCCCTTTCGCGATCTCGAGGTCTTCCTCGAGCGAGCGGTCGGAAAGCACCGGCTGGTACTTGAAGCGCACGCCGCCGAGAACGCAGCCCGCATACCGGCTGCGGAAGAGCTCGAGGAAGGCTGCGAGCGCTTCCTCGTCACGCGGCTTTACGTGCCCCACTACGGAGTCGAGCTGCACGAACGCCGCGCCGAACTCGCCGGCGAGCTCAAAACCCATGGCGTCGACGTTAAGACAGTTCACGCCATAGACGATATCCGGCTTCGTTTGCTCGATATAGGCGAGCGCGCGTCGCATGTCGCCGTAGGTACCGAAGTAGTCCTCCACGATCACCGCGTCGACGCCCTCGGAGACGTAGATGTCGAGCTCGCGCTTCATGCGTTCCTGGACATCGTCTGGACTCGTCCCCTTCAGATGGAGCATCGCCATCACAGGCTTTCGCTCGCGGAACATGGAGAGGAATCGACCCTTCCCCGTTTCCGGCATACCGACCACCTCCGAAATCTCGGTCTGTACCTAAACCTGTAATAACATAAGTTAATACAAGTTTGGCGGTGGCAAGCCCAGGAAACCAGAATGTAAATGATGAACGAGCGAAAGGGTGCCGTAAACGGCAATCGCCGCGAGACGGCACAGACCGCCTGCGTGCGTCCCTGGGCTTCCCTGTATACAATATCTCTAACCAAGTATTCACCCACACGCGCACGAAGGAGTCCGTCTGTGAGCGAAACCGATGACCGCTACGCCCTCACCCTGCAAGAACAGTTGCGCGCAGACCTCTTGCAGAAAATCGAGAACGGCTCCTATGCACCTGGCGATCAGCTGCCCTCGGAAAGCGAACTCGTCGAAGCCTATGGGGTGAGCAGAGTCACCGTCCGTGCGGCGCTTCGCATGCTCGTCGACGAGGGTGTACTGGTGAAACGGCGCGGCAAGGGGACGTTCGTGCGGCCGACGACGCTCGTCGAGTCCGCCCTCACCTCGGGCAGCTTCACCGAAACGTGCCTTGAGATGGGTCTCGAGCCCGCGACGCATGTGTTCCGCACGCGCGAGATTCCTGCAGACCCCGCGATCACCTCGATCCTGGGCTGCGATGATGAGGCGCTCATCGAGATTCGCCGTCTGCGCATGGCGGGCGCGACGCCGTGCATCGTCGAGCATGATTACTTCCCGCTCCAGTATCGCTTCCTCATGCAAACCGAGCTGGAAAACCGTTCGCTCTTCGAGATCCTCAAAGACGAAGGCGGCAGGAGCGTCTGCGGCTTCGAGGATCGCTTCCGCATCGCGCGGGCAGATGCAGAATGTGCCGAGCTGCTCGGCGTCGCCGAGGGCGAGCCCCTACTCGAGGTGCTCGAAACCGTCTATGGCGACGACGCGAGCGACATCATCTACGTGAACCGCCAGCTCATCGCCAGCGAGCGTTATCTCTACGTCGTGCGCTCGCGCAAGGGCTAGACATGCCACTGGGGACGGGGCGCCAGCCACTGGGGACGGGGGTTATTGGCTGGTCGGTTGCCATTGGCAATTACTCCATCGACCAGCCAATAACCCCCGTC
>UPXY01000023.1 GCA_900538305.1 uncultured Collinsella sp.
CGAAACGTGACAGTTTCCCCTGGCACCGCTGTCACCCCTGGCACCGCTGTCACGCCCGTTACTCGCCGTCTTTGACAGAGGCGTACCAGGTGGCACCGTCGTCGAGGCACACGATGCCCACGCGGCCGCGCGGGGCACCGGCGGCAGCAGAGCAGTCGATGTCGATGCGGTCTGCCACACCGCCAGTATCGTCACAGGCTCCCACGGGGACCACGCAGCCGCGTCCTTCGGCATCCACGCACGCGTCCTGCTGGAGCTCGGCATAGCGCGCGAGCACAATCGAAGGCGTATGTCCTGCGACGACGACCGGCCCCGTGCCGTCAGCGCCCACGAGGCCCGTCGGACACCCCCAGAACTCCTCGCGCGTCCACAGAAGCGTCTCGGGGTCTTGGTGGGCAAGCATGTTGAGCAGGTCCTCGCGCGACGCCTCTGCCGCACCGCGCCCATCGAAGACGTCGATACCCGCCGTGGCGAGAAATGCACGCGCCTCGAGCGCGTCGATCCCCGCATGCACGAGGATGTAGCGGCGCGTCGCGGTATCGACCACGTCGAAGAGCGGCAACGCCTCCACCCAATCCACGAGCTCCGCCAGCTCGTCCTTATCGAGTGCGTCGAGGCCGAGCGCCGTGGCAACGCCGCCGTTCAGTGCCCAGGTGAAGCTATCCATGTCGCCGGTCTCGCGCAAGATATCGACAAGCATGCGCTCGTGGTTGCCCATGAGCACGTGCGCGTTGGGAAGCGAGCGCACGAGCTGAATCACGCCAAGGGGCTCAGGACCTCGGTCGACCATGTCGCCAAGAACGTAGATCGCATCAGAATCGCCGGGCGAGGCGAGGCCGAGCGCCTCGTCGAGCGCGGCCTTATGCCCATGGACATCGGAAAGCACGTAGATCGCCATGTTCCACCCCTTCGACGACGTGTGGCTGTTCCCCATTGTACCCGCCCGACGAAGCAGCTGCCGCGACGCCCGCCCGAATGCCGCCGCGCCGAAAGATTGCCGAAGAAACGACCGCGCGCGTTTAATCCCACTATTTCACTCGGGTTAACTGGTCGCAGCATCCCAGTCCGCACGCGACGCTATGGTAGAGTAATCGAACCTCGGCGGCGGATCTTTGCTCCCAGTCGCCACGCCCGATGACCCATCGACCAGCCAGGGAGGTATGATGGCTCGCGTGCACAACTTCTCCGCCGGCCCGGCGGCACTCCCCGAGAGCGTCCTGCGCGAGGCGGCAGACGAGCTCGTCGATTTTCGCGGATCCGGCATGTCGATTTTGGAGATGAGCCATCGATCATCGGCATTCCAAGAGGTCATCGACGATGCCGAGGCCACGCTCCGCCGCGTTGCGGGCATCCCCCAAACGTATCGCGTGCTCTTCCTGCAAGGCGGCGCCACGCTGCAGTTCGCCGGCGTGCCAATGAACCTCATGCGCCGAGGCGGCGCAGGATACGTGGTCACAGGTCTCTTTTCGAAAAAAGCGCAGCAAGAGGCGATGCGCTACGGCAAGGTCGAGGTGCTCGCCACGGGCGAGGGTTGCGGCTTCTCGCGCATCCCGGACCTCGCGCCCATCGAGCAGCGGGCGACAGCGGGCGACCTCGACTACATCCACATCTGCCAGAACAACACCGTCTATGGCACCATGTACCACGAGCTTCCGCGCTGCGGCGAGGTGCCGCTCGTCGCAGACGTCTCGAGCTGCTTCCTTTCCATGCCGCTCGATATCGAGCGCTACGGGCTCGTCTATGCCGGCGCGCAGAAGAACGCCGGACCTGCGGGCGTCACCGTCGTCATCGTGCGCGACGAGCTCCTCATCCAAGATCCAGCACTTCCCTGCTGCCCCACATACCTCGACTATCGTCAGCAGGCGAACGCCGGCTCTATGCTGAACACCCCCAATACCTTCGGCATCTACCTGTGCGGCAAGGTATTCAAGTGGGTCGAAGACCACGGCGGGCTTGCTGGCATGGAGGCTCGCAACCGCGAGAAGGCACGCCTCATCTACGAAGCGCTCGATCGCAGCAGGGTCTTCCACCCCTTCGCAGAACCCGGCTCTCGCTCCATCTCGAACGTCACGTTCCGCTGCACCACGCCCGAACTCGACGCCGCGTTCATCGCCGGTGCACGCGAGCGGGGCATCGAGGGCGTCAAGGGCCACCGCGCCGTCGGCGGCATGCGCGCGAGCATCTACAACGCCGTTTCCCTCGAGGACGTACAAGCCCTCGTCGCCTATATGGAGGAATTCGAGAAGAGCCACCGATCTAACTAGGCTAGCAGCCCCACCCTAAACCCGCTGCTAGCCTTCCACCCCCGGCCTGTCCTCATGTGCGCAGGGGTTGCGTGTGGTTCTCTCCGCGAGTTCCGCACGCAAAGGAGGTGCCTATGGCATCTCCGTCTTGCGCGGGACTTCCCGAGCGGAGAGAACCATACGCAACCCCGATGGGAGCAATATGAGAAACATCAAGATCATCGATGACATCACCAAAGACGGCCAGGTCACCTTCGGTGACGGCTACGCCTTCGTCGAGGACGCCGCAGCGGCCGATGCCATCCTCATGCGCTCGACGGATCTGCACGGCTACGAGCTGCCCGCGAGCATCCGCGCCATCGCGCGCTGCGGCGCCGGGGTGAACAACATCCCCGTCGACGAATACGCGCGCCGCGGCGTGGTGGTGTTCAACTCGCCCGGCGCGAACGCGAACGCGGTCAAAGAGATGGTGCTCTGCATGATGGTGCTCGCGAGCCGCGGCGTCGTGCAGTCGATGGCATGGGTGCGCGAGCATGCCAGCGATCCCGACATCCTTACGAATGCCGAGCACGTGAAGAAGGCCTTCGTCGGCCACGAGCTCCGCGACAAGCGCGTGGGCGTGATCGGCCTCGGCAACGTGGGCTCCAAGGTTGCCAACGCTTGCGTCTACCTGGGGATGGATGTCTACGGCTACGACCCGTTCATCTCGGTCGAGCATGCCTGGGAGCTCTCGCGCGACGTCCAGCGCGTGGGTACGCTCGAAGACCTCTGCCGTAACTGCGACTACCTCACCCTGCACGTTCCCTCGAAGGCCGATACCCTCCACATGATCGGCGAGGAGCAGCTCGCGCTCCTCGCACCGGGCGCCGTGCTCATCAACTTCGCTCGCGAGAGCGTCATCGACGAAGACGCTGTCGACGCCGCGCTCCATGCCGGGCAGCTCTCCTGGTTCGCAACGGATTTCGCCACCCCCAAAACCGTGCTCATGCCCAACACGTTCGTCACCACGCACTCTGGCGCCGGCACGGAGGAAGCCGAGGCGAACTGCGCGGACATGGCGATCTCTGAACTCAAGGACTACCTGGAAAACGGCAACATCGCGCATTCCGTGAACTATCCCAGTTGCTCCATGGGCAAGGCGCGCGCCGCGAGCCGCATCGCCTGCCTGCACGCGAACGTGCCGAACATGATCGGCCAGATCACGCGCATCCTCGCCGACGATAACGCCAACGTGCAGCGCATGGTGAACGAGAGCGCCGGCGAGAACGCCTACACCATGTTCGACACCGACGAGCACCTCGATGCCTCGACTATCGAAGAGCTCAAGCAGATCCCTTCGATGTACCGCGTCCGCGTGATCAAGTAGGCTGCCCACGCGGCATCCCATGCATCGCGGGGCAGCGGCGACCGAACCCGCTCCACTGCGTCGACGTTTTTCGACACTTTTGGACTCTAAAGACGAAAAAGTGGCGGAAAATGTCAACGCAGTGAGAAAACCCAGCCTTTCCACCCGACGTTCCAAGGAGCACCCATGCGCGTCCTGCCCTTCCCCTGCATCCGCCCCGTCCCCGAGCGCGCCGCCGAGGTCGCCGCCCTTCCCTACGACGTCTTCGACCGCGTCGAGGCGGCAGCCTACGTCAAAAACCGTCCGCGTTCGTTTTTGAACATCGATCGACCGGAAACCCAGTTCCCACCCGAGCAGGATATGTACGCCGCCAAGGTATACGAGCGCGGTGCGGCACTTTTGCGAGAGCGCATCGAGGACGGAACGTTCGTCGAGGATCGCAACCGCGCCTACTACATCTATGAGCTCGCATGGCAGGGGCACGTGCAAACGGGCCTCGTAGGCGTGTGCGCCATCGATGAATACGAGAACGGCACCATCAAGCGCCATGAGCTCACGCGCGCCGAGAAGGAGCAGGATCGCGTTGAGCACATGCGGGCGCTTGGCTGTCAAACAGGACCGATCTTCCTCACCTACCGCGACGAGCCCGTGCTCGACATCATCGTCGGCGCGGCGAAAGAGGGTTCGCCGCTCTATGCCTTCACCGACGACGCCGGCGTGCGTCAAACCATCTGGGAGGTCGCGCGACCGGAGGCCATCGAGGCCATCCACGCCATGTTCGAACGCATTCCGTGCGCCTACATCGCCGATGGGCACCATCGCACCGCATCGGCCGTGCGCGTGGCGCAGGAGCTCCGCAAAGCTGCGCGCGCCGACGGGACCTACACCGGCACCGAACCGTTCAACTTCTTCCTCTCGGTGCTGTTCCCGGCAAGCCAGCTCACCATTCTGCCGTATAACCGCGTGGTGGCAGACCGTGCCGGACTCACGGCAGCGGAGCTCGTAGCCCGGATCGAGGAGGAGGGTTTCATAGCCGAGCAATCTCCATGCGCCGTAAAACCCGAGCAGCCGGGGGTATTCGGCATGTTTGCCGAAGGCCGCTGGTGGGAGCTCAGCCTGGGCGCGGCGCTCGCGGCAGAGGTGTCCGCCGGCGACGCGGTGGAGCGGCTCGATGCAAGCGTTTTGCAGAAGCGCGTGCTCGCGCCCATCTTGAGGATCGGGGACGTGCGGGAGGACCCGCGCATCTCGTTCGTGGGCGGCATCCGGGGAACGGACGAGCTCGAGAAGCGGGCAGGCGCGGACGGCGTCGCGTTCGCGCTCCATGCGACGGGCATCGATCAGCTGCTCGATGTTGCCGACGCGGGGCTCCTCATGCCGCCGAAATCCACCTGGTTCGAGCCGAAGCTCAGAAGCGGCCTCTTCATCCACCGTATCTCAAAGTGATGCGCTCTGCACCAGGTGCTGAACGTATCACTGCTCACCCATGCGGTAGTGGCCGATGACCCTTCCATAGCTCTCGAGCACGTCTTCTTCGTAGGCGAGCTGGAAAGGCCCTGCATGATGGATGAGGTGGGGCACGCCCTGCGCGTTCCGGCGATCGCTCACGATGCCGATATGCCCGTCGTAGACCACGATGTCCCCGCCCTGCCACGCCGCGATGTCGGACGTATCGCAGGTGAGCGACTCAGCATGCCGCTCGAGGTAGACCCGTATGTTCGCCACGCGGCGAAAGTCGATGTTCGCGTCGCGCGCCTCGATGCCATACGCCGCGGGGTGCGCGGCGATGTCCTCGTCCATGAGCTCGCGCAGATCGAAGCCGGCACCGCGCAGCGCGAACGCGACGACATCCGTGCAGACGCCGCGCCCGTCATCTGGATAGCCGCCCGCATAGTACACACTGCGGTAGCGAGGTCGCGTCTGCACATAGGCGAGCGCGCTCTCAAGGATGTCCGACTGGTCGTCGACACCGTCGCCATCACGATCGCGAGGCGATTGATAGGCGGGCACCACAGCGCCGTAGCGGTCGTCCGGTCGCACGGCCGAGGTAATGCCGACGTTCCCGGTCGCAATGAGCGCCAGGCCGCATGCAGCGGCAACGACGACCATCGCAAGAACCGCCGCCACAGCGAACCGGCGCTTTCTCGCCTGCTTCTCACCGCGATCACGCCACCCCATCGCCCCTCCTTCAAACGAGATAAGCCAGACAGCCCGCCTGTATCATCGTGATGCATCGTTACCAAAGCGAGAAGAACAAACCCCACAGCACGCCGGCGACAAGGAGCAGTACCAGGATGACGAGGTTCTCGCGTAGATTGCGGTTCGCGCGGAAGAGCACGAGGTAGCCCGCGCCCGCGGCAACAAGCGTGCCTGCCATGAGCGGGCCGAAGCTCAACACGCCTTCAAGGTAGAGCTGGGTGATGACCACGCTCGCCGCGCAGTTGGGGATGAGCCCCACGAGGGCGGCAACGAACACCGCCACGCCCTCGTTTGCAGAGAGCAACGCCGCGAGCGCATCCTCCCCCACCGTCTCGAGGACGAGCACCAGCGCGAACGTGGTGATGAAGATGAAAGCCGTTACCTGCACGGTATGCGAGAGCGCACTGCGGACGATCGACCATGCGCTGCCATGGTGATCGTGGTGGTGGTAATGCGCGTCATGGGCATCGTGTTGCTCATGGGTACGATCGCTCTCTGCAGCACCCGCGCGAGCATGTCCCCCTGTGCCCCCAAACACCTCGGCATGCACCTCTTCGGCGTGTCCATCGTCGCAACCGCATCGATCCTGCTCGCACAGGCGATGGATGCGCCCAACGCCCTCGCCAGCCGACGCCATCGCCTCGACGAGGTCCTCCTCGCCGCCGCGGCCGCGCGCGACGCTCTGCAGCGCGGCATGGACGCGGGTGTTTCGCCGAATGAGGCACAGCAGCGCGTCGAGCAGCATACCGGTCGCGAGCGCTGCCAAAGCCTTGCCGACAAGAATCGACGCGAGCTCACCTGCTTTGATGCGCTCCGCCACGAGCAGGGGCAGCATCTCATCGGATGTGGAGAGGAACACGGCGACAAGCGTTCCCAAGGTGATGACGCGCCCCGCATAGAGCGTCGCCGCCATGGCCGAGAAGCCGCACTGCGGGATGACGCCCAGCAGCGCACCGATACCAGGGCCTGCCGCGCCGGCGCGGCGCACCAGGGCGCCTGCACGGTCGCCCGCCGCATGCTCAAGCGCCTCGAGCGCCAGGTACGTGATGAAGAGGAACGGCACGAGTGGCAACGTGTCCTCAAGCGCATGTTCAATCAGGTGAAACAAGAGATCCATGGAGCAGGGCTCCCCTTCTTTCATATCGCTTTCGTCGCGCGCGGCAAAGCGAGCAGCGAGCGTGCTAGGATACAGGTCGATGCCGATTTCGACGCGGCGCGGCGACTCAGCAACGCAGCGGTTCGGCATGAGCGGCAACGACGCACGGGGTGTTCATACCCTCCTCGCGAACGCCGTTGCGCTTCGACGTGATTTCGCCATGGTATCCACGTTGGTTCCATGTGGCAAGCGATATCAGCATGTGAGAGGTGTTTCCATGAATGTAGAGCAGGCCCTCGATTACACGATGCAACCCTCGATGCCCTTGCTCTTCGGCGGCGAGGGCGCGCTGCAATCTGAGCGTCAGAAAAACGAGGAGGCGCTCCGCGCGCTGCTCGACGCCTACGCAACAAGCGATGAACCGGGGTTCTCGTTCGACATCGTCCGCCAGCTCGCCGACCGCAACCGCGGACTCTGCGACCAGATCGGCGAAGCGAAGCTCCGCAACGTGAACTCCGTCGCGCTGGCGCGCGGCCTGTCCGACACCGACATCTGCCGAGGAATCGCCGCGCTGCAGCAGCGCCCCGCCGAAGAGGTGGAGCGCGAAGTGGCGGGCGACCGCGATGCGTTCGCCGTGGCCTACGTGAGCACGCAGGTACGCGGCACCATCATCGGCATCGACATCGAGACGACCGGCACCGCACCGGAGCGCGGTTACATCATCAACATGGGACTCGAGCTCATGGAGCTCACGGCGGAGTCCGAGCCATTCGCAGGCGGCGAGCGCTTCTACGGCCTGCCCGAGGAACCGTATCGCACCACCGGCGTGCCGCTTACGCAAATCCACGGCATCACGTGGAGCGACCTGGAGGGGAAGCAGCCCTTCCGTGCAGACACAGAGGCGCAGGCGGCGCTGCTCGGCCTCATGAAGCGCTACCCCATCATGGCGCATAACGCTTCGTTCGAAGACTCGTGGTTCCGCCTGCATCTCGACGGCTACGCCGAGGCGCGGCGCGCGGGCGAAATCGTGGTCGTGGACTCGCGCGATATCTGCCGTCGGCTCGACGGCGAGGTCGCAGCTCTACCGCGCGAGAGCGCTCCGGCGAGCCTGGAGAATTGGGCGCGTCGCCGCGGCACGCTTTCCGCAGACGAGAAGGAGCGCCATCTCGGACTCGCCGATGCCGACCTCATGCTGCGCACCGTGCAGGCAGAGTTCTCGCTCAAGAACATGTTCTCCCCGCGCGCATAACACTTATGGCTCATAGGGTTACGCGCTGCGCGAGGGATGGGACAGCACGCGGAGAACCCGCGCTGCAACGATACCGAGCGCTGCGCCGATCGCCGCACCCGCGAGCACGTCGGTGGGAAAATGGACGAAGAGGTAGAGTCTCGAGCACGCGATGAGCATCGCGAGCAAGAAGGCGGGCGCTGCGAAGCGACGGCAACCCGTAGGAAGGCTCACTGCAAGCGCGGCCGCAGCCGCGAAGGACTTTGCCGAATGCCCCGAGGGAAACGACCATCCGCCCGGTTTGGGGATGAGGAGCTCGACGCCCGCATCGAGCATGAACGGCCGTGAACGCGCCACGAGCGGCTTCAAGGCGAAATCGACGACGAGCGTGCAAAATGCAAGCGCAATGAGGATCGAAGCCCCCGCGCGACGCGTGCGCCGCGGGACGATGAGCGCGCATCCCAGCACGAGCCACACGAGCGAGCGGTCGCCGAGTGTGGTGACGCCCACCATGAGCGCATCGAGCTCCGGCGTATGCAGCCCCTGCAGCGCCCGCAAAAAATCTAGCTCCACCCCGCTCCTCCCTTCAACACGTTCGGCAACACCCCGGTTACAGGTGACGCGCGACACGTTGGGGACGGCTCCAGTCCGCCGCATCCAGCATGTCGGCGCCCGCTCCACACGCACCCGTCCAAACGTGCCGCCCGCCTCGAAGCGGCGCGTGCTATCCTCTCTTTCAGCAAAAGATTATACCGAGGGGGGCATAATGGAACCATCGACTTCGAGCTCAAGCGCGGTCTTCCAGTTCGACGCGCGCGTCCGCTATAGCGAGGTCGACCACCGTGGCCTGCTCACGCTGCCCAAGCTCATCGACTACTTTCAGGATTGCAGCACGTTCCAATCGGAAGCGCTCGGCGTAGGCATGCTCCGGCTCAAAGAGCACCGCCGCTCCTGGGTGCTCACGCACTGGCAGATCGTCGTCGAACGCTATCCGCGCCTCGCCGAGCCCATCACGGTGGGCACGTTCGCGAGCTCCTTCAAAGGCCTCACGGCGACACGCTATTTCTTCCTCAAAGACGCGACGGGCGAGATCATCGCGAAGGCGAACTCAAGCTGGGCGCTCCTCGACCTTGAAAAAGGCCGCCTGACGCGTCCCGCGCCCGAGGACACCGACGCCTACGGCGTGCACGACCCTCTGCCCATGCCCGAGGAGGACCGGCGCGTCCGCATGCCCGATACCCTCGACGCGCTCGACCCCATCACGGTGCTCCGTTACCAGATCGACACGAACGAGCATGTCAACAACAGCCAGTACGTGCAGATGGCACTCGAGCTGCTGCCGCGCGACATCGAGCCCGCCCGCGTGCGCGTGGACTACAAGCGCGCTGCCGTTCTGGGCGATACCATCTACCCCAAGATCGCACGCGAGGAGGGACGCAGCGTCATCGCGCTCTGCTCGGCAGACGACCAGCCCTACGCTATCGTCGAGTTCTCGTAGCGCGCCATCGGCTTGAGCCCGAAGGGGTGCAGCCTGGCCACGCGCCGCAGCGAGATGCGCGCTTTTCGTCGCAACCACTCAATGTCGGAAGGAGACCCTATGAGTAACGTCCGCACCCTCATCCTCGTTCGGCACGGTCGCGCCGAACGCGCACTGCCCGGCATGCCCGATGAAGAGCGATCCCTCACGCCTGATGGACGGGCAGCGCTTCGAGCACCAGGCGGCTTTACGCGCTCCTTCAGCCTTGTAGACGAAGAAACGCGCTCCCGTGCCGTCATCTGGGCGAGCCCTGCACTCCGTGCGCAGCAGACGGCGCAAGAGGTGGCACAGGCCATTGGACAGCACCCTATCGACGCGCTTCCCTGCCTCTTTGAGCAGGACACCGATGCCTTTCTCGACGCGCTCCGCGCAACCGATGCGGAGTGCGTCGTCGCCGTCGGCCACATCCCCTTCATGGAGCGCGTGACCGAGTACCTCTGCGGCGCCACCTTGAGCTTCTCTCCCGGAGCCGTCGCGTGCCTGCGCCTCGATGACGCGCTCGCGCCCTGCGAGTCCGACCTCCTATGGTTCGTCCAAGGCCCGGGGTGCTAACGACCCATCACGTTGGGAGATATCGCTGAAAGGATGGGTGCGCTTGTGTCGCCTTTGACGCAAGCGCATCCATCGCCTCAATGCCAACAGATTTGGTCTAAGGTTGCGCTTGACATATGAATATTCGTTCATATAATCATGAGTAAGATATATGAACGCAGGAACATATGTCGAAAGGAGCGTTCATGCAGAACCAAGAGCACCCGCAGGCTGAACCCGCGGAAGAACCCTGCATGCCGGACGAGGAGCTGCTCTACGACCTCGCCGACCTCTTCAAAACGTTCAGCGATACCACGCGCATCAAGATCTTGTACGCGCTCTTCGACACGCCGCGCTCCGTGGGCGACATCGCCGATACCATCGGTGCCACGCAAAGTGCCGTCTCCCACCAACTGCGCATCTTGAAGCAAGCACGCCTCGTGCGCTTCGATCGCGACGGTCGCAGCCTCATCTACTCGCTCGCCGACGACCACGTCCATACCATGCTCGCGCAGGGCATGAGCCACATCTGCGAATAGCAGCGGCCGAATGCCCCATCGACCCCCTTCCGCTCTACGAACACGGCCACGCAACGGCAGGACACGAAAGGAACCCATCATGCGCAAGTCATTCAAACTCGACGAGATCGATTGCGCGAACTGCGCGCTCAAGCTCGAGGATGCCATCAAGAAGGTGGACGGCGTCGAGGATGCGAAGGTGAACTTCCTCCTGCAGAAGCTCACGCTCACCGCCCCCGACGACCGCTTCGACAGCGTCCTCGATGACGTCTGCGCACTTGTCGCCAAGGTGGAGCCCGATTGCGAGATTCTTCGCTAACGACTTGCCCACCGAACGAAGCGACGTTGTACTCTCATTAATATGAACGTATGCTCATATTTACATAGTTTAAAAACCCCTGGGGTTATTTGACATTGAAGGTGATTCAGTCATGAATAAGAAGCAGCGGAAATGGAGGAACCGCATCCTCGTCGCCGTCGCGCTTTTCTTCGCGGTCATGCTCCTCGAGAAAACCGGCGCCATCGGTGCGCTCTTCGGTGCGAACGACGTCTATGCGGCCTTCGCCCTCTACTTCATCGTCTTTCTCCTCGCCGGACACGACGTCCTCACCAAGGCGTGGTCGAATATCCGCCGCGGCGACCCCTTCGACGAGGCCTTCCTCATGACGGTCGCCACGATCGGCGCGTTCGCCACGATCTTCTTCCCCGAGACCGAGCCGCAATCGGCCGAGGGCTGCGCCGTCATGCTCTTCTACCAGGTGGGCGAGCTCTTCCAGAGCTACGCCGTGGGCAAGAGCCGCAAGTCGATCGCCGACATGATGGACATCGCACCGGATTACGCCAATATCGAGTGCGACGGCGCGCTTGTCGAAGTCGATCCCGACGAGGTCGCAGTCGGCAGCATCATCATCGTGAAGCCCGGAGAACGCATCCCCATCGACGGCGTCGTCACCGAGGGCACGAGCCAACTCGACACCGCGGCGCTCACCGGCGAGAGCATCCCGCGCCACGTCGAGGCCGGTGCCGAGGTCATCTCGGGCTGCATCAACATGACGGGCATCCTGCGCATTCGCACCACGAAGCCCTTCGGCGAGTCCACGGTCTCCCGTATCCTCGAGCTCGTGGAGAACGCGAGCGAAAAGAAGGCGAAGACCGAGAACTTCATCACGCGCTTCGCCCGCGTCTACACACCTGCCGTCACGATCTCCGCCGTCGTGCTCGCCGTGGTGCCGCCGCTTCTGGGCATGGGCCCTTGGACGGACTGGGTGTTGCGCGGCCTCACATTCCTCGTCGTCTCATGCCCCTGCGCGCTCGTGATCTCCGTGCCGCTCAGCTTCTTCGGCGGCATCGGAGGCGCGTCGCGCCTGGGCATCCTCGTGAAGGGCTCGAACTACCTTGAGCTCTTGGCGAACGTCGACACCGTGGTCTTCGACAAGACGGGTACGCTCACGAGCGGAACCTTCAACGTCGTCGCCGTGCATCCCGAAGCGGACGTCGACGCCGATTACCTGCTCTCGATGGCGGCTTATGCCGAGGCGTTCAGCGACCACCCCATCGCGATCTCGATCAAGCAGGCGTACGCCGGCGAAATCGACGAGAAGCGCATCAGGGATGCGCATGAGGAGTCTGGGCACGGCGTGCGTGCGACCGTCGACGAGCACATCGTGCTCGTAGGCAACGACAAGCTCATGCGCGAACACGGCATCACGTGGCACGACTGCGAGCTCACCGGGACGATTCTGCACGTAACGGTCGACGGTGCCTACGGGGGACATATCGTGATCGCCGACGTGGTGAAGGACGATGCCGCGCAGACCATACGCGACCTGCACGAAGCGGGCGTGCGCCGTTGCATCATGCTCACGGGCGACCGTCGCGACGTGGCGGAAGCCGTGGGCAAGAAGCTCGGCCTCGACGAGGTGCATGCCCAGCTCCTGCCCGAGGACAAGGTCAACGCCGTGGAGCACCTGCTTGCAACGGAGGCACCGGACGCCAAGCTCGCCTTCGTGGGCGACGGCATAAACGATGCTCCCGTGCTCATGCGCGCGGATATTGGAATCGCCATGGGCGCGATGGGGTCGGACGCCGCCATCGAAGCCGCAGACGTGGTGCTCATGGACGACAAGCCCTCGAACATCGCCCGCGCCATGCGCATCGCCCGCAAGACCATGCGCATCGTGTGGCAGAACATCGTGTTCGCACTCGGCGTGAAGGTGCTCATCCTCGTGCTTGCGGCGCTCGGCATCGCAAACATGTGGCTCGCGGTCTTCGGCGACGTGGGCGTGGCGATGATCGCGATCCTGAACGCCATGCGCGCGATGCGCGCCCCGAAATGAGCAGCTGAACCTAGGGCTCAAATACTCGCTGCGCCCGCCTCCCCGCTTCTGGCAAGGTCGACGTTTTCTGCCGTTTTCTTCTTTCACGACCCGGAAACCGGCGGAGAACGTCGACATCATGCGTGCAAGCGGCGACTGCGATAGAATAGCGAGCGCCACAACCGCTTCGTCAATCGGGGGAACGACATGGCTGGCGCACGCGAGCGCATCGCGCTGTTCGACAACATCAAGGGGCTGCTCATCATCTTGGTGGTCGCCGCGCACTTCATGCATCCCGTCCACAACGACAACGAGGCGCTGAGCGCCCTCTTCGATATCATCTACCTGTTCCACATGCCACTTTTCGTCTTCGTCTCCGGGCTCTTCGCGAAGAGCGCCTATCGCGACGGGCACCTCAACTGGAACAGGATCATCTCCTTCACGGTTCTGGGCTTCGCCTACCAGGCAGCGCTGCTCGCGATCAACGGGGTGCTGATCGAGCATCCCGAAAGACTGCTGCTCTTCACCTCCGCGCCGTGGTACCTCATCGGCATGGCCTGGTGGTACCTCGCCACGCCCCTTCTCGCCCGCTTCGCCCCATCTACCGGGGTTTTGGTAAGCGTTGCTATAGCGTTTGCGAGCGGCTTCTTCGATTTGTCGAACGGTCTTCTTGCCATAAGCCGGTCGCTCGCCTTCCTTCCCTACTTCGCCCTCGGCTACTACATGAAGCCCGCCGCGCTCGAGCGGCTGGCGAAGCGGCGCGTGCTATGGCTTGCGGTCGCCGGCGCGGTGGCGATCGTAAGCCTGCGCCTTGTCGACGTCCACGCCTACGACTGGTTTTTCCAGATGGTATATGGAGACAACCCCTTCGCGAGCGCAGGCGCGGTGGCGGGGATCCCCGCGGGCAGTCCCGCAGCGGGCGCGATCGCCAAGTTCGTCACCATGGGCATCGCGGCACTGTTCTCCCTCGCCGTGCTAAGGCTTATCCCGCACGACGCATCGCACCTCACGACGCTTGGCGAGCGCACGCTCCAGATCTACGTGCTGCATCGGCTCATCCGCGCCGCGCTCACGTTCAGAACCCCGTTCTACGACATGGAGGTGCTCCTCGACCCGCTGTGGGGGTCGGCGATCATCCTGGCGCTCTCCGGCGGCGTCATCGTGCTGTGCTCGCTCAAGGCCTTCACCCCGCCCTTCACCTGGCTCATGGCCAAGCGCTGGCTACCTAGATAACACGTTGGCGCAGTGGTAATTTGGTGTCCGACATCGCTTTTCCACATCGCACGGCACCCGTACGCTACACTTTTCCCAGCAACGCCGGCCCCGCAAGGGGCCGCATTCATGAAGGGATGTCCATGGAAGAGCTCTTCTTCGACTTCATCGACCAATTCGGCTACTTCGCCGTGGGCGCGCTCATCTTCATCGAGAACGTTTTCCCGCCCATCCCGAGCGAGGTCATCCTGCCGCTCGGCGGCTTTTTCACCACCTCGACGGATATGTCGCTCCCAGGCGTCATTATCGCTGCGACCGTAGGCTCGGTACTCGGCGCCTACATCCTCTATGGCATCGGCTGGGTACTCAACCGCGACCGCCTCATGCGATTCTTCGAGACGCGCCCCATGCGTCTTTTGGGCTTCAAGGGCGACGACATCGCCAAGGCGATCGACTGGTTCGACCGTCGCGGCCAGATCTCGGTACTTATCTGCCGCTTCGTGCCCATCGTGCGCAGCCTCATCTCCATCCCGGCCGGCGTGGCGCGCATGAACATGGCGCGCTTCGCCCTCTACACCCTCGTGGGCTCCGCAGTGTGGAACACGATCCTGTGCTCGCTCGGCGCCGCGGCGGGCAGCGCCTGGGAGACGGTGAGCGAGCAGGCCGAATGGGTCTCCGATGTCGTGAAGTACGTCATCATCGCCGCCATCGTCGTCGTCGCGATCGTATGGATCGTGAAGCGCATCATTCCCAACCTCAAGAAGCAGTAAGCCGGCAGCGCCATGGCGATCCTTTTCGGCTGCGACAACATCTCCCTCGACTTCCCCACCAAGCGCGTGTTCAGCCACGTGACCCTCGGCGTGAGCGAGGGCGACCGCATCGGCATCGTCGGGCGCAACGGCGACGGCAAGTCGACGCTGCTGAACCTCTTGGCCGGCACGCTCGAGCCGGATTCCGGGCGTGTCACGCATCGCCGCGACCTGCGCGTGGGGCTGCTCGGGCAGCGCGACGCCCTCGATAGCGCCGCCTCCGTGCGCAGCGCTGTGGTGGGCGACGCGCCCGAATACGAATGGGCGTCCTCGCCACGCGTGCGCGAGGTGCTCGCCGGCCTCATCGCCGATGTCCCCTGGGACGGCGCCGTGGGCGAGCTCTCCGGTGGCCAGCGCCGCCGCGTCGACCTCGCGCGCCTGCTCATCGGCGATTTCGACGTGCTTATGCTCGACGAGCCTACGAACCACCTCGACATGCGGACCATCAGCTGGCTCGCGCGCCACCTGCGCACGCGCTGGCAAGACGGCGCGGGGGCGCTCCTCATGGTGACGCACGACCGCTGGTTCCTCGACGAGGTCTGCACCTCGATGTGGGAAGTGCACGACGCTGTCGTCGAGCCGTTTGAAGGCGGCTACTCGGCCTATATCCTGCAGCGCGTCGAGCGCGACCGCCTGGCGCAGGTGGCCGAGGAACGGCGGCGCAACATGGCGCGCAAAGAGCTCGCCTGGCTTTCCCGTGGCGCGCAGGCGCGGAGCACGAAGCCAAAATTCCGTGTCGAAGCGGCACGCGAGCTCATCGCAGACGTCCCACCCCTGCGAAACGAGCTCGAGTTGAAGCGCCTCGCCGTCGCCCGCCTGGGCAAGCAGGTCATCGACGTGCTCGATGTGTACGCAGGCTACGATAGCGCGAACGCAGCAGACGCTTCAGCCGCCGAAAAGCCCGCTTGTGACGTTTTGGAAGATGTGACCTGGCTTATCGGCGCAGGCGACCGCTTCGGCCTTCTCGGCGAGAACGGCGCCGGCAAGTCGACGCTTCTCGACGTGGTGCGCGGCAAGCTCGAACCCCGTGCGGGCCGTGTGAAGATCGGCAAGACGGTGCGCTTCGGCATGCTCTCCCAGCAGCTCGACGAGCTTGCACCGGTTATGGGCGACACGATCCGTGAAGTGCTCTCACGTTATAAGCGCAGCTACGTGATCGACGGTAAGGAGACGAGCCCCGAAAAGCTCCTCGAGCGACTCGGGTTCACCACCCAGCAGCTCTGGAGCCGTATCGGCGACCTCTCCGGCGGGCAACGGCGCCGGCTCATGCTGCTCCTCACAATCCTCGAAGAGCCCAACGTCCTCATCTTAGACGAGCCCGGCAACGACCTCGATACCGATATGCTCGCAATCGTGGAAGACCTGCTCGATGGCTGGCCGGGCACGCTTATCCTCGTGACGCACGATCGCTACCTCATGGAGCGCGTGACGGATCAGCAGTTCGCCCTCATCGACGGCCACCTCCGCCATGTACCGGGCGGCGTGGACGAATATCTCATGCTTGTGGAATCTCGGAAGCGACAGCCCCAGCAGCTCGCCAGGCAAACGATGTCCCAGAAAGCTCCCGCCGAAAGCAGCGAACGCGCTGCAGGGGGCGAGGACTCGAGCCCATCGCTTTCGAACGCCGAGCGCCAGCGCCTGCGCAAGGAGGTTGCCTCACTCGAGCGCCGTATGGAGACGCAGCGCGAGCGCATCGGAGAGCTCGAGGCTGGCATGATGTCCATAGACCCCACCGACTACCTAGCCCTTGAGAGCCAGCAGGAGAAGATCAACGGGGCGAAAGCTGCCCTCGACGAACTCGAAACCACCTGGCTCGAAACCTCCGACCTACTCGGGATGTAACGATATCCCAGAGGGGTCTTTTGGTGCGGCATGTAAAATTACCCCAGCGACTTTTTTACATGGTGCGATGAAAGGGTTATTTCAAGGGGTGCTTCGCACCATGTAAAAAAGTCGCTGGGGTAATTTTACATGCCGCCAAAGCCCGGGGCGGTTTCACACAGCCTATCCCCCGATACGACGTCGCGTCAGCGCTTCTTGCGTGGACGCTGCTTGCGCTTGCGAGCAGACGGCACCTGGGTGGAACCTGCATCGTCGTTGTTGTGATTTCTTTGGTAGATGAACCATCCGAAAAACATCGCTGCAACGACGACGAACAGATAGATGAACTGATCCACGATAGCTTCCTTCCCAACGGCGATGTGCCGCGTCGCTACAAATCGAGCTCCTGTAGACGCACGAGCGCAAGAATGTAGATCTTGAGCGCCTGGCGCAGCGCCGCCTCGCTCGCGCCTTCATTCGCGCCGTGCATGGGGCCGACCCAGTCGGGCAACTCGGACGCATCTCCCTCGGGACCGAAGGAGACCGCACAGGCGAAGTTGCGCGCGTAGGTACCGCCGCCCATCGAGAACGGCTCCGCTGGCTCGCCCGTGACCTCGCGATATACGTCGAGCAGCGTCTGTACCGCGGGGTGCTCGGCGGAAACGGAAAACGGCGGTTTCGTCGATGAGACCTCGAAGGCGACGCCGTACTCGCTGGCAAGCTCCGAAAGGCGCGCCTCGAGCTCGCGGTCAGACGTGCTATCGGGGTAACGGATATCCACGGAAAGCACGATGCGACCGTCTTCGCGCATCACGATCTTCCCCGCGTTCAAAGTAAGGGGGCCGAACGCCTCGTTCGCGCTTGCCACGCCTGCCGCCTCACCGTAGGCATCCTCGGTGAGCACGTCGAGCAGCTCCACGTAGGCTTGCTCGGCGGGTGCTAGCAGGTCGTGAATCTCGGCCAGATAATCAACGATGAGCGCAACAGCGTTGATGGTGCCCTCCGGCATCGAGGCATGCCCGCCGATACCCCGTGCGACGACGCGCGCCACACCGGGACAGACCGCTTCTATGCGCAACCGATCGGCATGCGCGGCAGGCGCGGGCAACTCGCTCGCGTCGACAGCCAACTCCACGACGGACTCGCCTGGGATAGCGTTCGAGACCTCTGCGCCGCTCCAGGAGCGAATCGCGCCGCCTGCAACGGGAGCGCTCGCGAAACGGCCGCCGAAACAGCCCTTTTCCGCGTTACACACCGGGAAGGAGGCGTCCGGCGTGAAGAGAAACGCAGGGTCGTCGTGGCGCTCGAGGTAGTGATGCACATCGGACATCCCCACCTCCTCGTCGCAGCCCAGAAGCGCGCGGAACGTATAGCGCGGTGTGATGCCCTCGTGCAGGAAGAACGCGCCGGCATAGAGTGAAAGCACCGCTGGGCCCTTGTCGTCGGCGACGCCGCGGCCGAGCAGCCACCCATCGCGGCGCTCAACCCGGAAGGGATCCGTGGCCCAACCGGAACCTGCCGGCACGACGTCGACGTGCGTGATGGTCGCAACCTGCGTCGAACGCTCGCCGAGGATATCGCCCCAGCCAAGATAGCCGTCATCCTCACCCGTCGCGTAGCCCAGGCGCTCTGCGATACCCAATCCGCAATCAAGCGCGGCGCGCACATTCGCACCGAAGGGGGCACCCGGAGCGGCATCTTCGGCATCAACCACCGAAGGATGGCTCACGATCTGGACAATATCGCGAACGAGATCCTCCCACACCTCGTCGATATATGCGTCCACACGCACTTCGAGCTCTTTGTTCACCTTCATCGCTCTCCTTCTGCCTCTGTGTAACGTGGCGCCGCGCAGGCCATGCCCTATCGGCAGCACGGCATCTTCAGGCTATTGTACCGACAAACGAAGGCCGAGCAGACACGCAAGCTCCTCGGCGGTCGTGCAGAGCGCATCGGCTCCGGCCTCGACGAGCTCCTGGCGTGCCTCCTCATCGCGAAACACGCCGATGCACGGCAGGCCGACGACATGCGCCCCCTCTACGTCGAAGCGACGGTCGCCTATGAGCACCGCATCGGCGGGGGTCACACCGAGCTCCTCGAGGCACACCCGCACGCTCTCCGCCTTCGTATGACGCACGCCGTCGATGCGCCCCACGAGGGCATCGAAGGGCGGAAGGCCGAGCGTCGCGATCATCTTCTCCGCTGAATGCTGCAGGCGCGACGTGGCGACCCCGACCTTGACTCCCGCAGCGGAAAGCGCCGCGATGAGCTCAGCCATGCCGGGGAAAACCGGGTAATCCTCCGGGTGCGTCATATGCTCGAACGCCTCTCGGTACGCCCCCACGAGCGCCGCCGCCTCATCGTGCGAAAGATGCGCGACCTCCATGAAGCCGTCGATGATAGGCGGGCCGATGAGCAACTGAAGGTTCCCGACCTCATCGAGGCTGTAGCCATGCGATGTGAGCGTATAGGCCGCCGCGCGCATGACCGCAGGGCCGGTATCGGCGATCGTCCCGTCGAAATCGAACAGCACGGCAGGACGGGCGAAGCTCCCTGCCTTGGTATCATCCATCTGCATATCCTCACTGCTCATTGGGCGGTCGAGCTACTGGTGCAGCTTGCCCAACATGCACCCGTCCCGTTTTGGGCATACAAAAACGCGCCCTGATGCACAGCGCACCAGGGCACGTGAACTCAGTCCATGGAAAACCTGAACGCTACTCGGCGTCCTCGGCCTTCTCCTCGGGCTTCTCGAGCGGGGCGACCTCGATCTCCACGCCGAGGGTCTCGGCGGCGGACTTCATCGAGAGCGAGATGCGACGACGGTCGAGGTCGATGTCCATGACCTTGACCTGCACCTTGGCACCCACATGCGTGACCTGCGAGGGCTGGTCGACATGCTTGTTGGCCATCTCGGAGATGTGCACGAGGCCCTCGATGCCGTCACCGAGGTCGACGAACGCGCCGAACGGCACGAGCTTGGTGACGGTGCCCTCGACGATAGCGCCGACGGGGTACTTCTTGACGAGCGCGCGCCACGGATCCTCGGTGGTCTGCTTGAGACCAAGCGAGATGCGCTCGCGGCTAAGATCCACGTCGAGCACCTCGACCTCAATCTCCTGGCCGACCTTGACGACCTCGGAGGGATGGTTGACATGGTTCCAAGAGAGCTCGGAGATATGCACGAGGCCGTCGATACCGCCGAGGTCGACGAACGCGCCGAAGTCGACGATCGAGGACACGGTGCCCTTGAGGTGCATGCCGCTCTTGAGCTTGGAGAGGATCTCCTGGCGCTCGGCCTTGCGGGACTCCTCGAGCACCACGCGGCGGGAGAGCACGACGTTGTTGCGGTTGCGATCCATCTCGATGACGCGAGCCTCGATGGAGGTGCCGAGATAGCTGGTGAGGTCCTTCACGCGGCGAAGATCCACGAGGGAGGCGGGCAGGAAGCCACGCAGACCGATGTCGAGGATGAGACCGCCCTTGACGACCTCGATAACCTCGCCCTCAACGTTCTCGCCAGCCTGGAACTTCTCCTCGATGCGGTTCCACGCGCGCTCGTACTCAGCACGCTTCTTGGAGAGCACGAGACGACCGTCCTTGTCCTCCTTCTGAAGGACCAGGGCTTCGATGGGATCGCCGACGTTGACGATGTCGGCCGGGTTAGCGTCCTTGCGGATGGAGAGCTCGCGGACCGGGATGACGCCCTCGGACTTGAATCCGATATCAACGAGGACCTCGTCCTTCTCGATCTTGACAACCGTACCGCTGACAAGATCGCCCTCATCGAAATCGGTGATGGTACCGTCGATAAGGTTGTTCATCTCCTCTTCGTTCACATCGTCAAGAGAGAAGATGGACGCGTTCTGAATCTCACTCAAAGGTGGACCCCTTTCGATGTACGGGGCCCCGACCGCTAGACCTACGACAAGCACCGACCACATGGACCGACGCCCACCGCTTGGGAACACTCGGGGGCCGACAGATACGAACGTGAACCATAAGAGCTCACGAAGTAATAGGTTACGTTGAAACGCCCGCTTTTTCAAGGTTGGCAAGCGATTTTTTCCATGCGTAACCTGTTTTTTCGCCACACGGTAGAAGTCGCCGCCACAAACGACGCGCATGGGGAAAACGAGAAGCCGCGCGGTCGCGATACGCGAAACGGCACAGGGCGAAAGCAGACGAGTCGTTGCCATGGGCGTTTTTGGGTAGAAGATGGTTCAACGCCGTGTTGCCAGCGAGGAAAGGAGGCGCGCATGCTCAAGGCGGTGGCATTCGATATGGACGACACGCTGCTCAGCATCAATCTGAGCGCCTTCATCGCCGTCTTTTTGCGCAACGAGGCGCGTCTTCTAGCAGACATCTCCCGCAAGAACCCCCTTTCCGCCTTCGCGGGACTCGTCGGCGTGCTGCGTGACCTCAACTCGAACGCTCGCGATGCCGACGACGCCCGCACGAACCGCGCGTTCTTCGACGAGGAGATCGAGCGCCGCATGGGCATCCCGCTCACCGACCCCGTCATCGCCGACGCTTTCGAGTTCTTCGAACGCGAGGTGCTGCCGCACTGCAACGATCCCGTCATCGGCGCGAGGCCGCGCGCGGGCGCGCACCAGGCAGTCGAGCTGCTCCTGGAACGCGGCATGCGCATCGCGCTCCTCACGAACCCGAGCTTCAGCCGCTCGTGCATCGAGTGCCGCATGGCCTGGGGCGATATGCTCGACATGCCATTCGAGCTCGTGACCTGCATGGAGAACAGCACGCGCTGCAAACCCAGTCCGCGTTACTACCTCGAGGCGATCGGCGCGCTGGGGCTCGAGCCCGAAGAGGTGCTCATGGTGGGCAACGACCCCAAACGCGACTTCCCCGTCCCCGACTGCGGCATCCAGACCGCCTACGTGGGCATGGGCTCGCCCGACCGTGCGCTGTGGAGCGGCTCGATGGAGGCGTTCGCCGCGCAGTTTGACCTCATCGAGGAGCGCTTCAACGAACGGCATGAGCGCGGGTTCTCGAAGCTTGCACAGGACGTTTCCCGCGCGCGGAACCCATTCCAGAACTGATAGAAGCCCACGAGGCTGGACGTTATCGTCCCGCATGCTTCACACCCGTTGACGCTATGCATCTACCCTGCAATCATAGTGGGGTAACGCTAAGACTTCATGCATGGCAAGGAGCAGAAGATGGCCTTTTATTCTTCCGATGCCGAACGCGACCAGCTGTTCTGCAACATCTTGAACCGCGAGCTCGTCTGCGCCCTCGGATGCACGGAGCCCATCGCCGTCGCCTATGCCGCAGCGCTCGCCCGCGAGACGCTCGGCTGCGAGCCCGACCATATCGACCTCGACTGCTCGGGCAATATCATCAAGAACGTGAAGAGCGTCACCGTGCCCAATTCGGGCGGGCTCGCCGGACTCGAAGCGGCCGTGACGCTCGGCACCGTAGGGGGAAACGCCGCGAGCGCGCTCGAGGTGCTGGAATCCGTCGACGACGACGACCGCTCTCGCACCCGCACCCTCCTTGAACGCGGCGACTACGTGAACGTCTCACTCGCCCTCGACGTCCCCAACCTCTACATCCGCGTGCGCGCGCATGCAGCCGAGCACACCGCCGACGTCATCATCGCCGGCCATCATACGAACATCGCCTATCGCGGGCTCGACGGCACGCGCCTCGAAGGCGCCTACGACTCCCCCGAAGCCGTCGCCGCCGACGCCAAAGACGCCCACGACCAGGTGGTATCTGCCCTCAACCTCGATGCGATCATCGCCTTCGCCGAACACGGCAGCATCGACGCCGCCCGCGACGCCCTCGAGCGCCAGCTCGAACTCAACGACGCCATCTCGCGCGAAGGGCTCGAGCACGCCTGGGGTGCCGAGGTAGGCAGGACGCTGCTCGGCAGCCGCGCGTCCGATCCCTCCTGCCGTGCCCGCGCCCGTGCGGCCGCCGGCTCCGACGCGCGCATGAGCGGATGCGCCATGCCCGTGGTCATCGTGTGCGGCTCGGGCAACCAGGGCATCACCGCCTGCCTGCCCGTTTTGGAATATGCCACAGAGCTCGGCGTGGACGGCGACCGGTTCCTTCGTGCGCTCGCCCTCTCCGACCTCGTATCCATCCATGTGAAGAGCTATATCGGCGCGCTCTCGGCGTTCTGCGGCGCGGTCTGCGCGGCATGCGGCGCGGGCGCGGCGGTGTGCTGGATGAGCGGCGGCACGCCTGCACAGGTGGGCGCCACGATCGTGAACACCCTCGGCAACGTGGGGGGCATCGTATGCGACGGCGCGAAGTCGAGCTGCGCCGCCAAGATCTCCGCCGCGGTGGATGCAGCGATCTTAGGGCGCGACATGGCCATGACTGGCAAGAGCTTCCATGCCGGCGAGGGCCTCGTGCAGGATACCATCGAGGAGACCATCGCGAGCATGGGCTATGTGGGCCGCGTGGGCATGAAACCCACCGACGTGGAGATTTTGAACATCATGATCGGCAAGACCGACGTTATGTAAAGCCTGCGATCCAACAGGTTGATGGGAAACGTGTTTCCTTCAACCCATATCGGATCGCCCAACATGTTGGGGACGGGATCGGACGTATTGCATTCAGCGCGTTCAGCCCCGTCCCCAATGCGTTAGGTAAAACAAAAAAGCCGGTAGCGGATTCGCTCCGCCACCGGCTGGTTTTGCATGGAGGCGACGCCCAGATTCGAACTGGGGGTAAAGGCTTTGCAGGCCTCTGCCTTACCACTTGGCCACGTCGCCGATGAAAAAGGCCGAATGTAAACATCCGGCCCGTCTCATGCAATGGAGCGGACAACGGGGCTCGAACCCGCGACCCCAACCTTGGCAAGGTTGTGCTCTACCAACTGAGCCATGTCCGCTTGCGAGGAAATACTATACGCAACTTTCTCCCGCCTTGCAAGCCTGAATTTTCACTTTTTTTGAACTCGCTCATTTTCGCTGGAAAACGGGACATATCTTCCGTCACGAACCCTTTGCGACGCATCACATGGGAACACGGGCGCGGTACGGGTACAATGAGCTGCAGCACACCGTACGCGCTGCGTACCGGTATCTCATGCCAGCATCTCATGCGGGAGACCACATGTTCGTTATCTCTCTGTTCACCGTCACGCTCTTCCTCATCGCGCGCGGCATCCTCACCCTCGCCCAACGCTATCTCGATGCGCGCGGCGCAGGCAGGTCGTTCAAGCGCATGCTGCGACAAGGGCGCATCGACGCCGGCATCTACGCGGACGCCATCTGGACGGAGGCCTCCTCCTTCGGCCGCACGAAGCTCCGACCGAAGATTTCCCGCACGCAACAGCGCGTTATCCGCGATGCACGCCGCGCCCTCCGCGAAGACTTCCTGAACGACTACGCTCCGGGCTTCTATCAGTACATCATCATCTTCCTCATCGCTTCCGTGCTGGGGCTCATCCTCGAAACCGTCTACATGTACACCATGTACGGCGTGCTCGAAAGCCGCGTCGGCCTCGTATGGGGACCGTTCTCCCCACTCTACGGATTCGGCGCTGTGCTTCTCACCGCCGTGCTCTGGCCCATTCGCAACGAGCCCATCTGGAAGATCTTCGTCATCTCTGCCGCAGTGGGCGGCACGCTCGAGCAGCTCGCTGGCTGGGGCATGGAGACGATCATGCACGCATGGTCCTGGTCGTACCTGCATTTCCCCGATCACATCACGCAGTGGGTTGCGTGGCGCTTCCTCATCATGTGGGGAGCGCTCGGACTCGTGTGGTGCAAGCTCATCATGCCCGAGATGCTCTTCCGCATAGGCGAGCCCACCACGCGACGCCAGGGAATCGTGGTGGGGCTCCTCACCGCGTTCATCGCACTGGATATCGCCATCACGATGCTATGCTTCTACCGCGCAGGCAAGCGACAGGAGGGGGTGCCGCCGCGAAACCCCATCGAGTACTACATCGACGACCACTTCGGCGACGAGTTCATCAGCGACACCTTCGAGAACCTCAACCTCAACCGCGATAAGCGGCCCCGCACCGAATAGACATTTCGATATAGGCGCGCGGTGCATCCATCCCCAGAGCACACCCGTTCACGCGCCCGTACGGCACATCTTCGGAAAGGATCCCCATGGAAAAGATCGCAAGCTTCACCGTCGACCATCTTTCGCTCGAACCGGGCGTCTACGTCTCGCGCGTCGATCGCGACCCGGTGACGGGCGGCGCGGTCACGACCTTCGATCTGCGCCTCACCGCGCCCAACCGTGAACCTGTCATGAATACCGCCGAGGTGCACACCATCGAACACCTGGGCGCGACGTATCTGCGCAACGACGCAGAATGGGCGAGCCGCGTCGTGTACTTCGGTCCCATGGGATGTCGCACGGGTTTCTACCTCGTGGTGTTCGGCGAAGTTGACGCCCACGAGATCGTGCCGCTCGTCACGAGGCTTTTCGAATTCGTATGCGCGTTCGAGGGCAAGATCCCTGGTGCCGCGCCCGAGGAGTGCGGCAACTACCTCGACCAGAACCTGCCTTCCGCGCAGTGGTGGGCGCGCCGCTACCTGGAGGGAACGCTCCGCGGCATCGACGACGCACATCTGACGTACAGCGCGTAGGCTCTAGGCTTCAGCGCTCTCCTTTTTGCGCTCTTAGCGATTCCCGCTCTCCACGAAGCACATAATTCGAGTTTTTCAAAACTCACGCTTTACAGGACGCTCCCGCTTCGGTATATTATCCCTTGCGCTTACGAGCGCACCTAAGGGCGTTTAGCTCAGGGGGAGAGCGCTTCCCTGACACGGAAGAGGTCACAAGTTCAAATCTTGTAACGCCCACCACGAATTCGCAGGTCGGAGGCTTTGAGCTTCCGACCTGTTTTGTTATGAGCCCACCAGTAATCCGCCAGACAGTCCAACGACCTCGACATGACGGTGACGGTCTAGCACATGCAGGCTTATAGGACAAAAAGTGTGTCCGCTTTAGAGGCGTCGACGCAGGTCGGCGCC
>UPXY01000024.1 GCA_900538305.1 uncultured Collinsella sp.
ATGTAAAAAAGTCGCTGGGGTTATTTTACATGCGACACGAACGTACCCGTCCCCAAAGTGACGCGACAAAGGAATACGAAGCGAGCCGGTAAGCCGGGTTCTGTCGGGGACGGTCATTTATCTTGGCAATCGCGTTACCGCGCTGCTCTACGCACGCCACCCGGGCGCAGGCCGGGCCGACCTATCGCGCCCCTATTCGCGCTTGCTCCGGATGGGGTTTACCAAGCCGCCGCGTCGCCGCGACGCTGGTGGTCTCTTACACCACCGTTTCAGCTTTTCCCTTTACGCGCCGAGTCAGCACGCAGGTGGGAGTCTTCTTTTCTGCGGCACTTTCCGTCGGGTCGCCCCGCCTGGCCGTTAGCCAGCATCCTGCCCTGTGGAGCCCGGACTTTCCTCACGCGGCGCGGGATAAACCCAGCCGCGCGCGACCGTCTGGCTCGCTTCGCAGGCGGTATTGTAGCACGTGCGGCGGGTCGATGGAGTCGGGCTCATCTGGGTCAGCAAAAAGGGCGACCCATCATGTGATGAGTCGCCCGATGGCAAGATGTTAAAAAACCCCTGGGGTTATTTCACCTTTACGCCATGATCTTCTTGAAGAGCTCCACGACGGTGGCGTGGTCAGCCTCGCGCGGGTTACCGGGATAGCAGGCATCCGCGAGCGCGTCGTCTGCGATCTGGTCGAGCTCGTCGGCCTTGATGGCCTCGCAGACCTTCGGGATCTCGACGTCCTCGGAAAGCTGACGCACGGCGGCGATGGCGGCGTCGGCTGCCTCGTCCACGCTCATGCCCGTGGTATCGACGCCCATGGCGACAGCGACGTCGGCCAGGCGCTCAGCCACGACGGGCTTATTGAATTCCATGGCGATGGGCAGGAGCATCGCGCAGGCCACGCCATGCGGCGTGTCATAGTGCGCGGAAAGCGTATGCGCCATGGCATGATCGATGCCGAGGCCCACGTTCGAGAAGCCCATGCCGGCGATGTACTGGCCAAGTGCCATGCCCTCACGGCCGGAACCAGGGGTGCCGCTCTTGGCCTCGGCCACGGCATCGCGCAGATGCTTCGAGATGAGCTCGATCGCTTTGAGATGGAACATGTCGGACATCTCCCAGGCACCCTTCGTGGTGTAGCCCTCGATGGCGTGCGTGAGCGCGTCCATGCCGGTCGCAGCGGTGAGACCTGCAGGCATGGTGGCCATCATGTCGGGATCGACGACGGCGATGATGGGCATGTCGTGCGGGTCGACGCACACGAACTTGCGCATGCGCTCGGTATCAGTGATCACGTAGTTGATCGTGACCTCAGCTGCGGTGCCGGCGGTGGTGGGAACGGCGATGATCGGCGTACAGGGGTTCTTCGTGGGCGCGGTGCCCTCGAGCGAGCGCACATCCTCGAACTCGGGGTTCGCGATGATGATGCCGATAGCCTTGGAGGTATCCATGGAGGAGCCGCCGCCGATGGCGACGATGCAGTCCGCACCGCTCGCCTTGAAAGCCTCGACACCGTGCTTCACGTTCTCGATGGTGGGATTCGGTTTGATATCGGAATAGACCTCATAGGGAATCTGCGCGGCATCGAGCAGATCGGTCACCTTGGCGGTGATACCGAACTTCACAAGGTCGGGGTCGGATGCGACGAACGCCTTCTTGAACCCGCGCGCCTGAATCTCGTTCGGAATCTCGGCGATGGCGCCGGAGCCATGATACGAGGTCTCATTGAGCATGAAACGCTGAGCCATAAGAACTTCCCTCCTTTGGCCGTTCGGCCAAAACACCTTGCGAGCAGCGCCGTCTCGCCGCCGCATTTCTCCATCTCTGTTGTAACCAGAAGCACGCCCTTCTATTCGCATGAATCGGCATACAATACGAACAGGATATGTTGCAAAGAAAGGATGCCGCCATGTCGTTTGCAGAACTCACCAGAACCCGGTTTTCATGTCGCACCTATCAAGATCGCCCTGTCGAAGACAGCGTGCTCAACGCCGTAATCGAGGCCGGGCGCATCGCACCTTCCGCGCACAACAACCACCCGACCCGGCTCATCGCGTGCACAACACCCGCTATGCTCGAGAAGGCCGCCCTCGCGGCTCCCCGTTTCACTCGCGAAGGCAGCATATTCGGCGCGCCCGTGGTGCTCATCGCGTGCGCGGTCGAGGACGACGCCTGGGTGCGCTCGTTCGACGGTATGAACGCCTCGCTCATCGACACGTCGATCGTGGTCGACCAGATGATGATGCAGGCAACGGAGCTCGGCCTGGGCACGTGCTGGGTATGCATGTTCGACCCCGAAGTCGTTGCAAGGGCATTCGAGCTGCCCGAAGGCATGAAGCCCGTCTCAATGCCCACGGTTGGCTACCCTGCCGAGGAGATCGCTTCCGCTGAAAAGCGCGAAGCCCGCCGCATCTCCCGGGAAGACTTCCTCCTCTAACCTGGCACTTCGTCCGCCTCACCGTTGCGTCGCTTTGGGGACGGATGCGTTCGTGGCGATTTCGATACGAACGTAGCCGTCCCCAACGTGACGCCCGAAATAACGCGACACACGAGGAAAAACGGCCGGCATGGAAACAATCCATGCCGGCCGTCCAGACTCTATGGTTAACCGTGGGCTACAGGCCCATCTCGGCCTTGAGCTTGGCGAGCTCCTCGTCAACGGCGGCGGTGGAACCGGCGTTCGCGTACTTCTTCTCCAGATCCTCGGCGGCGTCGCCAGAATCGGCATTGAGCTCGCTCATAGCGTTCGAGCGGTCGAGCATCTCGTCGGCCTTCTGCTCCATGCGGTCGAACGCGCTCATGGCAGCTGCGGCGCTATCGCCCGCGGAGCTCACCGCGTTGACCTTGTCCTGCGTCTTCGCGACGGCAACCTTCGCCTTGATCGCCTCGCGGCGACCCTTCAGCGTCTCGATGTCGGAAACGAGCTTGTCGTGCATCTCACGCATCTTGGAAGCGTTCTCGTGGGCGGCGTCGGCAGCCTGCGCAAGGCTCTCGCCCTTGGCAACGAGTTGCTGCTTCTTCGCGAGAAACGTGCGGGCGTCACCCTCGTTACCAGCTTTGAGCGCCTGGCGCGCGAGGTCGTCGTACTTCTCGATCTCGTCCTTGTTCTCCTCGACGAGGCGCTTGGTGCGGGTCTCCTCAGCCATCACGCCGGCAGTCTCCTGCTTGACCTCGGCAAGCGACTCCGTAAGGTCGCGCAGATACTGATCGACCATCTTCGCGGGGTCTTCCGCTTTGTCGAGAAGGTCGTTGATGTTCGCCTTGATGATATCGGCGAAGCGATCGAGCATGCCCATGATGAAACTCCTTCTAACTCATACCGGGTTCGCCCCGGCCACGCGGCGACGTGCGCCGTTTCTACCCTTGTACCCTTCCGCAGACATCCGCGCTTTACGCATCGTCGTCGGAGGAATCTGAATACTTCTTCTCCAGATCCTCCAGCTCACTGTCGCCGAAGCTCTCAAGCGGCGTCTCGAGCACCTCCTGCAGACGCTCGGCTTCACGCTCCTTCGAGGCACGATACTTCTTGACACCTGTGAAGACGAGCATGGCGACGATGACCACCGCCGCGCAGATCGCAACGTAAACCACCGGTGAAGTCGTCTTCGACATGATGCGCTCGCCGGTATCGGCGAATGCACGCGAGAAGATCTCCTCCTCGGAAAGCGACAGATCCTGGTAGTACCGGTCGAGGTAATCGGAGAGGATGCCGATCGCCTCGCTATCCATGATGGTCTTGGCCTGGCTGCCCACCGCGTACCCGCAGCTAAAGGATCCCTGGCCATCGTCGCAGAACACAAGCAGGAAATGCGCCTCATCGTCGAAGAGCTCGTCATAGAGCTCGTTCGCCATGTTTCCAAGTTCAGCGGTCGAGGTCACGCTTCCGTTGGGCAGGATATAGACGAAGGGCTCCACGCCCGTCTCGGCATAGAACACCTCCATGCCGCGCTCGAACTCGTTCACGTCGCCGATCCAGCCGCCGTCCTCATCTACATAGTGGACAGGCGAGGTCTGCGCGGCACCGGCCGGCAGGGGTTCGCGATCGACCGTGGAGGCGGCGATATCGGTGGAGAACGTACTCGAAGAGCAGAAGGTCAGGCCGCCACCCAGCGCACCGAAGAATGCCACGAGCACCATGATGAGGATGACCATGCCCATGAATGTGCCGCAACCGGTACCGCAGCCACCCGCTCCGTTACCTGAGCCGCCACCCTGCGAACCGCCGGAGCCACGCCCCAGGCCGTAACCGGCCATGAATGGCCAGAAGCTGCCGCCCCCTCCATAATGGACATGCGGGCGCGGCGGACGAAACCCTCCGAAGCCGCCCGAACGACCGCCGCTACGGCCGTGGCCTCCGCCCCCAGAGAAGCCGCCGAACGACCGGCCACCGCCCGAGAAGCCTCCACTGCGGCCGCCGCCTGATCTTCCGCCACCAAACGACCTGCCCATAGCGCTCCCCTCCACCAGCCTTTGGCTGAACGGTAGTTCGATATCGAAACCATTATGCCCGAGCATGCGGACAACGAACGCGAAACCTTGAGAAGAATCGCTGAATGCCGGAACTGCAAACCTAGAAGCAAAGAAAAGAGCCCTGGCGGCAACCAGGGCTCTTCAGGAAGCAAAAGGTTGATGTATCGCGCGCACAGAAAGCGCCGGACACAGCGGTGGCTAGTCCAGATCGTCCACGCCGAAGTTGTCGAGCGGAGCGAACGGGTCGGCTACCGGCGCAGGCTCGGGAACGGCAGGAGCAGCGACCACCGGCGAAGCCGCGGGAGCTACCGCAGCGGAGCCCACCGGCGTCGAGGAGACCATGAGGTCGGACGGGAACGAGTTCTGCGCATCGTCCATGAAGTGCTGCAGGAGCTTGAGGTACTCGGCCTTGAAGTCCTCACGGGATGCCTTGAGGCGGTCGATCTCCTTGAGCTCCTCCTGCTTCTCCTGAAGCGCCTGGCGAATGACCTCGCGCGCCTTAGCATCGGCCTCGCTGCAGATGTGGTCGGCGTTCTGCTGGGCCTCGGCCACGATGGCATCGGCGGTCTGCTGCGCGGCGATGAGCGCGGCAGAGATCTGGCGCTCGGATGCGGAGATGCCGGCAGCTTGTAGCGCGACGGGCTCCGGCGCGGCGGCGGGAGCGGGCATGGCGGCAGCGGAAGCGAGCTGCGCTTGGGCGTCCGCGAGCTCGGCCTCGGTGGCGGTGAGGCGGTTCTTCAGATCGTAGATCTTCTGAAGCATCGCATCGACCTCGGTCGCGAGGCGCTCGAGGAACGCGTCGACCTCGCCAGGATCATAGCCGCGGCGAGCCTCGGAAAACATCTGCTTCTGGATTTCATCGGGTGTGATGGGCATATGGACTCCTTAACCTTGTGGGCGCTGCCCGACTTCGGGCGCACGCGCGCCGCACCCTAACGGCATATCCTACACGATTATACCTATTACCAGCTGAGCAACGAGATTCAACGCAATCACCGCAATTACGGGTGAGAAATCGATGCCACCCATGGGAGGGATGAAGCGCCGGAAGATGCCGAGGTACGGCTCGCAGAGCGACTGCAGCACCAAGCCGATGTCATGGAAGATGCTCCCCTCGCGGATGGGAAACCATGAGAAGAGGATGTAGACGAGGATGAGCATCTCGTAGAAATTGACGAGCGTCGATATGAGCTGCGCGATGGAATACGCGTTGAGCGTGAGCGTAGGAATGGGAAACACCCCTTGGTTATTCGATGGTCTGGCAGACTAGGGCTACTTGAGATATCCCGACGTGCGGAGCTTCGCCAAGTCGGATTCCTTGACCTCGCAGCCAGCGGGCAGCACCATGAACACGCGATCGCCGATTTCTTTGACCGAGGCGCCCAGACCGCAGGCGAACCCGTAACTGAAGTCGAGGACACGCTTGGCGATCTCGGTGCGCACGCCCACGAACACGAGGGCGACCGGCTGCTTCGTCCGTACGCGCCTCACGACGGTCTCAACGTCGTCGTAGCTCTCCGGACGCAGCACGTACGCCGGGAGCTGCGCGGTCGCGTTCATGATCGAGCTGGCGCGCTCATCGAGGGCAGAGGTCTCGGGCGCGGGTGCCACGGAAGCGCGCTCGCGGCGCATCGCGGCATAGCTCGACGGGGTATCGTAGGCCCCGGGGCGGTAGGCGTCCTGGCTGCGCGCCGGCGGGTTGTACGTCGTCGCATGGCGATCGGCATCGCCCACGAGCTGGCCGGAGCGCGTGTAGACCGCGACGGACTCGGCCTCGCCGCGGTGCGTCTGGCCGAGCAATCCGTTCGAAGGCTCCTCACCGTACGAGCCGCGCTGGGCGTCGTAACCCTGGTACCCGCCGTCTACCGCCTGGAAATCATCCTGGTAGCCGTCCTCGTAATAGCCGTCGTAACCCTCTTCTTCCTCGTAGGGCTCGGAAGCATAGGAACCCTGGTTCTGGTTGAAGGGAAGCTTGCTCTTGATGTCGTCTAGGAAGCCCACGTGTTCCAACCTCTCCGCATGATACGATCCGTGCACGTTTGCAGGATGAGCTGCTCCGTTCGCGTTTATTCTAGCTCAAAGGCCGGGTCGAAAACCACCCTGCCCAGACGCACGAGCGTCGAACCTTCGAGGATCGCCTCGCTGAAGTCCTCGCTCATGCCGCACGAGAGCTCCGCAAGGTCGACGCCGGGCCAATCGCCGGCAAGCTCGTCGCGAAGTTCGCGCAGGCTAGCGAACGTGGAGCGCGCTATACTCTTATCCCCGCGCGGAGCCATCGTCATAAGCCCCTGGATGAGAATTCCACGAAGTTCGCTCAAGCGCGGGAACGCCGCACGGAGCTCGTCGGGCGTGAAGCCGGATTTCGATAGCTCGCCCGAGACGTTCGCCTCGAGCAGCACGGGCTGCGCGGCAGCGAGCTCGCCGGATTCGATTCGCCGTTGCACGCGCGATGAGATCGCTTCTGCCAGATGCAGCGAACCCACGGAATGTATGCACGCGGCACGACCGAGCACCGCGTTGATCTTATTCGTTTGCAGGTTGCCGATCATATCGAAGCGCACGGGCGGAAGATCCGAGACCTCGGCAAGCTCCCCGAGCTTGCGGACGAGCTCCTGGGGACGGTTCTCGCCGAAGAGCCCATACCCCGCTTCGATAGCGGCGAGCACTTGCGGCGTACTGACCGTCTTGGAGACCGCCATGACGCGCACGCTTCCGGGCGCACGCCCGCTGCGCTCGAGTGCCTCGTCGACACGTTCCATGATCTCATCGCGACGATGCCTTATCGCATCTAGATATTCGTCCATCTCCGCCCCACTTCGGTCTCTTCATTTGAATCCATACTAACGCACCGCCACCTCAGGCGCCGTCGTTCATGGAAGAGCGCATAATCGCCACGGCGGCATGGCGGCCGCATGTGCCGGCTTCCGCGCGATATGAAAAGAACCGATCGTTTTGACGTATGGTCGAAAGTCCGGTATCGGCGACCGAGGCTTCGGGCACGCCCGCCTCGACAAGCGACTGCACGATGCAGCGGGACAGATCGAGGAGCCTGGAACCGCTCGGATGCGCATCCTCGAAGCGTGCATCGAAGCGATCGATGAGCTCGGGAGAAACCTCGTACTCGTCGCCTAGGATATGCGGGCCAATATAAGCGCAGAGTTCGCCTGGTGCGCACGACGCCTCCCGTGCAAGCACGCGCGCCGCTGTTCCCGCGATGCCCGCATACGTGCCCTTCCAGCCCGAATGGACCACCGCGAAGCCACCCGGCGCGGTGAGGATGACCGGCACGCAATCGGCGAAGCAAAGCATCACGGGCACGTCTGGCGCGGTGCACACGATGGCGTCGGAACCATCAGCAATCTCTGCGCGCACCGCCTCGAGCACGGACGGATCGGAGGAGCGCACCACGGCGACGTGGTCACCATGCACCTGGTTGGGCACGAGAAGGTTTTCAGCGCAGGAGCTCGCGCCAACAGCCCGAAGCACCCGGCGACGGTTCTCGGCAACCGCCTGTGGATCATCGCCGACGTGGGTGCCGAGATTGAGCGAGGCAAACGGCGGAGTCGACACGCCACCCGTGCGCTCGGTGAAACCGAAAGCGATTGTGCCTTCGACACAGCCCACGATATGCACCCCAGAGCGTTCGATACGGACAAGCCGCTTCATCGTTCCTCCTTGCAGGCAGCGTGGCGCTGCGAACTCTTCGGCACAGGTACCCGTTCCGATTGTAGCATCGCGCTCGCACGCGACAGCATCTCCACCCCATCACCTGCCGTCGCGTCTTCCCCGCCGTATCGACCTACAAAATACGCCCCGGCGTGACCGGGGCGCTTGAGGGGCAAAATGGCTGCGTATGAAGGCGCAGACGACTTAGAAGTTGCCGCGCTTCAGGAAATCGGGCAGCTCGAACTGGTCGTTACCGAAATTCGGCATCTCGGTGCCGCCGATGTTGCGGGTCGAGGTCGTGCTGCGCGTCGACGCGGGCTCGGGCTCGCTCTTCTGCACGGGAGCGTTGAAGAGCTTGTCCTGGCGGTTCACATTGGCATCGGAGAAGCCGGTCGCGATGACGGTGATGCGCACCTGGTCGCCGAGCGACTCATCCACCACGGTACCGAAGATGATGTTCGCCTCGGGGTCGACGGCGTTCGCCACGAGGTCGGCGGCGTCGTTGATCTCCTGGATGCCGAGGTCCTTGGAGCCGGCGATGGAGAGCAGCACGCGGGTAGCGCCGTCGATGGAGCTCTCGAGCAGGCGGCTCGAGATGGCCTGCTGCGCGGCGTCCACAGCGCGGTTGTCGCCGGAGGCGGTACCGATGCCCATCATGGCGGTACCAGCCTGCTTCATGATGGTCTTCACGTCGGCGAAGTCGAGGTTGATGATGCCGGGCACGGTGATGAGGTCCGTGATGCCCTGGGTGCCCTGGGAAAGCACGCCATCGGCCGTGGCGAAGGCCTCGAGCATGGTGGTCTTCTTCTCGGCGATGTCGAGCAGCTTGTCGTTCGGGATGACGATCATGGTGTCGACGCAGTCGGCCAGGGTCTTGATGCCCTCCTCGGCGCTGGCCTTGCGCTTGCGGCCTTCGAAGGTGAAGGGCTTCGTCACGACGGCGACGGTGAGCGCGCCGATCTCGTTCATCGCGATGTCCGCCACGATGGGGGCAGCGCCGGTACCCGTGCCGCCGCCCTCGCCCGCGGTGATGAACACCATGTCGGCGCCGGCAAGCGCCTCCTGGATGTCGTCACGGCTCTCGTCGGCCGCCTTACGGCCGATCTCGGGGTTCGCACCGGCACCGAGGCCGCGCGTCAGATCGGTGCCGATATGCACCTTGATGTCGGCGTCCGAGATGGCGAGCGCCTGCGCGTCGGTGTTGATGGCGACGAACTCGACGCCACGGATGCCTTCCTCGATCATGCGGTTGACCGCATTGGTTCCGCCGCCGCCGACGCCTACCACCTTGATGACGGCAAGGTAATTGCTGATCTCGCTCTCGTGCATGTCGGTCCTCCGAACTCGGACTGCCTTGTTGAAACTCTAACGTTCAAGTTTACGTTAAACGTCGAGGTAAACCGACGTATCTTTACACAAAAGCAGGTGTTTAGTCAACTTTTTATCCATCGAAATGTGGAGGTGGCACTATATGCGCAGGTAATCGGGGACGTCAACCAACCAGCGACAGGCGTCCTTCTTCAAGCACGGCAGGCAACCTGCACGGCTATATATCCTCAAGTTCACCTAGAGGGCGCGGTAGGTCGGGTTCTCGGGATCGCGCACGTTGATGTAGGTGATACCCTCGACTCGATCGAGAAGCTCGGTCACGACGCGCTCCTTGAGGGCGATGTTCTCCGGGGAGCCAAGCGAGACCTCGACGCCCGATGTGAGGTTCACCGAGATCGCGTCGACGGACTCGAGCGACAAATCTTCGATCTGGCCAATGAACTCGGTAGAGAAACCATCCGAGTATGCAAGGCCCGCGACGATGACATCGGATGTGACCTCGGAACCCGACGCGGGAGCGACGTCTGCGGGGATGTTGATGAAAAGGATCGCATCGTCCTGCTGCGCGAGCGCGAGCGCCGCCTCGAGGCCCGTGAGCACCCTCGTGCCGTCGGATGCCGCGCCATCCTGGCTGCTGTCGCTCCCCGTGGTGCTGACTTCATCGGCCTCGCCGGACGCATCGTCACCGGAGGAGCCGTCGCCGGCTGCGACGTCGCCCTCACCGTCCTCGGGGGTTGCAGGCTCACCGTCTGTCGCCGCATCGCCGCCGGCATCGGCTCCGGAACCGCTGCCATCTGCCGCAGCTGTGCCATCGTTGCCGGCAGATGTTGTACCGTCTTGTTCCGCTGCTTCGTCGCCCTGCGTCTCCCCCGTCGTCGATACGATGTTCCCTTCGGCATCGACGGTCACGGAAAGTGATATGGGGGCGATCCAGGTGTTGTTCGTGCCAATGGCCCACGCCACATCACCCGACGTGATGTAGGCGATCGCCGCGACCTCGTATTCCTGCGGCGTGATGATAAGCGTATGCGGGAACTGGCGCTCGATCTGAACGCTCTCGACCCAAGGGTTCTGCTTGAGCGATTCCTCGATCGACGCCGCATCCACGTTGAAGAGCGTCGTTCCCTCGGGAACGTCGACGAGGCGCTCGGCCATCGCTTGCGGCACGTGTTCGCTGCCGCGTACCACGACATCCGTGACGGAGAAGATCGGAGAAGTCGTGATGACGACCCAGGCTACGATGGCAACGATGGCGATTCCCGCAAACGCGAGGGCGATGCGGGCGAAGGGAAGGTTCGAGACGAACGCGGGCGTCGAGGCCGCGCGCGCAGGCGTGCGCCCGCTCCCTTGGACGGATGCCCCGCCGCGCGCCCGTGCCGCGCGTGAGGACGCGCCCTTCGACGATGCGGCGGCGCGCCTCGCCTTGGCAGCGGTCGGCTTCGCGGAGGCGGCAGGCCTCGTCGGCACGGAGGGGCGAAGCTTTCCTGCAGTCGTCTTCTTGCGCGGCGCAGACGCCTTCGCAGCAGCCGAGCGCACAGGAGCGGCGACCTTGCCCTTCGGAGCCTTCGTCTTCGGGGCGGCCGCTCTCGACGCGGTCGCCTTCGCCGGCTTCGCGCCCTTCGCACGGCGATACGTGGGTTTAGCGGCGCGAGAAGCCGAGGAATTTGACTTCCGGTTGTAGCTCGACGCCAAACTTCTCACGCACCTTCCCATACATCTCCTGCATGACCGCGAGGACGTCGGATGCGCTCGCGGAACCCGTGTTGACGATTACGTTAGCGTGAACCTCGGAAACTTGGGCACCGCCAACGGAAAAACCCTTCAATCCACAGTCCTCGACCATCTTTCCCACACTTCCCTCCGGCGGGTTGCGGAAGACCGAACCGCACGAGGCGACCGCCTGGGGCTGGGTATGGCGACGGCGGGAGAGATAGCGCTCCATCCTATCGCGGATCTCCGTCTTGGGTGCCTGCTTAAGTGCGAGCGTGACCTCGAGCAGAATCTCGTCGTGTGGAAGGCTGGTCGCACGGTATCCCCAGACCACATCGGATCCGCGGTAGTGCTTGATGCCCTCGCCCGGCTTGTAGGTGAGGACATCTTGTACGAGCCGTCCGATCCATTCGTCGCGCGTACCGGCATCCATCGAGATCGCGCCGCCCACGGTACCCGGAATGCCCACTGCGAACTCAAGGCCGGAAAGCCCCTTCGCGTACGCCTCGTTCACCAGGCGCGCGAGCACCGTGCCTGCGCCGACGGTGACGGTGCAGCCGTCTTCAGCGATGAGGGTGCGCGAGAACTCGTTGCCGAGCGTCACGACGGCGCCCTCGTACCCATCGTCGGAGACGAGCACGTTGGAGCCGCGGCCGAGGATCACCCAGGGCACGCTCTCATGCTCCAGCTGCTCAATCGCATGACGAAGGGCATGGTAGCTATGGCAGGTGACGAACAGCGCCGCAGGCCCGCCGATACGGAAGCTCGTATGGCGCGCGAGCTTCTCGTGTTCGGAAACGTCCGTGTCGAGCGCACCGGAAAGCGCCATGACCGCGTTGAAGAGACCCACGCCCTCTCACGCGTCCTTGTCGTTCATGTATTCGATGAACTCGGGCCCGGCCGTGGTGATGTCGCCCGCACCCATGGTGATGAGCAGGTCGCCCTCCTCGGTGATCTGCGAGAGCACCTCGGGAAGCTGCATGCGATCGGCCACATAGCGCACGTCCATGCCCGGATGGTGCGCACGCACCGTGTCGGCGAGCATCTTGCTCGTCACGCCCGGGATGGGCATTTCGCCGGCGGAGAAAACGTCGATGAGCACCAGGCGGTCGGCGCGCTCGAAGGCGTCGGCGAAATCCTCGACGAGTGCCTGGAGACGCGAATAGCGGTGCGGTTGGAACACGACGTCGACGTGCTTGAAGCCGAGCGAGCTCGCAGCCTCGAGCGTCGCCTTGATCTCGGTGGGGTGGTGTCCGTAGTCGTCGACGACCGTAACGCCAGCGACATCGCCCACGTGCGTGAAGCGACGGCGGACGCCCGCGAAACCCGAGAGCGCCTCCGCAGCGCGCGCAACATCGAGGCCGAGTGCCCACGCGACGGTAAGCGAGGCGATAGCGTTCAGAAGGTTGTGCGTACCGGGGTTGCTCTTGATGGCGACCTCATGCACGCCTCCATCCGGAAGCGTGACCGTACAACGCCCCTCGATACCGCGATGCGCGAGAGCGGGCACACAGCGCACGTCGTTTTCCTCCGCCAAGCCATAGGTGATGACCTTGCGTCCGGTTGAGCGCGCAAGTTCGGAAAGGCTCGGATCGTCGCCGCAGACGATGACCGTACCGGCCTCGCCCACGAGGCTCATGAACTTCGCGAACGTGGCACGGATGTCCTCGAGCGAATCGTAGTGATCGAGGTGATCCGCCTCGACGTTCGTGACGACGGCGATATCCGGGTTGAGGTAGAGGAAGGAGCGATCCGATTCGTCCGCCTCGGCGACGAAGAGCTCTCCGGAGCCGTTGCGGCCATTCGTGTCGTAACCCTCGACGATGCCGCCGATAAGGAAGCTCGGGTCGAGGTCCATGCGGTCGAGCATCGTGGCGGTCATGGAAGAGGTCGTCGTCTTGCCGTGCGTGCCGGCGATGGCGATCGTGGTATAGCCACGACCGAGCTCGGAGAGCATCTTCGCGCGCGGCCAGACGGGGATATCGAGCTCACGGGCTCGCACGAGCTCCGGGTTCGTCTCGGGGATGGCGGTAGACACGACGACGACATCGGGTGCGACGGCGTCGATCGTGGCCGCTTCATGGCCGATGTGGATATCGACCCCGGCGCGGGCAAGCTGGCGAATATAGCGCGACGTCTTGAGGTCGGAGCCGCTCACCACACTGCCGCGCTCATGCAGGACGAGCGCGATGCCGCTCATGCCGGCGCCGCCGATACCGATGAAATGGATGCGCCGCGGGCGCTCGGGGTTTTGGGAATCTGTCATGACAGGGCTATCCTCTGCTTCGAGCCGATGATTCAAGAAAACGATTGTAGTTCAAATCATCGAGCGACACAAAAGGGCAGCATTTCAGTTGGAGCAGCGTAACATAACCCCAGTGTAAAATAACCCCAGCGACTTTTTTACATTGTGCGACGTTCCTATTTCATTGAAAGATTTCTCGCGGCGCAATGTAAAAAAGTCGCTGGGGTTATTTTACACTGGGGTTATGTTACGCTGGCACCCGCCGGAAGACCCCTGGGGTCATCCCTCGTGCAGTCCCGACCAGCCACCGCTGTGTTACCGAGCGATGGCCTCGAGGGCGTCGGCAAGGCGCTCGGCGGCACGGCCCTGGCCGAGTCCTTCGGCATGCGCGCGCATCTGGGCACGCGTGCCGGCGTCGCGCAGCAACCCCAACACAAGGTCCGCGAAGGCGCGGTCGTCGATATCAGCGTCGGCGCACATCTTCGCCGCGTCAGCATCTACGAGATAGCGTGCGTTCGTGGTCTGGTGGTCAGCCGTCGCATGGGGATAGGGCACGAGCACCGAGGGCACGGCGAGGGCTGCGATCTCGGCGATGGAGGACGCCCCGGCACGCGAGAGCACAAGGTCCGCCGCTGCGAGCACATCTCCCATGTCATCGATATAGGGACGCACCCGATACCGCGCTGTCTCATCGTCGCTCAGCGCAAGGGCGCGCTCGGTGGCCTCGAAATCGTCCGCACCGGTCGAGTGCAGGACGTGTACCCCCTCGATGGCCAAAAGCTCGGACTTGAGCGAGACCATGCGCTCGTTCAGATGGTGCGCACCGAGGCTTCCGCCGAACACCACGAACAGCGTCGCGTCCCGGGGGACGCCGAGTGCCTCGCGACCGCGCTCACGGTCGCCGTCGAGCACCGATGCGCGCACGGGGTTGCCGATCATCTGGACAGCGGAAGGCTTCGCACCGCGCTTCTCGAACGCCGCGGCGACGCTCGGCTGCGCGATGGCGATGAGCGAAGCATCCTTCGCCGCCTGCTTGTTCGCAAGGCCGGGCACGGAGTTCTGCTCGTGCAGGGCATACGGAATGCCGAGCTTCGCAGCCGCACGCACGAGCGGCATCTCGATATAGGCACCGAAGCCGATCACCACATCTGGGCGCAGCGCGGGGTCGCGCTTGAAGTCGCGCACAAGCCTGCCCTCGGTGCGGGCGAGATTGGTGAGCGCGGCAATGGCGGTCCAAGGTCGCTCACGGTCGAAACCGGTCACATGGATGGGCGTGAACGCGAATCCGGCCGCCGGGACGAGCTTGCCCTCCAGGCGCCTCGATTCGCCATAGAAGCGCACCTCATGCCCGCGCTGGCGCAACTCCTCCGCAAGGGCGAGCGCCGGGTTGACGTGTCCGGCGGTGCCGCCCGCCGCGATGGCGACCTTGAGCTTAGCGGTCATGGGAATCCCCTCTCCCGCGTCGGGAACCGCTCCCGCGCGTGCTTTCACCCTCATCATAGCGCGTGCGGACGCTGCGCGAGCGCAAACGGTCCGCAGGATCGGATCCAAGGTTCACGCGCTCGTAGGAGCCGTGGCGCTCGATGCCCTGCGCGTATCCACCGCGCGACGGGCGCTCCCTACGCGAGCCGCGACCACGACCACCTCTGTCCTCGCCTCCTCCGCGCGGCTCAGGCGCGGACACGATGCTCGTCCCGTCCACCACGGTGAAACCCTCGCGGCGGCGGGCGGAACGCGGACGGGCGACACCCGCCGTGCTACCCTCGACCCGTGCCGTCGCATAGTCGTCGAGCGAGGAAACGCCCGGTGTTTCCATGAAAGCGGCATCGGCTGCCGAGACGACGCGCATGCCCTCGCGGCGCGCGTCGTAGACGGTATGCGGATTGCTCTCGAGCGAGACGCGCAGCACGAGCCCCGCGAGGATGAGCGCGCCGATGAGGGCGGAGCCGCCGTACGAGATGAACGGCAGCGGCTTTCCCGTCATGGGCGTGACGCCCAGGATGCCCATGATGTTGACGAGAAATTGCACGCCGATCATCGTCGTGCAACCGTAGCCGATCATCTTTCCCTGCATGGTAGGCGATTGCGCGGCAATCTTGAAGCCGGCATAGATGAGTCCCACAACCACGGCGAAGAAGACGAGCGTGCCCACGAAGCCCAACTCCTCGCCGATAATCGCGAGAATGTAGTCGTTGTGCGCCTCGGGCAGGTAGTTGTACTTCATGGTGGAGTTACCGATACCGCGACCGAAGAGACCACCGGACGCGAACGCCATGATCGCAAGCGTGGCCTGGTAGCCGGTACCATAGGGGTCCGCCCAGGGGTCAAGCAGGGCCATGATGCGCTCAAGGCGGTACGGTGCCACGGCGACCGCGACGATGCCCACGATAGCGATCCCGATCATGAGCCCGGCGACGAGCCGCCCCGAGATGCCAGCGAGAATGGCCATGAAGAAGACGGTTGCAGCGATAATGATGCAGGTACCAAGATCCGGCTCGAAGATGATGAAGAAAAGCGGAACCCCCACCGCGACCACCATGCGCGCGATAAAGCTCCCATCGCTGATCGAGCGCTCATCATAGAACTCGTGCATGATCATCGCACTCGTGAGGATGATCACGGATTTGGCAAGCTCGGACGGCTGGAACTGGAAGCCGGCGATGATGATCCAGCGCGTGGCGCCGCCGCTTTCCTGGCCGACGAGGAGCACGGCGATAAGGAGGAGGGAGAAAACGCCCCACACACCCCACATGAGCGGTGAGCGCGTGAGCCGCATGGGTACGAGCGCGGAGAATGCGGCGAACCCAAGGCCTACAAGCAGGTTCTTCGCCTGGCTCTCGAGATAGAACGTCGAGGAATGGCCCTCGCTCAGCGCCTCGACACTCGATGCGGAGTAGACCATGAGCAAGCCGAAGGCAACGAGCGCGACCAAGCAGGCGATGAACATGATGCGCGGTCCCATGATGCGCGCGGGCACGCCGCCGATGAGCTTCTCACCGAGAGCCGAGTGTTCCCCCGCCGCGCGCCCGCCTCGACCGCGCGACGCCGCGGACGAGCGCCCGGCGGCGCGATCACGCCCAGACGCACCGTCCCCGCGTGTTCCCGAAGCACTCGACTTCGCGCGTGCCGCCTTCGCCTCGTTCGTGCGGCCTTTCTTGGTATCTTCCCGCTTCGTGGGTGTCGCCATGAGCATCACCTGCTGCCACCGCTCTTGCGGCTCAGATCCGCCACGAGCTCCTTGAAGCGGTCGCCGCGTTCTTCAAAGCCCGAAAACTCGTCGAATGAAGAGCACGCGGGCGAAAGCAGCACCACGTCGTCCGCGTGCGCGAGCGCGCGGGCGACCTCAACGGCATCGGCGAGATGCTCCGCCTTCGCAAGTTCGACGCCCTCCCGGCGAGTAGGTTCGGCAAACGCCGCGAGGAAGCGGTCGCGAGCCTCACCGAAGCATACGATCGCGCGGACGCACGATGCCGAAACGCGCTCAGCGAAGTCGGAAAGCTCGGTGCCTTTGTCCGTGCCGCCCAAGAGGAGCACCACGGAATCGTTCGGAAAGGCGGTGAGCGCCTTCTCCACAGCATCGGTGTTCGTGGCTTTCGAGTCATTCACATAGCGCACGCCGTCGACCGTCCGCACGGGTTCAATACGATGCTCGAGGGGCTGAAACGTCGTGAGGGCGTGCGCCACGCCTGTCGGCTCCGCACCCACCCACAGGGCGGCCGCCGCAGCGGCGAGCGCGTCGAGCTCGTTGTGCGCGCCAGAGATGGCAAGTTCGGTGGCCGCGCACAAACGGTGTTCTACTCCGCGCAAACGGCAGATGAGCACGCCGTCTCGAATGAACGCCGCGCTCGGCGCCCCGCTATCCTCATGCGCGAGCTCGCAGACCTCCGCGCCCGTCGCGTGCGCCTCGGGCAGCGCCGCGGCGGAGCCCGCATCCTCGACGCAGACGACGGCAAGGTCGCCTGCACCCTGGTTTGCAAAGATTCGGCGCTTCGCAGCCGCATACGCCTCATGCGTGCGATGCCAGGCAAGGTGGTCGGGCGTGATGTTCAGCAACACGGAAACGCGTGGATGCAGCTCGCTTGTCGTCGCAAGCTGATAGCTCGAGAGCTCGGCGGCGAACCACGAGCCCTCCGCACGCCTATCGATAGCGGTGATGGGCGCCACGCCGATGTTTCCCACCGCGCGGCAGGCCAGTCCCGATTCATTCAGAAGATGGTTGATGAGCGACGTCGTCGTGGTTTTGCCGTTCGTTCCCGTGACAGCGATCCAGCGCTCGGGCGAAAGGCGAAAGGCGAACTCCGGCTCGCCCATGATCTCGCTCGCATGCGCGCGCCCGCTCGCAAAAAACGCGCTGAACTCCGAGATGCCGGGACTCGCCACACAGACGTCATAGCTGCCCTCGACCTCTTCCGTGCCGAGCACGCAGGTAGCGCCCATCACCTCGAGCGAGCGCGTCTGCGCACAGGGCTTGATTTTGGAACCAGGGTATATCGTCACGCTCTTCACAAACCCGCCCAGGTGCTCGGTGGCCCAGCGGGCAAGGGCGAGCCCTGTGGCTCCAAGCCCGAGCACCAAAAGGTCGATGCCTTCGTCCAAACGTTTACCGCCTATCTCAGCACTCATCTGCGCACCTCGCTAGCCCAGCTGGAAGAAGAGGGCGAGGCCGAGCGCGCCGAACGCCGCGGATACGATCCAGAACCGAATGACGACCTTCGTCTCCGCCCAACCCATCTTTTCGAAATGATGATGGATGGGTGCCATGAGAAAGACGCGCTTACCCGTGGCCTTGAAGCTCACGACCTGGATCATGACGGAAAGCGCCTCGATAATGAAGAGGCCGCCCACAATAAGAGAAACAACCTCGGTGTTCGTCATGACGGCCACCGCCGCGAGTGCGGCACCGAGGGCGAGCGAGCCGGTGTCGCCCATGAAGATGCTCGCCGGGTAGCAGTTGAACCACAGAAAACCCAGGCACGCGCCCGCGCACGACGTGCAAAAGACCGTGAGGTTCGGGTCGTTGCACAAAAACGTGACGGCGGCCATGATAAGCAGGGCGATCATCGAGGTGCCGCCCGCGAGGCCGTCGAGACCGTCTGTGAGGTTCACAGCGTTCGAGAGCCCTGCGATGAGAAGCCACGTGAACGCCACATAGAGCCACGGGATCGAAAACGCCTGGCCACCGAGGTCAAGCGTGGTAGTGAGCACGCCGAGGTCGATCGCGAAGCCACCGGGGAAGCGCACGATGGGCTCCACGCCGCACCAGTTCACGGAAAACAGGCAGAACAGTACGCAGATGAGCGTGAGACCGATCATCTTCGCGTGCGGCGTGAGGCCGAGCGAGCGCCCGTGCGTCACCGAGGTCGCGTCGTCGATGAGGCCGAGGAGCCCCGTGGCGACCGTCGCCAAAAGCACGAGGACGAGCTCGGTAGTGAGCTTGCCCATAAGCAGGCACGTGACGACGATGGAAATCAAGATGATCACACCGCCCATGGTAGGCGTGCCCTGCTTGACCAGATGACGCTCCGGACCGTCGGCGCGCACCTGCTGGCCGATGCCCTCGAACTTGAGGATACGAATCCACAGCGGCATGAGCGCGAGCGCGATGACCGCTGCAATACCGAGTGCGAGAAATGCCTGGTATGTGGGGTATGAAGGATTGCCGAGCATCTAGCAGACCTCCTCGACGAGACGATCGAGCCCAACGAAGCGCGAGCCCTTCACGAGCACCACGTTATCCTGTGCGAAGATGCCGGCAAGACGCGCGATCGCCTCGTCGGTGTCTTCGAGCACGAGCACGGCATCGTCCGAGAGCCCCATGAGAAGGGCCGCCCGCGCCATGTGCCGGGCATCCTCACCACCGACGCACACGAGGTAGTCGAGCTTCTTGGCGGCGGCATAGGCACCCACGAGCTCGTGGAGGCGCGGCGCTTCGTCACCGAGCTCGCCGATCTCGCCGAGGACGGCGATGCGGCTGCCCGTTGCGGGCAGGAGACAGAGCAGATCGAGCGCAGCCGCCATGGACTCGGGGCTCGCGTTGTAGGAATCGTCGATGACGCGCGCGCCGGTGGCAGCGCGGCGGATCTCCTGGCGGCGTCCCGTGACGGTGAGGTCGGCGAGCGCGCGAACGATATCCTCGCCAGCCACCCCGAGTCTATCGGCCACGGCGATGGCGAGCACCGCGTTCGAAACCGTCTGCGCACCGACCGTGGAGAGCACGACCTCGAGCGAGCGGCAACCCGGCAGCTCGACGCTCACGTGCGGATGTCCCTCGTCGTCCAAGGCGATGTCGCCCCACTTGTAGTCGCAGCCCGCATGCGCACCGCACCGAACGGGCTCGATACCCGGCGTGTAGTCGGCGATATGTTCGAGCAAAAAGGGGAAGAAGTCGTCATCCGCGGGGAGCGCGAGCACGGGTGCCGCATGGGGCTTTCCCACCTCGGCGCCCTCCGGGATGGGCTGCATACCGCAGGTGATCTCCATCTTGGCGAGCGCGATGTTCTCGCGGCTGCCCAGCATGCCGATATGCGAGGTGCCGATCTTCGTGATGGCTGCGATGTTCGGCCGCGCCGCGCGCGAGAGCTGCTCGATCTCGCCGCGCGTGTTCATGCCCATCTCGAGCACGAGCACCTGCGTGTCCTCGGGCGCCGAGAGGATGGTGAGCGGCATGCCGATGAGATTGTTGAAATTGCCCGCCGTGGCATGGACGCGATAGGTGGTGGAAAGGATCTGGGCGAGCATGTCCTTCGTCGTAGTCTTGCCGATCGACCCGGTCACGCCCACGACGGTGCAGCCCAGGCGCTCACGCCAGAAACGTGCGAGCGCGAGCAGAAACGCCTCGCCGCTCTCGATGGAAAGAACGGCGCAGCCGCGGCCCTCGGCGCACGAGATGAGCTCCGGTTCGGGCGCGCGCGTGAGCGCGACGCACGCGGCACCGGCTTCGATGGCAGAGCGGGCGAAATCGTTGCCGTCGACGCGCTCGCCGGGAAACGCCACGAAGATCGAGTCGGGCTCGACCTGGCGCGAATCGATGACGCAGCCGCAGCAGGTGCGCGCGGGATCGCCCGCAACGAGGGTTGCCACTGGCGCGGAGAGCCACTCCATGGAAAGGATGTCTTGAATCTGAACCTGTACCATGTCTTCCCCTTGGTTGAGTTTTGTCAACGGGCTATTCTACCGTAGCCACAGGCTCCTCCGTGCCCCGCCGTACCGAACGCACAAGAGGTTCAGAGCCGGGTAGGCTTCGGGGACGGCTGAAATGTAACATTACCCCAGCGACTTTTTTACATCGAGCAGAACCCGACCGATTGTTGCACAGGTAAAATTACCCCAGCGACTTTTTTACATCGAGCGGCAGATAACGCGTAGAATCGATTGGTTTCCCGCTCGATGTAAAAAAGTCGCTGGGGTAATTTTACCTGCCGCGCTCGGGCGCTGTAAAAAAGTCGCTGGGGTAATGTTACATTTCAGCCGTCCCTAGGGTGATACGCTACCTCGTGGGCTTCACACCGAGGATCTGGAGGGCTTGCTCCATCGCCTCCTTAACGGCGGGAGATGCCATGTAGGAGAGATACGACGTGTCGTCGAGCGTCGCGTAGACGAGCACCTTCGGGTCGGATGCCGGCGCAAACGCCATAAACGACGCCATGTACTTACCCTCTGCATAGCCGCCCGACTCATCGGCGCGCTCGGCCGTACCGGTCTTGCCCGCCACGTCGTAGCCATCGATGGCACCGCCCGAACCGGTTCCCTCGTCCACGACCGTCACCATCATGGACGTGACGGCCTGCGCGGTCTCTTCCTCGATGATGCGCTTCTCGCCCTCGCTCCAATCGATGGCCTCGCCGTGGCGCGACTTCAAGAAATGCGGGGTGCATGCCACGCCGCCGTTGGCAATCGCGGCGACAGCGCGTGCCACCGCGACGGGCGGCAACGAGATACCTTGGCCGAAGGACATCGACGGCACGCTCGATCCGTCATACGCATCCCGTTCGCGCACAATACCCGTTGCCTCGCCGGGAAAATCGATTCCCGTCGACTCACCGAATCCGTAACGTTCGAGGTATTCGGCGAAATTGTCGGCACCGATCTCGTTTCCTACGAGCACCATACCCGTGTTCGAGGAGCGACGTAGGATCTCGCGGAGCGTCATCTCCATCTGGTAATCGCGATTATCGACGTCGGTGACCCAGTCGTCGCCGGCCTTCACCTTCGCCGGAACCGTGAACGTCGTATCGGGCGTCATGAGCCCCAGATCGATCGCCATACTCGAGACGACGGTCTTGAACACCGAGCCCGGTTCGTAGGCATCGGTGACGACGCGCAGGTTCATGTCGGCTGCATTCGTGTTCGCCAGATCCGTTGGGTTGAACGTGGGCGAAGAGCATGCCGCAAGGATCTCGCCCGTGGTGGGATCGAGCACGATCATCGAGCCGTTCTTCGCGCTGGAGCGCGTGACGGCGTCGGCGATGGCCTGCTCGGCCGCGGTTTGGATGTTCACGTCGAGCGTGAGCACGAGGTCGGTGCCATCCTGCGCAGAGACCTTCTCGTAGGCGCCTCCCGCGATGAAGGAGCCATCGCGGCCGCGCTCGCGCACGATCGAGCCGTTCGTCCCGGTCAGGTCTTCGTCATAGTACACCTCGAGACCGGAAAGCCCCACGTTGTCGACGTTCACCACGCCGAGTACCTGCGATGCGAGATTACCGTATGGGTAGACGCGCTTCATCGACTGCTCGAACTCGATGCCGACAATACCACGCTCGGCGATGAGATCGGCATCCTCCTGGTCGACCTGGCGCTTGATGTAGTTGAAGGTCGTATCTGCCGTGACCTGCTCACGGCACCAGTCCGCGTCGACGCGGAGCACTTCCACCAGCACATCGACCGCGGCATCCGCATCCTCTATGAGCTTGGGATTCACGTAGACGTTCTGACACTCCACACTCGAGGTGAGCACGTTGCCGTTGCGGTCGTAGATGGTTCCGCGCTTGGCGAAGAGCGTCTGGCTCGACAGGCGACGGGAATCCGCACGCCCGCGATAGGTCGAAGCGTTGGCGATCTGGTAGTCGAAGAGCTTGAGCACGCTGAGCCCGAGTCCCGCGCCCATGACCCCGAGCACGACGTTGCGTCGGGTGACGAGCCCCTGCTCGGAGGTATCGTTAAGAAGTGTATGGGAAGAGCCGTCACGAGGCGGTCTGCCCGACCCGCCGCGTCCCATGCCGCTGCCGGAACGCGAGCGCGCCGCACGACCGGAATCGTCGCGCCTGCGCGCATCGCGTCCATCAAACCCTGTCGTTCGCTGCCTGCGGGAGCTCGAAGCGCCTCGGCGCTCCCCGTCCCTGCCGCGCCCCCCGGTGTACCGGTCACGCGCCATGGTTCCTCCCGCTCTATTCCGCTGTTTCGGATGCTGTCTCGGCGGGTGCCTGCTGCCCAGTCGCATCCGCCCCGTCCTCGGCATCGGCTGCCTCGCTCAAATCGAGCGTGATGCCTTCCTCCGGCTCGACCATGCCGAGCGCGCCGGTCGCGAGGTCGCGGATGCGCGTATCGCCACCGTAGACCGTGTTCATGACTTCAAGGTTCGAGCTCTCGTCGTGCGCCGCCTCGAGCGAGGCCGAGAGCTCGGCATTATGATTGAGCATCGACGTCGTCACACTCGCGAGCGTCACGCGCACCACGCCGATGGACACGAACAGGAACACGAGCGCGGCGAAGACCTTGACAACATGCGTGAAGGCCGGGCTCAGGATCTGGTTCGCCTCGCGCCCTGCACCGGTGAGGACGTCGAAGCGCGGGCGCTCCGAAGGGCGCTCGAGCGGCGCGCGTTCATAATCGGGCGCGTAATTCGGCTGAGCCTGGTAGTCCAAGGCATACGCCGCATTGGAATCAAAGTACGCCATCGCGCATGCCTCCCATCCCAAGTGTGTTAGTAGTACGTTTACGCTGCGTTCTTGCTACGTTGCGGGATGGTCCCAATAAGCGCGGCGCTCCTCGCTACAGGCGCATCGCGACGCGCGTTTTGGCAGATCTCGCACGCGGGTTGCGTTTGACTTCCTCGCCACTCGCAACCAGCGGTTTTCGGGTTATGACCTTGAGTACCGGCACGTTTCCGCACACGCACACCGGAAGGTCCGGCGGGCACGTGCAACCCTGGCTCCGCTTCTGGAAGAGCCGCTTCACGATGCGATCCTCGAGCGAATGATACGAGATGACGCAGATGCGCCCTCCCGGGTTGAGCCAGCGAACCGCTGCCTCGAGGCCGCGCTCGAGGACATCGAGCTCGTGGTTGACCTCGATGCGTATCGCCTGGAACGTCTTGCGGGCGGGATGATGCCCATGACGACGCGCCGCCGCGGGAATCGCCGCCTTGATGGCGTCGACGAGCTCCACAGTGGTTTCGAAGGGACGCTCCTGCCTGCGTCGCACGATCTCGCGCGCGATCTGCGAAGCGAACTTCTCCTCACCGTATACGCGTAGGATCCGGGCGAGGTCGGCTTCGGTATAGGTGTTGATGACCTCTGCTGCGTTTAGGGTGTTTGTTCCCGGATCCATCCGCATATCAAGCGGGGCATCCTCGTTGTACGAGAAACCCCTTCCAGGGATATCGAGTTGCGGGCTCGAGACGCCCAAGTCGAACAGGATGCCGTCCACGCCGGGCACTTCCGCCTGGCAAAGTAGCTCGTCCAGGTCGCCGAAGTTCCCCTTCAGAAGCTTGTGCGCCACCCCGGGCGCCTCCGCGTCCAGCCGTTTGGCCGCCGCTTCGAGCGCCATGTCGTCTTGGTCGATGCCGATGAGCAGACCGTCTTCGCCGATCGCCTGCGCCATCCTCGCGGAATGGCCTGCGCCGCCGAGCGTGCAATCGCACACCACCGATCCGCTCTTGAGCTCGAGCGCGTCGAGCACTTCGTGAAGCATTACGGGTTCATGCCGATATTCAGGTGTCAAAGTGCCCGTTGCCATGCACGTCTCCTCCGCGGTGCGCTAGTTGAAGAAGTCCTCGAGAGCCGCCTTCGTCTCGGCCTTGCGGGCCAGATGCTTCGAGCGGTCCCAGACCACCAAGCGGTCGTCGTTGCCGACGATCGTGACCTCACGGTCGAGGTGGGCTTCTTCGCGGACTGACTCGGGAAGGCTGATACGGGCGGCGGAGTCTATATCAAGTGTGGTTGCCACGCCGTACAAGCCCTCTTTAACCAGTCGATGCTGCTTGTTCGTAGGGTCGAAACCACCCTTCGCCTCGAACACCGACATGACCCAGTCCTCGAACGCGTCCTTGGTGAACACGTACATGGCGTCGATCTCCTTTTCAGGAGCAGCGAGGACGCGCACCTGATCCCCGAATTCCTTCCGGAATGCAGGCGGGAGCGACAGGCGACCCTTCGCATCGAGATTGCGATCGTAGGTTCCTGACAAAGACACCGCTGCACCCCCTTAGGCTTACTCGTGGGCAGATGCGGGAGCCACCCCGCTGTCGACGTCTCTTATCTTATGGGTTGGCTCCCCTTTTCGCAACACTTTTTCCCACTTTCTCCCCCAACGGTACCCACTCGACCCCCAAACGACACCTTGAGCCAACAGACGACCCGCATTCCCAACACAAGATGTTGTGTTCAGGCACTTCAACGGCCACCCCAGATAGCACGGCGCTGAATATTCGGTTGTTCTACCTATAATTGAAAACCGCCTCGCCTCACCCGAGACCAAGCGTGACGTAAATGTGAAGACGTGCCGCCGCGGACGCACGAGATGCGAACGCGAAGCCACGCCGCCCCGAACGCCGCCGGTTGAATTTCAGCCTCAGCGAAACACCTTTAGCCGCTAGGGCTTTTTCGCACCT
>UPXY01000025.1 GCA_900538305.1 uncultured Collinsella sp.
AACGTGACAGTTTCCCCTGGCACCGCTGTCACCCCTGGCACCGCTGTCACGCCCGCGCCCACTTGGCCGCTACGAGAGGAACGGGTTGCGCTCGCGGGCGATGGCGTGCCGGATGCGGATGTACTCCAACACGAGCAGCACGAGCAGGAGCGTCATCGAAGCAAGGTAGCTCGCCACGGCGCCGGTGAGGCCGATGAGGTTCACCAGCAGCAGCGACGAGAGCGTCACGGCGGCGAACGCTACGAGGTAAAGGCGCATCACGGCGCCCTGACGACGCAGCACGGTGACGATCGCGTACAGGAAGTCGATTGCCGCGATGACGCCGCCCGCCACGACCATAAGATAGCTGAGCAGGCGGAACTGCTCGAAATCCACGCCATACAGAAAACCGGTGAGCGGGATGCCGATCGTTCCCATGAAGATGCCGACGACGGCTGTCACCACGATGATGATCGCCATCATCGCGAGCAGGATGAGGTCGAAGCGCCGGCGCTTCTTAGGGTTCGCCCAGATACCCGCGAGCCGAACGAGCTGAGGTTTGTAGATGAAGCCGATAATGATCTGGATGCTTTGCGAGGGGAAGTAGAGCGCGTTGAAGTAGAGCTGGTTCTCGTAGGGCAGCGCGCCTTCCATTACGAGCTTCGGCATGGTCTCGATGAGGTTGAAGAGGAAGAGCGCCGCAAAGAGCGGGAAGCATTGGCGGAAGAGGTCGGTGACCTCCTCGAGCCGCCAACGACGCGACTTCTCGGTCTCGAGCAGCGCGAGCGGAACCGTTACGAGCACGAGCGAGGCGGTGGCGGCGATGCCCATGCCCACCGAGGCGATGGCGATGTTGCGCGTCACGAACAGGAGCACCGTGAACACGAGGAACACCGCCGCGGAGCGGAGCGTCTGCGAGATGCCCGCAAGGTAGAGCTTATCGGCCTGCTGCAGGCGCCCCTCGTACACGTCTGCCGCGCCGTCGACGAGCTTGAAGAGGTACACGCCGAAGCAGATCGTCGCCATGTAGGGTTGGTAGTCGCGGATCGTGCAGTACAGGATGCCGAGCACGAGCGCCATGGCCGTCGATGCCCAGCGCTGGATCTGATAGGACGAGAACGCGTGCCCCTCGTCGATATCCGAAACCTGGAAGTTGCGCACGCCGTAGTTTGCGGCGTACATGAGCAGCATGCCTGTGGAGAACGCCATGGAGAACATGCCTGCCTGCTCCGTGCCGGCGAGCTGCGAGGCCACGATGGAGAGAATCGGCAGCGACATGCCCCAGATCGTCGTGCCGAGCGTGTTCCACACGTAGTCGCGCCGCGCGCTGTGCGACTCGTATTCCTCTTCCTGCTCGCTGAGCGAACCCTGGTAGATGGCACCGAGCAGGCGGGTCCACCACTGGTTCACGAGACGGGCGAGGAAGGGCTGGCGCGCGCGACGGGCGCGGATTCCCTGCGCAGACGCCGCCACGGTGCGGCCGGATGGCGCAGATGCGGTGCGACCGCGGCGCTCAGCAAGCTTGTCGCGCAGGATGTCGATGGGGTTCGAGAGCACGGTGCTCCTATCATGTTCTAGCGTCATTCCATGGTCTCGGTGCCATGGCGTTCCTTGCGAACGTTCATTATAATCAGTTCCAGTTGCGAAATTGCGAACATGCCGTGTCGGCGGCTACGTTCGAACATGGGTTGTAATCGAGGGCGCGGCTTTATCGCTCGAGGCCCGCGCTCGCGTACAGAAAGGTGTGGAGCGCATGATCGAGACCATACTTTTGGAGAACGGTATCAACTGCGATATCGACCGCGTGCACGTGGATTGGTGCCCAGCGAAGCTCATCGAGCATTCCGTGTCGCACCACGAGGCGTACCTGGCCTCGACGGGATCGCTTTCCGTTTCGACCGGTGCCTTCACCGGCCGTAGCCCCGAGAACCGCTACATCGTGGACGCCGGCGAGGCCGATGAGCAGGTGAATTGGAATAGCAAGACGAACAAGCCGGTTGACGAGGAGACGTACAAGCGCGTGCGCAAGAACGTGACGCGTTACATGTCGCAGCGCCGCCACCTGTTCGTGGTCCGCGGTTTCGCGGGCGCAGACCGCCAGTACGCCCGTAAGGTCATGGTCGTCTGCGAGCGCGCGCACCAGGCGCTCTTCATTCAGAACATGCTCGTGCGTCCCACGAAGGACGAGCTCGACATGTTCGGCCGTCCGGACATCACCGTGTTCGCGGCGCCCACCTACGTGTGCTCGCGCGATCGCGACGGCCTCGAGCCCGCGGCGGTCATCCTCGATATGAACCGCAAGCAGATTGTCGTCGCCGGCACCGGCTACTGCGGCGAGATCAAGAAGGCCATCTTCACGATGATGAACTACCTCCTGCCGCTTGAGGACGGCGTGCTGCCCATGCACTGCAGCGCCAACGTCGACCCCGCCACCGGCAAGACGTGCATCCTCTTCGGCCTTTCCGGCACCGGCAAGACGACGCTTTCCGCCGACCCCGCGCGCCTGCTCATCGGCGACGACGAGCACGGCTGGAGCCCGCGTGGCGTCTTCAACATCGAGGGCGGCTGCTATGCGAAGACCATCGACCTCACGCGCGAGCGCGAGCCAGACATCTTCGATGCCATCCGCTTTGGCAGCGTGAGCGAGAACGTCAAGCTCGACCGCAAGACGCGCGCCGCCGTGTATTCCGATAGCTCCATCACCGAGAACGGCCGCGCCGCCTACCCGCTCGAGCACATCGAGCGCGTGGTGGAGTCCGGCACCGGTGAGGTTCCGAGCGTGGTGCTCTTCCTCACCGCCGACGCCTACGGCGTGCTCCCGCCCATCTCGCGCCTCTCGCGCGAGCAGGCCATGTTCCACTTCCTCACGGGCTACACCGCGAAGGTCGCCGGCACCGAGCTTGGCGTCAAGGAGCCGCAGCCCACGTTCTCGGCGCTCTTCGGCGAGCCGTTCATGCCGCTCGACCACATGGCCTACGCTTATCTGCTGGGCGAGAAGATCACGCAGAACGACACCCATGTCTACCTGGTAAACACCGGTTGGACGGGTGGTCCGTACGGCATCGGCCACCGCATCGCGCTCTATCATACGCGCGCGCTCGTGAAGGCAGCGCAGGACGGTTCGCTCGATATCGCGGGCTACGTGCACAACGACGTGTTCGACGTCGAGGTTCCGCGTGACTGCCCCGGCGTCCCGCGTGAGCTGCTCGACCCGCGCGGCACGTGGGAGGATCCGGAGGCCTACGACAAGGCCGCGGCCGAGCTCGCCGCCAAGTTCAGGGAGAACTTCGAGAAGCGCTATCCCGGTGTCGATCTTAAGAGCATGACCCGCGAGCGCTAATGGGTTCGTTGGAACGGGTTCGTTCCGCTCCCTTTTGGGTTGATTGGGGCGGTGGCCGTTGATGGTCGCCGCCCCCATTTCTTATCACGTTATTCTTTTGACGCGGCGTCGCCCCGTCGCTATGATGAACTCAATAGTGGCTCCATCCCCGGGTGGGGCAGCGCGAACGCGTGCGTGCCAGCGTCGTAGGGCGAAGAAGACGGCTGGCGGCGCGCGTTTTTTGTTTATGATTGATATTAGGCGATAGAAAGGCGGCTGGCATGAAGAGGTTTGTGACCGAGGCGTCGTTTTGGGAGCTGTTTCCGCAGGCAGCGATTGGTATCGTGGTCGCGGAGGGCATGAAGTCCGCAGCCGAGGTCTCCACCGAAGACGCTGCCGAGATCGAGCACCTGCTTGACCGGGCGAACATCCTCGCCGAGCGGCACCTCACGAGCGATACCATTTCCGAGAACGCTCCCGTGAAGGCATGGCGCGAGGCGTACCGCGCGTTCAAGACGAAGAAGGGTGCGCGCTGCTCGATCGAGAACCTGCTGAAGCGCGTGCTCAAGGGCAATCCCGTGGGGCACATCACGCCCGCGGTCGACATCTACAACGCCATCTCGCTCAAGTACGCGCTGCCCGTGGGCGGGGAGGACATCGATGCGTTCGAGGGCGACCTGCGCCTGGGTATCACCGAGGGCGGGGATGCGTTCCTTCCGCTCGGCGAGAACGAGCATGAAGACCCGACGCTGCCCGGCGAGCTGTGCTACTGCGACGATGCTGGCGCGGTGTGCCGCTGCTGGAATTGGCGCGATGGCGTTCGTACGGCGCTCGCGGACGACTCGAAGAACGCCTTCTTGATCATCGAGTGCGTTGAGCCAGAGCGCGTGGAAGACTGCCAGGCGGCAATCGATGAGCTTGCGGAGCTTGTGGAGCGCTACCTCGGTGCCACCATCAAGGCCAAGGAGCTCATCACGTCCGAGCACCGCGAGGCCGTCATCGCCGAGTGATAATCTGAGCCTAGGACGTAGATGGCAACCATGCAAGCAGGAGAACGTCGATGAAGCAAGATGCATCGCGTGACGGATTCTTCGAGCGCGTGTATGAGGTCGTTGAGCAGATTCCGGAAGGGATGGTCGCGACGTATGGCCAGGTGGCAAAGCTCGTGGGCGAGCCCCGGAAGGCGCGCTACGTGGGATTCGCGCTCCATGTGAACCCGCGGCCCGGCGAGATCCCCTGCCATCGCGTGGTCTTTGCGGATGGGCGCATCTGCGAAGGCTTCGCGTTCGGCGGGGCGGGCGTGCAGCGTCGCCTACTCGAGGACGAAGGCGTCTCGTTTCGCGACGAGGATCACGTGGATCTGGGCATCTGCCGCTGGCCTGCCGGGATGTAAAAAGTCACTGGGGTTATTTTACCTTTGGGGGAGAGATTATGGCGAATGTAGCGTTTTGCACCTGCACCGACAAGGCGTGTCCGAACAATCCATGCAACCATAATTCCGGCTGCACGCCGTGCATCGCGAAGTGCTTGAAGCAGCACGAGATTCCCACCTGCTTCTTCAAGGACATCTCGCTCGACCTCAAGCCGGGAGATGAGCAGGATTGGACATACCGCGGCTTCGCCGAGCATGTCCGCGCGCATCTGTCTTGATGAAGGTGAAAGTACCCCAGCGGCTGTTTTGCATCATGTTGAAAAAGACGCGTAGAAAAAAAGCATCTTCAGATGCGGGGCAAAACGTCGTTGGGGTAAAGCAGCGCTATCTCGGTTCGAGTACGCGCTCCACGAGTTCGGGGAAGGCGCCGTCCCAACCGGTGGTCTCGAGCACAAGGTCGCAAGAGGGGCGCACGTCGTCCGAGACGTTCGCTACGCCCACGCCCAGCCCGGCAGCTTGAATCATCTCGAGGTCGTTTGCCGCGTCGCCCACGCCGATGGTCTCGGCAACGGGGATGCCCAGAAGCCCCGCGAGATGAACGAGCCCCGTCCCCTTGTCCACACCCGCGGGAACGAACTCGACATAGCGATTCGAGGAGTATGTGATAGCGACCTTCTCGGGGTCGAGGGTGGGCGCAAGCTCTTCGCCTATCCGATGGCAGCGTTTGAAATCGACATCCATGAAGAGGATCTTCATAGGCTCGTCATCACCGATGAAATCATCGAGGCTGCTTACCGAATCGTCGAGCTCGATGCATCCCGGGAAACCCTTCAGATACTCCTGCTCTTCCGGTGGGAGGAACTGCACATAGGTCTCTCCGCTCGTGGTATAGAGGTGCAGCGCTTGGCGATGCGTAACGCCCCACGCGTAGAGACGCTCGATCGAGGCACGGTCCCCGGTGGTCGTGAGCAGCGGTTCCGGATCGCCGTAGCGATTGATGAACGCGCCGTTGTACGAGATGACGTAGGTGCCCTCCATGAGCGACTGGTCGATATCGGTGAAATTGTCCATGATCGATTGGTAGGGCCTGCCGGAACTCGGCACAAAGAGCACGCCGAGCTCGCGCATGCGCGCAAGCGCCTGCAGATTCGGTGCGGGAATCTGGTGCCGATGGTCGAGGAACGTTTCATCCATATCCGATGCAACGACCTTGTACATCTTTCAACCTCTTACTTTCTTGGCGTAGTACGTCTCGTTCGCCCCCGTCTCCTGCCGCCCGCCGGGCATTTCCTCCACCACGAGTTCCGCAGCGAGCGAGGACTGTCTGAAGTGGGGGAGGATATGCCCGGCGGGCGGCAGGAGACGGGGACGGGGAGTCGCTAGTACACCATTCCCATGGCTTCGCGCACCTCGGCAAGCGTGGCCTCGGCGATCTCGTTTGCGCGGCGGTTGCCCTCGTGCAGCACGTCCTTCACATACTCCAGGTCGTTCTCGAACTGGTGCCGGCGTTCGCGGATGGGCTCGAAGTAGCTGTTCACAGCCTCGGTCACGTACTTCTTGAGCGCGCCTGATCCACCCATGCCGATCTCTTCGGCAATCTCCACCTCGGTGCGGCCGGTGCAGATGGCAGCCGTCGAGAGTAGGCCGGAGACGCCGGGGCGATGCTCGGGGTCGAAGGTGATCATGCGCTCGGAGTCGGTCTGGCTCTTCTTGATGCGCTTCGCTGTTTCTTCCGGCGTCATGGAGATCGAGATGGCGTTGCCATAGCTCTTGCTCATCTTACGGCCGTCGAGTCCGGGCAGCAGCGGCGTCGAGGAAAGCAGGGCATCGACCTCGGGGAACACGTGGCCGTAGCGGTTGTTGAACTTGCGCGCGATAAGGCGCGTGAGCTCGATGTGCGGCAGCTGATCGCGTCCCACGGGCACGACGTTGCCCTTGCAGAAGAGGATGTCGCACGCCTGGTGCACGGGGTAGGTGAGGAGAAGCCCCGTGAGCTCGTGGCCGCTCGCTTCCATCTCCGCTTTGACCGTGGGGTTGCGCTGCAGCTCCGCTTCGCTCACGAGCGAGAGGAACGGCAGCATGAGCTGGTTTGCGGCAGGCACGGCAGAATGCGCGTAAATCATGGTCTTCGCAGGGTCGATGCCGCAGGCGAGGTAGTCCATGACCATGTTGTACACGTTGTCCTGGATATGCTCGGTTGTGTCGCGGTCTGTGATGACCTGGTAGTCCGCGATGAGCACGTTCGTCTTCACGCCCATGTTCTGCAGCTCGACGCGCCCTTTGAGCGTGCCGAAATAGTGTCCCAGGTGCAGGCGACCCGTAGGACGGTCGCCGGTGAGCATCGTGTATGCTTCCGGATGCACGGCAAGATCGGCGCTGATCTGGTTGCTGCGCTCGAGCGCGGTCTCATAGCTGCGGACGTTCGGCATGGGTCACCTTTCGTATCGTGTCGGGGTGCAGGCGTACGGATGCGCACATGCGCTCGCGCAGCTTCCGCGCGGCAGGACGCTTCCGGTGCAGCGCGCACCTGAGCGTCCGTCTTTCGCCCCCGGCTAGCCCTTCTTGATGCGGTCGATGGTATTATCGCGCAATTGCTCCTCGATGTGCTGCACGGTTTCCCGACGCTCTCCGCGCCGTTCGGCACGCTGACGCTTTTCCGCCTGTGTTTCCTCGGCAAACGCCGGATCATCGGGGGTTACGATCTCGTCGCGGTGCGTTTCGGGGTTGTAGTGATGCCGAAGGACCGGCTCGAACAGATGCAGGCGCATCGCGAAGACCGCCGAGCCGCCCAGTAGCACGAGGAAGATCACGACGCGGAACTCCGCGCGCACCTGGTTGATGAGCACGGCGCCGAGTGCGAGCAGGATGCACCACGCGTAGATGAGCAGCACCGCCTGGCGCTGATCATAGCCTTCTTGGATGAGCCGATGCTGAATATGGCCCTTGTCTGCCTGGCCGATGCTCACGTGCGCGCGCGTGCGGCGAATGATGGCGGCGAACGTGTCCAAGATGGGTACGCCCGCCACGATGAGCGGGATGATGAGCGACGTGAGCGCGGCTGTGCGGTTCACGGAGAGTAGCGACACCGTACCGAGTGCGAAACCGAGCAAGAGCGACCCGGAATCGCCCAAGAAAACGCTCGCGGGGTTGAAGTTGTAACGCAGAAACGCCAGGCAGCCGCCGAACAGCGCGATGGAAAGCGCGGCGGCATCCGTGCGGCCGGCGAGTACGGCGAGGCTGAACATCGCAAGTGCTGCGATCGCCGTGATGCCCGTGGCGAGCCCGTCGAGCCCGTCGATGAGGTTGATGATGTTCGTATATGCCACAAGGTAGACGACGGTGATGGGGTAGGCGAACCACCCGAGGTCGATGTTGCCCGGACCCACGGGGTTCGAGATGGCGCCGATGGTGAGGCCGCCCGCTGCGGCGAGCACGGCGGCGAGCACCTGGCCGGCGAGCTTCGCGCGCGGCCTGAGCGAGCAGACGTCGTCGATGGCGCCGGTCGCGACGATGACGCAGAACGCCACGGCGAGGAGGTAGTAGTTGACGCTGAGGCTCGGATGCGAGATGAGCGCCGACGGCCAGCCCCAGAGCCAGGTACCCGCGATCTGTACCGCAAGGGCTATGATGAGCCCGACGAAGATGGCGAGCCCGCCCATGCGGGGGATGGGCACCTTGTTGATACGACGCTTAGAAGGGTAGTCCACGGCATCAAGGCGCACGGCGAGGCGCTTCACGCCGGGAACGAGCGCGAAGGTGGTTGCGAACGCGGCTGCCGCGACGCATATGTAGGGAACAAGCGAATCCATGGCGGCGTGACCAGCAAAGCTTCGTGGACGGTATCTGCGATGGCGCCAGGCGCAATCTGATACATGATACCTAAAAAGCGCGGATTATTTGGCGGCGGACACCATATCATCATGCGATTGTAAGTAGATGCACAGGATGCAATGCGACGCAGGGCTTGGGGTACCTTTACCCGCTGCATCTCAAGTGATTCAAGGCATGAAAAACCGCACCCTGCTTCACGAAAATGAACCCACCTCTACAAGGTGGGTGCCCTCATCGGCTCTTCCAGCTTCCTTAACAACGAAGGATGCCTGTACTGGGCTCGACTGTGTGGGCTCCCTAAAAAAACGTGACGGTTCACCCAGTTGTTCCGCAGGGTGCGGGACAACTATTATCTTACTGTGCCGTCCACCGATTACCAGTCTTGACTTATCACGTGCGCCGGGTATGATGGTCGCGAGAGCGTGTCGCATGCGCGCCGCGCCATCGGGTGCGTATCATCGCAGATGCATACGCCCAGGTAACTCCCCCAAAAATGTATTCGAATTCCGCAGTTCTCGCTCTGCCCGGCACCCTACGCTCACAGGCGGCTGCGCGTCGCGGTGTCGTGGAAGCAGAACGTGTCCGGCCGGTGCCGAGATTCGGTGTATTCGAACATGAGCCCCTGGCTGTCGAACGTCTGGCTGCGCATAACGGCGAGATAGTCCACACCCTCGATGTCGAGAAGCTCGGCGTCGTGCGCGCACGCGCGCTCAACCGTGATGGTGCGCTTGCTCGTCTCGATGACCATGCCGAGCACGCCCTCGAGGTAATCGTAGATGGAGCGCTCCGCTACCTCGGCGGTGAGGCCGGGCACGGCGTCTGCGAGGAAGTAGCTCCGGTCGAGGATGAGCGCGCGGCCGTTCAGCACGCGCACGCGCTCGACGGTGATAAGCCGCGACCCAATGGGGTGTCCCGTCAGCTCAGCGAGTGCTTCGTCGGACGAGCTCGTGCGCGAGGCGCGGGCGCGCGGCTTAGGGATCATGCTCGACATGGTGCTCTGCCACACCTCGACCGCGCACGAATGGTTCCAGCGCGCGCTCGCCGGCGACGAGCGCTACCAGCGCTACTACATCCTGCGCGATGGGCGGGGGAGTACAGGCGCGGGCGACCCCGGCGAGCCGCCCACGAACTGGACATCCATCTTCGGCGGCAGCATGTGGCAATGGGAGCCGCGCTTGGGCAAGTGGTACCTGCACATGCATGACGTGAGCCAGCCCGACCTCGACTGGACGAACCCCGACGTGCGCCGCGAGATGGCGGACGTGGTGCGCTTCTGGCGCGACCGCGGCGTGGCGGGCTTCCGCTTCGACGTGGTGAACCTCATCTCCAAGCCCGACATCTTCGAAGACGACCCGCCAGGCAGGGCCGCGCCGTCTGATGGTGCTCTGCTCGTTCGACGACGCGCCGTGTGAGTACGAGCTGCGCGAGCGCACGGGCGAGCCCATCGATGTGAGCGCCATGGAGAAGCTCGTGGGAAACTACGAGGGTTCGTGGGTGGACGCGACGGCGCACGTTGCCATCTTGCGGCCGTTCGAATGCGCGGTCTTCGCGGAGGCGTAGAGCCGGGGCGGCCGTGCGCGCTTGCGTCGCCTGTCGGCCGGGGGGCACGGGTGCCTCGTCCTGCGCCCGGCATCGCGCTGCGCGCGTCTGCTTCGGTGCACCGATAGATTTTCTCGCGATTGAGCGTTGACACGCAGCCTGGAGTTGCTAAAATAATCACTCGCTTGGGGACGTAGCTCAGTTGGGAGAGCGCTGCCGTCGCATGGCAGAGGCCGAGGGTTCGACTCCCTTCGTCTCCACCACAAGCATTTTACTCGAACCCGTAGGAGTGCCTGCGGGTTCGTTTGTTTTAATCGTTTTTGCATCCTGCCTCGGATGGCGCGGCGGGGCGCGGGGCGGGGGCGCCATGGACATCGTTGCTGCAACGGAGCACGACCTTCCGGCTGTCGAGCGTCTCTACCGGGATGTCGCCGACGAGATGAACGGTGCTCCCCACGACGTCTGGTGGGACTTCGGCGTGCATCCGACCCACGAGGGGCTGCTTGAAGCGGCCCGCTCGGGCAATCTGTTCGTTGCCACTGCACGAGCTCCAGAAGAACAGCTTTTCGACGATGAGTCCGAGCGCGAAGCGGGCCGGCCTGTCGCAGGCCTCGGCTGCAAGCCGTCGGTGCTCGGCGCGTTTGTGCTCGATGCTCGGCAAGGGGTCGATTACAGTCTCGCGTCCTGGCTCGTTGACGCCCCCTCTGGTCGCGTGGCCGTCATTCACCTGCTCGCCGTGGCGCCGGGGGCCCGCCGGCACGGCGTCGGCCGGGCCCTGTTGCGCGCCGCCGTTCGGGAGGCACGCTCGCGCGGTGCATGGTCGCTCCGCCTCGACGCATTCGACAACAACGCCCCCGCGATTTCGGCATATCGCCGTGCGGGATTTGCCGATCTTGGCATCTTCGATATCGAGGTCGGGGGCGGATTGCGGCATCCCTCGCATCTCATGGAACTCGATCTGCGTGAGGCGGATGAGAAGTGATGACGCGCTCTCTATTGCTTCCCCCAACCCTTAGCGCTTGCGAACTCTGCCCGCGCAGGTGTCGTGCAGATCGAGCGGCGGGTGAGCGTGGCGTTTGCGGGGCAGCCGACACGCTGCGGCTTGCCCGTGCGGCGTTGCATTTTTGGGAGGAGCCGCCCATCTCGGGCGAGGAGGGTTCGGGCACCGTGTTCTTCAGCGGATGTCCGCTCAAATGCGTCTATTGCCAGAATCACGAGATTTCGACGGGAAATTTCGGCATCGATGTTTCCGAAGAGCGGCTCGTGGAGATCATGCTCGAGCTGCAGGATCAAGGAGCGCTCAACATCAACCTCGTGACGGCGACGCACTACGCGCACCTGCTGCCGGGGGCGATTGCGCATGCGCGCATGCTCGGGCTCACCATTCCCATCGTCTACAACACGAGCGGGTACGAGCGCGTGGAGGCAGTGCGCGAGCTGGACGATTTGGTGGACATCTGGCTCACGGACTTCAAGTACGCAGATGCCGAGCTGGGCCGTGCTCTTTCGCATGTGCCCGACTACCCTTCAGTTGCCCAGAGCGCGCTCATTGAGATGGCACGGCAGCTTGAGCGCCATGGGGGAGGAGCCGCTCGCGCAGATGGTACCTGGACGCGCGGGATCATCGTGCGCCATCTGGTGCTGCCGGGGCATGCCGAGGATTCTTGCCGTGTGCTCGATTTGATTTGGGACGCGGTTGGCGACGTTCCCATTTCCGTTATGAACCAATACACGCCGAACGCTGCGATGCGCGCGGCCGGCGGCGAGCTCGCTCGCGCCGTGACGGAGGAAGAGTACGAGCGCGTGCTCGATCATGCCGATGAGCTTGGCTTCTCGCAGATGTTTTGGCAGGAGGGGGGAGCGGTGGACGAGAGCTTCACCCCGCCTTTCGACACGACCGGCGTGCTTGTTCGAGCAGACGCGTAGGCGCTCGCGCCCGCATGCGGCTGATGGCGTGGCCGAAGGATGTCGGGCGCGGTGTTCCAACATGTGTTTCGAACGTCCCGGGAGATTGCCGTACGGGGTATACTGCTACGCAGCATGTTCGAAGAAAGGCGGTCATATGTCCGACCAACTCGATACACCCCTGACCGACGAGGAGCGCGCGGAGCTCGAGGCGCTCCGTGCCGAAAAGGCTCGTCGCGAGCGCGCGGAGCTCGAGGCGCTCCGTGCTGAACGGGAGGCGGTGGAAGCGGTGCCTGCGCCGGCACCCGCGCCGCAGGCAGCGGCGCCCGTCGCCGATTCTCGGTCTTCGTTGCAGTCGCAGCCTTCGGCAACGCCTGCGCCCGTCTCTGCCGCATCCGAGCCGAATCCCGCGGAGGCCGATACGTTCGGCCGCCGCATGGTGCTCTCGCAGGGCGAGGACGAGGACGGCATCCCCGCGATGCCGCCCGCGCAGAAGATTCTCATCGCCATCTGCCTCATCGCCGCGCTGGGAGCCGCGGCATACGTTGTGCTCAACAATCTCGGCATGCTCTAGCGCGCCGAACGAGCGGGCGCTTTCGGGCGCGCGCATGAACCGCCGCGGGCTCGAGCGCCGCCCGCCCGCGGCAAGGTGATGATCTGAGAGGAAGTCGATCACCATGGCACTAACCGATCCATCCCGTCCCACCGATATCGCGCTGCTCACGGACCTCTACGAGCTCACCATGGCACAGGGTCTGTGGGAAAGCGGCAAGCTCGACGAACTCGATTGCTTCACCGCGTTCTACCGCGACCATCCCTTCGGGAGTGCCTACGGCGTGATGTGCGGCACCGCCGAGCTCGCCGACCTCGTGGAGAACACGCGCTTCACGGCCGAGGACATCGACTACCTCGCCTCGCTCGAGGCGCCCGCCGGCGGCGCGCTCTTCAAGCCGGCGTTCCTCGAGTATCTGCGCGACTTCCGCATGCACGTGGACATCGACGCCGTGCCGGAGGGTGAGCTCGTGTTCGCACGCGAGCCCATGGTGCGCGTGATGGGGCCTGCCCTCGAGTGCCAGATGCTCGAGACGGCGCTGCTCAACACCGTCGGCTTCCAAACGCTTGTCGCCACGAAGACCGCGCGCGTGGTTGCAGCGGCAAAGGGGCGCCCCGTCGCGGAGTTCGGTCTGAGGCGTGCCCAGGGGCCGGACGGCGGCATGGCGGTGGCGCGCGCGAGCTACGTGGCCGGGTGCTCCTCGACCTCGAACGTGCTGGCTGGGCGCAAGTACGGCATCCCGGTCTTCGGTACGCACGCGCACAGCTGGGTTATGAGCTTCGAGACCGAACTCGAGGCGTTCCGCGCCTTCGCGGCGTCGAGCCCCAACAACTGCACGCTGCTCATCGACACCTACGATGTGCGCGAGGGCGTTGAGAACGCCATCACCGTCGCGCACGAGATGGAGGCGCGCGGCGAGCGGCTCGCGGCGATCCGCATCGATTCTGGCGACCTCGCGAAGCTTTCGAAGTACGTGCGTGGCCGCTTCGACGCCGAGGGGCTTGGCTACGTGAAGATCTCCGTTTCGAACGATCTGGACGAGTACACCATTCAGTCGCTTTTGGACCAAGGGGCGCCGATCGATTCCTTCGGCGTGGGCACGAAGCTCGCCACCTGCTACGACCAGCCGGCGCTTGGCGGCGTGTACAAGCTCGCCGCGCGGCGCGATCCCGGCGATGAGTCGTGGACGCCCGTCGTGAAGCTCTCCGAGCAGCCCTATAAGCGCACGATTCCCGGCGTGCAGCAGGTGCGCCGCTATATGGACGAGGCGGGCAGCCCCGTGTGCGACATGATCTATGACGAGGCCTACCTCGAGAGCGAGGGCGATGCGCGCGGCACGACGCTCGTCGCCGTGAACGACGCCGCGCTCGTGACGAGCGTCGCTGGCATGCCATACCGCGAGCTGCTCGTACCGGTGGTGCGCGACGGCCAGGCGACAGGGCCGCGCGAGCCGCTTTCCGCCGCTCGCGAGCGCTGCGCCGCGGCGCTGGGGGCGCTCGATCCCGAGTACAAGCGCTTCCTGTACCCGCAGTCGTACGTAGTGGGCATGGAAGCGGGCTTGGCGCGCGTGCGCGACGAGCTCGTGCGCGAGCGCATGAACGCTGCCGCCTCTCCCATGCCTTGGAAGGCTCCGAAATAACCTGATGTCTCAAACGGGACAGGCGCATCTTGGGACATGTGTTGAGAAGGGGCGTCAGATGAAGACGATGGTCGTGAAGATCGGTTCGAGCACCGTGGTGCAGCCGGGCTCCGGCGTGCGGCGCGCGTTTCTCTCCGACCTTGCGCGCCAGGCTTCCGAGCTGCGCAGCCTGGGATGGAACCTCGTCGTGGTGAGCTCTGGAGCCATCGCATGCGGCGCGCCCGCGCTCGGTTTCAAGGCGCGCCCTTCGGACATGCCGAGCCTTCAGGCGTGCGCCTCGGTGGGGCAGTGCGCGCTTTCGGCGGCGTACGACGAGGAATTCCGGCAGCACGGTCTGACCACGTCGCTCGTCCTGCTCACCCGCAACGACACCGCGAGCCGTTCCTCGTACCTTCATGCACGCGACGCCCTCACGCGCCTCGTCGAGCTCGGCGTGGTGCCGGTGGTGAACGAGAACGATACCGTTGCAGTCGACGAGATCCGCTTCGGCGACAACGATACCCTCGCCGCGCTCGTGAGCTGCCTGGCGGGAGCGGACCTGTGCGTCACGCTTTCCGACATCGACGGCCTCTACACGGCGAACCCCTCGCTTGATCCCTCGGCGCGGTTCATCGCGCAGGTGGAGCGCATCGATGCCAAGATCCTCGCTTCGGCGGGCGATTCGTCGAGCTCCGTGGGAACGGGAGGCATGATCACGAAGCTCCGCGCCTCGCGCATCCTCATGACGGCGGGCATCCCGAGCGTGATCGCCAGCGGCGAGGTGCCGGACGCGCTCGTGGCGCTCGCGCGCGGCGAGGACGTGGGCACCCGGTTCGTGCCGGCGCGCGAGCCGGCGGATATCACGCCGCGCAAGCTCTGGATCGCGCTTGGCGATGCGGCACATGGTGCGGTGACGGTGGACGAAGGCGCCGCCCGAGCGCTTGTCGATGGTGGGTCGTCGCTTTTGCCCGTGGGCATCACGGCGGTCGAAGGCCGCTTTCGCGCGGGCGACGTGCTCGATGTGCGCGACGCCTCCGGCTTCACGCTCGCGCGCGGAATCGCCGAGGCGGATTCCGACGAGCTCGAGCTCGCGCGCGGTCGCCGCCAGGAAGAGCTTGCCGGCAACCATCTACTTCGCGCGCTTTCCGAGCGCCCCGCCATTCATCGCGACAACATGATCGTCTTCGCCTAGCGCGTGATGTCCTGATGCCTAGCGCGAGGCTATCGCACTGTTGCTTGAGCCTTTCAGCCGGCCTTCACCCGGCACCTTGCGGCCGGCTTGCCTTCGTTCGGTGCATGCTGCTCGCATGAGAAATGCTGTCGAAAAAACCAGCTTCGGAGGTGCGGCGACGCCGCGAGGTAGGCTACTATGGGGTGAGTGAATCCAAGTTGGGGAGGAACCGATGCCCGACAGCCAGACCGTCCATCAGTACGTGACCGAGCTCGCCAGTACGGCGAAGGCGGCGGCGACACCGCTTTCGCGCGCGACGGACGAAGAGCGCCGAGCGGCGGTGCGCGCCATGGCTGAGGCGCTGCGCGCGTCCGAGTCGCAGGTCCTCGCGGCGAATGCCGAGGACATGCGCGCTGCCGAGGCTGCCGGAACGAGCGAGGGGCTGCTCGACCGGCTGCTGCTCACGCCGGAGCGCATCGAGGGTATGGCGGCCGGTCTCGAACAACTCGCCAACCTGCCCGATCCGGTTGGCCGCGTGCTCGAGCACCGTACCATCGACTGCGGGCTCGACCTCACGCGCGTCTCTGTACCGCTCGGGCTCGTTGCCATGGTGTACGAGGCACGGCCGAACGTCACCGCCGATGCTGCGGGCATCTGCATCCGCACGGGCAACGCGTGCATCCTGCGCGGCGGGTCGCTCGCCCAGCGCTCGTGTGTAGCGATCGCGCACGTGCTGGCCGACGCCGTCGCCTCGTGCGGCCTGCCTCGCGAGGCCGTGACCATCATCGAGACAACGGATCGTGAGGCGACGGGCGTGCTCATGGGGCTTCGTGGCATCGTCGACGTGCTCATCCCGCGCGGCGGGGCGGGGCTTATCGAGCGCTGCGTGCGCGAGGCGTCCGTGCCGGTCATCGAGACAGGTACCGGCAACTGCCATGTGTACGTGCATGAGAGCGCGGATTTCGCCAAAGCTCGCGCCATCGTGATGAATGCGAAGACCCAGCGCGTGGGCGTGTGCAACGCATGCGAGTCGCTGCTGGTAGACGAGTCGGTCGCGGCGGCGTTCCTGCCCGAGATGCTTGCCGAGCTCGATGCGGCGGGCGTGACGGTGCACGGCGACGAGACCACGCGCCAGCTCGCCGATATCATCAACTTCGTGGACGCGACGGATGAGGACTGGGGGCGCGAGTACCTGGCGCTCGAGATCTCCGTGAAGTGCGTGAGCGGCATCGACGAGGCGATCGCGCACATCAACCGATACGGCACGCATCATTCCGAGGCGATCATAGCCGAGGATGCAGAGGCGTGCGAGCGCTTCCTTTCCGAGGTCGACGCAGCGGCCGTGTATGCCAACGCGAGCACGCGCTTCACCGACGGTGGGGAGTTCGGCCTCGGTGCAGAGATCGGTATCTCCACCCAGAAGCTCCACGCGCGCGGCCCATTCGCGGCCGAGGCACTCACCACCTACAAGTACGTGGTTCGCGGTACCGGGCAGGTGCGGCCGTAACCCGAGCGTTGTCCTCGAGTGCCGCCATAGCAAGAGAGGCATTGCCCGTCGGTTAAGCCCGGGGCAACGCCTCTGTCGTACTGCTTCGCAGGTAAACGATTAACGCTTGCTACTCCGCCGCTTCATCCTTGCCGAACGTATCGCGGTCGGGGGCGAAGCTCTGCATGGCCTCGATCGTGCGGGCGAAGAGCTCATCAAGCTCCCAGCCGAGTTTTTCGGCACCCGAACGGATTACGTCGCGCGAAACGCCGGCGGCGAAGCGCTTGTCCTTGAACTTCTTCTTGAGCGACTTCACATTGAAATCCATGACGCTCTTGCTGGGGCGTATGACCACGGCGGCGCCGATGAGGCCGGTGAGCTCTTCCGTGGCGAAGAGGATCTTTTCCATCTGGTGCTCAGGCGCCGGTAGCGAGGTGTTCCAGTCGCTCGTGTGGCTCTGGATGGCACGGATGAGCTCCGGCGTGCCGCCAGCCGCCTCGATGTCCTTTGCGGCGTAGATGGTGTGGTTATCCGGGTCGTCCGCGTGCTCTTCCCAGTCGAGGTCGTGGAGCAGCCCCACGACGCCCCAGAACTCCTCGTTCTCGGGATCGAACTCGCGCGCGAAGTAGCGCATGGTCTGCTCGACGGTCTCACCGTGCTCGATATGGAAGGCATCCTTGTTGTGCTCGGTCAGAAGCGCGAATGCCTCCTCGCGCGTCATACCGGCGGAAAGCTTCTCTGCCATGAATCCCCCTTCGTCGTGTGTCGAGTGTGCTCATTATAGGACAACGTATGGAGGGGGAGATGCCTGTTGGCGCATGCGGCCGGTCATGCTTATAACTGCGTTTCAATCACTTCGTATCCTGCCTCGCGCACCGCCTTCGAGCATGCCTCCTTGTTGAGCGGATGCTTGCTTCGCACGATGACCGTACCGGGTAGCTTTGCCTCTGCGATGACGTCGAGCGATTGAAGGGCATCCTCGATACGGCGTGCGCAGTTCTCGCAGTGCATGCCGCTTACCTGCAGCTCTAGTGCATATGGGTAGCGTTTGGCATCGATATGGCGCACGCGGCGTCGCCTTTGCCGGACGGACCGGGCTCCTCCGCCCTCGCAACCACAGCCTCCGCCGCGTCCAATGCGCATCGCTTGCCGGACGAGAATAAAAACCGCGAGCGCTAAAGCGGCTCCAACGATAAGGTAGTCGACCATGCTTGCCTCCATGACTTTTCTGGGTGACGCGAAACTTTCCGATAAAAAGTAATACTAGTCTAACATTCTTTCGGCGATGCGTTGCGATCAAGAAAGCCGGGCGGTGTTCAAGACGCGTTGGTACAATGGTGCCATGAACATTCGACGCGTTTCCGAGCGCTCCAAGCGCGACTACCTTCAGCTGCTCCTGCTTGCCGACGAACAGGAGGATATGATCGACCGCTATCTGGGGCGCGGCACCATGTTTGCCCTCGATATAGCCGGAAAGACGGTTGGGGTCTGCGTGGTAACCGATGAAGGGGACCGCGTGCTCGAGATCAAGAACCTCGCCGTCGATTCGGCCTACCAACGTCGTGGTCTTGGTCGCGCGCTCATCGAGTTCATCGCGCGAAACGCCAAGGGCACCTATGACACGCTGCAGGTGGGTACGGGGGACAGCCCGCTCACGGTGCCCTTTTACGAGGCATGTGGTTTCGTGCGTCACCACCGCATCGAGCATTTCTTCATCGACAACTACGACCACCCTATCGTGGAGGCGGGCGTTCTGCTTAAAGATATGGTTTACCTGCGGCGAAGCTTATAAATCACTCGCCGCACGGGAACCCGGTGAACCCGGTTTGCCGAAGCGCCTCGTAGAGCACCACGGCAGCGGCGTTTGAGAGGTTGAGCGCACTGATGCGGTAGTCGTTTGGGTCGATGAAGTTCCCGCAGATGTCTTGCGTGCGAAGCGCTGCGTGCTCGGTGTCCTCATCGGCGGGCTGCTTCCAGGCGTCGCGGTTTGCGAGCGATGTGCAGTCCTCGAGCATGGGAATGCGCTCGCAACACGAGGCATAGCGGGCGAGCAACTCTTCCGGCAAGCCAGCGCTCTCCTTGCCCAATACGAGGAAGTCGCCGTCGTGGTACGCGGATTCGGTATACGTGCGCCGCGCCTTCTTGGTTAGTAGGTGCAGGTGCGGCTCGGGTGCGGCCGCGGCGAGGTCGTTCGCTGCGAGGAACTCGTCCCAGCTCTCGTACACGGTTACGTCGAGGTTCGGCCAGTATCCGAGCCCCGCGCGATGGAGCGAGCGGTCGTCGAGCGAAAAGCCCAAGGGGCGGATGAGGTGTAGCCGCGTGCCGGTGACGACGCACGTGCGTCCGATGTTTCCCGTGTTCGCGGGGATTTCGGGCTCTAGTAAGACGAGGTTGAACATCGACCGCTCCGCATGCATCGCATTCCAAACGTGGTGGATTGTAGCACGTGGCCGTTAGGCGGCGTGAGCCCCGGGTGCGGTCGGCGCTTCAGGTTCTTCAGGAGCCTCCGGCGCTTCGGGCGCAGGCGGGGGCGTGGGGTTCGCATTGCCTTCTGCATCGTACTCGTCGAAGTCGTCCACCGGTCCGATTCCAATTTGACCGATCTCGGCAATTTGCTCGAGCAGCGGAAGCTCGTCATAGCTTTCCACCTCGACGCCGCCGAGTACAACGCGGTTGCGTGTTGGGTCGACGGTCGCGGTGAATACGTCAAGGGAAAACCCAGAGAGTGCGAACCCGCAGGCCATAAGTAAGAGTCCCAGGGCGAGGACGCCGCAGCTCACGGCAAGAAACGCTTTCTTTGCATTCGACATGAGTACCTCCATAGCGTGAGGATGAAAGGGAAGAAGTAAATCAGTACGGTGCAGAATCTACGGACGAATTTCCACCAAGAGATGGCTCCCGTCGCGCGTCGACCCATCGTTGCCCGTTCCCTTGCGACCCTTGGTAAACGGAGAGAACGCCTTGCGCAACCACATGACGGAAACGTGGGCGAGACTTTTCGTCGCTGCGAACGCTGCGGCTCCCAAGAGCAGTCCTACGCCGAGCATCGAAAGGCCGATGCCGAGAAATGCGACCGCGAAGGCGATATGTCCGATGAGCGCGCCGTCGAACGCGAGCACCCAGCAGACCGGGCCTATGGCCGCGAAGGCGAGCGCGACAATCCAGACGCTCGCAGCGAGAATCCAAATGGTTGCGTAGATGGCGGCCACTGTGATGGCGAACGCCGCCCCGAGCGCGAGCCATACGGGCGAGCCCACGATCACGAGCGCCCAGAGCAGTACATTGCTCTTGCGGCGCGTCTTCGCCACCGCGCGCGGCACGGGCGGAAGGTCGTCCAGAATCGCCTCGGCCACCTCGCCGGGCGTTCCCATCGAAGCGACAGCGTCCTCTTCCGGCACACCATCTTCCATACGGTCGTCGATCGCCTCGGCGTAGAATGCCTGCGCCTCGCGCACCTGGTCGGCGGGCAGGCAGGCAAGCAGGTCGCCAAGTCGTTTCAAAAACTCCTGTTTCGTCATGACTGCGCTCCTTCAACGTAGCGGTAGATGTCTTGCACGGCGGGCCATGCCGCCAGGAATTCGCCGATCCGTTCTTTGCCGGCTTCGGTGATGTGGTAGTACTTGCGCAGACGTCCGTTGTGCTCGGCGGCTCGCACTGTGATGCATCCTGCCTGCTCCAAGCGTTTGAGCACGGGGTAGAGCGTCGATTCCGTGAGCTCGAGGGAGGCGGGAACGTCCTTCACGATCTGGTAGCCGTACGACTCGCGCGTGTTTACCGTGGCGAGCACGCACGCTTCGATGAACCCTCGCTTGAGCTGTGCTTCCATACCATACCTCCTTTCGTCCTATACTATATAACACATAGTATAAGAGGAAGCAAGGCTTATTGTGCGCAGGAGAGTTTTGGCGGAAAATACCGCTAGCGAGCGGAAACGAGAGGTCGCGCACCCACAGGGAGGCCATCATGTCCCAGAAGATCGATGCATTCGAGTACGCTCCCCACATCATGAAGGAGCTTCGCGGCCATGGCGCGCTCATCACGGTGACGGGCGCGGACGGCGTGGCCAATCCCATGACGATCGGATGGGGCATGCTCGGCATCGAGTGGTCGACGCCCCAGTTCATCGCCTATGTGAACAAGACGCGCTATACGCATGAGCTGCTGGAGCAGGAGAATGAGTTCACGGTGAACGCCCCGCTTCCCGATGCGGATGAGGCGGCGCGCGCTCGTGCGAACAAGATTCTCGCGTTCTGCGGCAGCAAGAGCGGGCGCGATGTAAACAAGACCGAAGAGCTCGGGCTTACGCTCGTCCCGGGTGAGGAGGTGTCCGCACCCGCGATCAAGGAGCTGCCGCTCACGCTCGAGTGCCGCATCATTTACCGCCGCGACCAGGATATCAGCCTCATGCCCGATGACCTGCGCCTGCGTTGTTACCCTGCCAGCGCGGAGGGCGTGGACATCTACCATACTGAGTACTACGGCAAGATCGTCGCAGCGTATATCGCGGGCTAACCTCGATCTTCTTGCAAACAACAGATCATCTCGCACCGATCGATGTGTTCAAGCACGCGGGCAACTCACAGCCGGTCTATGACGGCGGATCGAATCTGCCTGTTGCTTGGGCGCTCGTGAAGCGGATGATGAGCCGTGCGTCCGCAGCGTCGTTTTCGTGAGGCCTCGCTAGTTCACACTCGCTTCGAACGCGGACTGCACGACAGCGAGCCGCTCCTCGATGTCCTCTTCGCTCACGCCGATTGCCACGGCGAGCTCCTCGACGGACCGACGGTGCGCCTCCTTCAGCACACGTGCGTAGTAGGTGCTCGGCTTTTTGGCGCGGCGTTCGGCGTCGCGGATACGGTAGCGCATGGTCTTCGCGACGCGCACCGTGGCGGGCGCTCCCTCTTTGATGAGCTTCTTGAAGTACGACTCTTCAAGCGAGCTGTTGCGCTCGGTGAACGTGTCGCATTCGATATCCGCGTAGTTCTCGATAAGATCCTCGGCCACCTCGCGGGAGATGGTCGCATGCAGACGATCGGACTGCGCGAGCGGATACTGCATGCGCGTTTTGGCGTGGCCTTGCTTGCATTCGAGAATGATCATGGGCGGCGTCGCGTCCTCTTCGATGCCGGTGACGGTGCAGACGCCCTGCCCGGGGTGAATAACGTGCTCTCCGATACGAAACATGCTTCCTCCAACTCATAAGCTGTCAACATATCCACGATACCACGTTTACGTGCGGATATATGGAAAAAGACCATGTAATGGCCACATTTTGGAATGTCATAAGACGTTTTTGAGCATTCGAGCAAGCATGATGGAAATCAACCTGGCCGGTTTTTCTTGTCATGCCTTGCATGTGCTGGCGCTATTTCGCCCATGGCGCGCTGTTATGTGCTAAAGTAAACCCCATGTATGCGCCGGTGCCCTACCCGTCACCGGCTGTCGCTGTAGCAAGGAGGAACATTCATGCCCGAGAAGATCGAAGAGCTGGTTCGCGCTGCGCTCGCCGCCGCTCAGGAAGCCGGCGACCTGCCCGCATTCGAGCTGGAAGATTGTGGCGTAGAGCGACCCGCCGACACCTCTCACGGCGAGTGGACCTCTACCATGGCGCTCCGCTCCGCAAAGCTCGCTCACCAGGCGCCCCGCGCCATCGCGGAGGCTGTGGTGAAGCACCTGCCCGAGAGCGACGTCGTCGATCATGTCGAGACCGCAGGCCCCGGCTTCATCAACTTCTACCTCTCTGTCGCCGCGAAGAACGCCGTGTTCGCCGAAGCGCGCGAGCAGGGGATGGACTTCGCCCGCTCCAACGTGGGCGGTGGCGTGAAGACCCAGATCGAGTTCGTGTCCGCGAACCCCGTCGGCCCCATGCATGTGGGTCACGGCCGCTGGGCCGCGCTCGGCGACTCCATGTGCCGCGTGATGGAGCACGCCGGCTACGACATCGAGCGCGAGTTCTGGATCAACGACTACGGCAACCAGATGAACACGTTCGGCAACTCCATTTCCAAGCGTTACATGCAGCTTGCCGACATCATGGAGAAGCAGGGTTGCGACATTGATGCCGCGCGTGACTTCCTGGCGAAGGATCGCGATAACTACGTGCAGGACGAGGCCGACGAGCATCCCGATAGCCACCCCTACATGGATGAGTTCACCGCTGACCTGGGCAAGGACTCCTATGGCGGCACCTACATCATCGACGAGGCCGCTGCCTTCTGGAAGAGCGACGGCGACAAGTGGGTGAACGCCGATCCGCAGGAGCGCATGCTCTCCTTCCGTGAGCGCGGCTACCAGAAGATGCTCAAGGACATGAAGGACACGTGCCACGACGTGCGCTGCGACTTCGATGTGTGGATGAGCGAGCGTACCATGTACCAGAAGGACTGGACGGGCACCAGCCCGGTCGAGCGCGCTTACAAGAAGCTCGACGACATGGGTTACCTCTATCGCACGGACGACGGCGCGCTGTGGTTCAAGTCCACCGAGTTCGGTGATGACAAGGATCGCGTCATCCAGAAGTCCAATGGCGACTACACCTACTTCTCGTCTGACATCGCCTATCACTGGAATAAGTTCCAGCGCGTCGACCTGGTTCTCGACATTTGGGGCGCCGACCACCACGGCTACATCGCCCGTGTGAAGGCCGTCTGCGACGCGCTCGGGTACCCCGGCCAGTTCGAGGTGCCGCTGGGTCAGTTCGTGAACCTGCTGCGTTCCGGCAAGCCGGTGCGCATGTCCAAGCGCAAGGGCACGATGATTACGTTCCGCGAGCTCATCGACGAGGTCGGCGCCGACGCCACCCGTTACACGCTCGTGAGCCGCTCCTCCAACCAGACGATCGACTTCGACATCGACGCCGTCAAGGAGAAGAGCCAGTCCAACCCCGTGTACTATGTGCAGTACGCCCATGCGCGCATCTGCTCCATCCTGCGCAAGGCCGCGGGCGTCACGCCCGAGCAGGCCGACCTCATGGGTATGGAGAATGTCGCCATCAAGGCCATCTATGGTGACGTGGACTACTCGCTGCTCACCGATCCCACCGAGCTCGCGCTGTCCCGCAAGCTCTCCGAGCTGCAGGACCTCATTGCCGGTTGCGCCCGCGACCGCGCGCCGTTCCGCATCACGCACTACGTCGAGGAGCTCGCTGCCGCGTTCCACAGCTTCTACGCTGCGTGCCAGGTGCTCCCGAGCGAGGGTCGTCCCGTTGCGCCGGAGCTCGTGCGCGCGCGTCTCGCGGCGTGTGACGCTGTGCGTTCGGTGATTGCGCTCTGCTTGTCGCTCATCGGTGTGTCTGCTCCGACGCAGATGTAGGGCTTAGCTGAGCCTTTGATGCCAACCGGGAAGCCCCCGGCTTTCCCCTCCGCTTGTCCTCGGCGCGCGGCCGACGCCCGGGAGACCGCCTTCGGC
>UPXY01000026.1 GCA_900538305.1 uncultured Collinsella sp.
TCTGGCTGGACTAGGACGCGTGTTCCATCCGGACACACTTTTTGTCCTATAAGCCGGTTTTTAACATTCGCGCAGAAAAGTGCCCCCGAGCAGAAAGCCTGCTCGGGGGCGCAATGTTAAAAAACCCCTGGGGTAATTTTACACCCGGGTTATTCGACGCTCTTGAGCGCTTCGATCATGTCGATGCGATTGAGCGTGCGGTTCGTGATGAGGTTCACGGCGAGCGCGAACACGAGCGGGAGTACCGCCGCGAACACGTAGCTCAAGGGCGTGACCACCGTCAGGAAGCTGATCGACGGCATCTTGAGCGCGTGGAGCAGCATGTCGCCCAGCACGTATCCAAGTGGCAGGCCGCACACGATCCCGATCATCGTGAGGATGATCGTTTCCTTGTTCACATAGTGGTGCACCTCGCGCGGGCGGAAGCCGAGCACCTTGATGGTCGCCAGTTCGCGTTCGCGTTCGGAGATGTTCGTTGTGGAGAGCGTGAACAGCACGGCGAATGCGAGCGCCGCCGCCATGCCGAGTACGATGGCCACGATAGCGTTGATGAGCATGAATGATTTCGAGAAGTCCTCGGCGAGCTCGTCGGTGCTCGTCACCGAGAGGAAGCGTGAATCGTCCGTGAGCTCTTCGGTGAGCGAGGCTTCGGCATCGTCGCCAGTACAGCGCACGAGCACGCCGTTTGCCTGGAACGCGCCGGCATCATCGAGGGCGCTCGCGCGGTCGCCGAACGCCTCGAGGTAGGCGCTCTGTGTCATATACACGTAATTGCCCAGGTAATTCCGGGCGATGCGCGCAACATCGATCTCCGCCTGCTCGAGGTGCGAATCCTGGAGCTCGACGGTGTCCTTGGCAGAGAAGCTCAATACCTCGGAAGCGTTCTGCGTTATGACCGCGCCGTGTTTGGGCACATCGACGCTCGCGTTCGTATCGAGGTCGGTGATGCTCACAAAGCGGGAGAAGCGGTCGGAGCGGGCGTAGTCATCGGGAATGACGATGAGCTGCACGCTTTCCTCGCTGCCGTTGTATTTGAGCGTCGTGGTGTCGATGTAGATGGAAACGACTTCGTCCACGCGATCATCTTCGGCGAGCTCGGCTATGGCATCGTTGTGGTCATCCGGCTCCATGGCAGCGAGGATGCTGTAATGTGCGATGCGTTCGTACTGTTCGGGCACGAGCTCGGCTACGGAGTCTTTGATAGCAAAGCCGCACACGATGAGCGCCGTGCAGCCGAGGATGCCCGCAACCGTCATGAAGAAGCGCCGCTTGTAGCGGAAGAGATTGCGTGCCGTGACCTTGTTCAGGAACGAGAGGCGACTCCACACGGCAGGAATATGCTCGAGGAAGATGCGCGAGCCAGACTTCGGCGCCTTGGGGCGCATGAGCTCGGCGGGCGTGCGGCGAACCTCGGAGCGGCAGGCGAGGTAGGCCGTGCCGCCGATCGCGACGATGAAGATCGCCATACCGCCGAAGCCGTAGAGCGGCTCGAATGAGAAACTGTAGCTCGGCAGCAGGTACATGATGTCGAAGATGGTGAAGAGGAATGCCGGCAGCGCGATGAAACCCAGGAAGAGGCCGAGTAGGCAACCGGAGATGCAGGCAGCAAGCGCGTAGGTGAGGTACTTGGCGAAGATCTCGCCGTTGCGATACCCGAGCGCCTTGTACGTGCCAATAAGCCCGCGTTCCTCCTCGACGAGGCGCGTGATCGTGGTGAGGGAAACGAGCGCCGCCACCACGAGGAAGACGATGGGGAAGAGTGTGCCGATGGCCTCGATCGAATCGGCATCGCTCGAGATCGATGAATAGCTCGAGAGCGACGACCGCGTTTGCACGTACCACGTGGCAGCATCGATGTCGTCGATTTCTGCCTGGGCATCGGCGAGTTCAGCCTCCGCCTCTGCGAACTGCTCGTCTGCCTCTGTGCGTCCGTCCTGCCATTCTGCAAGGCCGTCCTGGTATTCCGCCATGCCGTCTTCGTATTCCGCACGTCCGCGATCGAGCTCTGCTTGGGCGTCGATAAGTGCTTGACGTGCGGCGGGAAGGCTCGCGGCGCCCGCTTCGAGCTCGGCGTAACCGCGGTCGATTTCTGCCTGTGCGCTCGCAAATGTCGCCCTCACCTGGGAACGCGTCGAATTAAGCTCAGCCTGTCCGGTTTCGAGCCGGGCTTCTCCTGCTTCCAGCTCGGCGCGCGAGGCTTCGAGCTCCTCGCGGCTCTGGGCGAGTGCCGCCTTGCCATCGATGAGCTTGGTAAGCCCGTTTACCGCCTCTTCCAGCTGTTCAACGGTTATGCCGAACGTCGCCATCATGCGCTCGATGAACGTATAGGACTGCGTTGCCCTGGTGAGCTCGGCTTTTGCCTCTTCGAGCTTGCCTTCAGCCTCTTTGATTTCCTCTGTCTTCGTGGCGAGGTCGTTCGTGACGGTTTCCAGGCGTGCTTCCGCGGTATTCAGCTCGTTGCGAGCGTCTTCCAGGTTCAGAAGAACTTGCTGGTACTCCTCATCGCTGGTTACGCCCTCACCTAAGGACGCCTCGAGCTCTGCCTTGCGGGCCTCAAGGCCTTCAACGGTATTCGTAAGCTCGGGAATAGTGGTCTGCTCGAGGGTGTCTTTCTCGGTTTGCAGCTCGACGCGTTCGCCATCGAGTGCATTGTAGGCATCTTGAAGCTCGTCGACGCTCTGTTGGGCAGCAGTTAGCGCATCGCGGGCGTCGAACACGATGTTTGCATATGGCTCGATTGCCGCATAGGCCTCTTCGGCAGTGGAAACCTCTTCTGTGGGGCCGCCGGGGATCTTCGAGATCATGCTGTTGACCTGCTCGACGGCCTTTTGTTCTTCTTCGGCGATGAGTTGCTCGTTTGCTTCAAGCTCCGCTTCGCCCGCTTCGAGCTGCTCGCGTCCAGCCGCTAGCGTCGCGCGATATTCGTCAATCTCTGCCTGCGCACTGGCGAAGCCAGCTTCTGCCGTTGCGCGCAGCGCATCGAGATCCTCTTGGCTTGCAGCAAGCTGGGCGCGTCCCTCGGCGATTTCAGCCTCGCCCGCATTGAGCTCCGTCCAGCCATCGTCGATCTCGGCCTGCCCGCTTATGAGCTCCTCGAGCGCATCCCCAAGCTGACGCGCCGCATCTTCAAGTTCCGCCCAGCCCTCGGCAAGCTCGGCCTCGGCATCGGCACGCTCCGCCTCGAATTCCGCGCGCGCGTCGTCGAGCTCTGCCTGCGCCTCGCCCTTGACGGCTGCCGTACGCGCTGCCTCGCGGTCGGCGCGAATCTCATCCTCGATGCGATCAGTCACCTTACGGACATGCTCCGTATACTCGTCGGAGTATGCGGCGAGTTCGTCCGCACCCTCCACGGTGAGGTACGCGACGGTGTACGCATCGCCCTCGACGGCGTCCGGCGTCACGAAGAACGTGTAGTCGGAGCTCGAGCTCGAGCGGAACGAGAGCTCAGGGTTGCTCACGTCCATGGCGTCGACCACGATTCCGCAGATGCGGTAGGGGTGACGGGCAAACACCGCCTCGTCTTCGTTTTCGGCTTCAGAGATCTCGACCGTGTCGCCGATCTTAAGCCCGCTCGCGTCGATGAACTTCTGCGTGACCGCGACCTCGTCGGCCGTCTCGGGCAGTTCGCCGTCAACAACGTAGGGCATGTTCAGCCCCCGCGCGGAAAGCGCTTTCACCTCGACGGATGCACGGGCACCTTCGACGTCGGTGTAGGTTGTCTCCGTCCATCCACCCTCGGCTGCCTCGACGCCTTCAACCGAGGCGAGTGCGGCGATGTCGTCATCGTCCAGGCCAAGCGTCGAGAGCACCTGCAGGTCGAAGAGGCGTTGGGTGTCGAAGAACGAATCTGCCGCGTTGCGCAGGTCGGTACAGGCGGCGCGCAGTCCGCAGAACATGGCGACGCCGAGTGCGCAGATCACGGCGATCGAGACGAAGCGCTTAAGATTGCCTCGTATGGTGCGCGTTATGTCCTTCCGAAACGCCCCGGTCATGATGTGCCGTCCCTACCATTCGATCTCTGCGATGGGTTTCGGCGCGGGGTTGAGTGACATCTCGGTCACTTTGCCGCTCTTGAAGCGGATGAGGCGATCTGCCATGGGCGCGAGCGCGGAGTTGTGGGTGATGATGATGACGGTGATGCCATCTTTGCGGCACGTGTCCTGCAGGAGCTGCAGAATCTGCTTGCCGGTTTGGTAGTCGAGGGCGCCCGTGGGCTCGTCGCACAGAAGGAGCTTGGGGTTCTTCGCGATGGCGCGCGCGATGGAGACGCGCTGCTGCTCGCCGCCAGAGAGCTGGGCGGGGAAGTTATCGAGGCGCTCGGCGAGCCCTACCTTCTCGAGTGATTCTCGGGCATCGAGTGCGTCCGGGCATACCTGCGCCGCGAGCTCTACGTTTTCGAGTGCGGTGAGGTTCGGCACGAGATTGTAGAACTGGAACACGAAGCCCACGTCGGTTCGGCGGTATTCAACGAGTTCACGCTCGGTGGCATGGGTGATGTCGTTGCCGTCGACGAGCACCTCGCCCGAGGTCGCCGTGTCCATGCCGCCCAGGATATTGAGTGCAGTGGTCTTGCCCGCGCCGGATGCTCCCAGGATGACCGCGAGCTCGCCGCGTTCGACCTCGAACGTCGCCCCGTCGAGTGCGTGGATGAGCGTCTCGCCGGACCCGTATGCCTTGATGACGTCGTTGAACTCGATGTATGCCATACGTCGCACCGATTCTGTATTCCGAGCCGCGTTGGCGCGCGGCATCATTACTCGACAGCGTGTTGTCTAGTAGTATAGTGAGGACGCGGGAGGGGTTCGAGATGCGCTCGACACCCATAGACGAATTGTCGACCGCGCGATACCGGCGTCATGCGACGGCGGTGCCTGGCGCATCTGCCACAGGACACCCGGTAATGTCATCGAGCGCAAGGAGGGCACATGAACAGGCAGCCGCAGGTCACCGAGCAAACGCGCGCCCATCTCATGCAGGCATTCTGGGAGCTCTACCTCGAAAAGCCCATCGACAAGATCACCATTCGCGAGATCACCGACCGTGCGGGGTACAATCGCGCGACGTTCTACCTGCACTATCGCGACGTGTACGACCTCTTCGAGCAGCTCGAGAACGGTATCCTCACGCAGATCGGCAAGCTCGTGAACGACCGCCTGCTTACGGAGGAGACGCTCGATTTCTCGAACCACATGGGTTTCATCGTGCAGCTCGCCGAGCGTTTCAACGGTTTCATGCCGCGCCTGCTGGCGAGCGATCCCTCGTTCGCCGCGCGCCTAAAGGCCATCATCACTCCGCTGCTCGACCACTTCATCATCCCCGCCGGGACGCTTACCCCCGATGAACAGGACATCATGCGCGAGTTCTACGCGACCGGCCTGTTGAGCGCCATCACGGCATGGATGTCTCTGCGCGAGCGCATGCCCATTGACCAGTTCGTCGCGCTCATCGTGCGAACGCTCGCTCCCGGGGCGGATTCCGGTGATGCCCCCGCGCAGTGAGCGCGCCACGATGCTATACAATGCATTGAGCAGGCACAGGTGGCCGAAAAACCGCGAGAGAGGGGTTTCCATGACAGAGAAGGCGCAGGTTTATTTCACAAATTTCCGCAGCTACGGTCATGAGAGCCAGATCGACAAGCTCAAGCGCCTCATCAAGCGCGCGGGCATTGGCCAGATTGATTTCGAGAACAAGTTCGTTGCTATCAAGATTCACTTCGGCGAGCTCGGCAACCTCAGCTTCCTGCGCCCCAACTACGCTCGTGCCGTGGCAGACGTGGTGAAGGAGCTTGGCGGCAAACCGTTCCTCACGGATTGCAACACGCTCTACGTGGGTAGCCGCAAGAACGCACTCGAGCATATCGACTGCGCCTACCAGAACGGCTTCACGCCCTACGCTACCGGCTGCCACGTGATCATCGCCGACGGTCTCAAAGGTACAGACGAGGCGCTCGTGCCGGTGAAGAACGGCGAGTACGTGAAAGAAGCGAAGATCGGCCAAGCGCTTATGGACGCGGATATCGTCATCTCGCTCACGCATTTCAAGGGTCACGAACAGGCTGGGTTCGGTGGCTGCATGAAGAATCTCGGCATGGGCGGCGGCAGCCGCGCGGGCAAGATGGAGCAGCACGCCGCCGGCAAGCCGAACGTCACCACCGAGGCGTGCATCGGATGCCATGCTTGCGAGCGTATCTGCGCGCACGGCGCCATCTCGTTCGAGCACACCCGCGAGCGCGAGCTGCCGAACGGCCAGACGCGCACCGTGCATGTGGCGAAGATCGACCACAGCCGCTGCGTGGGTTGCGGGCGCTGCATCGGCGCGTGCAACCAGGACGCTATTGCTCCCGAGTACGACGCCGCCGTCGATGTGCTCAACTGCAAGATCGCCGAGTACACGCAGGCCGTGGTGCAGGATCGCCCGAATTTCCACATCTCGATCGCCATGGACATCAGCCCCAACTGCGATTGCCATCCCGAGAACGACACGCCCATCGTGCCGGATCTGGGCATGTTCGCGAGCTTCGACCCAGTGGCGATCGACCAGGCGGCGATCGACATGGCGCTCGCCCAACCGGCGCTGCCGAATACCGAGCTCACGGACATGCGCGCCAAGCTCGAGGCGGCGGGCGGTATTCCCGAGCACTGCCAGCACGATCACTTCAACATGACGCATCCGGACACGAACTGGCGCTCGTGCATTGAACACGCCGAGAAGATCGGCCTGGGCACGAGCGACTACGAGCTCATCGAGGTGAAGTAGGGACTTATCTGACGGACGCTTTGGGTCTGATGCCGTGGTATTACCCGCGCCAGTACGCGATGGCGATCTGCGTACGGTTCTTGAGGCGCAATTTCATCAAGATTGAACTGATGTGGTTGCGGACGGTGCCTTCACTCATGTAGGCGGCGGCTGCGATTTCCCGGTTGTCGAAACCATCGGCGATAAGGCGAGCTACCTCGAATTCGCGGTCGGTGAGGCAGGCGAACGTTGCAGGGCGCGATGGCGGTTCGTTCTGAGTTCTTTGCGGTTGCCGAGCAGGCTGTTCGTCCAGGGCTGCTAGACGCGCCTCAAGCGAGCGATTTTCATGCAGAAGCTGCTGCGCGCGATGCATCATGTCATCGCGCGTCCGGTAGAGGGTTTCCTGGCGCGCAAGCATACGATTCGTGCGCATAGAGAGCAAGACGGCGAGCGCGCTGCAAGCGGCGACTAGGAAACTTTCTGCAAATCCTGTGCCGTGCAGGGGCAACGCCGCTGCGAGCGCGACGGCGGGCACGGCAATGCAGGCCCGCAGCCAGTCCACGCGGTGCAGCTCGCGCGCCGCATCGTAGCAGGCAAGGGGCAGGAAGAGGAAACCTGTCGGCGAGAAGATGGCGATGACGCCGAGCGCGATGGGGGCGAGCGGCCGCGTGCGCGTAGGCAGCGCCTCGTTAAGCGCGGCCGCGCTGACTGCGGCGAGTGCAACGACGACATCCGTGGCGCCGATGCCGAGCATGCCGCCATGAGCCGCGGCCGTCGCTGCCGCCACGTCGGCGGCGCCTGCATCGCCGAGTGCGCGCATCGCAAGCAGAGCGAGGCAGGCGAAGTATATGAAGAGCTTGTCGGTCGAGCGTTCCATGCGCCGTATGGTATCAGAGGAATGTTAGGGGAGCGTCAAGCCGCGAGGCGTGGGACGCATGTCGCTCCTTTCGCGACATTCCCTTTCCGAAATGCTCACGTTCCAGCCTTAGTCCGCGCGTGGTTATACGTCCTCTACCAGCAAATGTACAACTCATGACATTTGTCACTGGTGCAATGTGCGCATGTTCTTCATGATGGGCGCAGGAATTGGGACAAGGTTTTCGCGCATCGACGTTCGCCGGGCTGTCGGGTACATAGCCGACGTGCAACTCGTCGCACGAAAGTCTGTCTCCAAATGCAGCAAGAGGTAACGTTTTGAACCCGTCCCAAAATGGCTCACGCGGGGGAGGGAGGCGCTATGGATATTGTGGCAGTCGATGGTCTGGTGAAGCGCTATGGCGAGGTGCTGGCGCTCGATGGATTCAATCTGCATATAGAGCAGGGTGAGATTTTCGGCCTGCTCGGACCCAACGGCAGCGGCAAGACCACAGCCATCAACTGTATGCTGCAGTTGCTCACGTACGACCGTGGTACCATCCGTCTGTTCGGCGAGGACATGACACCTGTGCGCTACGACCTCAAGCGGCGCATCGGCATCGTGCCGCAACAGGTCGCTGTCCTCGACGAACTTACCGTACGCGAGAATATCGATTTCTTCTGCTCGCTATATGTAACGGATCGCGCGCGCCGCAGACAGCTTGTGGACGAGGCCATTGAGTTCGTGGGAATCGAGGACTACGCACGCTTTCGCCCCAAGAAGCTCTCGGGTGGTTTGCTCCGCCGACTCAACATTGCGTGCGGGATCGCGCATAAACCCGAGCTCATCTTCTTCGACGAGCCTACCGTTGCCGTTGATCCGCAGAGCCGCAGTGCCATCCTCGACGGCATCAAAGGTTTGCGCGACGGTGGGGCCACGGTGGTTTATACCAGCCACTACATGGAAGAGGTCGAGCAAATCTGCTCGCGTATCATGATTATGGACGGCGGTCGCGTGCTCGCACAGGGCACGAACGATGATCTCAAGCGCATGGTCGCAGTGGGCGAAAGGATCGTGGTAGAGACCGCGCAGGTGTCACGAGCGGTGTTCGACCGCCTGCGCGCGTTATCGCACGTGCTCGAGGTGTCGTTCGACGCGGGCATGCTCACCATTCGCTGTGAACCCAGCGAACACAACCTTACCGACGTGTTGGGTGTGCTGGGCGCGGCTCGCGTTCGGTTGGGACGCGTATACGCCGAGCCGCCCACCCTGAACGACGTATTCCTCGAACTTACCGGCCGCGAACTGCGCGATTAGGAGAAGAACATCATGCTCAGCACGTTCCGCGTGACCGTTCGCATGCTTCTGCGCACGCCGAGCGCACTTGTGTGGGCGCTTGCGTTTCCCATTATCATGTCGACGCTTTTCATCTTCATGTTCTCGGGCATGCGTACCGCCGAGTCCATCGAGCCGGTGCCCGTGGCCGTGGTCCACGACGATTCCTGGGACGTTTCGCCGTTCTCGTTCGTGGTCGAGGCTCTTTCCGTCGGCGACGAGGCTGAAGTCGGCGAGGCCGAAGGGACGGTGTCCGCCGCTGCGCCCCTTCTCGAGGTCGTGGAAGCACAGGACGAAAAAACAGCTCGTGACCTGCTTGCCTCAGGCGAGGTGGACGGCATCTACATGGTGGATGAAGAACTCAGGCCGCAGCTCATCGTCGCGCCGGAGACGAGCTCCGCTCATCTGGATAGCGGTAGCGGCGCGGGATACGCCGTGAACCGCACGATTCTCGAGGAGGTTGCGAGCTCCTATACCCAGTCCCGCGCACTCATCGAAGAGATTGCGCGCACGAACCCCTCCGTTCTCATCGATTACGAGGCAGTTGCGCGTGCCCTGTCGCGCTCCGCCTCGGCCGAACGAGTCTCGTTCACGCGCGCCGCGCCCGACCAGACGGTTCGCTTCTACTACGCGCTCCTAGGTATGGCAACGCTTTTTGCTGCCCAGCTCGCTATGCTCGCTGTGGCGAACATCCGCCCCACAGCTTCGGCCACCGCCGCGCGCCGCTGTATCGCGGGCGTGAGCCGCATCCGCCAGCTCACCGGCGCGCTCGTCGGGTCGTGGCTCCTCTCGCTCGCCTTTCTCACTGTGGCCTTCGTCTACATGCGCTTCGTGGTGGGGATCGATTTCGAGGGTCGCGAAGGCCTGTGCCTGCTCGGTCTTGCGGGCGGCGCGGTCCTCGCTACAGGCATCGGCGCTGTGGTGGGTTCGCTGCCGCTTCAAGGCGGCGCTAGTGCCGGCTCGGGCATCCTTACAGCGCTCACCTGCGTGCTCGCCATCTTTGCTGGCCTCTACGGCGAACCTGCCATGGAGCTTGCCGATTCCATCGCCCGCGCGGTTCCCATCTCAACGTGGGTTAACCCGGCGAAGCTCGTGTGCGACCTCTTCTATAGCCTGTACTTCTACGAATCGATTGTGCCGTTCGCTGCCCGCCTCGCCGCGTGCGTGGGCTGGGGCGTGCTTTTCTTCTTGATCGCGGCGCCGATGTTTAGGAGGCAACGCTATGCGCATCTGTAGATCTGCCCTCGCCATCGGTCTGCGTCATCCCATATACCTTGGTGTGTATGTGCTCTTTCTCTCTTTACTGGGTATCTTTCTCACCATCGGCTCGAATGATGAGACCGCTGCGACAAGCGGCTACGAGCCCGCGCACGCGAGCATCGCGGTAATCGATCGCGACGGTTCGGCGCTTGCGGGCGAGTTCGGCGCCTATCTCGCAGAGATGCACGATGCTGTAGACATCGAGGATGAATCCTTCGAGCTGCAGGACGCCCTCGCTACGAACCTTGTCGACGCAGTCGTAATCATTCCAGAAGGCTTTGGAGCCGAATGCCTCGATCGCGGACGTGCGGGAGGGGAGCTGCCAACTATCCAGATCGCTTACGGAAGCTACACGCAGGGTTCTGCGCTCGTTGAGACGCAAGCGGTGCGCTGGGTTGCGCTTGCCGGGGCTGCCGCGGCGCTCGAGCCGGATGCGGACGCTGCACGTGTTGCTGAGCTCGTAGCCGCTGCAGCGCCAGTGCGCGCAGAGACGCATGTGGAGAACCTCGCGCAAGCCGACGGCCCCGCCAAGCCGTTCCAGGCGTACCTCAACTTCAGCACGTATTCCATCACCTGTTCGGTTGTGGTGTGCGCAGGCTTGGTGCTTACCACTATGAACGGGAAACGGCTGCGGGCGCGCGCACTCGCATCGCCCATGCGGCCCCGGCGGCTGGGTGTCGAAACCCTAGCCGCCTGCTTCGTGCTCGTCGTGTGCGTATGGGCAGTTTCGGGCGTGGTCGGCGTCGTGGCGAGCGGCGTACTCACGGCGGGCGTCGGGTTTGCTCAGGTTGCACTCGCGCTTGCGGCCATGCTTGTGTTTGCACTGGTGCCGCTTGCGCTCGCGTTCGCCTTGGCGCAGCTGCGCATGTCTGAAGAGGGGCTCAATGCGCTCGGCAACATCGGCGGCATGCTCATGTCCTTCTTAGGCGGCGCGTGGGTGCCCCTCGATGTGCTGAGCGAATCCGTGCAGGCCGTAGCACGCTTTGCACCGACGTTCTGGGCGAACGACGCTATCGCGGCGGTGCTTGCCGTGCCCGAGCTCACGGTCGAGGTGCTCACCCGCTACGCTATCGGCGTAGGCGTTACGGCGCTCTTTGCCGTGGCGATCACCTGTGTGGGCTTCGCTGCCACCCGTTCACGTGAGGCGTGACTTTGAAAGTCTCTGCTTGTGGGTTGTTTTTCGCATGGTTGATCACTGTCGCTGGAAGGTCTTCATATACTCACTCGCGACAGGCCGAGAGCCCTTCCCCACCCGAGGTGCCTGCCCCCGCGTTCCTGCCCCGTCGCTTTGCCGCCGCTGCCCAGCCCCTCTCGTTTTCGAAAGCGTCGCATAACTCGACGGTGAGCCCGGAATAGAAGGTTCACCGTCGAGTTATGCGACGCTTTGCTCTCCGTCAGCCTATATAGAGAGCGTCAGCCTATGTAGAGAGCGGGTAGCAAAGCTCCTTGTTGCTTTTTCGAGAGCATGGTGCAACGCTGTTCACCCCTGCATTTTCACTGATGGTCATGAGCGCGCGTGTCCGCGGACAGCAATCGGAGACGGTATGGATATTCCAGTTGTGCTTTCCCATAAAACAGCATGGTTGCTTCGTCGCACGAAGCATTTCTCGCAATTATGCGACCGTGCTCGTCAGCGAGGTTCAGAATGTGGCGAGTCGCCGTTTCTTGAGGATGAAGACCTTTTGGATATCGGACTTGGAGAGCTGGGATTGCCTGCTCACACCATCGTCCAACGCGTAAGGGATGCGCTGCATTCATGGGGTGTCCCTGTCGAGGAGCTTAACAGCGTTGATGTACTTGTTCCATTTGCCAATGACCGTGTGAGGACGGAGCATCTTGCATGTCATTCACATGGGCAGATTGTCCACGAGGAAAATGTGATTCCCGTCGCCCGTGGATTGCTTTCTGTGGGGAATCCCCTTTGTTTTGCGCAGGCGGCAACGTGGATGAATCGACGCGAGCTTATTGAGTTCGGCTACGAGCTGTGCGCGGATTACTTCACGCCGTTTGATTCGTCTTATGTGGAGCACAAGCCGTACTCATCGTGCGATGAGTTGGAAGCGCGCCTCAAAGGGCTTGGTGGCGTGCGCGGAACAGCTGCGGCGAGCAAAGCCCTTGCGTCTGTGAAGGACGGATCGCGTTCACCCATGGAGACGGCGACAGCGATGATGATTGCATGCCCACGGCTGCTGGGCGGGCTCGAATATCGGAACATAGCGCTGAACGGCCGCGTCGATGTTCCGCATGAGCAGGCACGATACACCTCTTCAAGCTATTACGAGGTTGACATACTCGCCTCGATGAAGAAGGTTGGCGTGGAATATGATGGCGGCGGGCATGACGAGCGCTCTCGAAGGGGTCATGATGCCGAACGACTCAGCGCGCTCTCGCTCATGGGGTTCGACATAAAGATTCTCACCAGCGTTCAGTTTTCAACAAAGCTGAACATGCATCGAGCCATGAACGCCATAGCTCGATCTTTGGGCATCAAGGCAGGCCAATCTATTCGGTTCCAGCGCGATCAAGACGATTTGCGCCGCTTCGTGATACGCCATTGGGATAGGTATGGTGAAATGCAGGAGGAAGGGTGCTAGACGTATCGACCTTTGCGTTCTCTACATTGGCTCATGCCCGGTAGGTTCAAAAGCTCTACGAAATATGGCGGACGGCGGCTTGCAGTGAGCTCCGGGACAAGACGCCCTGCCTGAGCAAGCGTCGCACAACTCGACAGTCAGACCGGAATTGAGGGTTCATCGTCGAGTTATGCGACGCCTTGCTGAAGAGAAGAGGTGGGTGGGCGGGTGCGGCGCGTAGGGCGGTGCGCTGCGGGCGGGCATGCGAGGTTGATGCACGTTCGACTTTTGTGGGCTGCGGCAGGCGACCTGCCTTGTATGCCTGCCCGGTTCTTTGCTAGAATAGCGAACAGTCTATTTTGGAGGAAAGCTCTACGCAGATGTCTGCATCTAGCGACAGTTCCACACCGCGAAGTACGACGGGCGCGCCCGACGCGCCCGGTTCCTGTACCCCGCCCGATGACGTTTGCGCGACGTGTCGCAAGCGCCGGAAGTCGTGCCCGAAGTTCCCACAGGCCGGGAGCAGCGATGCCGCGGCGAAAGCCGGCCACAAGGAGCCTCCGCATTACACCCTAGGCGAGGAGATTGCCAACTCCATCACGCACGGCATCGGCTGCCTGCTGGCCATCGCCGGGCTTGTGCTGCTCATCGTGAAGGCGGCGCTCGGTGGCGCAGAGCCCACGCACCTCATCTCCGCCATCGTATGCGGTGTGACGCTCATCTTTGAATACCTCGCCTCGACGCTCTACCACGCCATCCAGGTGCCGGCGGCGAAGCGCGTGTTCCGCATCATCGACCACAGCAGCATCTACCTGCTCATCGCCGGGTTCTACACCCCATTTTGCCTCATCACGCTCGCCGAAGCCGGGGGTCTCGTGCTCTTCGTGGTGGTATGGGCGCTCGCGTTCGCCGGCGTGTCGTTCGAGATCATCGGACGCCAACGGCAACCTCGATGGGTCACCATCACCATCTATCTCATCATGGGGTGGCTCGTGGTGTTTCGCCTGCCGCAGCTCGTCGCCGCACTCGATCCGGTGGCGCTCGCGCTCCTCGTTATCGGCGGCCTGTGCTATACCATCGGCACCGGCTTCTACCTTCTGAAGAAGATCCCGTATATGCACAGCATATGGCACCTCTGGGTGCTCGCGGGCAGCATCTTCATCTTCATGGCGGTGATCCTTTTCGTGATCTAGCGCTCGTAACGCACTCCATCGCCGGGCTCGTCGCCTCGGCACCGCGTGCTCGCCTGCGGCTTGGTATCCAGTGGAGCATTCGGCATTCGCACTGTTCCCCATCTTTGGAGGTTCGAACTCGTCCCTATGGGCATATTGATTTCCATCGTCGCAACACTGCTTCTTACGATTCTGAACGGCTACTTCTCCATGAGCGAGATGGCGCTCACCACTGCCAAGCGCGCCGCGCTCGAGCACGACGCCGAAGAGGGTGACAAACGCGCCAGCCTCGCGCTCGACCTCGCGAACGACTCCACGAACTTCCTGGCTACCATTCAGGTCGCCATCACGCTCGTGGGCTTCTTCTCCGCGACGGTCTCATCGAACACGCTTTCCGACCCGCTCACGAAGTGGGTTGAGTCCTTCGGTATCGCTCCGCTCTCGGCTATTGCGCCCGTGGCGTCGCCCATCGTCATCACGCTCATCGTTTCCTACCTCTCGATCGTGATCGGCGAGCTCGTGCCCAAGCGCATCGGCCTTTCCGACGCGGAGGGTATGGCGAAGTCCGTCGCCGGCACCATTTCCACGTTCCGCAAGATTGCCAAGCCGCTCGTGTGGCTCACGCAGGCGAGCGCGAACGGCATCTCTGCGCTCCTGGGCATCAAGAGCGCCGATGACCGCCAGAACGTCTCCGAGGAAGAGATCAAGTTCATGGTCTCCGAGCAGGACACCCTGCTCGACGAGGAGAAGCGCATGATCCACGAGATCTTCGACCTCGGCGACGCCGTGGCGCGCGAAGTCATGGTGCCGCGTGTGGACGTGACTATGGCCGAGGACACAGACGCCATCCAGCAGGTGCTCGACGAGATGCGTCGCACCGGCTACTCGCGCATTCCCGTGTACCACGAGGACACCGACAACGTTGTGGGCATCGCGCACATCAAGGACCTCATCGAGCTCGCGCTTTCGAGCCGCGGTACGGAACCCGTTTCCTCCTGCCTGCGCGACGCGACGTTCGTGCCGGACACGAAGGACATCCTGCCTTTGCTTTCCGAGATGCAGACCGCACACGAGCAGATGGTCGTCGTGGTGGACGAATACGGCGGCACGGCCGGCGTTATCACCATCGAAGATATCGTCGAGGAGATCGTGGGCGAGATCGAGGACGAGTTCGACCCCGATAACAAGTACCTTACACGCCTCTCGCGTCGCGAGTGGCTCGTCGACGGACGTTTCAGCTGCGACGACGCCATCGAGCTTGGTTGGCCGATCGAGGAGAGCGACGAGTACGAGACCATTGCCGGCTGGATTCTCGAGGTTTGCGACGGCGTGCCAAGCATCGGCGAGGCGTTCGAGGCCGAGGGTTACCGTTTCCGGGTGCAGTCCATGCGCGGCCAGCGCATCTCGCTCATTCGCGTGATCGCTCCGGAAGAGCCGGTTGTGGTGGAGAAGGATGCCTCCGCCGATGCCGCCGAGGGTTCAGAGCAAGCATGATAATTTCGGTACCGGGTACTGAAAGTATCGTCCGATGCGCTACGATGGCAGAAGTGCGACCCAAGCCGCCGTGCCGTATGCGGCGGTAGGAGAGGGAGAGACATGGCAAGCCTGTTCAACATCATGAAGATCACGGTCGATGCGAAGAAGCTCCGCGCCCGCGTGCTCGTGAACCCCGGGATGCCGGTTATGACTTCGGAAGACATCGAGGCGACGGCGCGCGTGTACTATCTTGCTCCGGCGATCGCCAAGCATGTGTGCCTGGGCGACGCCGGTCGTGAGTTTCAGGATTGCATGGGCGACACCGAGCTCGCGCACCTGCTCGAGCACCTTACGGTTGAGATTCTGAACGAGACCGGCCTTGCGGGCGATATCTCGTGCGGCCGCACGCGCGGCGTGGCGGGTGACGAGCGCCTCTTCGAGATCGAGCTTTCGTGCCCCGACGACGCGCTTACCATCGGCGCGCTTTCGTCTGCGACATTCATGATGGAGTGGGCGTTCTTGCATCCAGATGCTGCAGCGCCCGATTTCGCCGGAACCGTGGAAGCGTTGCGCCAGATGGTGCTTGCCTTGCGCGGTGAGGCGGACTCCCGTGACGCGGATGGCGACTCCGACGACCTGGCAGAGATAGCGACAGATGTCGCGGGCGAGCTCGCAGACGCGCGCGCTGCCGAGGAGGACGGTGCCTCGGCGCAGCCGGTGTACGGCGGCGCGGCTGCCGCCCGTCATGAGGGCAGTGATGAGTAGCGCGCTCCTATCTTGTGTTTGCGGGTACCGTGGCGTTTGCCTGTGGCGCTGCTGCGCGGAGGCGGGCGGCTCGCTAGGTTTATTCCGTCTCCACTCATGATGAGGGAGATGCTGGACCCGTGCACGGGTATAATGGAGCGTAACTGTACGCCGCCTCTGGCGAAGCCAATAGAAGGGAACGCTCATGGGTAAGGGTTTCAGCTTCCTCGTCGGTGCCACGCTCGGCGCCGCTGCCGGTACGATCATCGGCATCCTCATCGCACCGCGCTCCGGTGCGGAGACGCGTGCCATGGCCGCCGATATGGCAAACGATGCCTGGGATAACGCGCGCGACATGTACGAGCAGGGCACCGAACAGGCTCGCGCCGCCATGAACGACTTCGGCCCCATGGTCGACGCGAAGACCGATGAGCTCCGCGCCAAGGTCGACCTTGCCCGCGAGCGCATGGACCAGCTGCGCGAGACGCTGAACGAGGCCATCGCCGGCGGCACCGTGACGCCCGCCGCCGATGTCGAGGTCGAGGTCGCACCCGAGGCCGAGGCAGCTTCCGAGGCGTAATGCGCACCCAGGATTTCCAGGGGCTGAAGATCTACCGCATCCCAGCGGAGGCAAAGCGCACCCGCAAGGACGGTACCCCGCGCGACCCGAAGAAGATCGGCAAGATTCATTTCCCGGTGTTCACGCCGGACGGTACGCGCGTCGTGGGCTTCATGGTCTCACCGCCCGATGTCGCAGGCATGATCAAGCAGTCGGATCGCTTCGTCGCGCGCGATGTCGTCCGCGTATACGAGGGTGTGCTCGCCGTTCCAGATGCGAAGGACTCCTTCGACACTGCGGCAGCCAAGCGGCTCGGTATCGATTTAGACGCCTGCATCATCTGGACAGGTATGGACGCCGTGACGGTTTCTGGTAAGAAGCTCGGATACTGCGCGGATGCGGAGTTCGACCCCAAGACGGGCAAGGTCTCGACATTCTCGCTCACGAGTGGAATGGCCGCGACGGCGCTCGTGGGCACCATCGATATGCCAGCGACCTACCTCAAAGGCTATGGGGACGGTGCGATGATCGTCGCCGATGAGGCCGCCGAGCTTGGATTCTCTGGCGGCGTGGCTGCGAAGGCGGGCGAGGCGAGCGCGAAGATCGGCGTGAAGGTTCGTTCCGGTGCCGAATCGCTCGACGAGAAGGGTGCCGCAGCGCTCAAGCGCGGCAGCGCGACCATGGAGAAGGGCGGTCGCGCCCTGGGCAAGCAGATTGGTAAGACGCGGGGCATGTTCTCGGGCTTCGCGCGTGAGTTCAAAAAGGCTTCCTCGTCCTCTTCGACGAAGAAGCGCAGCTAACGTATGGCGCGGCGCATCTGTTTGCGCGGCACCCGTTCACGATAGACAGTACGTAGCGCGCGGTGTTCGGTGTCGGATGCCGCGCGACGGGGAGGAGCACCATTGCTCAATCACACCACCTCCTACCCACCGAAGCGCCCACATCCCAGGCGCAACCAAAAGACGACCGGCTACCAGCTTTCTCGATCGCGCAAGAAGGCGCAGCACAGGCCGGGCGCCTCGTACGTTCGCCATTCACAGGGCTTCGGAAGCGACAACCGGCGTTCGCGCACGCACGTCCGCCGAGGCGGCCAGGGTAGCAGTCGTCGCAACGCCCGGCGCCCGTATGCGTTCGTGATCGTTGGCTGCGCAGCGCTCTTCTTCGTGGCAAGCCTCATCTGGTACCTCAACCGTAGCGTCGGCATCACCCTGAACGGCAGCGATGCGAGCGTTCATATCGGCGCCACCATCACGCAGGTCATAGAAGACGAGGGGTTCGCGGACTCCTGCCGGCCTGGCAACTTGCTCGCGGTCGACGACAGCGTGATCACGCGCGGTGGCGGTGAGCGCTACAGCGTGACCCTCGACGGCGAGGAAGTCGATCCCGACTCCTACGACACCGTGAAGCTCGAGGGCGGCGAGGAGCTCGAAATCCACGACGGCGCGGATATCTACGAGGATCACAAGGTCGAGGCGACGGAGATCGAGCCGACCATCACCGTTGAAGGCAGCGGCGCCATCGGATACGTGAGCACCTGGGGTATCCCCGGCCGCTCTGAGGTGTGGACGGGCGAGCTCACCGGCATCACCGCCGACCGCGGGGTGGTGCAGGAAGTGCAAGACTGCGTGGTCACGTACCGCTCCGTCTCGCCCGACGCCGAGGATGCGCGCTACATCGCGCTGACCTTCGACGAGGGGCCGAGCGCCTATACCCAGCAGATCCTCGACATTTTGGAGGAAAAGGGCGTCTCCGCGACCTTCTTCTTGCAGGGAGATGCCGTCGAGGAGAATCCCGCTGCAGCGAAGGCCATCGCCGAAGCGGGTCACGAGATCGGCTCGAACGCATACAACGATGTCGACCTCTCCACGCTCTCGGGCGAGGAGCTGCTCTCCCAGCTCACACGCGGATTCGACGCCATCGAGAACGCCACAGGCGAGCACGTGAACCTCTTGCGCGCGCCTTACGCCTCCTTCAGCACGGAGAACTGGGCGGAGAGCATGGACATCGTGGGCGCCGTGGTCTCGTGGAACATCGACTCTGGCGACTGGTTGCTGCCAGGTGCGGAATCCGTGCAGGAGAATGTGGTGGGCGCTGCGCACAACGGCAACATCGTGCTGCTCACCGACAACGATGCCACGGGTGAGCAGCTCGTCGAGGCGCTGCCCGGGATCATCGACCAGCTCAAAGAGGACGGGTACACCATCGTGACGCTCAGCGAGCTCATCGCCACGGACGAGGACTTCGCCGAGGAGCTTGACCTCGCGAACGCCTCGATGCCCGAAGACGCCGCGCTGCCCGTCATGCCGAGCGACGACGAAGAGGAGTGAGCATGGGGCCTGAGTCCCGAACCAACCATTGGGGACAGTCTCCAGTGCTGGTGGGAATCTAGGCTCCGGGCTGAGGATCCCACGGGTTTCTTAAGGACGCCTTATGGTCTTGTCAACCTTGTATTGAATCACGCACGGTTTTCGACTGGAGCACTCGGCGCGCATCCATGGGCTCATGCGATTTAGTAGACTGCTCGCGTGACATATCTACATCTACAGACCGCCGGCTTGCGGCGTCTGCATGGGGAAGCGAAGTACCGTGAGCGATCGCAAACAATATATTCACCCGGGGAAGGCGACGCACCTCCACTACACCACGACGGCAAGGGGCAAGCGCTACGTCGCCTCAGCGTCACGCGCCAGACGCGGCCGTCGTCCATCCCGTCGTCCGGGCTCGTCTAAGGCGGTCATCGTGGCAGTCGCTGCGGTGGCGCTCGTCATTGGCTTCGCGAGCGCGTGGTATTTCCTATTGCGCGACGTGACGATCTCGGTGAATGGCGAGCAGGTGGTGGCTCGCGTGAACGCGCCGCTCGCGGAGGTTCTCGAAGAACACGACTACTTCGGTGCGGTGCCAGGACGGCTGCTTTCGGTGGGTGGTAACGTGCTTGAGGAGCGGGGCGGAGAACCCTGCGCGGTGAGCCGGCGGGGTGAGCAGCTAGCACCCGAGCAGGTCGAGGCTGCGCGCATCCAGGAGGGCGATGTCTTCACCGTTGCGGACGGCGCGGATACCGAGGAGACGTCGACGGAGGAGACGCAGGAGATCGCACCGGGCATCCAACGCGAGACGGGCGGCGCGATCCAGTTCGTCTCGCAATGGGGCAAGGCGGGCAGCAAACGGGTGAAGACCGGTGAGGTCTCTGGCGAGACGGCGGAAGAGGTGCTCGAGGAGCCGCAGGACATGGTGGTCTCGTCGGTGAATCCGCGTCCGTCAAACGGCAAGTACGTGGTGCTCACCTTCGACGATGGCCCGAGCTCCTACACGCCTCAGATTCTGGAAATCCTGAAGGAAAAGGGCGTGCGCGCCACGTTCTTTAACCTGGGCTCTCAGGCGCAGAGCAACCCGTCGGGCAGCAGGGCGATCGTGGACGCAGGACAAGAGCTGGCGAGCCATACCATGGCGCATCGTAACCTGCCGACAGCCGACCGCGACACGCTCCGCTCGGAGATTTCGACTGCGGCCGATGCGTTGAGCGAAGCGAGCGGTACACATCCGCAGATGATACGCGCTCCCTACGGGGCGTTCGGAGACACGGAGTGGGCGCGCTCGGGCGACCTCATTTCGTGCAACGTGCTGTGGAACGTCGATACCTGTGACTGGGAGCGACCGGGTGCAGATGCCATCCGTGCGGCGGCGGTAAACAACGCGTTCAACGGCGCGATCATCCTCATGCACGACGGCGGTGGCAACCGTGAGCAGACGGTTGCGGCGCTGCCCGGGATTATCGACGACTTGCGGGCCAAGGGCTACGAGTTCGTCACGGTGAGCGAGCTCATGAACATGGACGATCGCATTCCCGAAGACGTGGCGAACGGTACCGTCTCCATGCCCGAGGAAGCCGTGCTCCCTAGCGTCTAGCGCACGGTGCTGCGGGCTCCAGCCATTGGGGACGGGGGTTATTGGCTGGCCGAC
>UPXY01000027.1 GCA_900538305.1 uncultured Collinsella sp.
TGACGCCTACACGATTTCCAATCGTGCTCCTTCGGCCACTCGGACAACTCTCCGTTGTTAGCACAGGAAATTGTACCGTATCTGCCTCGTATTGCAACCGCTGATTTTATATACACGAAAAAGAAGAGGCTTCGTGAGTTCGTGTGGGTAGGGGTCACGCCGCCGCCCTGCCGGGTAGCGCGGGCCTGAGGTCCGAGCACCTGAGCATCACGAGCGCTATCAGGTTGTCGATGTTCCTGAACCCGTAGCCCTGCCTGATCGCCACCTTGATCTTGTTGTTCACCGCCTCGACGCGGGCGTTCGAGACCCCGAGCTCGATCGACCTCAGGACACCCTCCCGCTTGCGCCTCACCTTCCTCGAGAGCTCCACGAACTGCGGGATCCTGCAGCGGCACGCCCACGAGAGTCACCGGTCGAGCGAGGCGCGGGCGTCCGCCGGGTCGCCGCGGAAGACCGCCCTCAGCCCCTCCTTGAGCAGGTATCCGCGCCACAGCGCCGTCCCCGAGCGCCTGAGCGCCCCGAGCGCCGAGGCCTGCCCCTCGCTGAGGTCCTCGGGGTTCTTGAGCAGCGGGAACCTGAGGCCCTTGACCCCCTTGGCGGAGTCCGCGGGGGCCTCCTCGCCCTTGCGCGGCCTGCCCCGCCCCCGCTTGGGGCGCGGGGGCCTGCGGGCCTCCCGCCACGCCTCGCGCCGGAGGTCGTCGAGCGCCTCGGTCGCCCAGGAGACCGCGTGGAACGGGTCCAAGGCGAGCTCGGCGCCGGGCAGCCGCTCCGCGACGACGTCGGCGATCCAGCGCGCCCCGTCCGCGGTGACGACCTCGATGGAGCCCCTCTGCACGTCGGTGAGATGGTCGAGGAAGTCGTTCAGCTGCCGCTTGCCGTGCCCCTCGGAGGCCCACACGACGCGCCCGCGGTCGTGGTCCACGACCACCGTCATGTACCTGTGCCCCCTCTTGTAGCTGGTCTCGTCCACCCCGATGCGCCTCAGGCCGTCGAGCCTGCCGCGGCCGTCGCGGGCCTCCAGGTCGGCCTCGACGTGGGCGCATATCCCGCCCACGGTGCGCCAGTCGACCCTCATGAGCTCGGCCAGCGCGCTCCTGCACATGTGCAGGGCGAGCCACGCCACGGTGTCCTCGAAGGCCGAGGTGAACCTGCTCGGCGCGGCGCGGGCCCACGGGACGGCCTCGGCGCGCACCCCGTGTTCCGGGCACTCGACGCGCCGCGGCGCGTACTCGACGTAGCACCGGGCGGAGCCCACGTCCGGGGCCCTCCACCGCCGGGCGGGGAGCGTGTCGTAGCCGTCGCACCTCCTGCCGCAGGCCGGGCAGCGGAGCGCCGCCCTCCGGAGCCTCGCGGAGACGATTATGGATTCCCCCTCGATTCGGGCGCCCTCTACGACGGCGGTGCCGAGCCCGAGGGCCCTCTTTAGTACACTCTTCAGCATGCGGCGGCGCGCCTCTCGTTCGTTGTTTTCTCTTGGTCGAAAAACAAACGATACGCGGAGGGCGCCGCCGCTGCCAGGTCCCCGTTTTCACTGCCGCGTCAGCCCACACAAACACCCGAAGAGCCAGAATTAAACGTAATGATCTGCCGATAGTGAGAAGGAGGATAGGCGATGCAAACCCTAAGTCTCGAACAGATCAAAAAGCTCAATCGAGAAAACCAGGCGCATGGGATCACCAATGGGAGCTGCAATTGCTCTTGGATTAGGAATATTCACTCCCCAAGCCGTAAGTCTCCTTACGAGCAGCAGGTAGTCAAGAAGTAGCTTTTGTGCACTGTCTCATTTCAACCAATCGGCAGATCGAGGCCGTTCGGCGCTAACGAACGGCCTCATCCTCGCATCGATATTCAGAGGCCTTAGTATAGAATGAGAGTATCGATAGTACTGTCGGTTTCATTCACGAGGACGGGTGGGGATGGGAGCTAGAGGGACGAAGGCCTTTGTTGGGTGCGAGAAGTACTTGATTTGCCCGCTTTGCCGTCTGCCCCTGCGCCTCTCTGAATCCTCGCTCAAGTGCACAGGTGGTCATAACTTTGACATTGCCCGGCAAGGTTATGTCAACCTCTTGCGGAATCACCAGCCCTCAGGTCCTTACAATAGGGAATCGTTCCTAAATCGACGACAAATCTTTCTGAGTGGTCTATATGAGCCACTAGTTGATAAAGTAAAATCGCTAATTGATTATTTTGAAATAAAAGATGTTGTCGTAGATGCCGGATGCGGAGAAGGTTTTTTCACAAGCAGGTTGGCCTGCGAGGCGCCCTCTACGACTCGCTTCTTTTCGTTTGACATAAGTAAGGAGGCTATTCGGCTTGCGGCTGCCGAGAATCATAGCGATTGCATCACTTGGTTTGTTTCCGATTTGGCTGCTATCCCAATTCAGAGCCAGACCACTGGGTGCGTAATCAATCTCTTTTCTCCCGCCAACTACACAGAGTTCAGCCGCCTGCTTCGGAGGGGTGGAATTGTGATAAAGGCCATCCCCACGCAGAATCATTTCATTGAGATTCGCGATAAGGTCTATGAAAGTCGCACGGGATACAACGGCTATTCAAACAAGCGCGTTATCGATTATTTTGCCAAGCATTGCAGGCTGATAGGACGCCACACTGTCTCCTCCTCAATCGAAATGACTCCAGACCTACTTTCTGCCACGATAGGAATGACTCCGATTATGTTTGGGGTTGACGGCCACGATGTTGACTGGTCTTCTGTCACTTCGCTTACAATGGAATCAGACGTTCTTGTCGGGTCGTTCGAATAGGCCTCCCGCGCCAGGTAAGCGCAGCGCAGGGGTCCTCCACGCATCGCGTGGAGCATCTCTCGAACATGCAAGCTGCTGCGAGAGCGGTCTCGCATGTGAGACGATGAAGCCCCGGGCGTTATCGACGATGCCGTACGATTGCACCTAAGGGGCGTGCAGCTGCCCAAGAGAAGACAGGGGGGAAATAGGAGGCTTCGTGAGTTCGTGTGGGTAGGGGTCACGCCGCCGCCCTGCCGGGTAGCGCGGGCCTGAGGTCCGAGCACCTGAGCATCACGAGCGCTATCAGGTTGTCGATGTTCCTGAACCCGTAGCCCTGCCTGATCGCCACCTTGATCTTGTTGTTCACCGCCTCGACGCGGGCGTTCGAGACCCCGAGCTCGATCGACCTCAGGACACCCTCCCGCTTGCGCCTCACCTTCCTCGAGAGCTCCACGAACTGCGGGATCCTGCAGCGGCACGCCCACGAGAGTCACCGGTCGAGCGAGGCGCGGGCGTCCGCCGGGTCGCCGCGGAAGACCGCCCTCAGCCCCTCCTTGAGCAGGTATCCGCGCCACAGCGCCGTCCCCGAGCGCCTGAGCGCCCCGAGCGCCGAGGCCTGCCCCTCGCTGAGGTCCTCGGGGTTCTTGAGCAGCGGGAACCTGAGGCCCTTGACCCCCTTGGCGGAGTCCGCGGGGGCCTCCTCGCCCTTGCGCGGCCTGCCCCGCCCCCGCTTGGGGCGCGGGGGCCTGCGGGCCTCCCGCCACGCCTCGCGCCGGAGGTCGTCGAGCGCCTCGGTCGCCCAGGAGACCGCGTGGAACGGGTCCAAGGCGAGCTCGGCGCCGGGCAGCCGCTCCGCGACGACGTCGGCGATCCAGCGCGCCCCGTCCGCGGTGACGACCTCGATGGAGCCCCTCTGCACGTCGGTGAGATGGTCGAGGAAGTCGTTCAGCTGCCGCTTGCCGTGCCCCTCGGAGGCCCACACGACGCGCCCGCGGTCGTGGTCCACGACCACCGTCATGTACCTGTGCCCCCTCTTGTAGCTGGTCTCGTCCACCCCGATGCGCCTCAGGCCGTCGAGCCTGCCGCGGCCGTCGCGGGCCTCCAGGTCGGCCTCGACGTGGGCGCATATCCCGCCCACGGTGCGCCAGTCGACCCTCATGAGCTCGGCCAGCGCGCTCCTGCACATGTGCAGGGCGAGCCACGCCACGGTGTCCTCGAAGGCCGAGGTGAACCTGCTCGGCGCGGCGCGGGCCCACGGGACGGCCTCGGCGCGCACCCCGTGTTCCGGGCACTCGACGCGCCGCGGCGCGTACTCGACGTAGCACCGGGCGGAGCCCACGTCCGGGGCCCTCCACCGCCGGGCGGGGAGCGTGTCGTAGCCGTCGCACCTCCTGCCGCAGGCCGGGCAGCGGAGCGCCGCCCTCCGGAGCCTCGCGGAGACGATTATGGATTCCCCCTCGATTCGGGCGCCCTCTACGACGGCGGTGCCGAGCCCGAGGGCCCTCTTTAGTACACTCTTCAGCATGCGGCGGCGCGCCTCTCGTTCGTTGTTTTCTCTTGGTCGAAAAACAAACGATACGCGGAGGGCGCCGCCGCTGCCAGGTCCCCGTTTTCACTGCCGCGTCAGCCCACACAAACACCCGAAGAGCCAAAAAGAAGATACGCCGAACCGCGTACGCGTATTTCGACATTCTTGCGCCATGTACGCACCCCTCCTGTCATACTGTGAGGGGCACAGCGCGCCATCTCGAAACCGTCGCACCCCCACGAGGGAGGGAGCTTGTCGTTGGACGTCATCGCAATCGCGGAACCGCTGCTCGCACGGCTCGTCTCCCCCGCCTCCGGTGCCGTAGAAGCACCGGTCGCCATCCCCTTCTGGCTCGAGCTCATCGCCATCGTCGTCGCATCCATCTCGGGCGCGCTCACGGCGCGCGAGCACAAACTTGACCTCGTGGGCGCCGTGGCACTCGCCGTGCTCTGCAGCCTCGGCGGCGGTCTGCTGCGCGATGTCACGCTCCAGGTTGGCAGCGTCTATCTACTCGAGCAGCCGCTCGCGCTCCCGGCGGCCATCGTCACCGCCGCCGTGGTGTATATCATCCCCTCGTTCATCGAACAGCAAGACAGGCTCATCGCCGTGCTCGATATCTTCGCGGTGGGGCTCTATTCTGCCACCGGCGCAGATAAAGCCCTGGTCTACGGCTTCAACCCGATGATCTGCGTCTTGATGGGATTCTTCACCGCCGTGGGCGGAGGCATGCTGCGCGACGTCTTCCTGGGCAAGGTTCCCGGCATCTTCCAGCGAAGCAACTTCTACGCGCTCGCGGCCATCGCCGGCGGCTGCGCCTACATGGCCCTCGTCGAGCTAGGCGTTTCGCATGTCGCCGCTGTGGTGGCGTGCGTCGCTGTGACCATGGGAACGCGCTGGCTCTCGCTTCACTTCAACATCATGTCGCCCACCGACGAGGACATCGCGCGCATGATGCCCCGTCGCAAGCGCCCGACAGAGGGACCCTCTGCTCGCCGCGAGATCGCAGGCCGTTCACCCGATGCCCTTGCCGAACGCCGCGAACGCACGCTGGCGAGCATCGAGGAACGCCGCGAACAAGAGCGCCGCAGCGAGGCGCTTTCGCGCATCAAACGCATCCGCCGCAAGCGTGACCAGCGCCGTCTCGACGTGTAGAGCCGGGGCGGTCCACTTAGGTCACCAATGCTTTGGCTACCCGCTCTACTTCTTCACCAAGCCGGCGCGGACGGCGGCCTTCTTGCGATCGGTCGCGTTCAGGATGCGCTTGCGCAGGCGGATGTTCTTCGGCGTGACCTCGACAAGCTCGTCGTCGGTGATGTACTCGAGCGCCTCTTCGAGCGTGAACGTGCGCGGCGGCGTGAGCTGCACGGCGATGTCCGCCGTCGAGGAACGCTGGTTGCCCAGGTTCTTTGTGCGTGCGATGTTCACCACCATGTCGCCCGGCTTGCTGCGCTCGCCCACGATCATGCCTTCGTAGCACTCGGTACCCGGCTCCACGAAGAGCTGACCGCGCTCCTGAAGCGTGCCGAGGGCGTAGGCGACGGCCTTCTCGGTCGTCATGGAGATCATGGCGCCATTGTTGCGGCCGCCGAGCTCGCCTGCATAGGGACCGTACTCGAGGAACGTATGGTAAAACACGGCCTCGCCATGGCTCACGTTCAGAATGCGGTTCTTAAGGCCCATGACGCCGCGCGTGGGGATGCGGAACTCCATGTGCGTCACCGTGGTACCGGTGTGCATGCTCACCATGGTGCCGCCGGCGTTGCCGAACACCTCAATGACCTTGCCGGAGTATTCCTCCGGGCACTCCACCACGGCCTGCTCGACGGGCTCGAGCTTGTTGCCGTGCTCGTCGGTCTTGATGAGCACGCGCGGGCGACCCACCTGGAACTCGAAGCCCTCGCGGCGCATGGTCTCCATGAGCACAGAAAGATGCAAAATACCGCGGCCGGAAACCTCGACGCCACTCTTATCTTCGAGCTCCTCGATGCGCATGGTCACGTTGTTCTCGCCCTCGCGCTCGAGGCGCTCCTTGAGCTGGCGCGCACCCACGATGTCGCCGTCGCGACCAACAAGCGGAGAGGTCGAGGCTTCGAAAACAACGGAGAGCGTAGGCGGATCGATCTCGATGGGGTCGAGATGCACCGGGTTCTCCGGATCGGTGTACACATCGCCGATGTCCGTGCGCTCGATACCCACCACGGCGGCGATGTCGCCCGCCTGCACCTCCTGGCACTCCGTGCGACCGAGGTAGTCGAAGGTGAAGAGCTGCTTCACGGTCGCCGTAGAGCTGGAGCCGTCGTTTTTCACCACGAGGATCGTGTCGCCGTCGTGAATCGTGCCCGAGAACACGCGGCCGATACCGATGCGTCCCACGTAGCTGGAGTGGTCGATGGTCATGCACTGCATGGCGAGCGGCGCCGTCTCGTCAACCTCGGGCGCGGGCATCTCGTGCACGATCATGTCGAGCAGCGGGTACATGTTGTCGCCGTCGGCAGCCGGATCGAGGCGCGCGTAGCCGTTCACCGCGCTCGCGTACACCACATGCTCCATGGCGAAATCGAGCTGCTCGTCGGTGGCGCCAAGATCGGCCATGAGGTCAAGGCAGTCATTGTAGGCGCGGTCGGGGTCGGCACCCGGGCGGTCGATCTTGTTCAGAACGATCATGATCTTGAGGCCGGTGTCGATGGCGTGGCGCAGCACGAAGCGCGTCTGCGGCATGGGGCCTTCGAACGCATCGACGAGCAAGAGAGCGCCGTCGGCCATTTTGAGCACGCGCTCCACCTCGCCGCCAAAGTCGGCGTGGCCGGGGGTGTCGATGATGTTGATCTTCACACCCTTGTACTCGATGGAGCAGTTCTTGGCGAGGATCGTGATGCCGCGCTCGCGCTCCTGATCGTTCGAGTCGAGCACGCGGTCTTCGACCTGCTGGTTGGCGCGGAAGGCGTCCGTGGCGCGCAGCAGTTTGTCTACGAGCGTGGTTTTACCATGGTCGACATGGGCGATGATGGCGATGTTCCTCAGGTTCTCGACGCGCATTGGTGCTCCTTTGCACAACGAATGAAAAAACGCTAGCAGTGTTCGGCAAACTAGCAGATTATATCGCTAAACGGCAGTCCTGCGAGCGCAACGTGCCATCGATAACCGCGGCACCCATAAACTTTCTACCGAGCCTCGTATCGACCGCCGGCTTTCCATCGAGCGTTCTACTGTAGAACACGAGTCAAAGAACTAGATAGAACGCTTGGTAAAGCGCTTGGAGATGCGCCGGGATCGAAAGCAAGCGACGGCGGCCACGCAGATACCGTACCTAGATGAGCGCCGGCTCTTCCCCGGCAGGCTCGGGGTCACTCCACGCGAACCGCTCCTCATCACCCGCGCCCTCGAAGAGCACATATGCCGAATATCCCGTGGGAGCCCCGTCCTCATCGTGGAGCCCGCGCTCATAGAAGCTCACGAGCACGGCATCTTGATAACAGCTCTCGAGTCGTACGGCTCCCGCATAGGCGATGGCGTAGCGCTCGATGGCACCCAACCCCTCTTCGCGGTTGCCGCGTGCGTTATCGCAAATGAATGCTTGCGCCGCCTCGAGGCAAGCCTCCTCGCCGTCTTCGGTAAACGCGGCGTCGATACGTCCCGACCCGGCATCTTCGGCACACGCGAGCACGCCCGGGTCGCGCCCTTCAGCAAGCTCGTCGAGCATGTAGCCAATCAGGTCGCAAACCATCTCGTCGAGTTCGGGCGACACCGCGCCAACGTTCGCTTCGTTCGCATGTGCAGCCATACTTGGCCTCCTTAAACCGTATACGCTGCGAGTATACCAGCGCGCCTTTGCCGCGTCACTTCGGGTGTCGCTTCGAGGGCGGGCGCATTCGCGCCGAAAACGATACGAGCGCGCCCGTCCTCGAAGTGACGCCTACAGGCGGGCGGCTTCCTCGGCGATCTTGCGTGCAGCGTCGCGCGTTTGCAGCAGCTCGCGCGCACGCGTCTTCAGCGCTTCGACTTGACTCGAAAGCATGACGGCGTCGACGGCCCCCCACACCGCGACCATGGACGCAATCGAGGCGATCATCGCACCGAGGCCTCCGCGCACGCGCAGGAACAGGAACGTGGTAATCGCGGCCACACCCGCCATGACGAGCATCGAACGGCGGCGCTCGCGCATCGTGCGCAGCTGCGCCACCACCGCGAGCCTGGCGGTCTCCGCAGCGCGCGCACGCGCACGCGCTTCGAACAGGATCGCCTCGGGGGAACTATCAGCGGACGCCCGCCCCTCGCGCCGAGACGCCGAGCCCCCGCGAGAACTCGCGCCCGCGGCCTTCAACAGCACATCCCGCGCTTCGTTGATGCGCTTCATCTGCTGTTCCGCCCGCGCGTGCAGGCGCTTGTTCTCGCCGAATTTATCGGGGTGAAGCATCTGCGCGAGCTCGCGATACGCCGCCAAGACCTCTGCACGCGACGCGCCGGGCTCGAGCCCCAGCACGCTCAGCGCCTCATCGCGCGTCATAGGCACCTCTCATTCGCTGTGCGGAAAGGCTCGCGCAAACCCGCCCCGAGGTACTCACAGCGTACCAAGCTCGCCCACCACATGGCCGATGCGCTCCTCGGGCTCGAGCACAGGCACGCCCTCGTAGCGGAAGAAGCGCGCGGGGTCGTGCATAAGATCCTCGAGCGGCACGAGCACGAAATCGCGCTCTCCGAGCTTGGGATGCGGAAGGCGCAGCTTGTCGCCGCCATGCGTCTCGCCATCCATCCACAAAAGGTCGCAATCGATGACGCGAGGGCCGTTCGGCCGCGCGCTCTTCGTACGGTTCCTGCCCAGCCTGTTCTCGATCTCGAGCAACTCATCCAGCAGCACCGTCGGCGCGAGCTCGGTCTTGATCTCGATCACTGCGTTCGCAAACGGTGCCTGGCGCACCTCGTAAGCGGGCTCGCTCTCGTAGATGCGCGAGCAATTGGACACACAGGTGAGCGGAATCTCCGCGATAAGGTCGCGCGCTGCGCGGATGTTATCCAGGCGCTGCCCCTTGTTCGACCCGAGCGCCACGAACGCGCGGCGCGGCTGCGGGCGCGCAACAGACCAGAATCCGTTCAGGAACTGCGCGAACCCCGCAACGTTGTGCACGCGCACGATGTTCGCTCCGTTTTCGATCGCACCAAGGCACACACCGAACGTCGCCGCGTCGCGGTCCGCTGCCTCTTCCACACCGGAAACGGCCCCCACGAACCGCTTGCGCGAAACCGCGCACAGAAGCGGGTAGCCCAGCGACGCCATCTTAGCGGTCTCGCGCTGAATGATGATGTCTTCGTTCGTGGACTTGCCGAATCCGGCGCCGGGATCGATGCAGATGCGCTCGCGCGCCACACCCGCGCGCATGAGGGCGCGCGCCTGGTCTGAAAGGAAGCCCATGATACGACGCATGATGGGCGCGGAGTCCGGCAAGGTGAAGCGGCGGAGCTGGGACGTGCTCACGTAGGCTTGCGCCTGCCGCGCCGCACGGTTCATCACGATGGCGAGCTCATCGGTCACAACCGTTCCAGGACCCGACTCCCCGGCGCTCGCGGAGCCCGCGGCATCTACCAGTTCCTCGGCGGCCTGCGCGCCTTCGCCGGCGTCGGAGCCATTCGGCATCTCGGCGAACGGAAGCTGCTGCTGCACGAAGCCGCCCGATAGCTTCGGCGTGCCCAGGAGCCTCGTACGCGAACGCTTCGAACCCTTGCCGCTCCTCGCGGCGGCAGCCTCTTCCTCTGCCTCACGGGCACGCTCGGCCATATAAGCCGCTGCTGTGGTATCGAGCTGCACCGCGGTGCGCGCATGCGTGGGCTGATCCGACACTTCACCCGCGTGCACGATGATGACGCCGCACGTGCTGCTCTTCACGAACTCAACCATCTGCGGGTCGGTGAAGCCGGTCACATCGTTTACGATCGACGCGCCCACGCGCACAGCTGCCTTCGCGACCTCGACGTGCCTCGTGTCGATGGAAACGATCGCACCACGCTGGGCGAGCGCACGCACGACGGGCAGGACGCGGCGCGCCTCTTCGTCGGCGTCTACCGGACGAAACCCGGGTCGCGTCGACTCGCCGCCCACATCGATGATATCCGCCCCCGCGTCGAGCATCGCGACGCCATGGGCGATCGCCGCCTCGGGATCGAAGTGCTCACCGCCGTCGCTGACCGAATCGGGCGTGACGTTGAGCACGCCCATGATGCGCGGGCGGTCGAACGTGAAGGTATAGTTTCCGCAGCTCCACGCTTTGACATCTTGAGCCATGAGGGATCCTTTCGAAAATCCGCAGTACCCCTATTGTATCCAGTCTGGCGACGCCGACGGCCCACCCCACAGAGAACCCAGAGGCCCGCCTCCTCTGCTCCGAAACCTCCCAGGGATGTTATCTCCCAAAATATGTGAATCCGGGCAATAAGGCACCGCTGCAGGGCGCTTATCTCCTGGAATATGCGGAAACGGGAGATAAGACACCGCCGCAGAACGCTTATCTCCCAAAATATGCGAAACCGGGAGATAGGACGCGAGGCGGAACGGGGCGGGAGGCTACCGGCGCGGGCTGCCCCGGGTGCCCGATCGGCGAGGAGGCCAATGGCGCAGGGTGGGGAACACAGAACGCAGGGGCTTATCCCCCTGCTCCAAAACCGACAAAAAGCAGCTTGGCCGGTTGGCCTCATGCCCGGAGCAGCAGCCCTTAAAAGGAGAACGCCTGGGCGATGTCGCAGGAGACGAGGACGTCGGCCTGGGCATCCTGCGGCGTCGCGTCGCGATTAACGATAACAAGTGTGTCGCCTTGGAAATACCGGGTAAGCCCCGCCGCGGGATACACCACGAGTGAGGTACCGCCGATGATGAGCATATCCGCCCGAGCGATCGCGCGCACCGCCCCCTCGATCACCGCTTCGTCGAGCGGCTCCTCATAGAGCACCACGTCGGGCTTGATAGCACCCCCGCACGCCGGGCACCGGGGAATCCCCTCCACATCCTCGAGCTCACGCGAGACTATCTGCTTTGCGGCGTACACCGCGCCGCAGCGCTGGCAGATGTTTCGGTGCACCGAACCATGAAGCTCCCACACGCACTTTGACCCGGCAGCTTGGTGCAACCCGTCGATGTTCTGCGTCACCACGGCGTCGAGCTTGCCCGAACGTTCAAGCTCGGCAAGTTTCACGTGGCACGTGTTCGGCTTTGCGCCGAGCGCGATCATGCGCTCGCGGTAGAAGCGGAAGAACTCCTCTGGATGCGCCTCGAAGAAGGAATGCGAGAGCATGGTTTCCGGCGGGTACGCGAAGTGCTGGCTATACAAACCGTCGACGCTGCGGAAATCGGGGATGCCGCTCGCCGTGGACACGCCCGCCCCTCCGAAGAAGACGGCGTGCTCATGTTCGTCGAAAAGACAGGCGAGGACTTCGGCCGCCTGCGCCGCGTCGGTAATGGGTTCTGCGTGTCGCGCCATGGCATCTCCTCAAATCGTTGGAGCCGCGTGCTTCAGCACGATATCATGATATACCGATACGAAATGGCACCCCGACCTTGGAGCCGCTATGAAATCCTATTCGTTCGCCTCGTGGAACGTGAACGGCCTGCGCGCCGTGTTGAAGAAAGAACCCAGCTTCGAAGAGATCGCACGCGAGCTCGATGCCGACATCCTCGCCCTGCAGGAAACGAAGCTGCAGGAAGGCCAGGTTGAACTCGACCTTCCCGGATACACCCAGGTGTGGAGCTATGCCGAACGCAAGGGATACTCGGGCACGGCGGTTTTCACGCGCGAGGAGCCGCTCTCTGTTCGTCGTGCCGACAGCCTCATGCCGTATGCCGGCGAGGGCGCTTCGGCCGATCTGGTGGCCGAAGCAGTTGCCGAAGGCCGCGTGTGCGCGCTTGAATTCGAGAGCTTCTGGTTCGTGGACGTCTACACCCCCAACGCCAAGGAAGGGCTTGCGCGCATCGAGTGCCGCATGGCTTGGGACGACGCGTACCGCGCCTTTTTGAAGGGCTTGGAGGAGGAAACCGGAAAGCCGGTCGTTACCTGCGGAGACTTCAACGTCGCGCACGAGGAGATCGACCTCAAGAACCCCAAGAGCAATCGCGGCAACGCCGGGTTCTCGGACGAGGAGCGCGGCAAGTTCACCGAGCTTCTCGGTGCCGGCTTCACCGATACGTTCCGCCTGCTCCACCCCGACGAGGCGGGCGCCTACAGCTGGTGGAGCTATCGCTTCAACGCACGCAAGAACAACGCGGGCTGGCGCATCGACTATTTCCTGGTGAGCGACGCGATCGCAGGCCAGGTGCGCGAGGCGGGCATCCGCAGCGACATCTTCGGCAGCGACCACTGCCCCGTCACCCTCGCCATCGACCTCTAACCCCCGAAGCACAGGCCGTGCAAAATAACCCCAGCGACTTTTTTACATTGCTCGATGCTCTTGTTACGTCGAAGACGCCGCTATCAGGCAATGTAAAAAAGTCGCTGGGGTTATTTTGCACGGCAGTCCTCGGGCACTAGAGCGTCATGTTGGGATCGGCGTCGATGTTCAGCGGTGAGAATTCGCCGCGTTCGAACTTGCGACGAGCAACCTCGGCGATCATCGCGGCGTTATCCGTACAGGCACCCTGGGGCGGAAGCGTTACGCGCACGCCCTGACGCCCGAGCTTCTTCACCATCATCTTGCGCAGGTGCGGGTTCGCAGCAACGCCGCCACCGATACAGTACTCCCGCGCGCCGGTTTCGCGCAGTGCCGCCCACGCCTTCTTATACTGTACGTCGAACACGGCAGCCTCGAATGAGGCGGCGAGATCGGGTACGTGGATGGTTCTCCCGGCCGCCGTCTCCTGTTCGATGTAGTTCACCACCGCCGTCTTCAGCCCGGAAAGGGAGAACCGGTAGTCGCCCTTGCGGTTGAGCGCGCGCGGGAACTCGATCGCCTTCGGATCGCCCGTCTCGGCCAAGCGCGAGATGATAGGCCCACCCGGATACCCGAGGCCCAGCGCCTTCGCCACCTTATCGAACGCCTCGCCCACAGCGTCGTCGAGCGTCTCGCCGAGCACCTGGTAATCACCCCAGTCGCGTACATGCACCAGCATGGTGTGCCCGCCCGAGACCAGCGTGAAGATAAACGGCGGTTTAAGATCCGGCTGCGCGAGCAGGTTCGCAAATAGATGCCCCTCCAGATGGTTCACCGCGATGAGCGGCACGTTTGCAGCGTATGCCATGCCCTTTGCAAACGCCACACCCACCACGAGCGCACCTACAAGTCCCGGTCCCTGCGTCACGCCGATAGCCGCAAGCTCCGCAGGAGCCACGGCGCCGCCGGAAAGGCCGAGCGCGTGCCCCGCTTCCTCGAGCGCAGCATCGATCACGCCCACGATAGCCTCAACATGTTTGCGCGAGGCGATCTCGGGCACGACACCGCCAAACCGTGCGTGGAAATCGATCTGCGTCGACACCTGGTTGGCAAGCATGTTCCCCTCGGCGTCGATAATCGCCGCTGCGGTCTCGTCGCACGAGCTCTCGATGGCAAGCACGAACCTGCGGCGCGCAAGCTCTGCCGTCTCCTCGTCCGTCCGCTCCGGTACCGCAAGCGGCCACGCGCGCACGACGGCAGCCGTGGGCTCAGGAGATGCCGCATCGACCGGCAACACGAGCGGCAGCTCCGCCTTCATGATCGTCGCATCCACACCGTGCCCGTAATATCCGGGCCGCACGCCAACGCGAGCGAACCCGAGCGCCTCGTACAGCGCGATCGCAGGGCTGTTTCCCGCCTCGACCTCGAGCGATGCCGTCGTGCACCCGAGCATCTGCGCATCGTAGCTCACATGGGCGAGCAGCTTGCGCGCGATCCCCTCCCGACGGCGCGCAGACACGACCGCCACGTCAAGGATCTCGACTTCATGCTCCACGACCATACCGCCCGCATAACCTACGAGCTCGCCATCGTCGTGCGCCACCCACCAGCTGCGTGGTACCGCCGTCGAGGGGCTCAACTCCTCCAAAAACTGAGCCGCGCTCCACGGCGCATGTGCAGCGTCCGCAAAACACGATCGTTCCAAATCTGCCGCAGCTTCCGCATCGGCAGGACCCATTGGCCTGAATTGCAGATGTCTCCCTGCGAGCTCATCTGCCACGCCAGTCGTCTGGCTCTGCTCGCTCTGGGCAAGTCCCAGGCGCTTGCGCTCGTTCTCTTCGGCATCGGAAAGACGCGTGTAGATGGGAAGCACGAGCGCAGGATCACCATATCCGGCTACGTCGTCGGCGTTCTCCGCTCCAACACGCCACGCACGCAGGAGCCCCTCCCCGCTCGGCCACCACAAGCTGCGATCGATGCACGATGTCAAGCCCGCTTCCTCGAAACGGTCACCGTAGCGAACAAGACCATCGCCCGTAAGCTGCAAATCCGCGGCATCGGCGCGCCCCGCCCATTCCTCTACGGCAACGGCGGCCTTCACCACGCGCTCGCGATCGAACAGGCGGCACAGGCCAGCATCATCCAGACGGTAGAGCGCGGGATACACCTCGCCGCGCATGGCATCTGCTGCCACCCCTAACAATCCGCGCACGCCGGCAAGCCATGCTGTCCAAGCGCTCGCATCGAGCGTCGAGGTTCCATAGAGGGGAGCGTTCGCACCGTATGCCAGCCCTTTTGCCGTGGAGATGCCAATGCGGACGCCCGTGAACGAGCCCGGCCCGCGTCCTACCACGTACGCGTCAAGCTGCTCGCGCGCAACGCCCGCCCGTGCCAACGTGGCATCGAGCGTGTCGATAAGTTCTACGTTCGCATGGCGCCGGCACAGATGGTCGCCCGACGCGAGAACATCGATCGAGCCGTCCGCGCCATCAATGCGCGCGACCGTACACGCGAGCATGTCCGTCGACGTATCGATTGCTGCAACGAACTTGGTTTCGTTTGCGTTTTTCATCTTACTTGTCCTCGATGTAATGGCTCACGGCATCGTCGATCGCCCGCGCAAGCTCTTCCGCCCGCTTCCCATGCGGCTCGAGACGAACGCGGCGCGTCGTCTCGCCCGTTCGCTCAATCACGACCCCGAGGAACTCGTCGGTAAGCTCGTCCTGAAACTGCTCGCCCCACTCAAGCAGGCACGTGCCTTCATATCCCAGCACATCGAAGATGCCCGTATCCTCAAGCTCGTAAGCATGCTCGAGCCGGTACAGATCGAAATGGAAGAGCGGAATCCGACCCCCATCATGAACCGCCATGAGAGCGAAGGTGGGGCTCGTCACCGGAAGCCCATCGCCCAGGCCGCGCGCCACACCTTTGGTGAAGTGCGTCTTCCCCACACCAAGGCCACCGGTTAGCACGAGCACGTCACCATCTGCGAGCGCAGGGGCAACGAGCTCGCCCAAGCGCTCGGTATCCTCTTGCGACGCGCTCGAATACGCGAACGCGACGTCCCTCTCCAGCGCCATGGCTACTCCTTGACCGAGGGAAGTGGCGAGGCGGCGTCTTGAACGACCGGGCTACCCATGGATGCGCCCGCTGGGTGACGTTCGAGCCAGTCGCCAAGCATGCGGAAGTCCTCCTCGAGCAGCTCCTGCCAAGCCGGATTGCGCAACGCTGCGGCAGGGTGGAACGTCGGCATGACGGTGAAGTGCCCTGTTTGATGGAAACGCCCGCGCAAGCGCGTGATGCCCGTCTCGGTTTTAAGCACGAAATGCGTTGCGGGGTTGCCGAGCGTCACAATCACATCCGGCCAGATGCTGCGGATCTGCTCGCGCAGAAACGGCGAGCATGCAAGCACCTCGTCGGGCTTAGGATCGCGGTTTCCCGGCGGGCGGCATTTGAGCACGTTGGCAATATAGATCTCGTCTCGCGTGAGCCCGGCAAGCGAGAGAATCGCATTGAGGTTCTCGCCGGCGCGTCCCACGAAGGGTTCTCCCTGCAGATCTTCGTTGCGCCCCGGAGCCTCGCCCACGAACATGACGCGCGCGTGCGGGTTTCCCACCCCGAAGACGATATTCGTGCGCGTCTGGCACAGCTCGCACAAGCGGCAGTCCCCCAAAACCGCACGAATCTCCTCGAGCGAAACTTCACGCGGCTTTTGCTGTTCATGGCCGGGAATGTGCATGATGCCCATATGGACTCCTTGCTTGAGCCGCATGCCTCGATGCGGCTCGGTCATCTCTTCTTTCGTCCTCAGCTACCTCGTGCCTGAACCCGGTCAAACGCCCGGCAGCGCACGGCGGCTTTACAAGTACACCTTCTCCAGCCGCATGCCGAAATCGCACGCGACCTCGTAGTTGATGGTACCGCGCAAACGCGCCATCTCGTCCATGGTGATTTCCGCATCACCATCGCGACCGATGATCGTCACGATGTCACCGTGCTCCGCCTCGGGAATCTGGTGGATGGGCGTCTGCTGAATGACGAACATGCACTGATCCATGCAGATGTTTCCCACCTGGCGCACCCGCTCGCCGCGATAGAGCACATCCATGCGATTAGAGAGCACGCGGGAAAGACCGTCGGCATATCCCAGCGGAATCGTGCAAATCTGCACCGATGTGCGCGGAACACGATAGGTGAAACCGTAGCTCACGCCCTCGCCCATGGCGGGATGCGTTGTGCGCGTGATGCGCGCCCGCACGCTCATGACTGGCTCGAGCGACATGCGCGCGGCAGCCGCCTCACACGGCTGCAGGCCGTACAAGCCGATGCCCACACGTACCATGTCGTAGCGTGTCGTGGTGTCGAGCATCGTTGCGGGCGTGTTGTCGCAATGCACCGTCCCACAGTCAAAGCCGGCATCGCGCATGGCGGACACCGCCTCGTCGAAACGCTTGCACTGCAGCTTGTAATCCCAACCATCGACATCGTCTGCGGTTGCGAAATGCGTGAACACGCCATCGCACTCGAGCCCACGATGAAACTCGATGCTGCGACGGAACTCCACGACCTCGGTATAGTGGACACCGATGCGGTTCATGCCCGTTTCGATGGCAAGATGGTATGCACCGACGGTGCCTGCCTGCACCGCACCCTCGCCATATGCCAAGGCGAATTCAACCGTGTAGACCGTCGGCATGATGCGATACTCAAGCAGAAGGGGAATCGCCTCTACCGGGGGTTCGCTCAACAGCAAAATGGACGCCGAGATACCGCCCTCGCGAAGCCGCACGCCCTCCATAACCGTCGCGACGGCGAACATGTCGGCACCGGCGGAGTGCATCACGCGCGCGCACTCGATAGCCCCGTGTCCATAGGCATCGGCTTTGACCACGCAGCACAGGCGCTGGCGCGGTCCGAGCAGATTCTTATAGGCACGCACGTTCCGTCGAAGCGCACCGCGATCGATCTCGACCCACGCCCAGCGCGTTTCGGGCATCTTCATCGTCGACATGACAACCTCACGCCCCCTTTATCCCAGAGGAGATATCGCCCTCACTGAGCCCTTTAAGCGCCTCTTCTTCGGCAAGTGCCATGGCATCGCCTATCACGTCGATCAAATCCGTAGCGATGACGCTCTTCTCACCATAGCGCTCCGCCGCGATGAACCCCGTGAGGGAGTGAAGCGAAACCGCATAGGAGCACAGCAGCTCCCAAGGGCCGTCGTAGCCATGGTTAAGCGCAAGCGTGCCTGCCAGGATACCAGAGAGCACATCGCCGGTTCCCGCAGTGGACAGCGATGCCGGTCCGGAGAGCGGCAGCAAAACCTTCTCCACGCCTGCGACCGCCGTCACCGGCCCTTTCGCCACGACGATGAAATCGTCGGATCCCGCCGCCCAGAGCAGCCGCTGGGCGGCCTCGATAGCGCTGCCAAGATCGACGATCCCATCGTTCGCTACCAAACGGGAAAGCTCGCGATAATGGGGCGTGAGGACAAGCGGAGCCTCACGCCTATAGAGCTCAGGCGTCTTATCGAGCCCGCCGATCGAAAGCTTCGAGAGACAGTTGAGCGCGTCGGCGTCGAGCACGAGCGGCACATCGATCTCCAGCAAGCCGGAAACCACATCGATGCAGCCGGCCGCCGTCGTGATACCCGGGCCGCACAGCACGCAGGAGAACTTCTTTGCAGTCTCGCACACAACACGACGAGCTGCGGCGCCGAATGCGCCACGGGAATCGGCAGGTATGTCAATAACGGGCACCGAAGGCAGCGCCATGCGAATGAGGTTCGCACAGGTAGCAGGAGCGGCAACAGCCACATATCCAGCACCGGCGCGCGCGGCGGCCTTCGCCGCCATCATCGCGGCACCAGGATATGTGCTAGAACCAGCTACAACAAGCACCGAACCGCGCGAGTACTTGTCGATATTGGACGGCAGGGGCGCCAAAAAATCGATGAGGTCGGCAGGCTCCACCATCTCGGCAGCATGGTCAACATCATCGATGACCTCGTCAAGACGATCGTACAGCTTCCCGCAGATCACCTCACCCGCGTAGTCCGGACCATCGGCACTGTACAGCCCAATCTTGGGCGCGAGCATCGTCGCGGTGCGCGTGGCTCGAATGCAGTCTTGCTCGACGATACCGCTTTGGGCATTAAGGCCAGAAGGCACGTCGACGGAAACGACTTCAGGTGCAAGTTCATTGACCGTAGGAATCCAAATGGAGAACGGTGGCCGAAGCGACCCATGAAACCCAGTACCCAGAATCGCATCGACGACCACATCGGCTTGAGAGATGAGCTGGCTCAACTCGTCGCGCGAAGGCCCTACCACAACATTCACATCGCGTCCTGCGGTGCGGCGCGCAACATGGCGAGCGAGCGCAGCGGGAATCTCGTCGGGCTCAACCGGGCTCACCACATCAACCGCGACGCCGTTGTGCGCGAGTACATCTGCCGCGACCCAACCGTCGCCGCCATTATTGCCAAAACCCACAAGAACGAGCACGTGTTTTGGCTTGGTAGCGGAAACGACAGAAGCGGTGAACTCACCTGCAAGCTCCATGAGCGATGCTTTAGTCGTGCCTTCAGCCTCGATGCAATCCTCGAGACGCGCGACCTCATCACAGCCCAGAATCGGTCTCATCTGAACCTCCATGATCGATCAACGTTTCGCCAGATACCGATGTTAGCGCGTTGTCCTGAACACGCTCGAGCTCATCCAAGATAGAGCGCGCATCTCTAAACGAACGCGCCATCTGCGCGCGCTCATCCTCGCGCCGATCTTTTTGGTGGGGACGAGATCCTTCAGAGATCGCCATCGCATTCGCAACGGCAAGCTCGCTCGTAAGGGAGAGTGAAAGCGCAACCTCGACAATACCACGCTCGTGGGCAATCTCGAGCGCCTTGCCCTTAAGCACAGCAATGGGTCGTCCGCGATCGTCGCGAGCGACCGAGACGTCTTTCCGCCCGATTCCTTGGGAAAACCCTGTACCGAGCGCCTTTAAGACAGCTTCACGCGCTGCAAAACGGGCAGCGTAGTGAGCCGCCCGACGCGTCGAGCGGTCGCAATACCGACGCTCTTCCTCGGTAAACATCTTGACCGCGAACGAGGGCGTACGTTCAAGGATGCACTCCATGCGAGCAATCTCAACGATATCGACACCGATGCCGGCCTCAGTCATGCATGCTCCTCTCAACACACGCTAAGCCATAGATGTTTGCACGTTCTATTCTACCGATAGATACGAAAAAGGGCTTCCGGCATTAGCCAGAAGCCCTCATTCAGTTTCGTGCACGGCTCGGTGCCGTCCACCGGTCAGCGGCGCCCTGCCCTCCCACGG
>UPXY01000028.1 GCA_900538305.1 uncultured Collinsella sp.
GTGTTCATGAACTCCCGCGTGAAGCAGGCGCAGAAGGAAGGCGCCACGGTGGGCGACATCGCCGCGGGCCTGTCCTACTCCGTGATTAAGAACGCCCTGTTCAAGGTCATCAAGCTGCGCGATCCCAAAGAGATTGGCACACAGGTGATCGTCCAGGGCGGAACGTTCATGAGCGACGCGACGCTGCGCGCGTTCGAGCTCCTTACCGGCGTGAACGCCGTGCGTCCGGACATCGCCGGCTGCATGGGCGCTTATGGGGCGGCCCTGCTCGCACGCGACCGCGCCGGCGCCGAGGGCACCTCGACCATCCTCTCCGCCGAAGAGATCGCCGCACTCACCGTGACCCAGCGTCATGCGCGCTGCGGCCGCTGCTCCAACAACTGCCAGCTCACCATCAACGACTTCGGCGGCGGCCGTCGCTTCATCACGGGCAACCGCTGCGAGAAGGGCGCAGGTAACCACGCCAAGAAGCAGGAGGTGCCGAACCTCTTCACCCAGAAGAACGACCTGCTGTTCAACCGCCCCGTGCTCGCCGAGGAAGACGCCCCGCGCGGTACCGTGGGCATCCCCCGCGCCCTCAACATGTACGAGAACTATCCGTTCTGGCACGCGTTCTTCACCAAGCTGGGTTTCCGCGTGGTGCTCTCGGACGATTCGAGCAAGAAGACCTACGACGCGGGCATCGAGTCCATGCCGTCCGAGTCCGTGTGCTATCCGGCAAAGCTCAGCCATGGCCACGTGATGAACCTCATCGACAAGGACGTCGATTTCATCTGGATGCCGTGCGTCCGCTGGGAGCGCAAGGAGGACCCGGCGGCGGGCAACTGCTACAACTGCCCCATCGTCATGAGCTATCCCACGGCGCTGGGCTTGAATATCGACGAGATTGCGAGCAAGAACGTCGAGTTCATGTACCCGTTCGTGCCGTATCACGACAAGATCGAGCTCAAGCGCCGTCTGTACGAGCTCATCGCCGTCGAGCGCGTGCAGGATGCGGAGGAGGGGCGCGGCCGCGTGCGCGGACCCAAGATCACCCGTTCCGAGATCGACGCCGCAGTGAACGCTGCTTACGAGGAGGATGCGCGCTTCCACGAGCGCATCCAGGAGATGGGCGAGGAGGCCATTCGCTGGATCGAGGAGCACGGCGGCCACGGTATCGTGCTCGCCGGGCGTCCGTACCATAACGACCCGGAGATCAACCATGCTCTGCCCGAGCTCATCACGAGCTTTGGGTTTGCGGTGCTCACGGAGGATTCCGTCGCGCACCTTGTGAAACCCGACCGCCCCATCCGCGTGGTCGACCAGTGGATGTTCCACAGCCGCCTCTACCGCGCGGCGAAGCTTGTGACGCTCCGCAACGACTTGGACCTCATCCAGCTGAACTCCTTCGGCTGCGGCCTTGACGCGCTCACCACCGACCAGGTGCAGGAGATTCTCGAGGGTTCCGGCAAGATCTACACCGTGCTCAAGATCGACGAGGTCTCGAACCTGGGCGCGGCGCGCATCCGCATCCGCTCGCTCATGGCGGCGCTGAAGGACCAGGAGGCCGAGCGCGCCGCTGAGGCAGCCCGCGCTGGCGAGGCCTACGAGCAGGGCGACGCTGCCCCCGTGGCGCCGAGCGAGGATGCCCCGGCGTTTTCCACGCATAAGTACGCGCTCTCCGCGCAGCGCCGCGCCAACTCGGCCGCCTTCCCCAAGGTGCAGTTCACCGAGGAGATGCGCGAGCAGGGCTACACCATCCTTTGCCCGCAGATGGCGCCCATCCACTTCGACCTGGTCAAAGAGGTCATGAAGGCAGCGGGTTACAACTTCGTGCTGCTGCCCTCCACCGACCGCGGCGCCGTCGAGGCGGGCCTGCGCTACGTGAACAACGACATCTGCTACCCGTCGATCCTCGTGACCGGCCAGATCATGGAGGCCATCGAGAGCGGCAAGTACGACCTCAACAAGACCGCGGTGATCATCTCGCAGACGGGCGGTGGCTGCCGCGCCACCAACTACATCGCGCTCATCCGTAAAGCGCTGCGCGAGAGCGGCAACCCGCAGGTGCCGGTGATCAGCCTGGCCGCGGTGAAGCTCGACGAGCAGAATCCTGGCTTCAAGCTTACGGTGCCGCTGCTCAAGGCCGCCGTGTACTGCGTGCTCTTCGGTGACGTGATGATGCAGATGCTCTACCGCACGCGCCCCTACGAGGCTACGCCGGGCTCCGCGAACGCGCTCTTCGAGGAGTTCATGGAGCGCGCCCGCAAGCTCGCGCCCAAGTTCACGCGCCGCAGCTTCACCAAGCTGTCGCGCGAGGCTATCCACGCGTTCGATACGCTGCCGCTCGTGGGCGAGGGCACGAAGCCGCGCGTGGGCGTGGTGGGCGAGATCCTCGTCAAATTCCATCCCACGGCGAACAACCACGTGGTCGACGTCATCGAGGCTGAAGGCTGCGAGGCCGTGGTGCCGGGGCTTCTCGACTTCTTCCTGTACTCTATGAGCAACGCGAAGGTGCAGAAAGACGAACTCGGCAGCTCGGCGGCATCGCGCGCGAGCATGGATGCCGTGATCGGGCTCATCGACTGGATGCGCAAGCCTGTAGACGAGCTGCTCGAGAAGAGCGTTCGCTTCGAGCGCCCCGAGCCCATTAGCGTTATGGCCGAGAAGGCCACGCAGGTTCTTTCGCTTTGCAACAACATGGGCGAGGGCTGGCTGCTCACAGCCGAGATGCTCGACCTCATCGACCATGGCGCGCCGAACATCATCTGCACGCAGCCGTTCGCGTGCCTGCCGAACCACGTGGTGGGCAAGGCGGTCATCAAGGAGCTGCGCCGCCAGCACCCCGAAAGCAACATCGTGGCCGTGGACTACGACCCGGGTGCTTCGGAGGTGAACCAGCTCAACCGCATCAAGCTCATGATCAGCGTGGCGAAGGAGAACTTGCGTGCCGGCAAGGGCTTCAAGATGGAGAGCGTCAAGCCGCTCGCTATGGACATGGACGACAGCAAGTTCCGTCCGTACCACGACGGCGACGCTGCGAGTGTGGACGGCGGTTCCTGCGCGGCGTGCGGCGCGGTGAGCGACGATGCCGTGGCGGCCGTCGCCGAGCGCCTCGGTCACAACGTCAAATAACCCCAGGGGTTATTTTACATTCGCCCGCCAGATGAGGGCGAGCCCGCGCAGCGTGAGGGTGTTGTCGACCGCGACATCGTGGCGCAGGAGCGCGGCCAGGCTTGAGGCGCCGTCGCCGGTGAGCGCGATCGGCGCCTCGTAGCCGAGTTCGGAGAAGACGGCGTCGATGAGGCCATCGATGCGTGCTGCTTCGCCGAGCACAACGCCGGATTGCATCGCCGCGCGCGTACTGCGCCCGATGACGCGCTTCGGCGCGCGCAGCTCGATGACGGGAAGCCGCGCGGCAGCCCGGGCGAGCGAGCGCGCGCCGAGCGCCACGCCCGGCGCGATGATGCCGCCAGCGAACGCGCCATGCTCGTCGATGACCTCAAAGTTCGTTGTGGTACCAAGATCGATGGCGAGGACGGGGGCGCCGTACGTCGCGCGCGCCGCCACCGCGTCTGCGATGCGGTCCGGTCCCACCTCAGCGGGGTCATCGTAGTTCATGCACACGCCGGTTTTGATGCCAGGGCCTATGACGAGCGGGCGGCAGCTGCACGCGCGGCCGAGCGCCGTGCGCCAGGGGTCGGTGAGCGTCGGCACCACGCAGGAGAGCACGACGCCGTCGAGCGGGCTCTTCGGCATGAGCGCAAGCACCTGCTCAAGCTGTATGCGCGCTTCGTCTGCGGTGATGTGCGCGGGCGTGGTGAGCGCGCACGAGTCGATGACCTGCGCATCCGTTGCCGATGCCTCACCGCTGCGTTCGATGGCGCACAGTCCGATGCTCGTTGTGGTGTTGCCGACATCTACGGTCAGAATGCGAGGCATGGTGGCTCCTTTGCATCGTGTTCGCTGGGGACACTGTACCACGCCATGGCCGCGCTCTGAGCTTTGCGGCTCGTTCAAGAGGAGGATGGGGCCGAATTTGGCGCGCGTCCAGCTGGCTGGCAATAATTCTTTCAATCGTTTGAAAAGGCGGCCGAAGACCGCCGTCCAAGTTATAATCGTGCGCATCCGAGCCGTAACCCGACTCCCCGCCGAGGGGGAGCGGATATACGAAGGGGTTCATATGAGTGAAACGGGTACCCGCGCGGGGCTGCGCGGGCAGTTGAGCGCTGCCGGCATCGTTATCGGGTGCATCGGCTGCGTGGTCATCACGGCGTCATCGGTTTACACCGCTCTCAAGATGGGCGCGTTGCCGTGGCCGACCATCTTTACCTCCATCACCGCGCTCGTGCTTTTGCGCGCAGTAGGGCGCACGAGTCTGAATGAAGCGAATATCACGCAGGTTATCATGTCCGCTGGCTCCATGGTTGCGGGCGGCATCGCGTTTACGGTGCCAGGCATCTGGATTTTGGGGCTCGGCGTCGAGGTGAGCTGGTGGGAGATGCTCGCCGTCGCGCTTGGAGGTACGCTGCTCGGCCTCGTGTGCACGGCGCTCATTCGCAGGCGTTTTGTGGACGAAAGCGACCTCGAGTACCCCATCGGTACGGCGGCGGCCGAGACGCTTCTGGCAAGTAAGGCGGGCGGTCGCACCGGTCGAGTGCTCTTCGGGTCGATGGCCTTTGCCGGTGCGTGGTGCGTGGTGCGCGATGTGCTGGGATGGATTCCTTCGCTGGTGGCCGTGCTGCCCATTCCCGGCGTGAGCTTCGGTATCCAGGCGTCGCCCATGCGGCTCTCTGTGGGCTTTCTCGTGGGCGGACGCTCCGTGGCGTGGTGGATGGTCGGCGCGGTGCTCGCGGCATTCGGCATCACCGTTGGCGGAACCGCCGTGGGGCTCTGGGATCTCTCGACCGCGCAGGGAATCGTGAGCAGCCTCGGCATGGGGCTCATGATGGGCTCGGGTTTCGGCGTGGTGCTGAAGGACATCGTGCTGCCGCTTTTCTCCCGAACGGCTCGGCCTGGTTCCCCGGCGCTCGAGCAGTCCTGCTCGCACGGAGGCGCCACTGGCGCCTCCGGCTCGTGCGGAACTCGCGCCGGGGAACCAGGCCGAGCCTGCCAGAGCCAAACGGTAGACGATGCGCTGAACTCCACTACGAGACCCTCGCTGAAGAAACCTGGCTTGCGGCCGCTGCTCGTCCTCTTCGTCGCCTCTGCCGCGCTTATCTGCTGCTTCGCGCTGCGTTTGTCGCCCGTAGTTACCGCTGCCATCGTGCTGCTCTCGTTCGTGACGGCTATCATGAGCGCGCAGTCCGTGGGCCAGTCTGGCATCGACCCCATGGAGATCTTCGGTCTCATCGTGCTGCTCTTCGTGGCGGCGTTCTCGAGCACCACGCAGGTGCAGCTCTTCTTCGTCGCGGGCATCATCGCGGTGGCGTGTGGTCTCGCAGGCGACGTGATGAGCGATTTCAAGACCGGCCAGATCATCGGAACCGATCCGCGCACGCTGTGGGTCGGTCAGGTGATCGGCGCGCTTTTGGGAGCTGTGGTCGCGGTCGCGGTCATGCTCGCGCTCGTAGCAGCGTACGGCACGGATGCGTTCGGTGCGGATGCCGAATTCATCGCGGCGCAGGCGAACGTCGTCGCGACGATGGTCGCAGGCATTCCGAGTGTGCCCTCGTTCGCGTTGGGGCTTGTTGGCGGAACGCTGCTCTACTGCGCGGGCGTCCCCGCCATGATGCTCGGACTTGGTGTGTACCTGCCGTTTTACATGTCGCTCACCACCGGCGTGGGCGCGCTTGCCCGCGTGGCGTTCGATCGCGTGCGCAAAGCACGGGTGGCGCGTGATGGCGAGGCCGCGGCGAAGGAGCTCGACGAGGCCGGTGCCGTCGTGGCATCCGGCGTGCTCGGCGGGGAATCCATCGTGGGCGTGATCATCGCGTTCGCAAGCGTGGCGTCGGGGCTTATGGGGTAGCGCACTCGTATGCGCTGTGCGGCATGCCCGCCGCCGGATGCGGGGCCCCAGACAGTGCTCAGCAGGGCTGAAACTCTGTCTGGGGCATACCGCGCAAGTCTTATGCCTTCGTCTTCATCTTCTGTTCGAAGTCGAAGTTTACGAGGTTATAGCTCAGCATATCGAGTTCACTGCAGATGGCCTCCGCAGCGGTTTGGAAGGGGATGATTGCACGGATCGCGCCAAGGCCGCTTCCAGCATCAGCGGCGGTTTCGCTGTTACGTTCACACACGGGTGGCAGCTTGAGCGCACTGCCATCATGGCCTTCGCTCGTAGTAATCACGAACACGTGGTCTGTGAGCAAATGCAGCGCCTGCGCAAGCTGCATCATGCGCCCATGCCCTGGGCCACCTAAATCCACGAGCATTATCACATGGTCTTTGCGGATCTCGTACGTAGGGCCGTGCACGAACTCCTCCATCTCATAGGCGTTCGCCGCGATGCCCGTCATCTCATTGAGTTTGAGCGCGCCCTCGAGCGCCAGACCGTAGCCTCCGCCGATGCCGACGGTCATGATACGGCGTGCCTGAACGAGCTCTCTGATGTGTGCTGCGCAAAATGCGCGTGCGGCTTCGAAGGCACCCACCATGCCGTCGATCTCTGTGGAGAGCGCACCGATCAGTGCATCACGCGCATCGTCATCGAGCGTTCCGCGCGCGGATGCCGCCATGATTCCAAAGAGCGCGAGAAACGTGCAGCTCGAAGGGAAACCTTTGCCCACGTAGTAGTCGTCCGTGCCGCTGCCGTACTCGAATACGTTTCCTCCGGCAACGTCGATAGGCGCGCTGGCGTTGCAGGTGAGCACCGCGACGGTATTGCCTTGCTCAACGGCCTTTTCAACGGCAGCTATGGTGTTCGTGCTCTTGCCCGATTGCGAGAGACACAGCACGAACGTATCGTCTGGCTGTAGGTGATCGTAGAGGGTATAGCTCATGGGCCAACCGACCGTGACCTCGATGCTAAGCGCTTCCTGCAGGAAATCCCGCATGGTCATCGCGATATTGTATGAGGATCCAGAGGCTACGATATGGAGTCGTCGGTAGGGATGGGAGCAGAAGAGCTGCACGAGGCCGCCCACGCGTTCGTCGCGCGCATCGAGGATCGCGCGGCACGCAGCAGGCGCCTGTTCTATATAGGTGTACATGCTTCTCACGGCTGATGCCTTTCAGAATTGACGTGGACGAGGCTACACGATGATGCCCAGCAGGTTGAACACGATGCCGAAGGCCAGGATGCCGAAGATGAGCGGCACGACCTTCACGTTCTTGCGCAGCAGCCATGCCACGACGAGCATCGTCACGAGCGGCAGCAGGTTGGGCAGGATCTCGTCGAGTACCGCCTGCAGCTCAAGTGTTACCTCGTTGGCCATGTTGAACACCAACGGGGTGGAGATGCTGATCATCGAGCTCGTCATGGCACCGATAACCATCATGCCGAGGATGCCTGCGCAGAGCGAGATCTTCTCGATGATGCCGTTCTCGGTCATGGCGTCGAGGATGCGATGTCCCAGCTCATAGCTTTTCTGGGCAAGGACATAGCGGATCGTCCAATGCGGGATGTTGAAGATGAGCAGGAAGAGGATGGGGCCGAGGACGTTGCCCTGCATGGCGAACTGGCATCCGATACCCGATGCGACCGTCTTGACGATGCCCCACCAGAAGCTGTCGCCGATGCCTGCGATGGGACCCATGAGGCCCGCCTTGACGTTGTTGATGCTCGCGGTGTCGAAGTCCGGGTCTTGCGCGTTCTGCTCCTCCATGGAGGCCGAGATGCCCAAGATAAATGTTGAGAATTCGGGGTTGGTGTTGAAGAACTCGAGGTGGCGATTGATGGCCGCGCAGCGATCCTCGTCGGTCGTATAGATCTTCTCGATGGCGGGCAGCATAGAACGGCACCAGCCGATGGCCTGCAGGCGCGAGTAGATGAAGGGTCCTTCGAGGCCGAACGACTTGACGAACATATTCGTGAGATCGGCACGGCTCAGCAGGCGCTCGGTGCGCTTCTGCTCGACGGGTGCATCGGCGAGCGCGTCGAAGTCGTCGAGGATCTCGTCGCTCGCCGTGTCGTCCGTTTGTCCGTTATCGGAGAAGAAGTACGCGATTGCAGCCGCGCCTGCGCCGATGATGGCGATACCCATTGTGGGCATGCCGAGGTATGAGGCGAGCACGAAGCCGATGAAGAAGAAGGCGAGCGTCTTCGGCGACTGCGTGAGGTTGAAGAGCATGGCGAAGCCGAGTGCGGCGAGCAGGTTCGTACCTGTGCCGATGGCGTTCATGATGTTCTCGGGGATGGCGTTGGCGATGTTCGCGACCACGTCGGCACCGATAAGCAGGCTCAGGAAGACCGACAGGAACATGAACAGGCACGATGCCCCGAAGATGATCCAAAAGGCTTGGGTGACGCGCTGCGGCGTGTTGCGCTCGGGATGCGTGAAGAGCATCTTGGCGGCGATGAGGTCGTATCCGGTCGTTGCGAGATGCTCGAGCAAGCGATAGACGATACCTACGGGAATCGCGAGCGCCACGGCAGCCTCGGCGGAAAGGCCGCCCGCGATGGCGAAGCCCGCGCCCAGGACGCCGGCGATGGTGATGTTGATGGGAATCGATATGCCGATGCCCATCATGCCCATAGTGGCGAGTTCAAGCGTTCCGCCGATAGTGACGCCCTGGGCAAGGTCGCCGAGGACGAGGCCGGTGAGCGTGCACATAACGAGGGGCCGCGTTGATTTGTTGATGCCGTCGACGTACTCGCACCAACCGAGCACGGCTACAAGACCGAGGAGTATCTCTTGAAAGACGGTCATGTGCATTCCTTTCTATGGATCAACATGCGTTGAGAGAGGGTGAGGGGTACACGGAGAGCGCCTGCTCTGGTCGAGCCGCTGCTCGCCTGCGTGGCACCTACCCTAGAAGACCGGCGAGTTTGGTCTTCGTGTCGCTGGGAACCTGTTGGGCATATACCTCGTAGCCCTCATGGGAGAGCGCGGCGATGACTTCCGTATCGTGCGGGGTGAGGCAAACCGCGGGCAAGTAACGCTTTGAGTCGTCGTGTTCGCGCATGCCGCCGACGTTGATGGCCGAAATATCCTCCGTTGACCGTGCGATTGCAGCGGCATCGTCGAGATTGTTTACCAGCACAAGCGCGCGGTAATTTCGAGCTTTCTCTGAACCGAGGAATGCGATGGTTTTCTCAACCGTGGAGATAACCAGATTCATTCCCGCGGGCTTTGCAAGGGCGAACGTCGCCTTTGCGGCTTTATCTTGGGATACCTCGTCGTTCGCGATGACGATAAGGTTGATCGGCAAGCTCTTTGACCAGGCGTAGGCAACTTGGCCGTGGAGCAAGCGGTCGTCGACTCGTAGCAGCTCTACCATGCGGACTCCTTCCGAATAGGTTAGACGATACAAAAAGTATAGATATATTGCCTGTGTTTTTTCTAAATGTATATACAAAGTTACGGTTATGTTTCCCTAGCGGTATACTGAAAGCGGCAAACGGTTTGAAACTCGCGCAAGCGATAGAGTCCCGGGCAACGGGAAAAAGGATCTCCCCATGGGTCAGACGGCGAAATATCGGCAGATTGAGGAGTTCATCAAAGGCGGCATCGCGGACGGTTCGCTAAAGGTTGGAAGCAAGATCATGACCGAGGAACAGCTCGGTCGCCGCTTTGGGTTCTCCCGGATGACGGTCAACAAGGCGCTTCTGAATCTCTCGAAGGAAGGCTACATCGAACGCATTCCCGGTAAGGGCAGCTTCGTGAAGGCGGCGCAAGTGGTGAAGCCCTCAGATAGCTCAAGGAGCTTTACCGAGGACATGGAGGCCATCGGTAAGAAGGCGGGATCCCAGCTGCTCTCCTATGAGGTCATTCGCGGAGAGGACGCTCCGAGCGTCGCCGAGAAACTTGGCCTTGCGGACGATGATCTCATTCACTACTTCGCGCGCTTGCGTACGGGTGACGGTGAACCTATTGCCATCAGCTATAACTATGTCTCTGCGGCGATCATCCCGGCTATCGATGTGCGCTGTCTTGACCATTCGTTCTACGCGTTCGTCGATTCGCTCGGGCTGCAGCGCATCTATCAGGGGAGTGAGTTCCGCGCGGTACTGCCTACAGACGAGCAGCGAGAACTATTGCGGGCTGGCGATATCGCGCTGTTTCGCGTATCGCACTGTACATATACGCGCGTCGACGGCGTGCTCGTACCGTTCGAATACACCGAGACAAATTACAACGGCGATATCTATTCTTATATTTCGAGCGATTAGGTGACAAAGGTTCCTTTTGGGATGATTGCGTTCCATTGGATGGTGGCGCGCAGGCGGGAGGGAATCGTGGTACCCTAACGCGGTGCCTCGCTGGGTGCGGGGTGTATGTCCGGCTTGATTCCGTTTCGGTTGTCTTTCAAGGCGAAAGATCGACCGGGGGGGGGTTATGTCCGAAATACCTTTCGGGCGTCCACGGCAGCGCGGCATTGCTTGTCTCCTTGCCGCATGGTGTGCGCTCGGCATCGGCGTCGATCTCGCGGGAGCTTCCTTCGACGAAGTCCATGCGCTGTTCGGCGATCTGCATGGTGCGGCCTACCTCGCGGCCGAGGTGCTGTGCTCGCTACCTGCTCGCGACGAGGCGCTCTATACCCTGTTTGTAGCCGTCTTGCTGTATCGTCCGTTCTGCGGGCTGTTCGGCGCGCGTGGGGCACGCTTGCGGCGGGCCGGTGGCGCGGCGGCGTGGGTCATCGGCGGCCTCTTCGCTGCAGCGCTCCTTTTTGGTAGGAGCTTCGACGAGGCTGGGAGCGCCGCTTACGTGACGGGCGGCATCTCCGCGGGCATTCGTTCGGCGCTTTTCTTCTCCGCGTGGTTGCTTTTGGCACGTGGCGGCATCTGCATGCTCTTCGCATGGCTTGATGCGGCGCGTTCTGGTGCCATAGAGGGGCGTGGTGCGACGGCGGAAGTCGGTGCCGCGGCCACGGAAGGCGGGTCGGGCGTCGCCGATATTGCTGCCGCGAGCCACGAATCGGATGCTGAAGCGGCTTCGTCGACCGGTCGCAGCATCTTCGGCGGACGCCTCGCTCGGATCGTCGCACGGACGTGCTCGCTCTTCGACCGCCATCCCTTCGCTGCGCCCGCGATCATGCTCGCCATCGCTTGGTTGCCGGTGCTCATTGGCTATGCGCCCGCGCTCTTCATGTGGGACACGAACACCCAGATACTCCAGTGGTTCGGTTTGCCCAACCATATCAGCGCCTCGGTCGAGCTCGTCGATCCCGCCGTTTTGCTCACCCAGCACCATCCGCCGCTCCACACCGCGATGGTCGGTTTGTGCGTGCAGGCAGGGATGGCGCTCTTCGGCAGCGAAAACGCCGGCATCTTTCTGTATGCCTTGCTCCAATGGACACTCGATATCACGGCCATCGCGTGGGCGCTGCGCCTGCTTGTGCTCATGGGTGCAGGTCCGCGCGTGCGCCTGGCCGCGCTCGCGTTCATCGCGCTCGTTCCGGCATTCTCGGACTACAGCGTGCTCGTAACGAAGGACGTTCTCTTCGCGGCGGCGCTGCTCGTGTTCGCGATGGAGCTTGTCTATATCGTGTGGCGCGTCCGGCCGCGCACCGGATTGTCCAAGCTTGCCGCAGGGGAGGACGCTTTGCCTGCGCTCGCGAATCGCCTGCGCCCGGCGTATCCCGCCCTCCCGTCCTGCCATGTGACGGCGCTTTTGCTTTCCGCCCTCGGCACGGCACTGCTGCGCAGCGGCATGCTCGTCGCGGTTGCGCTCGCGTGTCTGGTGACGCTGGTGCTGGTGAGGAAGCACTCGGGTACGCGCCGCTACCCGGCAGTTGCCCTCATGGTCGCGGTCTTCGTGTCGTGCGCGCTTTCGGGCATCGTCTACCCGGCGCTCGGTATCTCGCCTGCGAGCAAGCGCGAGGTGCTCTCGATTCCCGTGCAGCAAATCTCCCGCTTCATGCGTGAACGACCGGAGCTCGTCACGTCGGTGGAGTTCCACGCGGTCGATTCCGTGCTCGATGCGAACGAGCTCGCAGCTATCTACAATCCCGACAAGTCCGATCCGGTGAAGGCGACCTATCGGGAAGGGGCGACGAGCGAAGACCTCGCCCGTTTCTGGCGCGTGTGGGCGCGCTGGTTCGCGGAAGACCCAGGTTGTTTCCTCTCGGCCACCGCCGCGAACTACTATGGCTATTTCTATGCGGGACAGGCGACGGGGTGGAGCTACACCTCGTATTTCAGCGGTGTGGCGATGGCGAGCACCACGACCGACTGGTTCAGTTCGGCTGTGGCGCCCTATTTCGACTTCGCGCCCGCCGCGAACCCGATCTCGCGCGCTCTCGACGCCATGTGCTCGGGGTACCGCCTCTTCTTCCAGCGCTTTCCCCTCACCACCCTCACCATGCAGGCGGCGCTGTACGACTGGATGCTCGTGCTCGTCACGGTCTACGCCGTGACCCGCCGCGTGCGTCCGCTCGCCCCGATGCTCGCTGCCGCCTGGGTGGTGCTCGCGGTGGCGCTCGTGGGGCCGTGCAACGCCACGACATATTTCCGCTACGCGTACCCGGTGGCGCTCATGGCGCCGTTCATGTGCGCGCTGCTGTTCGCTCGAAGCGACAAGGAGGCTTTCGATATGTACGCATACGACCATGCGATCGCTGGTAAAGCTGGGGGAGGGGCGGCGCGCGAAGCCGGCGCGACAGCGCCTGCGGGCACGGCGGCGCTTGCGGGTGCCAGCGCGACGGGCCGCGCGGACGCTGCCGTGCTCGCAGATGCCAGTACGCGCGAGCGACCAGCCTCTGCCGCCCCCTCAGTTCGTTCCGTCGATGGTTCCCGTGTCGCGGTGCTCATACCGTGCTACAACGAGGCGATCACCATCGGGAAGGTCGTGGACGATTTCCACCGTGTGCTGCCCGATGCGGCGGTCTATGTGTACGATAACAACTCTTCAGACGATACCGCGCGTATCGCCCGCGAGCACGGGGCTACCGTGCGCTTCGAGCCGCGCCAGGGCAAGGGCGTCACGGTGCGCCAGATGCTGCGCGACATCGATGCGGATTGCTACCTGCTCGTTGATGGAGACGACACCTATCCCGCAGAGGCCGCGCCCGCGCTCGTGGCACCCGTGCTCGCGGACGAGGCGGACATGACTGTCGGCGACCGCCTCTCGAATGGCAGCTATGCGCACGAGAACGGGCGCGCGTTCCATGGGTTCGGCAACGATCTGGTGCGCTGGCTCATCCGAGCAATCTACGGTTACGCGTTTCACGATGTCATGAGCGGGTACCGGGCGTTCAGCAGGGTTTTTGCCCGCACGTTTCCTGTGGTCTCGCGCGGGTTCCAGCTCGAGTGCGAGGTCTCCATCCATGCCGTTGACATGGGTTGGCGCATCGCCGAGGTGCCCATCGCCTATCGCGATCGGCCGGAGGGCAGTTCGTCCAAGCTCTCGACGGTGAGCGACGGCTTGCGTGTGCTTATGGCGATTGGCGCGCTTTTCAAAGATTGCCGCCCGTTTAAGTTCTTCGCGCTCGTAGCGTCCGTTTTCCTGCTGTTTGGACTCGTCGTGGGGATGCCGGTGGTGGTCGAGTTCTCCGCGACGGGATTCGTCTCGAAGCTGCCGTCTGCCGTGCTTGCGGTGGGGCTCGTGTTCTGCGGTGCGCTCTCGCTCTGCACGGGGCTCATTCTAGACACCGTTGCGAAGAACCGTCGCAAGCAATGGGAGCTCGAGGTATACCACATCGAGGACGAGGCGCGACGCAGCGGGTAGTGCCGCCTGCCGCGCAGATGTCCCAATATGCACCTGTCCCTTTTTGGGACATCGCGTTTCCTACCGTCCTGCTGCGCCGCTCCGCACGCCTCGCCGCGAACAACCCGCTCGTCCCGGGGATGCGCGCGACGGCAAATGCGGGTATACTGCGTGCAGTTATCTCGGTGTACAAGGTACCCGCGTCCGATTGTGCGCGGGTGTGAAAGGAATCCTCATGGCAGTGAACGAAGAACTTCTGAAGCAGGTGCTCGAGCAGATTCGTCCCAACCTGCAGGCGGATGGCGGCGATATGGCCTATGTGGGCGTCGATGACGAAGGCGTCGTCTCACTCGAGCTGCTCGGCCACTGTGCGGGCTGCCCCATGAGCCAGCTCACGCTCTCGATGGGTATCGAGCGCATCTTGAAGGAGCACGTTCCCGGCGTGACGCGCGTCGTCGCGGTGAACGACCTCGGTGGCGGCGACATGGCCGACCTCTTCGACGAGTACACGCCGTTCTAGCAGCGTCGGAGCCGTCCATGCTCACAGAACTCTATCAAAGCCTCGATCCGGTCGCGCTTTCCGTCGGCCCTATCACCATCTACTGGTACGGCATCGCCTACGTGGTGGGCGCTGCGCTCTGCGGCGTCATGATGTGGCGAACGCAGCGGCGCTGGGGGCTCAACATCACCGCCGACGACCTCATGATGGTCGTGTTCGGCGCGGTGATCGGTCTCGTGGTGGGCGCGCGCCTGTTTTACGTCATCTTTTACGGCGACGGCTTCTACTGGACGCATCCGCTCGAGATCTTCATGACGAACCACGGAGGCATGAGCTTCCATGGCGGGCTCGTGGGCGGCATCATCGGCGGCATCATCGTGTGCCGCGTCTACAAGCTTTCCGCGTGGACGGTTGCCGATCTCGCGATCATCGGGGTGCCCATCGCGCTCTGTTTGGGCCGCTGCGCGAACTTCGTGAACGGCGAGCTGTGGGGCAAACCCACCGACTTGCCCTGGGGCGTGGTCTTCGGTGGCGCGGCGGGCGATATCCCGCGGCACCCTTCCCAGCTGTATGAGGCGTTTCTCGAGGGGATCGTGCTGTTCACGATTCTCTATGTGCTGAGCCGGCGCCGTCCACCCCTGCCGCAGGGTACGTTCATGGGCGTCTTCGTGCTCGGGTACGGTATCGTGCGCTTCCTCGTGGAGTTCGTGCGCGTGCCGGACGCTCAGCTCGGGTACCTCTTCGGCGGCGTTATTACCATGGGGCAGCTGCTGTCGCTCCCGCTCATCTTCATCGGCGCGGGGCTCATCGTCTATGCGCTGCGCGCCAACCGTCCCCAGCGCGACTACGTGAAGTAGCATATAAAACTACCCCAGCGACTTTTTTACATGCCATGCCGAAAAGCTATTGAGCTAGGGGGCTGTCAAAGCATGTAAAAAAGTCACTGGGGTAATTTTACATGGAAACGCTACCAACGCATGTAAAAAAGTCACTGGGGTAAATTTACATGGCCGTCGCGCTGTCCGTAGTTCTCGTGTAAGACGGCCGACTGGCATGGCGCGAGCGTACCATGGTCATGGAGCAGCATCCCGGTTTCTTCCGCAAAGGAGCGATGATGAAATACTTCGGCACCGACGGCTTCCGCGGCGAGGCGAATGTTGGCCTCACGGTCGATCACGCGTTCAAGATCGGGAAGTTCGTGGGCTGGTACTATGGCCTTCGCCAGGAGCGCAAGGCGAAGGTGGTCATCGGCAAGGACACGCGTCGTTCGAGCTACATGTACGAGAACGCGCTTGTTGCCGGCCTCGTCTCGAGCGGTGCCGACGCGTACGTGCTCCGCGTGACCACGACGCCCTCCGTGAGCTATGTGGTGCGCCACGGCGACTTCGACTGCGGCATCATGATCACCGCGAGCCACAACCCCTATCACGATAACGGTATCAAGCTCATCGATTCCGGCGGCTACAAGATGAGCCCCGAGGTCCTACAGAAGGTCGAGGACTACATCGACGGCAAGACCGAGGTGCCGCTGGCCACGGGCGAGCAGATCGGCCGCGCCATCGACTACATCGAGGGGCGCAACCGCTACATCGGCTCGCTCATCGCGTCCGCGAACTTCTCGCTCAAGGGTTATCGCATCGCGCTCGACTGCGCGAACGGCGCGTCCACGCCCGTTGCCCCCGGCGTGTTCCGTGCGCTCGGCGCCGAGGTGTTCCCCATTTCGGACGAGCCCGACGGCTTCAACATCAACAAGGGCTGCGGCTCCACGCACATCGAGCGCCTGCAGGCGTACGTCCGCGAGGAGGGTCTCGATGTAGGCTTCGCCTACGACGGCGACGCGGATCGCTGCATTGCCGTGGACGAGTACGGCAACGTGTGCGATGGCGACACGATCATGTACGTGTGCGGCGCCCATCTGGCGCGCGAGGGCAAGCTCGCCGGAAACACCGTGGTCGCGACGGTCATGAGCAACCTCGGTCTCTTCAAGGCTTTCGACAAGCTGGGTATCAACTACGAGAAAACCGACGTGGGCGATAAGTACGTGAGCGCCTGCATGGCCGAGCATGGCTATGCGCTCGGTGGCGAGCAGAGCGGCCACATCATCTTCTCGGAATACAGCGCGACGGGCGACGGTGTGAACACGTCCTTGCGCATCATGCAGACGATGATCGAGACGGGCAAGACCCTCTCCGAGCTCGCGGAGCCGCTCACCATCTATCCGCAGCTGCTGAAGAACGTGCGCGTGGCGGACAAGCATGCCGTGATGGAGGACGAGCGGGTGAAGGCCGCGGCGGCGAACGTCGAGGCTGCGCTCGAGGGCGATGGTCGCGCGCTCGTCCGCGCCAGCGGCACCGAGCCCCTCGTTCGCGTGATGGTTGAGGCTCCCACCATGGAGCAGTGCGAGCACTACGTCGACGAGGTCGCGCGCGTCATCGAATCGCTGTAGGACGATAAAACCCTTGGGGGTGATTTGACATCATGCATGTCGAAAAACCTCAGGGGTAATTTTACGTACACAATGCCTGTACCTGCAGGCCAAGACGGTATATCATACTGTCGTTTAGGTCATAGAGGCGCAAAGCCAGAATGATATAGAAGGGGTTTCGTATGTCCGGACATTCTAAATGGGCAACAACTAAGCATCGCAAGGGCGCTCAGGACGCTAAGCGCTCGGCGCTCTTCTCCAAGCTGAGCCGCAACATCACCGTTGCCGCTCGCCTGGGCAACGATCCCAACCCCGACAACAACGCCTCGCTCGCTGCGGCAGTCGCCAAGGCCAAGGCGCAGTCCATGCCGAAGGATAAGATCAAGAGCGCTATCGACAAGGCGTTCGGTGCTGGCGCCGATGCCGCCGTGTACGAGATCATCGTTTACGAAGGCTACGGTCCTGCGGGCGTTGCCGTGTACGTTGAGTGCCTCACCGATAACCGCAACCGTACCGCTGCCGACGTTCGCTCCGCGTTCTCCCACTCCGGCGGTAGCCTGGGCACCACCGGTTCCGTGGCGTTCCAGTTCGAGCGCAAGGGTCAGATCGTTGTTGCCAAGGAGATCATCGACCCGAACGACAAGAAGGAGAACCTCATGGCCAACGGCGCTGCCGGCGATGAGGAGGAGTTCATGATGGCCGTGGCCGAGGCTGGCGGCGACGATTACGAGGACGCCGGTGAGGAGTGGGTCGTGTGGACGAACCCCACTGAGCTCATGGCCGTGTCCAAGGGCATCGAGGATCAGGGCATCGAGGTCAAGGGTTCCGAGCTCACCATGGTTCCCACCACGCCGACGGCTGTCTCCGCGGCGGATGCCAAGAAGGTGCAGCGCCTCATCGACCGCCTCGAGGAGCTCGACGATGTTCAGGATGTGTACCACACCATGGACATGACCGACGAGGTCATCGCCGCTCTCGAAGAGGAGTAGACGAGCCGCGCATCAACGCGTTGTTTCTAGAGGGTTCCTAAGGGAGCCCTCTTTTCGTATCGGGCTGGCCGTTTCACCCGCGTCTTCCGCCGCGGCATCGACATATCCCACCGGCATTCGGTAGAAGCCATCGGTAATCTGGCGGAAAATGTCGGCGTCGTGCAGAGGGTGGCTCTGCGCGTCGTCGTCTGCTTCGGCCTCGCTTATAATCGTGTGGAAGAGCGCTGCCGAACGCGGACGGGCTCATCTCGCACGATGTCCAAAAGGAGGGCCATGCGGACGCTGAAGAAGATCTGCGCAATCGTGTATCTGCTTGCCGCTGTGGTGGTGGTGGGCGGCTTCGCGTGCCTGCAGTTCGGTGCGGACGATACACGCGAGCGGATTTCTGAGCTGCTCGAGCATTCGGCAGGGCGCATCGTGCTTATCGTATGCCTTATCCTGCTTGCGATCGGTGTGCTTGCGACGGTCGTCGTCACGCTCGTTGAACGCCGGCCTCCCGTGAGCGTGCATCCGGCGGGCAATCCCAACATCGAGGTTCGCCTTACGGCGATTACCTCCGTTGCCCGTGCCGCCGCCCAAGAGGAGGACGTGCTCGTCGAGCGTGTCTCGAGCCGCGTGGTGGGTCGCGACGCATCGCAGGTCCGGGTAACGCTCGAGCTTATCGCATTCAGCGAGGTCGGCTTGGAAAGCCTGGGCAAGCGCATTCAACTGCATGTCGAAGAGGCGTGCAACCGCATGCTCGGAGCCGAGGGCGTGATGGCGCAGATTCGGTTCCTCCCAAGCAAGACCACGACGATTTCCAAGGAGGTCGCACATGACCAAGGCTAGTGAAGGAGTCGCTCCCAAGCTCGTGGTCGAGCAGGGCGATGCCGCGCCCGAAGAAGAGCGTCTCGAGGGTGCGGAGCCGTCGGCGCATGCGGATGCGTCTGCCAGCGGCAAGCGTTCGCGCAAAGAGCGCAAGAAGCGCATCACGCGTGAGGACCTCGAGGGCGCCATGGGCTTCATTCAGGGGCTCGGCGCGGCGGCATGGGTCTATGCGGGCAATCATCCCTATACTGTGGGATACGGGTTCATCGGACTCGTGCTCGCGATTCTCATCCTCACCATCGGGTTGTGGAGCACCATCGTCATCGCGGTCTTCGTGGTCGTGGGCGCGATGATCGGGCAGATTCGCGACGGTGATAACGGTATCGTGAACTTCTTTAGCCGCCTTTTCAGCAGGCGGAATTCCTAAGGCGCGCCGACGAATTGCGGCGGAGGTTACAGCTTTTCGGTTTCTATGAGAGGTGGCATCATGGCAGAGGAACTCGAGAACAACGTGGTCGAGCAGGTCGAAGAGGCTGTGGCCGAGGCTCCCGTGGAGGGGGTCAGTGCGGATGAGGCGACGGGGGAGGCTCTCGCCGCCGCGCCTGCGTGCTCCGATGAGGCTGCCACCGGCAAAGACGATGCAACCGACGCCGACGAGTATGACGATGAGACGGACGATTCGCTCACCTATTCCAACGGCGTGATCGAGAAAATCGTCGCTATGGCGACGCGCGAGGTGCCTCACGTGCTGGGCATGAAGGGCAACCTCGTCCACTTCTTCCAGGAGCAGCTTGGTGCCGAGAACCTTACCAAGGGCGTGACGGTCGAGGTCACGGACGACAACCGCATGATCATCAACATCTCGGTGATCATCGAGTACGGTTGCTACGCGCCGGACATCTTCGAGGACGTGAAGGAGCGCGTGACGGCGCGTCTGGACGAGATGACCGGACTCGAGGTCGCGGGCATCAACCTGCGCATCGAGGATGTC
>UPXY01000029.1 GCA_900538305.1 uncultured Collinsella sp.
GGGCAGTTTCGGTGCCGCTTCTTCCGCCGCCCAGCCAATAACCCCCGTCCCCAATGGCGGGACTCCCATGAGCGGAGCTCAATGACGGGGTCGCCCCCATGTCAGACCGTTCACCGATTCGGCGAACGGTTGTTGACATGATAGTAATGTGATATCACAATGGCATCATCAAGCAAGCACGGAAGCTTGATCGGGGAGCTGCCCCCCCCCGAAGGAAACCGGGGCACCGCCGACGCGGGAATGCACGCCGGCGCATCTCGAAAGGAACCGCAATGAGCGTAGAGAAGAAGATCAAAGCCGCATCGGGTTGGGGCATGCTCGTCGCGTGCATCGCGGCGTTCATCGTCATCATCGCTGCATTCGTCCTCAGTATCATCAGTCTCGTGAACACCGATGAAGCCGGCCTGCCCATGAACCCCCTCGCGGGTTGGGGACTCGGCCTCAGCATCGCCGCGTTCTGCCTGATCTGGATCCCCGTCTCCGGCTTCTTCACCCTGCAGCCCGGCCAAGCGCGCGTGTGCATCCTCTTCGGCGACTACAAGGGCACCGTGCGCGACGAGGGCTTCCGTTGGGCGAACCCGTTCTATAGCCGTTCCATGGGCAGCAGCTCCTCCGCCGAGGATGCTACTGCCGAAGTGCTCAGCAAGTCCGGCCTTTCGCTGGGCAAGCAAATCTCTGCCGCGTCCAAGGCGGCGAGCGGCCTCTCCACCAAGATCTCCGTCCGCGCCCGCACCTTGAACGGCGAAATCTTGAAGGTGAACGACAAGATGGGCAACCCCATCGAGATCGCCAACGTCGTGGTGTGGCACGTGGCCGACACTGCCAAAGCGCTCTTCGACGTAGATAACTACGAGCAGTTCGTGGCCACGCAGGCCGAGACGGCGCTCCGCCACGTGGCGAGCATCTACGCGTACGACCACGCGGAAGACAGCTCGGACTCCATGGACGCCATCACGCTGCGCTCGAACATCGAGGACGTCTCGACCGCGCTCAAGCACGAGCTCACGCAGCGCCTCGCGCCCGCCGGAATCGCCGTGGACGACGCGCGTCTCACGCACCTCGCCTACGCGCCCGAGATCGCTCAGGCGATGCTCCGCCGCCAGCAAGCAGAAGCCGTCATCGCTGCGCGCAAGAAGATCGTCGAGGGCGCCGTCACCATGGTCGAGATGGCTGTGGATGAGCTCGGCCAGCACGGCAAAATCGAGCTTGACGAGGAGCGCAAGGCGCAGATGGCATCGAACCTCATGGTGGTGCTCTGCGGCGAGAGCGAAGCGAAGCCCATCGTGAATACAGGATCTCTTTACTAGTCTCTAGGGCTGGATGGCAGTGAGCCGGAGGAGAAAACTTCCGGCCCACGCCTCCAAAAGATGACAGTTTCCTCCGGGGAAACTGTCACGCCCGACTCTCAGCAGCAGGTGACCACCATGGCACGCAAGCAATATCCACTTCGCATCGACCCCGAGATCTGGAAGGCTATCCAACGCTGGGCAGATGACGAGATGCGCAGCGCGAATAGCCAGGTGGAGTGGATTCTGCGCGATGCCCTGAAGCGCGCCGGTCGCCTGCCGAAGCAGAGCAAGCAATCTTCCGAAAACGAGAAGAATAGCTGACAGGTTAGTTGCATCGCCCCCACCATGCTCCGCTATATCGACGTTTTTCGACAGAATTGGTCTTCCAGGCTGAAAATCTGTCGAAAACAGTCGATGCCGTGAGAGAGGGTTGCTCGTAAAAGGCAGCCTGTCTGGTTTCTATCATTCCCCCGAAGGAGCCATCATCATGGTCGAAGCCATTCTCGACATCTCCCATTACCAGAAGCGCTATGGCGACACCATCGCCGTACGCGACCTCTCCCTCACCGTGGAACCCGGTGACATCTATGGATTCATCGGCCACAACGGCGCCGGCAAGACCACGCTCATCCGCTCAATCGTGGGCGTGCAGCCGTTCAACCAGGGCAGCATCCACGTCGCCGGCATCGACATCACAGCCGACCCCGTCGCTGCGAAGCGCCTCATCGCCTATGTGCCGGACAACCCCGACGTCTACGAGTTCATGACCGGCCTTCAGTACCTCACGTTCATCGCGGATATCTTTGAGGTGCCCGCCCACGACCGCCAGACACGCATCGAATCGCTCGCCGGTCGCCTCGAGCTCACTGATGCGCTCGCGAGCCCCATCGCAAGTTACAGCCACGGCATGCGGCAGAAGCTCGTCGTGATTGGCGCGCTTTTGCACGAGCCCAAGCTCCTCGTACTCGACGAGCCCTTCGTCGGCCTTGACCCGCTCGCATCCCACGAGCTCAAGACCATGCTGCACGAGCTGGCAGAGCGCGGCGGCGCAGTCTTCTTCTCCTCGCATGTGCTCGAGGTGGTCGAAAAACTCTGCAACAAGGTCGCCATCATCCGCAAAGGCGAAATCGTCGCCGCAGGAACAACCGACGAGGTGCGCGGTGACGACACCCTCGAAGAGGTCTTCCTCGAGCTTGCTGAAGAAGCCGATCGCACCGGTGCCAACCCGGCACCTTCCACCAGCAGCGAGCAACGCTAGGAGGCTGTCATGCGAAGTTTCCTCATCTTGATGCGGGTGCAGCTCCATGCGCTCGCATGCTCGCTCATGCCGCACAAGCGCCGCTTCAGCACCGCGCTCACCGTACTCGCCGGCATCGCCCTCGTCGGCCTTGCAGCGCTTTATCTGGTACTTCTTGGCATCACGCTCATAAGCTTCGGCCTCGAGGCGGCCATCCCCGCCTTCGCCGTCGCGCTCAGCGCCCTCGCCGGCGTCCTCTTTACGTTCCTTAAGGCGAACGGCACACTCTTCGGCCTGGCGGATTTCGACCTCGTCATGTCGCTGCCCGTGCCGCGCCGCACCGTGGTGGCTTCGCGCGTGACGGCGCTCTATGCGAGCGCCACGCTCATAGGAGCCATCGCCTCAGTGCCACTCTGGGCGGTCTACCTTGTGTTTGCCTCGTTCTCTCCCTGGGCTGTCGTGTGCGCGGTGTTGAGCGTCCTGCTCGCGCCCGCCATCCCCACGGCGCTCGCGACGTTCCTCGCGTTTGGCGTGAGCGCGCTTGCCTCGCGCTTCCGCCATACGAACCTCGTGTACATCGTCATCTCGCTTATCGCATTCACGGCGATCATGGTCGTAGTGTATGGATACTCGTTCAGCGCGGGCGCAAACAAGGGCGATGCCTCGGCGGAGCAGCTTGCAGGCGGACTTGCTGCGATAAGCGGGCTTTTGAACCTCGGATGGCCGCCCGCCAGCTGGATGGGAAGCGCCGTGGTCGAAGGCTCGGTGCTGGGGCTGGGAGCGTTCACTGCCGCCTCTATCGCCGTACCCGCGCTGGCGCTCGAGATCATGCAGCGCAACTACCTCGCCATCAACGCGGCGCTCACCGCCCGCGTGCGCGCCCGAGCCCTCACCACAGGCGAACTTCGCGCCCGCACCGAGCGCGCCGGCACCCCGTTCAAAGCGCTTGTGCTCAAAGAGTACCGCACGCTGCTAGGCATCCCCTCATATGCGTTCAACTGCCTGTTCGGCTATCTGTTCATGCTCGTCATCGCCGTTGCGCTCAGCGTCATTGGCCTCAAAGAAATCCTGCTCTCCGGCGCGGTAGACGGCGTGGAAATCGGCGCTGCGGAATACGACGCCATCGCGGGCTTCGCGGTGAACCTCCTTCCCTGGTTCTTCGTCTTCTGCGCGATCATGTGTCCGAGCGCCGCGTGCTCCATCTCCATCGAGGGCAAGAGCTCGTGGATCTGCGCGACTGCCCCGCTACCCCAGCGCGTGATCCTTGGCGCCAAGCTCGCGTCGAACGCCGTGCCCGTCGCTGCCACCATTGCGGTGAGCGCGCTCGTGCTCTTCGCGAGCGGGCAGGTCGACGCTCTTGGTGCCGCCTGCGTGCTCATCACCGGTTTCGGCGGGTTCTTCCTCATGGTGAACATCGGCCTCTCAAGCGACGTCCGCAAGCCCAACTTCTCATGGACGACGCCGAACGACGTCGTGAAGCGTGGCTTCCCCATCATGATCGTCGTGCTCGGCGGCATGGTGCTCGCATTCGGCGGCGGCGCGCTGAGCTTCGTAATCTCGCTCAACCTTGGCGTCGTGGCGGGAATCGCGTGGAACCTCGGCGTCGGAATCGTGGGCGCGGTGGCAGGCTGGCTCATCTTCCGCCATGCCTGCCGCGTGGCGACCTCATATCTCACCAAGTGATAACACCCAACCTGATTGAAGCGTATTACCTGCTCCCCGGTGGAAATTGAGCTCATGTGTTCGGCATGGAGGATGCATAGCGGGCGCGGCGCGTGGTACATACCTAGTGGCATTCGATACACGACCGTCGGGCTCGAACGCCACGGCGCACACCGCGCCCGGCAACGCAGAAGAGGAGCATATCGTATGCACACGTCCAAGCAGACTACCGCGAGCACGCCCAAGCGCCGCCGAACATGCGGCAGCATCACCTCGCTGCGCACGCCACGCAAGCGCTCCGAAGATCAACGCACCAACCTGCGTCGTGCCTACCAAGCGTTCATGCGCAAGCTCGAGGCCGGGGAACCCGTTTCCTCGACGCACCAATCCTGGCCGCGCCGCCCCTACGCCGCCTCAGCCTAATCGCCTGCCAAAGGCGCCAAAGGGGACAGTCCCTTTTGGCAGATGCAACGAAAGCCCGTGCCTCTCCCCGGCACGGGCTTTTTTCACCAGCCAAAGGGGACGGAGGTCACCAGCCAAAGGGGACGGGGGTTATTGGCTGGTGCGGTCAGCCAATAACCCCCGTCCCCAATGGTTGCAATGGTTGGTCGTGTCGACGCCTGTCCCAAATGTCATGACATTGGGGACTGCCCCAATGTCAGAGGGAGCGGCGGGTGAGGGTTGCGTCGTGGACGATGCCCTTGCTCATGAGGTAGGTCACGAAGAAGTACCCGCCATAGGCCACCACGAAGATGAGCGCCGTGAAGCCCACTGCCCCACCAATTGAGAAGCCGCCGAAGAGCTCGACGAGGTCGATGATTACCGAAAGTGCCACGCACGAGTGCGCGATGCCCAGCACGAGCGGGAACACGAAGAACACCGTCTGCTGCGCGAGCACGGAATGCGCGATGTCGCGCCGCTCGGTGCCCAGCTCGGAGAGGATGCGGAAATTCCCGCTCGCATCGGCCACGCCCGAAAGCTGCTGGATCGTGAGGATCGCAGCGCACGCCACCACAAGCACGAATCCGATGTAGATGGCGAGGTAGGAGATGAGGCCGTTCATGGAATCCACGCTCTCGTACGTCGTGGTGCGCGTGGCCTCCATGCCCCACAGCGCCACGATCGAGCCGTCGCTATCCGTGAGGTCGCCGTAGCGGCGATACGCGTCCACATAGGCGTCGCCCTCTTCGGTCGAGACACCCTCGGCATAGTCGCCCAGGAAGTAACCGTAGTAGAGCGGCAGCCCCGCCTCGTCCACAAGCTCATCGGGCACCACGACGAAGCCGGAGTTCATACCGAACATCGCGTTCTGGAACACACTCGCCTCGTAATCGACCGCATCGGCAGCCGGATAGAGCTCGCGCCCAGCAATATCGATCGTCACGCCCTTCGCCATGGCGGCGTTGTAGACATCGTTCACCGTCGCACCCATGTCGGACGTGATGAGGTAACCGTCCTCACCAAGGTCGATCTCATCGAACCCGCGGAACCGCAGGTAGCGATTGTAGTCGCTCTCCTTCATGATACCGAGCCCAAAGCTCGTCATGTCGGCCGTCTCCGTGCCCGCAGGCAGCGGCATGTCCACCGCTTCGCAGAGGGCATTGAGCGTCACAAGCGGTACGCTCTCCCCCAGCGGCGTGGAGTCGTACACATCAACCTGAACGGAGCGACCGATAATCGATGCCAGGTCGAACGGGCGCGCGTCTGCGCTATCGGGGTCAACAGTATCAAGTGCGCTCGCCTTGAGCACGTCGACTGGCTCGCGCGTCACGGCGTACCGCGTACCCGAGCCGTTCTGCTCGCTCGACGCGTTCAGCTCCGCCGCAGACTGCTCGCCGATATATGTGATGATGCGCGAATAATCCGCCGGCGTACCGTGCTCAACGTTCTCGTTCATCACGCCGGCAAGCGACATACCCGTCGTGACCGACGTGATGGCCAGGAACAGGATCATCGCAATCATGGCCATCGAGAAGCTCACGGTGTTCACCTTGGCCGCAAGCTGGCGAAGCGTCACCATGTTGAGGCCGCGCCAATAGAGTCCGCGTGCCGCCTGGAGCGCCTTGAGCAAAAAGCCTGAGAGACCGAAGAAGAACAGAATCGTGCCTACCACGACGGTGACGGTCGTGATGAGGAAGTTCGTCATGCCGTCCGGCGAGCCGTCGTAGGGCAAGCCGTCGTGCAGAAGCCGCGCATAGGCAATGCCGATAGCAGCCGCGCCCACCACGAAGACCACGGCGGAAAGCCACGGGTTGCGCACGTGCACCGTCTCGTTTTTGCGGCTAGCACTCATGAGGTCGATAATCTTCGCCCGCGCCACCACGCGCAGGTTGAAGACGAGCGTCACGAGGAAGATCGCCACGAGGCAACCGACGGTGAGCATGAAGGCACCCAGCGAGAAGAAGAAGTGGAAGTCCGCGATCTGCGTCTTGAAAATACTCGCGGTGAAAAACACCATAAGCCAGGAAAGCCCCAAGCCGAGCACTACGCCCAGCACGAGAGCGGCGAGCGACACGAAGAACGTCTCCATGGCCATGATGCGCGCCACCTGCCAGCGGCTCATACCGAGTACCTGGTACAGGCCGAATTCCTTCTTGCGGCGCTTCATGATGAAGTTGTTCGCGTACACCATGAGAAAGCCCATCACGAAGCCCAAAAAGACCGTGAGCCAAGAGATGACACCGCCGAGGGTCTCGCCCATGCCCGCGTTCTGCGCGGTAACGCCCGCGATGTCCACTTGGACGGAGATGGTATTGAACGCGTAGAACACCGTGACGGCCAACGTGAGCGTGAGCAGATAGACGAGGTAGTCCTTGCCCGCACGCCGCACGTTTCCGAGCGCTATCTTACAGAGCATCGGAACCCTCCCCGCCCATCATGGCCACGATGCCCATGATACGGTCGAAGAACTCCTGGCGGCTCGTATCTCCGCGGCGGAGCTCGGTGAAGATGCGGCCGTCGCGGATGAAGAGCACGCGGTGCGTGTAGCTCGCCGCGAAGCTATCGTGCGTGACCATAAGCACGGTCGCCTGGTAGCTGCGGTTCATGGTCTCGAAGCTCTCGAGCAGAAGACGGGCATTCTTGGAGTCGAGTGCGCCTGTGGGCTCGTCGGCCATGATGATGGCCGGATCCGTGACGAGTGCTCGCGCCGCCGCCACGCGTTGCTGCTGACCGCCCGAAAGCTGGTAGGGATACTTGTCGAGCGTCTCCTGGATGCCTAAGCGGCACGCGACATCCGTGACGCGGGCGAGCGTCTCCTTGGCCGGCGTGCGGCTGATGGTGAGCGGCAGTGCGATGTTCTCACGTGCGGTGAGCGTGTCGAGCAGGTTCGAATCCTGGAAGATGAAGCCGAGCTGCTCGCGACGGAACTTCGTAAGCTTCTGCGCCTTCAAGCGCGTAACGTCCTCGCCGTTGACGAGCACGCTGCCGCCCGTGACCTTGTCGATGGTCGACACGCAGTTGAGTAGCGTCGACTTGCCGGATCCCGAGGCGCCCATGATGCCCACGAAGTCGCCCTTCGCCACCGTGAACGATACATCGCGCAGGGCATGCGTGACGTTATTGCGGCTGCCGTAGACCTTCTCGATGTGGCGCACGTCGAGCACCGTGGGTGCAGCCGAAGCGCCAGCGGGCGTGGAAGAAGGTACTGCTTGCGCCGCCGCGGCGCCGCCGAAGGCAAAGTGCTGCGCCTCAGAGGGAATGCTTGCCATGATCGATCCTTTCATTCATGTCCCAAAAAGGGACAGGAGCATTTTGGGACATTACGCGCTTAGCGGGAGACGTTCCACAACAGAACAATCATACCGATGGAGAGCGCCGCCATGATGACGAGCCAGATGACTGTCTCGGCAACCGACATGCCCGCGCGCGCTACCGGATTCTTCGGCTTCCGCTCGGGCATGCGGTCATACGGGCTTGCATACGCGAGCTTCGGCCCCGCCGCAAGGGTGCATGCAGCGCCTAACGTTGGCTTCTCGATCATCTTGCTGCTTGTGGTCTTCATCCGAACCACCTCCTGAGCATATCCTCGCAGGAGGCGTCGCGCAGAGCCATCGATTTACCTTACGCTTGCCTTGCAGTTTTGTAAGGTTTGCAAAAGTACCCCAGGGGTTTTTCGGCATGTTAAATAACCCCAGGGGTTTTTTAACATGGCGTGACAACTGCTATCGTAAGCGCGTCTATCATGCTATGTTAAAAAACCCCTGGGGTTATTTAACATGACGCACCCCTTTGTCGAGAAACCCCTGGGGTAATTTTACAAACGAATCCAGCCAGAAGAGTCCCGGGGTGATTCCGCGTGATACGATAAGCGGAAAACGGACTACCAAAGGAGCTTCGTGAAGACAGTACGCGTGGCGGCAGGCATCATATGCGAGCAGGAAGACGGTGCAGACTCCGGCCGCGTCCTTGCCGTACAGCGCGGCTACGGCGACATGAAGGGACTCTGGGAGTTCCCCGGCGGCAAGGTCGAGCGCGGCGAGACCCCCAAAGAAGCATGCCGTCGCGAGCTTGCCGAAGAGCTCAAGGTGCGCATCACCGACCTCCGCGATTTCTACTCTGTCGAATACGACTACCCAGATTTTCACCTCTCCATGGAGTGCTTTCTGTGCAGCATCGAGGAGGGTAAGCCGAAGAAGAGCGATCGGCAGCTCGATATCCGCTGGGTCGAGCGCACCTCTCTTGCCAAGCTCGAGTGGATGCCCGCCGACCGCGAGCTCGTGCGTACCCTCGCGCATGCCAAAACGACCGACGACCTGCAAGCCCTCGCGAAGCGCCGCCATGACAGCCGCCACTCCATGCAGGGCAACAAGCGCCAGAACACCAAGCCCGAGATGCTCGTACGTCAGCGCCTGCGCGAGGCGGGGCTCACCGGCTACCGCCTGCAGTGGAAGAAGGCGCCCGGCAGGCCGGACATCGCCTTCCCCGGCCGCAAAGTCGCGATTTTCGTAAACGGCTGCTTCTGGCACCGCTGTCCGCACTGCAACCCTTCGGTTCCCAAGCGAAACACCGAGTTTTGGGAGGCGAAGTTCCGCCGCAACGTCGAGCGCGACCGCCGAGCCATCGCCGAGCTCGAAGAACTCGGATGGACCGCGATCACCATCTGGGAGTGCGAGCTCAAGCGCGACCGCATCGATGAGACCATGGAACGCGTGGTCGAACAGGTGAAATCCGCCGCCGTGAAATAGTTCGCCGCGTTGAGTCGGCACATGCCGGACGCTTGCACAATGAAATCCCCGTCGTCCGCTGACGAGAAAGTGTGTCCGGCCGTTGTCCAAATACTTAAGATTCGCCGCCAGACGCTTCCGCATGTCGCCGAAATATGCGCTTTACCTGCGCGTTCTTCAGCGTCATGATTAACGCAAGACACCTTAAGCGCATCTTATGTCATTCCCCGTGCGCACCGGACATAATAAGGCCAGGTCGTCCAAGAGCAGCACTTGGGCGAACCCATATGTAGGTGGATGAGCGGGGAGGCTCGTGATGCATTCCTCTAGAAACGCAGCTAGCACGGGTTCTCAGCAGCATCTTTCCTCCCGTGCAACCTGGATCTCCTTCCCCCCGACACCGAGATTCAGCCTCCCCGACTCCACCGCATCGCCCTGCAATCGCTCAAACGACCAGAAGGCGAATCTCATGCACGCCTGGGACGAAGCGCGCGACGCGCTGAACATCCTCCCCTTCTCCCCGGCTTCCGATCGCTAACGTACGAAAACACATGAACCATGACAGTTTCCCCTGGCACCGCTGTCACGGTGGCGAACCGTGACGGTTTCCCCTGGCACGGCTGTCACGCGACGAGCTGAGCAACCTCCCCTTCGCACCGGAAGCACGGTGGCGTAGCCGCCGCCCAAGCCGAGCAAAACGCCCGACCCTTCATCCGGCGCGACCCTGAAAGAAAAAGCCCCTCTCGGGGCTTTTTCTGAGGACTGTTTACGTGCGAATGAGAGAGGCTGTTTTGCTCAGCGCGACCAAGCGCTCTACATCAGCGCGCAGATGCTTGTCGCGAAAGCCACCGGATCTTCGGGCAAGATGCCCTCCACCAGCAGCGCCTGGTCATACAGCAAGCCGGCATAGAGCCCGAGCTTCTCGATCTCTCCCGCCTCCTGGGCAGCCACGAGCTTGGCAAACACCGGATGCTGGGCATTGAGCTCGAGCACGCGCTGCGTCTTGGGCAGACCCTCGATATCGCCTTCAGGTCCGCGCTTCAACACCTTCTCCATCTCGAGCGAAAGCGGTCCTTCCGTCGTAATGCACGCCGGGGACGCATCTTCGCCTACCAGGCGCGAAGAGACGGAGACCTTCTCAACCTTGTCGCCGAGCGCCTCCTTCATGGCGTTGAACAGCGCCTCGTGCTCCTTGGTAGCTTCTTCCGCCTGCTTCTTCTCGTCCTCGCTCGCAAGATCGAGGTCGCCGGTTGCGACGTTCTTGAGCTCCAGATGGCGGTCTTCGAGCTCGGGCTCGGCGCCGTCGGCCACAGCCTTCGCCGCGGCCTCGCGCGCCGCCTCGTCGTCGTAGACCTTCGGCATATCCTTCGCCACATACTCGCGCATGGCCTGGAACGTGAACTCGTCCACGTCCTGCGTGCAGAGCAGCACGTCGTAGCCACGCGCAAGCACGCCCGTCACCACAGGCATCTTGCTCAAGCGCTCGCGGTCATCGCCAGCCGCGTAGTAGATGGCCTTCTGGTCTTCGGGCATCGCCTTCGCGTACTCCGCGAGCGTGACCATCTTCTGCTCCTGTGCGCTCCAGAAGAGCAGTAGGTCGGCAAGCTCGCTCGCCTTCGCACCGTAGCTGTTGTAGATGCCGAACTTCAGACCGCGGCCGAAATTCTCGAAGAACGACTCGTAGGCCGCGCGATCATCATCGCGCATCGCCTCGAGCTCGGAGGTGACCTTCTTCTCGATGCGCTTCGCGATGGCGTGGAGCTGGCGATCGTGCTGCAGCGTCTCGCGCGAGATGTTGAGCGACACGTCCTCGGAGTCCACGACGCCGCGCACGAAGTTGTAGTAATCCGGCAGCAGGTCGGCGCACTTTTCCATGATCATCACGTTCGAGCTGTAGAGCGCGAGGCCCTTCTCGTAATCCTTGCTGTAGAGGTCGAAGGGCGCACGGCTGGGCACGAAAAGCAGGGCGTCGTACTCGAGCGCGCCCTCCGCATGGAAGGAGATGGTACGTGCCGGATTCTCGAAATCGTGGAACGTGCTCTTGTAGAACTCGCTGTAGTCCTCCTTGCTCACGTCGCCCGCGCGCTTCTTCCAGATGGGCGTCATGGAGTTGATGGTCTCGAGCTCCCGATAGTCCTCGTATTCGGGCTGATAATCGTCGCCCGCGTCCTCGGGCTTCGGCTTCTGGCGGCTCTTCGTGACCATCATCTGAATGGGGTAGCGCACGTAGTTGCTGTAGCGCTTGATGAGGTCCTTGAGCGCCCACTCGGAAAGGTAGCGGTCGTAGTTCTCGCCGGGTTCGGCGGGCTCGCCGGGCTGCGTAGGCTTTGCCGGCTCGTTGTCGCGGAGCGTGAGGATCACGTCGGTACCGTGCCCCGCACGCTCGCCGGGCTCGATGGTGTAGCCCTCGAGACCGTCGGATTCCCACACATGTGCCCCATCCTCGCCATAGGCGCGGCTCACTACCTGCACGCGCTTCGCGACCATGAATGCGGAATAGAAGCCCACGCCGAACTGGCCGATGATATCCACGGCGTCGCCCTGGTGCTCGGCGTTCTCGGTCTTGAACTCCTGGCTACCGGAATGCGCGATAGTGCCGAGGTTGCGCTCGAGCTCGTCGGCCGTCATGCCGATACCGTTGTCCGAAACGGTGATCGTGCGCGCGTCGCGGTCGAAGCTCACGCGAATGGCAAGGTCGCCCTGCTCAACATGCATATCGTCGTTCGTGAGGCTCTTGAAGTTGAGTTTATCCACCGCGTCGGAGGCGTTCGAGATGAGCTCGCGCAGGAAGATCTCCTTGTTGGTGTAGATCGAATTGATCATGAGGTCGAGGAGCTTCTTGCTTTCGGTTTTGAACTTGCGCATACGAGGGTCGTTCCTTTCAAATGGCGCCGTGTTCGCCCGCGGTCACGACGCCGCGGGAGCGAACCTGCTATATTCAGACTTAGATTTTATAACCCATTCGCGCGCAGATATGCACTGCTCGTGAGATTCACCGGATTGGCGAACGCCGCTCACGGCATTCGATGCCGGCGACGTACGCGGGCGCACAACCTGGTATCTACGCGCAGCGAACAAGCATCCACCGAGATGCCGGTTGTCCCAGGCGCAGTTGTCTCGAACGGTTACAGCAGCTTCGCCATCCACACGTGCGGCTGGCCCTCGTCCTCATAATCGACGTCACGGATCGCCTCGTACCCAAGCTGCTCGTACATGCCGCGGATGTATTCTTGCGCATGGAGCTTCATGAGCTGGGCACCGGCTGTGCGCGCCGCCTCCTCTGCCGCCCGCGCGAGCGCGAGAGCGAACCCCTGTCGACGCGCCGATGCAACCACCGCCACGCGCCCCATGAGGTAGGTTCGGCTCGCATCGACCTGCTCATCGAACGCGCACGCGGGCGACTGCGGCACCTCCGGGCTCAACGTGCGCTCCAGCTCCTCGGGAAACACCCGGGCACAACCCACGAGCCCACCATGCGCATAGCCCGTCACATGGATGCAGCGGAGATCGTCATCAATCGCTTCGAATTCATTCTCGTATCCCTGCTCTTCCATGAAGACGATGCGCCGCACCTCGAAGGCGTCCGCTTTGCATCCCGCGAAATCGATACTCGTCTTGATCTCGAGCGTCATGACGGCTCCCCACGTACGAATCCCTGCATGATGGCGCGAGAACGGGAGGGCCGTTCCCTATGGTAATTGTACCTCCTGCTTGGGAAACGTCACGGTGATGCAGGTACCTAGCCCCAGGTCGCTCGCCAAGTCGATGCTCGCGCCGTGGAACACCGCAGCATGCTTCACGATCGCAAGCCCCAAGCCCGTGCCCCCACGCGCCTTCGAGCGGCTCTTATCCACCCGATAGAACCGTTCGAACACCTTGGGCTGCTCCTCGGGCGCGATGCCGATGCCCGTATCTATGACCTGAAGGTAGGGTCGGTCTTCTTCGTCCGTGCCGCAGGCAAGCGTCACCGTGCCGCCCGGCTGGTTGTAACGGATTGCGTTGCTCGCCAGGTTGTAGGCGAGCTCGTCGAGCAGCCGCGGTACGCCCGTCACCACGGCGGGCTTCACATCCATCACGAAGCTCACGTCGTTTCCGCGCGCAAGCTGCTCCAGGCGCTGTCGGATGGACTCGAGCATGCGCGGGAAATCGACCGGCTCGGTCGAACCCAGCACCGCGGCAGAGGTATCGGAATCGGAGCGCTCAGCCTCGTCGAGATTGGAGAGGGTGAGAATATCGTTGACGAGCGCAGTGAGCCGTCCCGCCTCCTTATGGATGCGATGGCCGAAGTCTTGCAGGTCCTCCTCGTTGGCAACCATGCCGCTCGCGATGAGCTCGGCGTATCCGGAAATCGTGGTGAGCGGGGTCTTCAGCTCATGCGTGATGTTCGCGGTGAACTCGCGGCGCATGCGGTCATTGTCGGCGAGCACGCGCATCTGTTGCTTGAGCTCCTGGCGCTGGCTCTCAATGCGATCGAGCATCGGCGTCATCTCCGAATACATCTTCTCGGCGTTGTGCTTGGGGTGGTCGAGGTCGACCTCGAGCAGCGGCGCGATAATCCCGTGCGCGGCGCGACGCGCGACGAAAAACGAGACCACAAGCAGAATCGCCGCGAGGACGAGCAGCGGCACGGCAAACGAGACCAGGATGGCGAGCACGCCGTCCTGCTCCTGCGCGAGGCGAACCACCATACCGTTGTCGAGCAGCACTGCCTGGTAGAGCAGAATCTCGCCGAGCGTCGAGCTCGAGCGTTCGGAATAGCCGGTTCCTTCCTCGCGCGCCTCGATGACCTCCGGACGACCGTTGTGGTTCTCCATCTGCGCGGCCGGTTCCTCGTTGTCGAACATGACCGAGCCATCCGCGTCGACGAGCGTCACGCGGACCTCATCGAGCACGAGGCGGTCGAGCAGGCTCACGTCATCGTCGGTCTCGTTGAGCATCGAGGCGATGATCTGCGCCTCGTCGTAGAGCTCGCCGCGCGAGATCTCTGCAATCTTGTTCTGTAGATACACTGCACCCACAAGCGTGAGCACCACCACGACGAGCAGCACGACGCCGAAGATCGTGCCGAACACGCGGCGAAACAGCGATCTCTTGTTCCCCAGTGGGCTCATGACGCACGCCTTTGTGCGCTACGAGATGCGGTCGGCGAAGCGGTACCCTACGCCGCGCACCGTCTCGATGCAGTTGGCGCGCTTGCCGAGCTTCTGGCGAAGCGTCTGCACATGCACATCGACCGTGCGCGATCCGCCATCGAAGTCCCAACCCCACACGCTTTGCAGGAGCGCCTCGCGACTGAACACGACTCCGGGCTTGCGCATGAGGTATTCAAGCAGGTCGAACTCGCGCAGCGTGAGCTTTACGGACTCGCCGTCGACCGTGACTTCGCGGTGACTCGGCGAGAGCACGATGCCAGAGCTGGAGAGAACGTCACTTGTCTTTTTCGTCATGCCACCGCGACGCAATAAGGCGCGGCAACGACTCGTGAGCTCCATCACGCTGAAGGGCTTCGTGAGGTAGTCGTCGGCGCCGCCGTCGAGCGCGATCACCTTGTCGAGCTCGGTGTCCTTCGCGGTGAGCATCATGATCGGCACCGTCGCGGTCTCCTTGTCCGCGCGGAGGCGGCGGAGAATCTCGAGGCCGTCGGTATCGGGGAGCATGATGTCAAGCAAGACGGCGTCGGGCACGCGGCGGGCGACAGCTGCCTTGAACTCGCTATCGCTTGCAAAGCCCTCTGCTTCGATACCCTGCTGATGCAGCGCGTAGAGCGTGAGGCCGCGAATGTCTTCCTCGTCCTCAACGTAATAGATCATCGATACCGTCACTCCTCGAGTGCAAATGTGTAGCTTGCTTCATAGTACACGTTATGCGCCGCGCTTCATGATGCAGAAAGGACATTGTAAAGATAGCGTAATCCATCAGCTAGCAAGGACTGTAGACCCCGCCATTGGGGACGGGGGTTATTGGCTGGGCGGGACCAGCCATTGGGGACGGGGGCTTTCGGCTGCGGACGGGGGCATCCTCACACACCGGGCAGCACAATGGTGAAGGTGGTGCACTCCGGCGTGGAAGAGCACTCGATCGTGCCTCCATGCGCGCCCACGATCTCCTTCGCGATGGCAAGTCCAAGCCCAGCGCCGCCGCGATTCGTCGCGCGCGCCGCATCGAGCCGGTAAAACTTCTCGAAAATCAACTTGAGCTTGGGCTCGGGGATGGGGTCGCCCTGGTTCTCGAAGCGAACGATAACCCCCTCGTCATCGCGACGCTCGGCCAAAATGCGAATAGCTGTGTCGTCGTAGCTGTAGGCGATGGCATTTCGCATCACGTTGTTGAACACGCGCGCCATCTTGTCGCCATCGATGAGCGCGCGAAGACCCGGTTCACACGAAATCTCGACCTTCTTGCCCTGCTCGGAAAGGATAGGATAAAACTCATCGGCAACCTGCTCGAGCATGAAGCTCAAATCAACGTAGCCGCGCGTGAGCACGATATCGTGAAAGTCGAAGCGCGTGATGTCGAAGAACTCCTCAATGAGCGCGTCAAGGCGATGCGCCTTCTCGAGTGCGACGCCCGTGAAGCGGGCACGCTGCTCCACGGGAAGATCCGGAGCCTCCTCCAGCAGGGAGAGATAGCCGACGATGCTCGCAAGAGGCGTCTTGAGGTCGTGCGCGAGATAGGTCACCAGATCGTCCTTGCGCCGCGCCTCGTTGCGAAGCGCCTGCTCGCCCGCACGGCGCCTCTCGCGCACACGGTTGATGGCACTTTCAACCTCGAGATAGTCCCCATCGAGCTGATCCCAATCATCCGGATGATCGATGAGCCGCTCGGTGATGTGCCGCGCGATCATCGTATCCGCCTGCTCCTGACCACGCTCGAACCCGTACGCATAGAGCGAACGCCCCACGAAAAACGTGAGGCACACTGCGAGCGCGAGCAGAAACCCACAGAACATGAAGAGGTACCCGGCACTAAAGAACACAGGAAACGGCGTGCCGCCCTTAAGGATGCCTCCCACAACGAGGACGAGGATCCACGCGACGCCGCCGAGCACCACGCAACGGCGCGCCTCGATGAAGCGGTCGGCGATGAGGTATCCCACGAACAGCAGAACGACGAGCACGAGCGGATTGTCGGCACCGAGAATCATGAGGAGCAAAAAGAAGAGCACCACCGTTGAAAGCAGCTTGCTCGCGGTGATCGCCAGCAAACGGGATATGAAGGCGTCTCCTTCAGGCGGCACCGAGGACACCGAGCCGTTACGCTGCTGCTGAGGTGCGCTATCGTGTGTATTCATGAGACCGTCCATCTCCCGGTTTCGCCGCTACCCCTCGATGGTATACCCGACGCCCCAGATGTTCTTAATGAAGCGCGGGCTCTGCGCGTCGTCGCCGATCTTCTCGCGCAGATGCCGAATATGCACCATCACGGTGTTATTCGAGCCCTGCATGAACTCTTCGTTCCACACCGCGCGGAACAGATCCTCCACCGGAACCACGCGCCCGCGGTTCTCGGCAAGATAGAGCAGGATCGAATACTCGATAGGCGTACAGCGCACGGGCTTGTCATCGACCGTGACGGTATGCGCCTCGGGATTGATTTCAAGCCCGTGTACAGAGATGATGTGCGAACTGGGCACTTCATCCCGGCTGCCATAGCTCGTGTACCGACGCAGCTGCGCCTTGGCGCGAGCGACGAGTTCGAGCGGGCGGAACGGCTTCACCACGTAGTCGTCCGCCCCGAGCGAGAGCCCCTCGATCTTATCGGCCTGGGCGTCACGAGCGGTAAGCATGATCACGGGATAGGTGTGATCCGCGCGAATCGTGCGCAGAAGCTCAAACCCATCGATATCGGGAAGCATGATGTCGAGAATCGCGAGGTCGAATTCCTGTGACATGATGAGGTTCGCGGCATCGGCGCCGGAATAGGCAAGCGTTACCTCGAAGCCTTCGTTTTTCAGATAGATGCCCACAAGGTCGGTAATGGTCTTCTCGTCGTCAACGACGAGGATGCGCGTTTTCACCTGGACGCTCCTTTCCCCTAGCTGCCATTATTCCCGTCTGCGCTGCCGCGTTGCACTCACGCGCCAGCTTAAGCAAGCCCTAAGGCTGGTTGAAGCAGATACCATAAGCTCTGCACAAGCTTTACTTGCCTTCGTGATTCGCAAGGGTGAGAGTAGAATGTGGAATGCCGAAATCTTGTGGCATGGCCTTTCCGCAGCGCTTCTTCTGCACAAGCCACCGCGAGACGCTCGAGTCAGAACCGATCCTGGAGTCCATCATGCATCGACCCCTCATGCGCCGCATCATCACCCTGCTGTGCGCCCTCGTGTTCACCTTGGGCGCTGGATTCGTGCTGCCGATGTCGGCGCATGCCGAGGTACTGCAGACGGACATCGTCTGCGGTGAGACCGCCGAGGAGCGCGGGCTTTCCGCAGAAGACCTTCCCGACATCACCGCCCCGCATGCGATCGTGATGGATGACGAGGGAACCGTCTACTTCGAGCGCTCGGCAGACGAACAGGTGAAGATCGCGTCGCTCACAAAGCTCATGACGGCCATCGTCGCACTCGAGAACGCAGAGGTAACCGACACCATCACCGTCGATCACGCCGCCGCGACCGTAGGCGAGTCGAGCGCCAACCTGCGCGAGGGCGATACCTTCGACCTCAAGACGGCGCTCAAGGCGCTACTCATCCCCTCGGGCAACGATGCCGCCATGGCGATCGCCACGAGCGTCGGCGCGATCATGGATCCCTCGAGCGACGACCCCTACGGCGTGTTCATCGATGCCATGAACGCGAAGGCCGAAGAGCTCGGGCTCGGAGCGCTGTTCGCCAACCCCCATGGACTCGACTTCGGTGCGTGGGAGGCAGACATGCACGCCTCGGCACGCGACGTGGCGATAATGCTCGCCTATGCCATGGAGAACGAGACGTTTCGCGAGGTGGATGGCTGCGGGGAAGATTCCATCATCGTGACCGGAGCGGATGGCAAAAAGCGCACGGTCTCCTTCCACCCGTGGAACAGGATCCTGGGCGAGGAGGGCAATATCGGGGGTAAGACCGGGACGACGTATGTCTCGGGCAAATGCTTCGCCGGAACCTTCTTGCGCGACGGCGAAGAGGTATACGTCGTCGTGCTCGGCTGCCCCGAGGACGATGACCGCTTCAACGACACGCTCGCGCTCGCTAACTGGTACTACGACCACACAGAAACCGTCGACGTGGTGCAGGGCGACGTCACCACGATGGAAGGCGAGACGCTGGTGGGGCGTGCGACTGCTTCTGCATGGACGGACAAGACGGTCGACGTCGTCGCAAACGATCCCGAGGCCACGGTACGGGTCTTCACCTTGGCGGGAGAACTCTCGCTCGATGTTGAGCTCGAGGAGTTTTCCGATGCCGTGCATCGCGGTGATCCGGCAGGCAAGCTCACGCTCTACCAGGGGAACGGCACACTCGCCACGGTTGACCTCATCGCCGCAGAAGACGTGCCCGAGCCGAGTCCGTTCGAATGGGCGATGGTGCAGTTCGATCGTTTCACGCGCTGGATCACCGGCAAGCCCACAACCGCCCCGCACGAGGTGTTCGCCACGGTGCCGCAGGTCTGACAACTGCTCGGTGGGGCGCGCGTAGAATCACCCCAGGGCTCTGCGGCGCCGGGACATGTAAAATCACCCCAGGGGTTTTTCGACATCGTCCGGCGGTACCGCCG
>UPXY01000030.1 GCA_900538305.1 uncultured Collinsella sp.
CCAGGGGAAACTGTCACATTTGACCAAATGTGACAGTTTCCCCTGGCACCGCTGTCACCCCTGGCGCCGCTGTCGCGCCGCTTCGCTGCGCTGCATCTCTTAATTCTTTCTTATCGGTGTGGAGTACCCATGGCAGAGTGCTCCCGCGCTCCCCCACCTTGCTACAATCGCGGCACGTGAAGGGGGTATCCATGGCAACCGTGCTCATCGCAGAGGACGATAAGGACATCGTAGAACTGCTGCGGCTCTACATCTCGGGCAGCGGCTACGACGTGCTCGCTTCCAGCGACGGCAAACAGGCGCTCGAGCTCGCGCGCGAGCAGCATGTCGACATCGCCCTCGTCGACATCATGATGCCGCGCATGAACGGCTACGACTTCATCAAAGCGCTCCGCCGCGAAAGCGATATCCCCGTCATCATCATCTCGGCGCGCTCGCAACCCGCCGATAAGATCGTAGGGCTCGACGCCGGGGCAGACGGGTTCATCGCGAAGCCCTTCGATCCGCTCGAAGTCACCGCCCTCATCCGCGCCATGCTCAGGCGCGCGAACGGCACAAACGCGCCAGAAAGCGACAGCTCCTCCGCAAGCACCGTCGAGTTCTCGTCCGCACGACGCACAGCCACAACGCAAGAGCCGGCGGATACCCTCGCCGCAGGCGACCTCGTCTTCGACAAAGCCCGCTTCCTGCTCACCAAGCGCGGCGAAACCGTCCCGCTCACCGCGGCCGAGCTCAAGATCATGGCCGCCCTCATGGCGGCACCCGGCCGGGTGTTCGACAAGATGCAGCTCTATGCCCAGATCAGCGGCGAGCCCTTTGGCGGGGAATCGAGCGTGATGGTGCACATCTCGAACATCCGCGCCAAACTCGAAGACGACCCGCTCCATCCCCGCTATATCGAAACCGTCCGTGGCATTGGATACCGATTCAATGGATAACTTCTTTCTTCGTGCCCGTACCTGGGCATCTGAGCACCTCGCTCGCGCCTCGGGCAGCCTCGCGCGGCGCTGCCTGGCCTGCATCGTCATATACGCTGTGCTGCTCCTCGCCCTCGTCGCAGGCGTCACGGTCATAAGCGACACGCGCCTCGCAAACGCCTTCCCCACCATGGAAACCGTCCTGACCTACGAGACCGCCCTCGAGCACGACCGCTTCAACGAGCTCGACACCCCCGAGCTCGCCTCGTGCGGCATCGCGATCTTCGACGCGCGCGGCGCCAGGCTCTACGCCTCGAGCGAGAAGGTCGCCGAGCGCATCCTTTCGAGCGACCTCGAGATGATCAACGACTACGAGGACAATCAGTTCTACGAAGTCCTGCTTGAAGATAACGTCGGCTCCACGCGCTACCGCATCACGCTCTGCGGGCTCGACGGCGAATCCGGCATGATGGATGCCGACGCCTGGTGCGTCCTCGACGAAGACCTCACGGTGGTCGAAGGTGACCTCTTCGCCGACCGAGGCCGGCTCACGCAACGCGAATTCGACTTCATCAAAGGCGCCTACAATGCTCGTATGACGGTCGAGCGCTACGATTACACCACCGTCTCGGGTGCGGGGCGCACGCTCGTGCTCGTCTCTCCGCTCGTTACCGACGCGTCGTTCGCGCGTGCGGTCGCGGAGGCCAACCGCCTCTGGCTCTATGCCATACCCGTAGCAATCGTCCTCACCGGCGGCGCAGCGTGGTACCTCGTGCACCAGATGAAGCGCGTGACGCTCCCCCTCGACCGGGCGATCGACGCCTACCGAGCAGACGGAGGAGGCAACGGCATCTCGCGGGCAAAGGAGGCCGAGAAGACCATCCCCGTCGAGCTCGCGCCCGTCTACCGCAATTTCATCGGCCTCATGGACATGCTGCGCGACGCCCGCGACGGCCAGAAGCGCATCGTCGCCGACCTCTCGCACGACCTCAAGACGCCGCTCGCCGTGCTCTACGGCTATGCCATGGCGTTTTGCGACGGGCGCGTCCCCGAAGAGGATGAACAGCGCTACCACCGCATCATCGCCGAGAAGTCGCTCGCCGCAAGCGAGCTCATCGACACGCTCGCCGCATATGCGAAGATGGATCACCCCGATTACATCCCGCACCTCGGGCGGCGGCACGCGGGCGAACTGCTACGTGATATCGCACATGAGGCGACGTCTGTTGCCGAACAGTCCGGCTGCAGCGTCGAGGTGAAGCTGCCGAACGCCGCGGCCGAGGAACTTCCTCCCATACTCGTGGACGAGCAGCTGTTCCGCCGCGCCTTGCTCAACCTGGTGGGCAACGCATGCCAACACAACCCGGCGGGCACGCAGGTCGTCATCTTCTGCGAGCGCGTGCCCGCCGCGAGCCCGCGCGACGAGCTCGTGCGCATCTCGGTCGCCGATACCGGAAGCGGTATCGCGCCCGAGATTGCCGACACGCTCTTCGACCCGTTCGTGACCCGCAACACAGCCCGCACCTCGAACGCGGGCACCGGGCTCGGGCTCGCCATCACGCAGAAGTGCATTAGCCTCATGAGCGGCACAATCTATGTGGCGAAGAGACCGCGCGAGGGCTTCGCCACGGAGTTCGTCATCGATCTGCCCGTCGCGCCGTGAGCACGGCGGGTTAAGACGCTGCCCGCCGCTAGACCCGCCATTAACCCCCGTCCCCATTGGCTGGTTGCCATTGGCTGACGCGCCGCAGGCTCTCGCGAGCCTAAAGAAACCTTTAGGAAGCGCTCAGGGTCGCTGAAGGTTCGCTTCGCATACTTCTTAAGTCGAATCAGAAGAAACGACTTGGGAGGAAGCCCATGGACGACCGTACAGCGCTCCAGCGCGCCCACAGGGCAACGAGCGCGCCACACGAACGATACCGCGTCTCGACGCCCCTCTCCTACCTCGAGCGGGCAGCGCGCACCCGCCCGGAATCCGTGGCGGTGGTGGACGAAACCGGTTCCTATACCTACCGTGAGCTTGAAGCCATGAGCGAACGGGTGGGCAGCGCCCTTCTGAAGGCGCGGGCCGCCCTCACGGAAGCGAGCGGCACGGCAGCTGCGTCCACTTCGGCTGCTGCACCCGCCCCGTGCGCGGAGCCCACGCGCCCGCAACCCGTCGTGATCTTCATGGAGAAGAGCACCCACATGCTCGCCGCCTTCTTGGGCACGCTCATGGCAGGCGGCTTCTATGTGCCCGTCGACCCCGGGACACCCGTGGAGCGCGCGGCAAGCATCTTCGACACGCTCTCCTCAGACGGCGCGACCCCGCTCGTCGTCGCGAGCAAGGAGACGAGCGAAGCGGCGCGCGCCTGCTTCCCCAACGTGCGCATCTTCACCGTCGAGGAGCTCCTTGCACACCCCCGTAACATCGAAGCGCTCGCCGCGCAGGCGCTCGTCGACACCGCCCCCGCCTACGTGCTCTTCACCTCTGGATCGACGGGAACGCCCAAGGGCGTGGCCGTGAGCCACCGCGCCATCTGCGGGTTCATCGACGGCTTCGTCGAAACGTTCGACATCCGCGCCCACGACATCATGGGCAACCAGGCACCCTTCGACTTCGACATCTCGGTCAAGGACATCTACGGCTCGCTCGCCGCCGGCGCTACCCTCGCCATCCTGCCCAGGCGCCTCTTCAGCGCTCCTGCGGAACTCGTCGAAGCACTGCGCGAGCGCCAGGTAACGGTGCTTGTGTGGGCGGTCGCGGCGCTTTGTCTGGTAAGCAGCCTGCATGCGCTCGACGGCGGCGAGCTGCCGAATATCCGTCTTGTACTGTTCTCGGGCGAGGTCATGCCCCAACCGCACCTCGTACGATGGATGCAGAAGCTCCCCGATGCCACCTTTGCAAATCTCTATGGCCCCACCGAGGTCACGTGCAACTGTCTCTACCACGTAGTCGATCGCAACCGCGCTTACCCGGGAAGCCTGCCGCTGGGTAACGCCTTCCCCAACCGCCGTGTGCTCGTACTCGACGAAGCGGGACATCCGGTCACGAAACCCGGCCAGGAGGGCGAGCTCTACGTGGGCGGTCCGGATATCGCGCTGGGATACTACGGCGACCGCAAGCGCACCGAGGCAGCGTTCGTGCAGAACCCGCTCGCACACGCGCTCCCCGAGACGCTCTACAAAACGGGCGACCGCGTGAGCGTGGGCGAAGGCGGCGAGCTCTTCTTCTGCGGACGCATCGATAACCAAATCAAGCATCTTGGCCATCGCATCGAGCTTGAAGAGATCGATGCCGCCTTCGAGCGCGAACCGGGCGTCGAGCGCTGCCGCTGCGCCTACGACGAAGACCGCCATCGCATCTACGCCTTCTACGAAGGCACGGCCGAAGGCAGGGAGCTTCGCGCCGCTGTGGCGAAGCGCCTGCCCATACCCCTCGTCCCCGCCCGCGCGATCTGCGTCGACGCCATGCCGCTCACCAAAAACGGCAAGGTCGACCGCCGCGCGCTCCTTGCACTCGTCACCCTGCGAGGGGCATCCGCCGCTCCTTTGCCCGCATCCGTCACCCCGTCCCCTGCATCCGTCACGCAAACGAGGAGGTCATGATGACAGATCCGCACCTCACCGACGCCGAGCTTTCCGCGCTTGCGCAAGCATACGGCACCCCGCTCTACGTCTTCGACGAACGCGTCCTCGCCGAGCGCGTACACTACCTGCGAAGCGTCTTTCAAGAGCCACTTGAGCTCTGCTTTGCCATGAAGGCGAACCCGTTCGTGTTGCCAGAGGCTACGCCACTCGTCGACCGGATCGAGGTATGCTCGCCTGGCGAATACCGCATCTGCCGGGTGCTCGGCATACCGCAGTCGAAGCTCGTCATCTCCGGCGTGTACAAAGACGAGGAAACCATCGCAAACGCCCTCGGCAGCACGCAACTGCCCGCAGCGGTGACGATCGAGTCGCTCGGCCAGCTCGACCTCGTGGAAGCGCTCGCGAACCGTCGCGGCGAGCGCGTACGCGTGCTGCTACGCCTGAGCAACGGGAGCCAGTTCGGCATGGATCGGCAGGATCTTATCGAGGCGGCGCGCCGCGTGCTTGCCCATGAGCACCTCGATGCGCTCGGCATCCAGCTCTTCACCGGCACGCAGAAGACCTCGCTCGCCCGGCTTGGCCGAGAGCTCGACGCTCTCTCCTCGCTCATGCTCCAGCTCGAGCGCGCGCTTGGGTGGCGGCCGAAGGAACTCGAAATCGGTCCTGGGTTACCCATTGCATACTTCCCCGGCGACGACCTCGACGAACACGCGTTTTTCACCGCGTACGCGCGCATGCTCGCGAGTCTCGCGTTCGACGGTCGCATCGTGCTGGAACTCGGACGGAGCCTTGTGGCTTCATGCGGCGCCTATCTCACCAGGGTCGTCGATACGAAGCGCGTAAGCGGCCAGAACTACGCCATCGTCGACGGCGGCATCAACCAGCTTGTGTACTTCGGCCAATCCATGGCCATGCGCCAGCCGCCGGTGCATCTTCTAGACGACCATTGCGTTGCGAAGGTGGGCGCGGATGCGAATCCCAACGCAGAAGCCCCCTTCCACCGTGAAGGCGGTGAGCCTGAAGTATGGACTGTGTGCGGAGCGCTCTGCACGACGAACGACCTGCTCGCGAAGCAGCTCCCTCTACCAGAACTCACTCTTGGCAGCGTCCTCGCCTTCGAGAAGACAGGCGCCTACAGCATGACCGAGGGCATCTCGCTGTTCTTGAGCCGCGACCTTCCGCGCGTCGCCATCGTCGACGCGAACGGGCGAAGCCACCTCGTGCGCGAAGGCCTCCGCACCGACCCCCTCAACACGCCGCGCTGGGCGCTCTGCGCATCCGGGCAACCGAACCCCCAGACGTGCGCGTAACCGCACCTCCCTGCGCAACGCACGGCTTTGCACCTAAGGTTTGAATCTATAGAAAGGAAACCTCCATGGAAACCATCGTCTCGCTGCTCGAAGAACTCAAATCCGGCGTCGACTTCACCTCGAGGACGGACCTCGTCGATAGCCGCGTACTCGACTCCCTCACGATCCTCGCCCTCGTATCCGATCTTGAGGATGCCTTCGACATCACCATCCCCGCCGTGGAGATCGTGCCGCAGAACTTCAACTCCGTCGCCGGCATCTTGGCCATGGTCGTCCGCCTGCGCGAGAGCGGCTTCTAGGAGACCGTCATGACCTCGTACTTCTCGCTCGCGATGCTCGGCGCCTTCCTACCAGCGACGATGCTCGCCTATCAGATTATCCCGCGACGCGCGCGCTGGGTCGTGCTCCTCGCGGCAAGCTACGCGTTCTTTTGGAGCATCAGCGGGGCGCTGATCGTCTACCTCCTTGCCGCGACAGTCACGATCTGGCTCACCGGCCTGGAGCTCGGCCGCCTCATCCAAGCGCGTGCGGAAGCGCTCAAGGAGCCCGGCGCCGATCGGCGCGCGGTGAAGCGCGTGTACCAGCGGCGCATGAAGGCCGTGCTCGCCCTCGGCATCCTGGTGAACATGGGCATGCTCTTCAGCTTCAAGTACGTTCCCTTCACCGCACGGGCGCTCGCCCCGCTGGCAACTCCGCTCCTCGCGCCTTTCGGCATCACCTGGCCGGAGCACGTCGCCGGCATCGCCGCGCCCATCGGCATCTCGTTCTACACGCTCCAGGCGGTCTCGTACCTCGTCGACGTGTATCGCCAACGCATCACCACCGACACGAACCTCGGCCGCCTTGCCTTGTACCTCGCGTTCTTCCCGCAGATCATGGAAGGCCCTATCTGTCGCTACGACCAGACCGCGGGCGCCCTCATGGCGGGCAATCCCATCACGGCCGAGGGGCTCTCGACGGGCGCCGTGCGGATCTGCTGGGGACTTGCTAAGCAATACCTGGTCGCCAACCGGGTGAACATGCTCGTCAAAGCCGTCTTCGCAAGCTCCGGCTCCTACGGTGGAGGCATTACGCTGCTGGCGGGTGCGCTCTATACGCTGCAGCTGTACTGCGATTTCTCGGGCACCATGGATTTCGTGGTGGGCACGGGCAGGATCTTCGGCGTGCGCCTGCCCGAGAACTTCCGCCAGCCCTTCTTCTCGCGCACCGCATCTGAGTTCTGGCAGCGCTGGCATATCACGCTGGGACTTTGGCTCCGCGATTACGTGTTCTACCCCGTCTCGCTCAGCACCCCGGTGAAGCACGCGGGGCATGCAGCGCGCAAGCTGCTGGGAAACCATATGGGCTCGGTCGCGGTGAGCGGCATCGCCCTGTTCGCCGTGTGGTTCGGCAACGGGCTCTGGCACGGCGCGGGCGGGCAGTATGTGCTCTTCGGCCTCTATTGGTTCGCCGTCATATGGCTCGGCGGGTTTGCCAAAGTGCTCGCGCAAGGATGGTGCCCGCGTCTGGGTATCGATCGCGATGGCAAGGCGTGGCGCGCCCTGCAGCATGTCCGCACGCTCGGCATCGTCGTGGTGGGCGAGATCATCTTCCGCGCCCCCGGTGGCAGAGCGGCGTTACAGCTTCTCGCCGAGGCGGTGCGGAACCCTTCGATCGGCACGCTCTTCGATGGAACCGTAGCGAAGCTGGGCCTCTCCTCCGCCGACGCCGTCTGCCTGCTCATCGCGCTCGCGGCGCTCCTTGTCGTGGGTATCATGCGCGAGCGGGGAGCATGGAGCGCCGAGCGGCTGTGGCGCGCTTCCCATCTTGCGCCATGCCTTATGTGCTGCGCGCTCTTCTTCATCGTCATCATCTTCGGCGCGTACGGCACGGGCTATGTCCCCGTCGATCCCATGTACGCCTCGTTCTAGCACGAAATGCAGAAGCCGAATAATTCACGGGATAACGGGCGGCGCGGCACGCTCCCGCGGTAAAGCCCCCTCCCTTCTTCCCGCATCCCATCGAAAGGACCACCATGCACCTTCCTCGCTTGCGGCACGTCGCCTTCGCCGCTCTTGTGGCAGCGGGCATGATCTGCCTGCTCGCACTTGCCTCGCGCGTCGTCGTCCCTAAGAACAACCAAGTGGAATTCGGCCAGGCCGACGCCCCCGCCTTCGGCGTGCTCGGCGAGCCGCGCGATAGCATCGACGTGCTCTTCCTCGGCGATTCCGAAGCGTACTGCTCGTTCTCGCCGCTCCAGCTCTGGGGCGAGCAGGGCATCACCTCGTACGTGGCAGCCACGAGCGCCCAGCGCCTCCCCTATACGCGCTCGATTCTTCTGAAGGCCTTGCAGAACCAGCGCCCGCGCGTCGTGGTGCTCGAGACGAACTGCCTCTTCCGCAAGACGCCCACGGGATTCGCTGCCATCCGCGCACTCTCCGATATCTTCCCCGTCTTCGAGTACCACAGCCGCTGGAAGAGCCTGCGACCGGAGGATTTCACCTCGACGCCGCGCACCACATGGACGGATCCGAACAAGGGGTATCGGCTGCGCACCTCGGTGAACGCCGCAAGCGCCGAGCGATCGCGCACCTATATGAAGCCGAAGGGCGAAACTGCGAGCATCCCTGCGCTCAACCGGTGGTACCTCGACGACATCGCACGCATCTGCCGTGAGAACGGGGCGCAGCTCGTTTTAGTGAGCACGCCGAGCGTGAAGAACTGGTCGCTGAGCCGCCATGCGTGCGCCGAGCAGGTAGCGGCGGAGCTCGACGTTTCATACATCGACTTCAATATGGGAAGTGCGCGCGTCGATATCGACTGGGAACGCGATACGTTCGATAAGGGCGACCATCTCAACCTGTACGGTGCCCAGAAGACGACGAGCGCTATGGGAGCCCTGTTACGCCAAACGTTCCGCGTCCCCTCGCACGCAGGTGACGACGCCTACCGATCCTGGGACGACAGCTACGCGCGCTACCAGGAGGACGTGAATAAGGCCTCCTAGCCAGACGAATGAGCCCTTGGCCAGCCATTGGGGACGGGGGTTATTGGCTCGCCATTGGGGACGGTGGTGAATGGTTGGGGTCAATGGCTCAGCCTGCCATCGGAACCCGCCATCGGGGACGGGGGTGAATGGTTGGGGTCAATGGCGCAACTTGCTGAGTGACGGTAACAAATGGGTTTCAGAGCGGACCGCGATGGTGGCGGCGACTGCGTAGCGGCATAATGGTTCACCACAGATCATCGCCCGCCCAGATGGGCGCGACGGAAGAGATAAGGAACCCACCATGTCCATGAAGTTCAAGCGCCTGCTGCCCATCCCCAAAGAGATCCGCGAGGAGATGCCGCTCTCGGCCGAAGCCGCCGCGCAAAAGCCCGCGTTCGACGCCCAAGTAGCCGCCATCATGCGCGGCGAGGACGACCGTCGCCTCATGATCGTGGGCCCGTGCTCTGCAGACCGCGAGGACTCCGTGCTCGACTACGTCACGCGCCTTGCGAAGCTTGCCGAACGCGTGAGCGACAAGCTCTTCATCATCCCGCGCGTCTACACGAACAAGCCGCGCACGAAGGGCACGGGCTACAAGGGGCTCCTCCACAACCCCGACCCCGAGGGCCCGAGCGACCTTCTGGGCGGCGTGAAGGCCATCCGCCGCATGCACCTGCGCGTTGCCGAGGAAACCGGCATGTTCACCGCCGACGAGATGCTCTACCCCACGAACTACCAGTACCTCATCGATGTGCTGGGCTACATCGCCGTGGGCGCGCGCTCCGTCGAGAACCAGGAGCACCGCCTCGTTGCCTCGGGCGTGCCCATGCCCATCGGCATGAAGAACCCCACCGGCGGATCCACGAGCGTTATGCTCAATTCCATCTACGCCGCGCAGCAGCCGCAAACGTTCCTGTTCCGCAACTGGGAGGTCGAAACCACGGGCAACCCGCTCGCGCACGCCGTGCTGCGCGGGTACATCGGCGAAGACGGGCTCAACTACCCCAACTACCACTACGAGTACCTCGAGCGCCTGGCGGAAAAGTACACGAAGGAAGATTTCGCCAACCCCGCAGTGATCGTGGACTGCAACCACGACAACTCCGGCAAGCGCCCGCTCGAGCAGATTCGCATCTCGCACGAAGTCGCGGACTCCATGCGCCGCTCGCCCGAGATTCGCCAGCTCATCCGCGGCTTCATGGTGGAAAGCTACCTCGAGGACGGCAACCAGCCCATCGACGGCGGCGTCTACGGCAAGTCCATCACAGACCCGTGCCTGGGTTGGGAGAAGACCGAGCGCCTCATCCTCGACCTCGCCGACCGCATCTAACATGGGGGGCAACCACATCTATGACACACGGAAGTGAAAATCTGAGTCCTGGACGGAATTCTCGCTCATCCAATCAACGTGAGGGCCTCGCACCCGGTGCTGGGCCCTTACTCGTTGAACATGCGTTTCATAAGGGGAAACTCGTTTACGACGAAGCTGTTGAGGCGGTCGAGCTTCTCGCTTTCCTTGCCTTTGAGCGTCACCATGCAGATAGGAACCGGCGGAGCATCCGCGGGATCAACCTTGTGCATCGAGGCAAGCGGCTTGATATCGAGTGCCTTGAGGTACACGCCCAGTACGTAGCCCTCTTGATATTCCAAGAAATTAGCCACCTCGGCATCCGTCTCGATATGTACCTGTGGTGACGCGAGACCTCGCTTGAGGCAGGCGGCCAGAATCGTCTCATTGAACGCATCGATGTCGTCGTTGCAGAGCACGGGATACGGTTTGAGATCCTCAAACGAAACAAGTCGCTTCCTGCACAGGGGATGCCGCTTGCCCATGAACACCCCAACGGAAACCGTTCCCAACACGCGAGTCGCACATCGGGGATCCGAGAAGCTACCGATCGTAGCCATCGCGTCGATATTCCCCGCACGCAGATCTGCGAGCGCATCGGCACCAACGGAAAGGTGGATGGTCGTTTTGACGCCGATCATATGGCTCATGAGCTGAGAGAACGCGCTGCACACAAGCTCATGCTTGGCGAACGGTGGCGAAACGAGAGCGATGCGCAGTCCCTTGCGCGTTTCTTCGGCGTCGGACTGCTGGTATGCCTTCGCAGCGCGAGCGAAGGCGTCGAAACTCGAGACCGCTTCGCGAGCGGGACCCACGAGGTTTTTACCGAACGGCGTGAGCAGAAGCGTTCTGCCCTCACGGAAAAACAGCGGACTGGCCAGCTCTTCCTCGAGGTCGATGATCGCCTTCGATACCGCCTGAACCGTCACGCCCTCGACGCGCGCCGCCTCCGTGAAGCTGCCGTAACAGGCTGCAAGATAAAAGTACTGCAACTGTCGAACGTTCACGGTCTCGCTCCCCACCAAAACACCCGCCTGATTGAAATGAGCAGGCGGGTGATCACGCTACGATTATGCGCTGTACAGCGAACTGAGCTATCCGACTACCCTACTTGCTCTCATTCATGATACGCGACGCGGCAACGATCGCGACGAAGGAGTAGACGGCGAAAATCAGGTTCAGGTAGATGGGGGCACCGCCCGTCTCGCCGCGGAACGTCATGCCCATGCCGGCAAGGTTCAGAACCACGAGCAAGCCGGAGACGTAGATAAAGGGCTTCAGCATGGCGTCATGCTTGGCAGCGCGCAGGCCGATGATGCCTGCGACCAGCATAAACACACCAATGACCGCAAGGATGATGCCATACATCATGGCGACCTCCGTGCCGTCTTCGATGGTGCCCTCGGCAAGCGGCGCGGCGAAATACATGATCGAAGCGGTAGCGATCGCGACGATGCCGAAAAGGAAATAGAACAAGCCCGTTCCCTTAACGATCGTGCGATTCTTCGTCATCTCGTCCACCATGGTAATAACCTCTCTATCTGGGCGTTTGCCCTCGTCAATTGCAGCAGCATATGTGAAGCGCGCAAGCGCGCCGTAGCCGCACGGTACAAGGTCGGCTAGTTTACGGTGAGCTCTGGAACAGGTCAAAGAAAAACGGCAATTATCAACTGACGCTTGATAATTGCCGCTTTGACGTGACTATGTCCAAAAAAGTTTTACCCCAGGCGCGAGGCGTTCTTCTTCGCACGCGACGCATAGAAGACCGCGGTCGCGATGGCCGCCGCATAGATGGCGTTCATCCATACGGGACCCTGGCCGCCGAAGACACCAAGGCAGACCTCGGCGATGTTCACAACCATGAGAATCGAGCCGAGCACGATGAAGCTGCCGAGGCGGCTCGGATTGTTGGCGCCGCGCGCACCCATAATGCCGGCAACGAACTCAAACACGCCCGAAACACCCAAAACGGTACCCGCGACCAGCGCAAGTGCTTCGCCGTTATCGAACATGGAGACGGCAAGCGGCACCCCCATGAACATGAGGACGGAGGTTACGACGGCAAGGATACCGACCACCATGAGAAACAGGCTGATGCCCTTAACAATCTGGCATTCTCTCGACATATATGTCTCCTTTTGCGTTCTCTCTGAGCTAACGATGGGCGACGATTGCGCGCATCCCCGCCCTGCGCCACATACTATACCGCGCTTCAACCGCCATGCAATTATGGAAAACGACTCCGGCGCGACGAGCTCGACGAGGTGCATCCGAGCTGCACCGCTGATTTCTTACTAAAGAAGCATCCCGCAGCTCACCTCGATACGCTATGATTGAGCGACTGCATAGATCGACCACGGTACCTGCAGCTAATGCGAGCAAGGATGTGATATGGAAGACCTTACTAAGTCGCAAGAGACAGAGCTCGAAGACTTCGATCTTCCCGGCAACGACCTCGACCCTAACACGCCCACACCAGCGGAGCAGAAGAAGATCCCGCTCGTCGTGAAGGTCTACGGCTTCCTGTGCCTGATCGACGGAATCGTCACCATTCCGACGATCGCCATGTTCATCGGCCTCGTCGCATGGGCGCTCAACACCGATCCAAGCCTGATCACGGTGGGCACCAATCCCACGCTTCCGGTCGTCTTGCTCATCATCTCGCTCGTCGTAACCACCGCGAACGCCGTAGCGCTCATCATCTTCGGCCGCTCACTCCTGCATAACAGGCGCCGTCACGCCGCGCGCATCTCGCATGTGCTCATCGCCACGACCATCGTGCAGGTCCTGCTCAAGCTCATGCTCTCGGGTCTTGATACGAGCATCATCACCGATGCGGTCCAGCTGGTCATCGTGATCACGCTTTCCATCACCGTAGACCCCACGCTTCGCGAGGAGCGCAAGCTGCAGCGCAACCTCCGCGATATGGTTGACCGCCAGGCAGCCGAAGTCGGTATGCTCGGCCGCGATATCGAGGGCAAGGGCTTCATCGAGCTCAACTTCTTCAACCTCTTCTGGGTCTTCGTGGTGTGCTGCTTCCTTGGCCTCATCATCGAGACGATCTACCACATGGTCGTGGTGGAACCCGGTGTGTACCAAGACCGCGCCGGCCTGCTCTTCGGTCCCTTCTCGCCCATCTACGGTTTCGGCGCGCTCCTCATGACGGTGGCGCTCAACCGCTTCTACAAGGCGAACCCCATCATCATCTTCGTGGTGAGCGCCATCATCGGCGGCCTCTTCGAGGCGGCGACCGCATGGTTCATGCAGGTGGGTTTCGGCGCCACGGCGTGGGACTACAGCGGCTCCACGATCTTCGGCCTCTTCCCCGACCCCATCGCCGTGATCTTCGGCGGCCGCACGAGCACCCTCTTCATGTGCATGTGGGGTGCGCTCGGTTTCGTATGGATCAAGCTCTGCCTGCCGCGTCTCTTGAAGCTCATCAATCTCATCCCGTGGAAGCTCCGCTACTCGCTCACCACGCTCTGCGCCCTGCTCATGCTCGTGAACGGCATCATGACGCTGCAGGCGCTCGACTGCTGGTACGAGCGACTGTCTGGCACTGCGGGCGACACGCCCGTCGAGGAGTTCTACGCCAGGAACTTCGATAACGACTACATGCAACACCGCTTCCAGAGCATGGAGATCACGCCCGAGGATTCCAGCCGCGTGGGCACCGCTGCCTAGCACGCGAATCTGATTTTGGATCTTGTACTGCAAGGTCTTGCAACAAAGCCCGCCGACGTTCGTGTCGGCGGGCTTTTTGCACGTGAGCGACAAAGGTCGATAAGGGCTTGATCCTCGACTCAACGTATCACTTGAGTGCGAAGAAGGCAGCGCTGGCGGCGGGCATGCTGAGGGTGCCGGCCGCGAGCGTCGCAGGCTCGCCCAGCGTGTAGATTGTGCAAGCCGCCTCATACGGGCACGGGATCTCGACCGGGCGCGCGGCGGGATTGAGCGCCACGAGCACGCGCTTGCCGCCCGGTACGAGCTCTCCCTCTACCGTGCGCTCGCTCCGCAGGTACACGAGCGGGTACGCATCCTTTTCGCAGTGCACGAACTCCACGGAGCCCATCGCACCAAGCGCCGGCGTCGTGCGGCGCAGCGCGATGAGTCGCTGCACCTCGCTCCAAAGCGAGCGCTCGTCTGCCATCTGATCCTCGGCGGTCGGAGCGTCGGGCGCGTCATCCTGCTGAATGTAAAGCTTGCTGGCCGGTGCGTTCGAGAACCCCATGTTCCCGCCGCTTCCCCACTGCATGGGCGAACGGGCGCCGGTGCGGATGTAGCCGCCCTCCACCGAGGTCACGTCGAGGTGCCGCATGCCGATCTCGTCGCCGTAGTACACGAATGGGCAGCCCGGCATGGACATGATGAACGCAAAAGCCATCTTCATCTCCTCCGGGTCGAGGAAACGACGCAAGCGCTCCATGTCGTGGTTGCCGGAAGGGATGCACATGAGGCCGCGGCCGTCCGTGAGGTCGAGGTTGCGTTGGTACGTGGCGACGAATTCACTTGCATCGCCCGCGCCCTCGCGCGCGAAGAACGGATGCTCGCAGCGGAAGAGATCCAGGTAGTGCGACGTGCCGAACTGCAGCAGGAAGTCCATGTGGAAACCCGCGCGAATCGTCTTATCGGGCTCTCCCCATTCGGAGATAAGGACGGCATCGGGGTAGCGTTCGTCCAGAAACGCGCGGATATCCTGCCACACCTTGATGGTGCCCTCCTGACCGGGGTCGTTCTTCACAAGCGACCCCGCCATATCGCAGCGGAAACCGTCGCAGCCGCGCTCAAGCCAAAACGCCATGACATCTTTCATGGCTTGGCGCGTGGCGAGTGCCTCCGGCGAATCCATAGCGTTTTGCCAGGGTTCGGTGACCTCAGCGAATCCGTAGTTCAGTGCCGGTTGGAATGCATAGAAGTTCACCGCGACGGCGCCATCGCGCTCGGAGACACCGCGCAGCATGCCGTTTACCCCGGGGACGTCGCCCACCGGCGTCCAAACGCTATCCGTCCACACATAACGACCGGTATATTCGTTCGACTCCGCTTGCTGAGAGGCCTGGAACCACGGGTGCTCGATGGAGGTATGACCGGGCACAAGGTCGAGCAGTACGTGTATGTCGCGTGCATGCGCCTCGTCGAAGAGCCGCACGAGGTCGTCGTTCGTGCCGTAGCGCGGGGCGACCTGGCAGTAATCTGCAACGTCGTAGCCAGCATCGCCGAACGGAGAAAGGAAGCAGGGGTTCAACCACAAGGCGTTGCACCCCAGGTCGCGGATATAGTCGAGCTTTTCGATGACACCCGGCAGGTCGCCTATGCCGTCGCTGTTCGTGTCGAAGAAACTTTGCGGATAGATCTCGTAAAAGACGGCGTCGTTCAGCCAGCTGCTCATAGCGAGCTCCAATCTCCTCGCGCCGATTCGGCTCGCGCCCATGGTACTACAGCAGCCGCGTCACATCTGCGACGGGTATGTTTGCGTTGGCCGCCTGCGATGTAAATTAACCCCAGCGACTTTTTTACATCGCATTGAAAGACATGCACTGCTTCGGCTCTTTTTCAATACGATGTAAAAAAGTCGCTGGGGTTATTTTACATTGCAGGCGTAAGGTCGTCTCCGTCGATGACCTGCATCCAGGCGATGTAGACGTTGGGATAGTGGCTGTAGAGCACCTGCATCACGTTGATATCCATGAGCAGGTCACGCATCACCGATGCCACGCCTCCCACCGAGGCAAGGTCGTCCACCGTGGGCACCTGGCGCCCCAACTCCTCGACCAAAGCATCCACCCGCGCGCGATCCTCGGGAACGTAGGGCGACTCCGCCCCCACATTCTCCTCGAACGCCGCCCGCATCTCGTCGTAATGCTCGTCGAACGCTGCATCTCCCGCACCCGGCAGGTAGAAGTCACGTCCATAGCGACGATACCCCCACGACTCAAGCGGCAGGCGCGGCACAAGGTCGCTGGGGTTCATGATGTTGAAGATGTTGTCGTAGAGCGCCTCGTGCGCATGCGCAACCGGCGTCACTGTGGGGGTGGCGAACGTGTAGCAGTAGATGTTCTCGAGCGGCGCGAGCGGACTCAGCCCCTGTGTGCGCTCGTTCGCATAGGCGGCTGCAAGATTCGCCGTCGCGGCTCCGCGCGAGTGTCCGCAGAAGAGCAGCGACACGTCGCCCACGCCGTTGAGCTCGGCATCTTCGGTTATGCGCTGCTCAAGATCGTCGACGATCTCTTGCGCGGCGCGCATAAAGCCCTCATGGTCGATAGCATCCATGTCGTAGTTCGAGGCATCGCCCATATTAAGATCGCTCAGCCACTCCGAACCATAGCTGCCGCGAATCGCCACGAGATAGAGCGTGCGCTCATTGCCATCGGCATTCGTGATGCGCTTCGTCGCCACCGAATACGCGACGACGTCGTCCGTGCCGGTCAAGAAGTCTACAACCTCGTCGAAGACCTCGCTGCGATACTGGTACGACGCCGTCGAGATGTCGTCGAATCCCAGCTCCGCAAGCGCCTCCTCCATATACGCCGGTGCGTCGCTCCCCTCCTGATAGTAGGCGGATTCCGCGTTCGCCACCGCCGAGAGCACCGAGCACGTCGTCGCAAGCTCATGATTGTAGACGGTCGGGTCTTGGAAGAACCAGCGATCGTCCCAGGCAACATCGGTCGCGACCTGTTGCCCCTCGGTCGCAGCCATGCTCGTGTAGCTCACCCGTGCCGTGAAGGCACCCGTCTTGCCCGAGGAATCCTCGAGCTCACGCGGAGCACTCGGGGCCTCGACCGCAGCGATTCCCAGGCTCTCCTCCCTGAGGCGCCGCTCGACAGCGATGCCGAGCAACGTGCCCACGGCAACCACGACCAGCACGAGTGCTAACGCAATGCGCTTCGCCCAGCGATGCCGTCCTTTAAGCTGCGGCCTGCGCTCCTCTTTGCGGTCTTCCGCAGACGCCATCTCTTCCGCAGATTTCCCAAGCTCGTCCATCGTCTGCTGATGCTCTTTCATCGTTCCCCACTCTACGCTTCCTTACGGGTGACACCCGCCACACGGCTCATACCCGCGCGCGATGAGCTCGTCGCGCGTGCCCGTGTACTCCTCGCGGTTGTGCTCGCGAATATCCTCGACCGAATCGCAACCGGGCAGGTGGAACTTCCTTGACCTCGTGTTCAATACATAGGTGGTCTCCGTCGCTCCGTCCGCTTCAGCTGGCTCAGTGGATGCCGACTCCGCACGCCAGTTTTCACCCGTCGCATAGTCAATCTGGAGTCCGGGCTGCACGTTGAAGCAGTACACGTTGAACGAGACGCCCGTGCCGCCATCCTCGACGGATTCCGCCTCCATGTGCACGCCGCGCGCCATGAGTTCGTCGCCCACGAAGACGGGCGTCACACGGTACAGCACATGGTTACCCGTTTCCCACACGTAGTCGGCGACCTCGTTCTCATAGGGCAGCATGCCCTCGTGATTCATGTAATTGGTACCAGTAATGAGGTTGCGTTCGTTGGCGTTCTCGCCGGCGAGCTGAAACCCAATGAGATGGCAGCGGTTGTAGATGTTTTGATCGGAAACGATGTCGTCGTAGAACGTGACCTGCCAACCCGACGGGCGCACCTCGCTAATGTCCTCGCGCTCCTCGGTGGGCATGGTCTCCTCGCCTACAATCGCCATGGTAACGCCGCAACGACCGAGGTTATCGAGGTTCGAGTAATACTCCGAGGGGCCGTCGAGGTCTTCTTCGGTGAAATTGGGCTCGTTGCCGTTTACCTCGACAACCGGCTCTCCAGCATATTCGGGGAGTTCAGCTTCATCGAGCCGACCCGCCTCGAGGGCAGATTCGCTTACCGACACCGCCTCGCCCGCGCCATCCACGCCGCCATCGCTGCCACAGCCAGCAGCACCCGCGAGCGCAAACAGGCATATGAACGCGAGCGCAAGCACTTGCGCCACATGCATACGCAGGCGTTTCATCCAAAGAAGCGTTGACATTGATAGTCCCCCAACTCTCGAACAAAGGGTATCTTATCGAGGGCGTGTAGATGATTTTCACAGGTCGTGCGGACATCTTTCGGCTTTACCTCAACCAGCGGTTTACGACAGCGAATGTGTGTATCATGTCCAACGCAATGCATGGCGTATCGGCAGCGAGAGCGATGCCCTCGCGCAACCTTGGGAAAGGATTTGCCCATGAGCCTCGTATCGGAGTTCAAAGAGTTCATCAACCGCGGTAACGTGATGGACATGGCCGTCGGCGTTATCATCGGCGGCGCGTTCACCTCCATCGTGACGTCGCTCACCAATGACATCATCAACCCGCTCATCAAGCTCGTGAGCGGCGGCGGCACAGAGATCTCCGGCCTCACCATTCCCGTTCCCGGCACCGAGAACGGCATCGACTTTAGCTCGTTCATCAGCGCCATAATCAACTTCCTCATCGTCGCCATCGTGGTCTTCCTCATCGTGAAGGCGTTCAACAAAGCGCAGAACCTCGGCTTCGGCCTCACGAAGGGCCTCACGAGCAAGGTGCTCGGCAAGGACGGCGAAGAAATCGAGATTGAGATGGTGCCTCCCACCTGCCCGTTCTGCCTCGAGGAGGTCAAGGAGGGCGCAACCCGCTGCCCGCACTGCAGCGGCGAATTCCCCGAGCCCGCCGCTCCCACTCCCAAGCAGTAACGCGCACACCACATGTAAAATAACCCCAGGGGTTTTTTAACATCGACGGCGCCGCGGGAATCTCGTGGCGCCGTTTCGTTAGATGAAAACCCTGGGGTAGTTTTTCATTCGCTAGAACGTGACGTTGCCAAACTCCGAAAGCTTGAGCTCGGGGTTATGCTCAACTGCCCAATCCACGTTCCACGGACTCGTGAAGAGCAGGAGCTTGCCGCCGCGCATGTCCTCCACGCGCAGCGTGTCGCGCGTGAGATTGAGCG
>UPXY01000031.1 GCA_900538305.1 uncultured Collinsella sp.
GTTCGCGAAGCGCTGTCTGAGCACGGGATGATATGCCCCGGCGCGCCCGCACCGCAGCAACTTACAGCTCGTAGGTCACAACCTGAGGCTCGCTGGGGGCACTGGGGTCGGGTACTTCCACGCGGACGAACTTGAGCGTCACGTGCTCGAACCCGGCCTTGTGCAAGACGTCCGTATACACCTTTGCCTGAAGCGCATGCTTCTCCTGCAGCTGATCGGCGGTCTCGGACGCGCTACCACCCGTCTTGTAATCGAGCACGAGCGCCGCACCGGGACGCGCGGGGTCGCTGCAGAGCACGTCGATCGCGCCCTCCGCATAGGCACCGAAGCGCTCCGCAGCCTCCTGTATACCGAGCGAGAAGAACGGCACCTCGGCACGGACACACGACCAGGTGCGCATCTCGGCGCGAACCGCCGAACCCTCCCAGCGGGCAAGCGCGGCGTCGAGCCGCTCGCGCTGGCGCGCGCTCACCTTCCAAAGGCGGGCAAACGCCCCGACACGCTCTGCGGGAACCGACTCGGCACCCGTCTCGATAAGCCACTGCGCGGCTGCATGGAAAGCGGAGCCCAACGCCGTGGGATCTTCTGCCGAAGCGGTCGTCGGTAGCGGTGTTGCGGGCTTTGCACCGGCGCTGGCAGCGTCCCCATCTTCAGGCACTTCCTCGGCGCTGCCCACCCCGGCGGAGGATCGCCTGTCCTCTCCCTCAGCATGCAGTTCCGCTGCCATAGAGCTGTAGCTGTACGAATCCCGCTTGGCGGGCGCGGTAGGCAGAACCGTCAGATCGATGTGCGCCGGCTCGACCAGAAGTACCTCGCGTTCCGCCACCACGCAGGCAGCATCCTTATCTTCGGATGACCCGTCCTGTGCATTCGCATCCCATGAAAGCGGGTAATCCTCCGCATTGAAGGAGCGCTGGGGACGCTTCTTCCCTGTGCTCTTGGAGGGGAATTTGAGGTCGGAGAGCAACACCATCTGATAGTCGCCCGCATGGGCGTCTTCGAAATCCAAGCGATCGGAACCAAGGTCGGGCAAGCCGCCGTTATCCATGTCTGCGGAGAGGATGCGCGCGAGCACCTCGCCCACGAGCGAAGTGGCGTGCCCGGGCTCGAGCTCGGTTGCAGAGGAAGCCCCCATGGCAAGGATCACGACCTCGCGAGCGCGCGTGATCGCCACGTAAAGCTTGCGCGCCACTTCCTCGAAATCGAGGTCGCGCGAAGCCTCACGCATGTACAGCAGCGCCTCGGACGCGGTCGGAGGCACCGACGACGTCCCCTCTTCCAGCGCGATCTCCTTCGAGGGGAACATCGACGCATCTTCCTCGAGTTCCGGGAGATTCGGCCGAGCCGTCCAAAGCGTGCGCCCGCCCTCGTCGAGCATGGCGAAGCAATCGCTGTTCGAACGGGTGCCATCACATTCTGCCACGGCGACCACCGGATACTCCAAGCCCTTCGAAGCGTGGATGGTCATGATGTGCACCGCATCCTCGCCGTCGCCGGAAAGGGTCGCGGGACCCTCCTGCACATGCGCGATGTGATCGACAAACGCTCGCGCCACCAGGCGCGGGGCATATTCGCGCCCTTCTTCCTCTGCTTCGATGATGGACAACGCCTTGAGCGCGTTCGCGGCGACCGCGTGCTCTTGAGCTCCGCCGCGCTCAAGACGCGCAAGCCACCCGGATTCGCTGAGCACATCGCGCACGATATCGCTCATGCGGTCGCGTCCCACACGGGCGAGCGCGCGCCCTAGAATCGCGCGTGCGCGATCGAGCAGCGGCAGGGGCAGGAACTCCTCAAGGATGCTTCCGCGCAGCAACACGTCGCCCGTAACGGTACGGGTATCCACGATGCGCGCCTCCGCATTCCAGTACGTACCGAGCGCAAGGAGCTCAGATGCGCCGAACTCGAACATCGGCGACGTGATGAGCGGAGCTATACCAGCCTCGCCATCCTCAGGGTCTGCGAGGAAGGCGACGAGCGAGCGCACGACGGCAACCTCGGGCGCCCGCGCGAAGACGGAAGCCCCGCCGGAGATGACGCACGGCATGCCCGCTTCACGCACCGCGCGAGCGTACGTATCGGCTTCACTCATCTTCGCCATGATGATCACCATGTCGCCCGGAGTGAAGCCCTCCTCGTCGCGCAGGCGCCGGAAGCGCTCGGCAATCGCCGTCGCTTTGACTTGAGAGCGCTCGTCCTTCGTTCCCCCCACCACGAGCACCGCTTGACGGCGCGAGATATCCGCGCTGCGCATCGCGTGCACGCCGCCCTTCTTGGCAAGCGCGGCAGCACGCGTCTGCTCGCCGCACGATTCCAGATGCAGGAAGTCGCGGCCGAGCCGGTTTTCCTCCCCGCCCTGGAAGATGCGATCGGCGAACTCGAGGATCTGTGCATGGCTGCGGAAGTTCACATCCAGGTCGAGCACCGAGCCCGTTGCCGCCACCTCGCGCGCCTTGTTGCGGAATACCGAGACGTCCGCCCCGCGGAAGCGGTAGATGGATTGCTGGGCATCGCCTACCGTGCAGAGCTCGCGCCCATCGGGACTGCAAAGCAGGCTCACAAGCTCGACCTGCTGCTGGGCGGTATCTTGGAACTCGTCGACCATCACCATCTTGAACTTGCCCGCGAACTCCGCGCGCACCACGGGGTTGTTCTTGAGGGCATCGTAAGCGATGGTGAGCAGATCGTCGTTGTCGAGCACGTTGCGTTCATGCTTGAGACGTTTGAACTCCGCTTGCACCTTGGCAGCAAGTGGCATGAGCTCGTCCAGGGCGTCGGAGTTGGCGGCAAGGTATGCCTCGGCGAAGAACTGCGCACGCGAGCTGCGAGCTTCATCGACGAACTCCTTCTCGGCCGATGTGGCGCCAACCTTATTGAGCTTATCGCACGCGGCAAAACACGCGCGGAGTGATGCCATGTCGCGCGGGGAGGCGAGGTAGGTATCGAGGGCAGTAACCGCCTCTTGCGCGAGCGCTGCGTTCTTGAACGCTGGCGTCTCGGCAATCGCTCGGTACGCCTCATAAACCCGTCGATGCGACGGCTTGGGCGTCACCTGCTCGAACGCGTCTAACCCCGAGGCCGATGAGGAGACCTTGTTCAGAATCGCGCTCATTATCCCCATGAGGCTGTTCACGCTCAGGCTTCCCGCGGAATCGGATTCAATCTTGAAGCGCGAAAGCAGCGTTTGGTACTCGCTCCCGGCGTCGCGCAGCACATGCTCGACAGCCTCGCGCTTGATGCCGTCGGCATAGTCCGCCACCGTGAAGCCCGGGTCGACATCGAGGTCGAGCGCATAAGCGCGGATGATGCGCGAGCACATGCCGTGGATCGTGGAGAACCAGGCGTCCTCGACGCGCTCTGCCTGGGCATCGAGCCCTTCCTCGGTGAGTGCGCGACGCACGCGCTGCTTGAGCTCCTGAGCGGCCTTTGTGGTAAAGGTGATTGCGAGCACCTGGTCGATACTGTCGAGAAACGGCTCGGGTACGTCGGGATCGGTCCATTGCTCGCGCGGCTTAGACCCGGGTGTGAGCGCATACAGCACACGCTGGGTGAGCACGAGGGTCTTGCCAGCTCCCGCACCTGCGGAGACAAAGACGGGGCCGGTAAGCGCATGGACGATGCGCGCCTGTTTGGGATCGAGGGTGATACCGGCCATTAGCGCCTCCTCTCACACATCGTGTTCGGGCAGAACGTGCAGGAATCTTTCATCGGGGCGGGAGCAATAACGCCCGCCTCGAGCTTATCGAGCTCCTCGGCTATGCCCGCCTCCACCAGGTCGAGCATCTCGTCGAACTCGAGCGTGCCCTCCGGCTTCTTCGACTTCTTCCCCGGAGTGTGAAGCTCCGGAAACGCGCAGACCTTGCCTTTGGAAAGCGCCGGGGGCTCCATGGAGACGAGAGCTTCGTCCACCATCGCCGCGACCGCGGCGTTGCGCGCGATGAAATACAGAGCGCCTTGGGGCGACGCGTTCGCCATGCGCCGGTACGCTTGCGCGTAGATGAGGGTCTGTACCAGGGGCTTTTTATCTTGATCGCGCCCGGGGATCCACGAAGAGAGCGACTCGTCCTCTGCAAGGTCTGTCGCAGTGGGATCGGAAAACGCCATCTTGGCCACCTCGCCCGACGACTTGTAATCGATCACTACGAAGCGCTCGCCTGCTCCTGCATCCGGCGCGACGTCGATGCGGTCGATGCGTCCGCCGAGCGGGCGTCCGGCATAGCTCACGTCTGCGAAGTCGAATGAATACTCGAACAGCGATGGCGTGAAGATCGAAAGCATGTCCGCCTCTGCGCGCACCATACCCTCGAACATGGGAAGCAGACCCTCGAGCTTCTTGCGCTCGAGCTCGCTCAGCGGAACGTACGGCTGGCGAATGCGCTGGGGCTTGCGGCGCTTCGCGTACTTGCCATGGGTAAGCTTCCCCTGCGCGTGATCTTGACGCAGTTCCTCGTAGGCGATGCGCATGAGCTCGAGACACTGCTCGAGATTCTGGGGCGTCACGCGTTTAAGCTCCTTCTCGAGGAGAAGCTCGTGGAAGCGCTGCATGACATCGTGAATGAAGTTGCCGCGCTCGATGGCGCCGAACGTCACGTCGATGCGATTGGAACGGGCACGATTCGAGATGAGCCACCGATAGGGACACGAGAGGTACGTCTCGATACTCGATGCCGACTGCCTCCGCACGCGCGCCTCCCCCCTAACACCTCGCAGGGGCAGATACACATACGGAACAAGACGCTCGGGAAGTGCGTATTTCGCCGTGCAGAGGGTCTCGTTGACCTGCAACCCCATACCACCTGCGATATCGAGGTTGCGCGTGAGCGCACGCTCCGTGGGAAGGCCTGGGCAGCATTCGTAGGTGCCGTCCGCACGACGCTCGACCGCCAGCTCGTCGTAGGCGAAGGCGGGAAACACCTCATCGCCTTCACAGGTGTGCGCCACGAACGCGAGAACGCCCGCCGAGACGCTCGAAAGCGCGCGGCGAACGGCGACCCGTTGCTGTTCAGCAAGGGTCGCAGCGATTCCCGAGCATCCGAGTTTCGCCGCGAGCACCGTCGAGGGATTCTCGCGACGGGAGCACGGGCAGCTTTCGGCATCCATGTCGAAGAGTACCGTTTCCGCGACGGTGCCACGCGGAAGCTCCGCGGCAGCCTGAAGCGTCCCAAACGTGACCGATGGAGCACCTTCCTCACAGCCTTCGGACGCAGTGGATGTCGTTACGCGAACGGGAAGATCCGAAAGCACGCAGAGCGCCGTCGCCGCATCCGTCCCGAGCCGCTCCGCCTCCTCAAGACACGAACACGCCGCTTTAAGTGCGGAGGCCTCGAGCAGCTTGGCGGCATAGCCCTCCCGTCCGAACATACCGGGAGCCGCGTCCTGCACAGCGGAAAGCATGTAATCGAGCGCGTTGCGATAGCCACCCTCGGCAAGCTCCTCGAGCACGGAGGAAACGACGACCTTGCGGCAGGGCGTTGCGCGCTCTTTGGAACGCTCGGATTCAAGCCTGACCTCGTTGCTCTGCAGCGACCCAAGGTCCTTGAGAACGCTTGCCGCATCCAGTAAGCGTGATGAGCGAAGGGTCTTGTCGAGAGCGCACGCGACGCGCGAAGCGCCGGACCAGACGCCGGCGAACGGTGAACGCACCCAGTCGACAAGTTCGGGAGCAGGCCACCACGCCCCCGTTTCTTCCCGCCTCATGCGATCGATGAGGTCGAGCAGCATGAAGAACAACTCGCCCGACCGGGTCTGCGAGAAACGGATGCGCGCCTCCACGCGAGAGGGGATACCCCGCGCCGCAAGGCGGGGAGCGAGATGGCGGGAGAGCGCAAGCGGGTCGGCCGACGCCGCAAACACCTCGCCCGAGCCCGCGGCATCCACGAGCAGCTGGGTATAGGCGGCGTCGCGCGCCGAAGGCCCGGCGACCTCGGCGAAGCGCACCGTGGGCGCGCCCTCGCCGTCGCCCTGGCCTAAAGGCTTCCCCTCGCGAGGAAAGCTCTCGGCAGATGCGCCGAAGCGCCGCTCGAGCCGACCCACCACACTGGACGCACGCTCATCGACGACAAGAAGCACCGTCCCCGCATGCGCGCACGCATCCAGCATGGCAAGGACGTGCTCGGGAAAATCGTCGATACCATGCACCACGATGGCCGCGGCGCAGGCAGGCGCGCTCTCTGCCATGGCGTCGGCAAGCACGAGCGCGGCGGCAGAAGGCTCGATGAGAAAGCGCGCGTCGAGCTTGTCGCCGTAGCGCGCGATCGTTTTGACAAGCTCGCGCTCGGCGGCAGAAAGAAGCGGCGATGCGGGCGTTTTCGCAGAGTCGCCGCCAGACGTGAGCGAGGATGCCTCCGAGAGATACGGCTGGCACTGGGCAGCCGCGCGCGCATGGAGGGAGACGATACCCGGAGTAAGCCCGGTGCCGCCGGCCTCAGAGCCTTCGGCAAGTACCTGTGCCATGATGAGCTTGCGCTCGAGACCGCCCACCAGCCGACGCCCGTCGCCCATGACTCCCCACAACGACCCGATCCACTCGCTTGCCGTTATCACGTCGACGCCTAGGCCGACGCCTGCGCGCGCTAGTTCGCGACGGCAGATGTCTCGAACGCGGAAACTCGAGACCAGAAGCGTCACACGGCCTGCTCGCGCGAGCATGCGTTCAACCTCGGAAATCTCTTGTTCCGTCAAGCCGGTGCCCAGTACACCCGTCATGATGCGAATCGCCATGTCTTCCCTACCGATACGCTCGAATGGTCTTTCTTCCCAAGTATCATATCCGCCCGACCGGACAAATAGGGGGCACGAGGCGGATGGGGCATCACACGCGAATCCTTGTATTTCGATATGGAAAACGTCCAACCTCGACGTTTTATCCTAAACGGGCTTCTCCATGATGTAGTCGTCCATGACGAAACCGTGGCCGATATCGGTCACCACGGCGTCGATCACGTCGAAACCGTTCCCGCTATAGGCGCGAATCCCCAGTTCGTTTCCCTTGTTCACGGTGAGGTACATCGCGCGAAGCCCGCGCTCGCGGCAAAGCTCTTCATAAAAGCGAACGACCTCGCTCGCGAAATGCTTGCCGCGCTCCGCGGCGAGCAGATAGATCTTCGAGATGAAGAAGCGGTTCGCCTCGGACTCGACATGCCCGCCGGTATAGCCCACCACACGGTCATCGTCTGTCGCGCGGATGAACCAGTATTCATAGGCATGCTCACGCATGTCGCGCTCGATCGCACAAAGCGACTGGAACCGATCGACCATGTACTCGGTTTGCTCCGCTCCCAGAAACGCAGGCCAGTACTCACGCCAGATGGAGGCGGCAAGCTCGGCAAGCTCGGGTGTCGTTTCCTGCGTCACGGCCACGAAACGAACACGCCCCGGCACCGTCATTCTGCATCCTCCAAGCGCACGATGACACGGCGATAACCGCCATACTCACCGTTGAGCGCCTTCGAAACGCGGCTCACCGTCGTGGACGAGGCGCCCGTCTGGCTCTGGACCTCAAGATAAGAGCTACCCTCGTCGAGGCCGCGCGCGACCTCGAGCCGCTGTGCCAAGTCGCACACCTCGCGCGGCGTGCACAGATCCGTGAGGAACGCCTTGATCTCTTCTTCGCCCTCCACCAGGGAGAATGCGCGCACCAGCTGGCTCACGTCTTCTCGCGCGAACATCGACTCGATATTCATGGGGCACCCTCCTTTATTCACTTCTTCGAGTGTAGCACAGCTACCGGCATCGACCTCCGACCAGCCGCAGTTGGGATCTGTCCACGTTTTACCGGAATATCTAAGGATTTCGGCAATACTTGGATTGCACCGATGCACATCGTGTTAGGAATGAGCAAAACCGTATCGAAGAGGCTTCGGCCTGGCGAAGCTGGGTAGAAGAAGCGCGAACTCCGTTCCGGTTCGCATCCTCGCTGCCGCTACCAGGCGAAGCGCGACAGCGAGGACGCCGCGGCGCTGCAGGCTTGATCGCCGCGACAAGCGGATTCACGCACGGTAGCGTATTCGTACCCAAGCGCCAAAGGAGGCCATCATGGCTGCGATATACAGCTCGATCGACCAGCTCATCGGCAACACGCCGCTCGTCGAGCTCTCGAATATCGAACGCACGGACGCGCTCGCAGCACGCGTGCTCGTCAAGCTCGAAAGCAAGAACCCTGCCGGATCCGCCAAGGACCGTGTCGCTCGCTCCATGCTCGACGAGGCGGAGGCAGCGGGCCGCATCCGCCGAAACGACGGTTACACCATCATCGAACCCACATCGGGCAACACCGGCGTCGGCCTCGCCGCGCTCGCGGCGGCACGCAGCTACCGGGCGATCATCGTCATGCCGGACACCATGAGCGTCGAGCGCCAGAAGCTCATGCTCGCCTATGGCGCCGAACTCGTGCTCACGCCTGGTGCGAAGGGCATGGCGGGTGCTATCGAGCGCGCTGAGGAGCTCGCCCGCACCACGCCGAAAAGCATCGTCGCCGGCCAGTTCGTGAACCCCGCGAACCCCACCGCCCACCGCGCCACGACCGGCCCCGAAATCTGGAGGGACACCGACGGCGCCGTCGACATCCTCGTTGCCGGCGTTGGCACGGGCGGAGCCATCACCGGAGCGGGCGGCTACCTCAAGGAGCAGAACCCCCGAGTCCGCGTCGTCGCCGTCGAGCCCGCAGACTCCCCTGTCCTCTCGGGCGGCACGGCAGGCGCGCACGGCATCCAGGGCATCGGCGCGGGCTTCGTACCCGAAGTCCTCGACACGGCCGTCTACGACGAAATCGTGCGCGTCGCCACGGAAGACGCCTACGCCACCGGCCGCCGTCTCGGCGCGGAGGAAGGCATTCTCGCGGGCATCTCGTCTGGTGCGGCGGTTTGGGCAGCGCTCGAGCTCGCACGCCGCCCGGAGAACGCCGGTAAGATGATCGTCGCGGTGGTGGTCGACACCGGCGAGCGCTACCTCTCCACCCCGATGTTCGATACGAGCCGCTAGCAAGCGGCAGCGCGCGAGGGGGTACCGATGGCAGAACGCGTTCTCGTGGCGATGAGCGGCGGCGTCGATTCGAGCGTGACGGCGTGGTTGCTCAAGCAACAGGGATATGACTGCTTGGGCGCCACCATGCGCCTCTTCGACGGTGAAGGAACCGCGTGCACGGAAGTCGGCGACAACCCGGCGTCTTCGGCAACACGCGCCGCTCGTGCCTGCGGAAACCTCGCCGACATCGAGGACGCGCGAGCCGTCGCCGAGCGCCTTGGCATCCCTTTTACCGTGATTGACTGCCGCGAGCGCTTCGACGAAGACGTCATCGAGCCGTTCGTCCGCGCCTACGAAGCGGGGTTCACGCCCAACCCCTGTACGATCTGCAACCAGCGCATCAAGTTCGGCGTCCTACTCGAGCACGCGCAACGCCTTGGCTGCGACTACCTCGCAACCGGCCACTACGCGCGCATCGAGCGCCGAGACGGTAGCTACGCCCTGCTCAAGGCACGCGACGCGACGAAGGATCAGAGCTACTTCCTTTACGGGCTCGGCCAGGACGTGCTTGCACATACCCTCTTCCCCCTGGGCAACCTTACCAAGGAGGGAGACGTACGGCGCATCGCACGCGAGCAGGGTTTCGAGACGGCAAGCAAACGCGACAGCCAGGGCATCTGCTTCGTGCCGGAAAATGACTTCGCCTCGTTCATCGAACGGCGGCGCGGCCGCGCGCTGCCCGAGGGAGCTGTCGTGGGGATGGATGGGGAGCTTCTGGGGCGGCACCGCGGCGCGATTCGCTATACAGTGGGCCAACGCAAAGGGCTCGGCATCGCCGCGGCGCACCCGCTCTACGTGACGCACATCGACGCGCAGGCGAACACCGTGACGCTCGGCGAAGAGCGCGACCTCTTCGCCGGTGCACTCGTCGCAGACGAATGGGTGTGGTCGGCGCCCTCCCTTGCCATGGAGACGGCGCTGGACGAAGCTGCCGCGCGCGGAGAATCCCTCGATGTCACCGCACGCATCCGCTACCATCAGCTCGATCAGGCGGCAAGCGTGCGCAGGGCATCGGAGGAGGAGCGCCGCGACTGCACGGGCGAGGCGCTGCGCATCGACTTCGTCGAACCTCAGCGCGCCATCGCCCCCGGACAGGCCGTGGTGCTCTATCGAGGTGACGCGGTGCTCGGCGGCGGAAGAATCGCCTACGGCATCTAGTGCTGGCATGTGGCTCACGAGGCGAGCGGCGTCCTTTGCCCGCCTTCTTGCTCCCGATGATGTTCAACGAGCCGAAACACCAGGCATGAGGCGCGCAAAGCCGACGCGCCGGATTTGAAGTGCGGCGAGCGCCTTCCTTCCATGAGAGGCGGGCTATCTTGAGCTGAACCGCCCGTTAGTTGCAGTGACGCCAGGCACGGTCGGTCAACGCGCGCGCGAGCCCAAGCCCCATGGGCAAGAAGAGGATGATCATCACAGCGCGGAATATCCACTCCATGGAAGCGAGCACGTCGACCGTCCCCATGTAGTACACCGCACGATAAAGGTACAGGCCGGGCACCATGATCACGATCGAGGGAACGGTGATCGAAATGCGGGGAAAACCCACGCGCATCATGACCGCCGAAGCCAAGAGCCCTGCAACGAGCGCGCCCGCAAACGCCGCCGCCTCCGGCGTGAATCCGGCAACATCGACGAGTGTGAGGCGCAGTGTGTTCGCGAGGGCTCCCACGATGCCCGCCGTCGCCGCCATACGCGGAGGGGAATTGAAGAGCACCGAGAAGCCGAACACGCCTATGAAGCTCATGAGCATGCGCAGGGCGGTGAGGGTGGCCATGCTGAGATGCAGATCCTGGAACTCGTCCGGACGAAGCCCCACAAACGATGAGATGAGCCATGCCACGAGGGTGGCGGTGATGATGATCGAGCATGCATACACCAGGCGGTCGACCCCCGAGCGCAGATCGAGCTTCGCGATGTCGAGGCCGCTCGTGATGAGGGGAAAACCGGGAATCACGAAGAGCATCGCGCCGATGTAGCCTGCGTTGAAGTCGAGCGCCTCGGGCGCCACGAGACCGATGAGCTGCTGAGCAGCGAGGTATACGAGACACGCGACGCCCACACCGCATCCGATGCACGCGAGGTGCGTGAGATGCCGGTCGAGCATGCGGCGGCGAACATAGCCGCCGAGCCCCGCTCCCGCGAACGCGAAGAGCATCTCGAAGGGGCCTCCGCCCAGCAAGAACACGAACGCGGAACATGCCGCCGCGGCAGCGAGAGCCGCCTGCCAGGGGGCATAGCGCCCCGGCGTGTGCTCGATCTTATCCATGAGCTCGTGGAACGTTCCCACGGTGAAGGTCGATCCCTCCTCGGTGATGCGCCGGACGAGCTTCTCCATGTTCCAGATGCGCTCGGTGTTCACGCCGGTTGTAGGAAGCGAGACGACCTCGGAGAACGACCCGGTCTCATCGAAGCAGCTGCACTCGATCGAGGTCAGGCTCACGTCCACCGAACACGTGATGCCCAGGACATCGGCAACGGCGTTCATCGCCTCGCGCACGCGCCATGCACCCGCACCGCCTGCGAGCAACAGCAATCCCGCACGGCACACGATGGATGATTTATCCGAGAGCGACGCGTTCCGGGCGAGCTCATCGTGGCCTTCGAGCACGTCATGCCAATGGACGGACATGTGGTTTCGATGCGATAGGCGCGTATGGCGCGTGCGATGCATCCAGGACGACGCCGTCGCGCGGATGCCACGGGCGGATTCTTCAGCGGCCATGGTCCCTCTCCTCCAGCTCGAGCGCCGTGGGCGCGTCAACGGATCCTGCGGTGCCGAAGGCCCCGGCAGGCGAGATGTCGAATGGGAAGGTGCCGCACCGATTGAACGCGGCTATGAACATGCGGATGGCATTGGAAGGCGTCGTGCCTACGCGCTGGGTCGCCGCCGCGAAGGCCGCCTTCTCTTCGGGCAGGACCTTCGCGACGACTGGGGTCATATGCTCTGCCATAGTCGATCCTTGGTGGAACGTTCTACTGCGTTTACCTGGGCATGAGGCATGTGCCGATGCTGCACTACCAATGACCGAACGTCGGCGCATGCCGCATGCCCAGGCAGGCTGCTAAAATGCTTCGTTGGTATTACTTAGTATTCTTAAGTTATACCCCTGCACATAGTATATGCACTCTGCCGCGCGCAGGCAACTAAATTCTTTGACGCAAGGCGATGCAGTTGGAACAAGCATGATCTTTGGTACGTTTGGAGCAGGCGACGACGTGTCGCATGTGGTACTTTAGACCCCGTCTCGAACGTACCACCTACAGGCGGGAGCCCATGGACACGCATCGACCGCTCATACTCATCGCGCCCTCCCAAACGGAATACCTCGGAGAGATGGCGCTTCGTCTTTCGGAAAACTATGCCGACGCGATCGCGCTTGCAGGCGGTCTGCCCATCGTGGCGCCGCTCACTGAAGACCACGGCGTATACGACGAGCTGCTCGATACCGTAGACGGCCTCATGCTCACCGGCGGAGCGGACGTCGACCCCACGCTCTATAGGGATGTGCTTTCCCTCTCCCCCGCCGCGCTCGCCGAAGGGGAGACGCTCGTCAAAGATCCCACGCCGAAACGCGACGCGGCCGACCTCTACCTGCTCGCCGGCGCAGAGGCGCGCGACCTTCCCGTCCTGGGGATCTGCCACGGCTTGCAGATCATGAACGTCGCCCATGGCGGCACGCTCTACCACGATATTCCCGCCCAGGCAGCTGCGGCAGCTGGAGCCGAGGCCATTGTGCATAACAAGCATATGGATGGGCGCCTCGCGCACGAGGTCGGCATCGTTCCCGGCACGCGTTTGGCAAAGATTCTAGGCGGTGGAGCTGGGGGTTCTCTGGCAGGTGGTTCATCGCCGCGTGAGGCGACGGATACTGCGCAGCCCACGACAAACCCGCTACATCTCACGGTCAACTCCATACACCACCAGGCGATTCGCGACGTGGCTCCGTGCTATGTAGGTACCGCGACCGCACCCGATGGCATCATCGAGGCGATCGAGCAACCGGGCGAGGCCTTCGCGGTGGGCGTGCAATGGCATCCCGAGTATCACGCAGAGCACGCGCCCATGCAGCTGATCTTCCGCGCGTTCGTGAGCGCGGCAGCAAAGGGTGCCGACGCGCGAGCGGGCGCTTAAATATGCACTTCAAGGGAGGATGCCAACAACAGCTCCCCGATGTTAACGCACGCCGCCGCGATCTCCCGGACGACGACGGGGCTTCGGGGTATCGGATCCCGAACGAACCCTGCGCTTCGCCGGCGCTGTGACCCGAGCGGCATCCCGTGCGCCGCGCTTCGCCGGCGCCGCGACCCGAGAGGCGTCCTTCACCCCATGCTTCGCAGGCGCGGCAGCATTCCCTCTCCGACGCTCGCGCTTCGCAGGAGCATTGCCAGCCGCATCAACTTGACCGCGCTTCACGGCCGCCGATCCGCTCACATCGCCCTGGACGTCGGGCTTCGCAACCCCTGCCCTCCGTGCGCGCCGCGGTACCGCGTCTGTCCGCTTCTCCCCGTCATGCGTCGACGCAGGGGTGCGGCGCTTGCGCTTCGAGGTCGACTTGCCCCGATGCGCCTTCTTCTTGCTCGTCTTGCCCGGAACGCGATTCTGATCGATCACCGGCGGCTGCGCGCCGAGGTCGAGCGTGCCGTAATCGTAGAGATCGGCCGTCTTGCCCATGAGCGCCTCGATGTCGAAGAATTCAGCCACATCGAGCTCGGTCACAAAGGTGAGCGCCCAGCCTTCCTCGCCGGCGCGTCCGGTACGGCCGATGCGGTGAATGTAGTCCGTGGGCTCGCTCGGCACGTCGAAGTTCACCACGTAGCGCACGTCCGAAATGTCGATGCCGCGCGCAAGAACGTCGGTCGCCACAAGCACGTCCACCTTGCCGGCGCGGAAATCCGCGAGTGCGCGCTCGCGTTGCGCCTGGCTGCGGTTGCCATGGATCGGAGCCGCCTTGATACCCGCACGCGCAAGCCGGCGGCAGCACGCGTCTGCCCGGTGCTTCGTGCGAGTGAACACGATCACGTGCTGCGCGCCCTCGCGTTTGAGCACCTGAATAAGCATGCCGTTCTTCACCTCGGAAGACACAGGCACCACATACTGGTCGACCGTGTCGGCTGTGCTCGCGGGCGGTGCAATCTCCACGCGCGCCGGATCGTGCACGAGGTCGGTGATGGCGCCCACGGCCTTCTCGTCGAGCGTCGCAGAGAAGAGGAGCGTCTGGCGGTCGGCAGGGGTCTGCGCCACGATCTTGCGCACGTCGGGCAAGAAACCCATATCGAGCATGCGATCCGCTTCATCGAGCACGAGCACGCCTACCTCGCTGAGCTTCGCCGTCCCCTCGCCGATAAGATCCACCAAGCGCCCCGGCGTCGCCACGAGGATGTCGCACCCTGCTTTAAGAGCGCTGCGCTGCGGGTTGTAGCCCACGCCGCCCACGACGGTCACGGCGATATGCCGGGTACGTGCCGCGACGTGCTTGCATACATCCTCGATCTGCTGGGCAAGTTCGCGCGTGGGCGTCACGATGAGCATGGCAGGGCCGCGTCCGCGCGCACGGCGGCGTTCACGCGCGTTGCCGAGCGGAACCACATGTGCAAGCGTGCTCATAACCGGCAGCAGGAACGCCGCGGTCTTGCCCGTACCCGTCTGTGCGGCGGCAAGCACGTCGCGGCCTGCAAGCACTTCGGGAATCGTCGCCGCCTGCACCGGCGTGGGCGTCTCGTAGCCCATATCGCGCACCGCAGCGAGCACCTCATCGGAAAGTCCCAGGTCCTCAAAACGCACGGTAGCCTCGCCGTCCATGGTGTCGACGGCGTCGTCGGTCTTCTCGATTGTCTGCATTCTCTATATCCTTGTCTTCGCGCTCTAAAACCAAAGCGCGTCGCGAGAGCTGTACGAACGGCGTGTCGCAGGACATGTTCGAGCGGGATGCCGAACCATCTGCGATGGAGCAGGTACGCCGCAGGAAAGTATAGGCGGAAGGATGATGCGCGCAAACCCCGCTCATCGCTCCCGCAAAATCAACAGAGCAACGCGGGATCGCGAATCCCGTACACCTATGCGCTGTGCTGCACCGATGGACGCTGCTAGAATGAAGCGACCGTGTTCAGTGTCTTCGGGGAGCCTCATGAGCGACGGAATGGTGATCGTCATCATATTTGCAGTAATCGCCCTGATGGGCGGCGGACTTGCAGCAGCCATCGTCCTCTGCATAAAGTGGAGCCGCACGCGCAAGGAGCGCTCCTACACCGGCGAGACCATGGGCGTCGTGGAGCGCATCCGTCCCGGCGGTAGCGATCATGCGAGCTACGCATACGTGCGCTACTGCGTCGACGGCGTGGAATACACGCTCCGCGAGTCGCTCAAGCTGAACAGCACCCTCATCAAGCTCGGGCCTATTCCCATCGGCCAGCGCAAGACGTACGTGCTCGACTGCAGCGTAGGCTCGACGGTGCGCGTGAGCTACCTGCCGAGCGATCCGTCTCGCGCCATCCTCACCGACAACCGCGGCATCATGAATGTCTAGCGCAGCCGCCATGCGTCTCTAACAGGAAGCGGCCGCAGCGCACCTTTGCGCTGCGGTCGCAACATGACTCAAGCAGATCCGTCGTCCAAAATAGGTTGAAAGGAACACGTCCCCAACCAACCCATTATGGGTTGAAACGAACCCGTCCCCAACCAACCCACTAGCCGCCGAGGTAGGCTTTACGGACGTCGTCGTTATGGAGCAGCTCCTCGCCGGTGCCGGAAAGCGTGACCTTGCCGGTCTCGAGCACGTAGGCACGCGTGGCGATGGAAAGCGCCATCTGCGCGTTCTGCTCCACGAGCAGAATCGTGGTGCCCGCCTCGTGCAGCGCCTGGACGATCTCGAAGATCTGCTCCACCAAAATAGGTGCCAAGCCCATGGAGGGCTCGTCGAGCATGAGGAGCTTCGGGTTCGCCATAAGACCGCGCCCCATGGCGAGCATCTGCTGCTCGCCGCCGGAAAGCGTGCCGGCAACCTGGCGACGGCGCTCTGCCAGGCGCGGGAAACGTTCGTAGACGCGCTCGAGGTTCTCGGCGATCGACTCGCGTGGCTGCGTGTAGGCGCCCATGTCGAGGTTCTCCTCGACCGTCATCTCCTGGAAGATGCGGCGTCCTTCCGGTACATGCACGAGCCCCTTGCGCACGATCTTCTCGGCCGGCATGTGCATGATGTCCTCGTCCATGAACTTGATGGAGCCCGCGCGCGAGCGCAGCAAGCCGGAAAGGGTCTTCAACGTCGTGGACTTGCCGGCGCCGTTCGCGCCGATAAGCGCCACGATCTCGCCGTCGTTTACCTCGAAGGAGACATTCTTGATGGCGTGGATCGCCCCGTACCACACGTTGATGTTGTAGACGCTGAGCATTTACGCCTCCACCTCCTTCTGCTTTCCGAGGTATGCCTCGATGACAGCCTCGTTCTGCTGGATCTCTTCAGGCGTGCCCTTGGCGATGATCTTGCCGAAATTCAGCACGCAGATGCCCTCGCAGATGTTCATGACGAGGTTCATATCGTGCTCGATGAGCATAATCGCGATCTGGAACTGGTCGCGAATCTTCACGATGTTCTCCATGAGCTCGGCCGTCTCGGACGGGTTCATGCCCGCCGCGGGCTCGTCGAGCAGCAGCAGCTTCGGGTTCGTGGCAAGCGCGCGCACGATCTCCAAGCGGCGCTGGGCGCCGTAGGGCAGAGAACCCGCCTCGTGATCGGCGAGGCCCGCCATGTCGAAGATATCGAGCAGCTCAAGTGCCCGCTCGTGGTAGTACCGCTCGCTCTTCCAGTGGTGCGGGAGGCGCAGGATGCTCGTCGCCATACCACAGTGACGCTGGTTGTGCAGGCCAACCGCCACGTTCTCCTCAACGGTCATGGAGTTGAACAGACGGATGTTCTGGAACGTGCGCGCCACACCCAGACGGTTCACGCGCGCCGGATCCATACCGGCGGTGTCCTGGCCGTCGACCATAATGGTGCCGCGCGTGGGCGCGTACACCTTCGTGAGCAGGTTGAAGACCGTGGTCTTGCCCGCGCCGTTGGGACCGATGAGGCCGCAGATCTCTGTGCGGCCCACGGTGATGTTGAAATCGTCGACCGCTTTGAGGCCGCCGAAGTCGATACCCAGGTGCAGGCACTCGAGCGCGGGAGCCTTACCCAGGTCGCGCTCGGGCATGATCGAAACGCTTGGTACGGGTACCATCTTGGTGGTTTCGCGACGGCGCTGGGCAAAATCGGTGAACTTACTCATCGGCCTCACCGCCCTCCGTGGCTACGGCGGGCTTGGCGGCACCACGGCTGAAGCGCCGGCGAAGCGCCTCGGTCGCGCGCTGATAGATGGAAAGGTGCGGCACGACCATCACGAGGATGAGCACGATCGCATAGAGCAGCATACGGTACTGGTTGATGGGACGCAGCACCTCGGGCAGCACCGTGAGGAAGGCAGCCGAAACGATCGAACCGGAGATGTTGCCCATACCGCCGAGCACAACGTACACGAGGATGAGGATCGACTGGTTGAAATCGAACTGCGACGGCACGACCGTCGAGTAGTTCATGGCGTAAAGCACGCCGGCCATGCCCGCGAGGGCGGAGGCCACGGTGAAGGCGATGAGGCGGTACTTCGTCACGTTCACGCCCACGCTTTCCGCGGCGATGCGATTGTCGCGCACCGCCATGATGGCGCGGCCGTCACGGCTGTGCATGAGGTTCAAGACCACCGCCACGGTGATGAGCACCACCACGATGCCCAGTACGAACGTCGAGACCTTGCTGATGCCCACGGCGCCCTTCGCACCGTTGATGAGGATGACGCCCTGGCTCATGCCCAGAGCGGAGGAATCGGAGAGCATCGCGAAGTGCAGGCCCGCCCCGTCGACGCCGATGTAGACGTTGTTGAGCAGGTTTTTGATGATCTCGCCGAACGCGAGCGTCACGATGGCGAGATAGTCGCCGCGCAAGCGCATGACGGGGATGCCCACCAAAAAGCCCACGATACCGGCGAGGATAGCGCCCGCCACCGCGGAGATGCCGAAGAGCAGGAGGTCGGATTCGACACCGAGGTACGAAAGCCAACCCGCTACGACGACACCCGTGAAGGCGCCCACGCTCATAAAGCCGGCGTGGCCGAGCGACAGCTCGCCTGAAACACCGACGACGAGGTTGAGCGAGACGGCGAGCGACACGTACGCACAGATGGGCACGAGCTGGCCGGAAAGCGAGTTCGAGATGAGCCCGACAGCGTCCAGGATGGTCACGGCGATGAACGCCACGATGACGATGGCATAGGTGATGATGGTCTTCCGCGTCTGCGGCTTAAGCTGCATGATACCCATGGCTCTCACCTACACCTTCTCGTTCACGGGCTTGCCGAGCAAGCCGGCCGGACGGATGAGGAGCATGATGATGAGCACCGCGAACACCACCGCGTCGGCGAGCTGCGTGGAGATGTAGGCACGCGCGAGGATCTCGATGATACCCAAGAGGATGCCGCCGAGCGCCGCACCCGGGATGGAGCCGATGCCGCCGAGCACCGCCGCCGTGAAGGCCTTGATGCCGGGCATGGAGCCCGTGGTGGGCATGAGCGTGGGGTACGCCGCGCACATGAGCACGCCCGCGATGGCCGCGAGACCGGAGCCGATGGCGAACACCATAGAGATCGTCGAGTTCACGTTGATGCCCATGAGCTGCGCCGCGTCGCGGTCCTCGGAGCAGGCGCGCATGGCCTTGCCCATCTTCGTCTTGCTCGTGAAGAACGTGAGGGCGACCATG
>UPXY01000032.1 GCA_900538305.1 uncultured Collinsella sp.
AAACTGTCACATTTGGTCAAATGTGACAGTTTCCCCTGGCACCGCTGTCACCCCTGGCGCCGCTGTCGCCCCCGACCCCGATGGCGAATCCTCAATGTCGGGCCTGCTCCGTCTTGACGGTTTTGAGGGGGTATACTCAATAGTCCGTGAGAATCGAGGCGAATTTCAAGACATGGCTAACAGCAAACGGGCTGCCAAAAGCGGCGGTGACTACATGGTTTCTGACGTGAAAACCCCCGATGAGCATCAGACGTTCGCGCCGCCCGCGCACACGACGGGCATGGTGTTCGAAGGCGGCGGCTTCCGCGGCCTCTACACCGAGGGTGTGTTCGATACATGGCTTGAAGAGGGAATCTTCGCCACGCATGTGGTGGGCGTCTCTGCGGGTACGACGTTCGGCTGTAATTACAAGTCCTGCCAAGTGGGGCGCGCGCTCCGCTATAACGTGCGATTCTGCCAAGACCCGCGGTACATGGGGCTCAAAAGCCTTCTCACTACAGGGAATTACTTCAATCGCGACTTCTCGTTCGGGCGTCTGCCCTGGGAGCTCGACATCTTCGACAAGCCGACCTATGCCGCGAACCCTATGCGTTTCACGGGCGTCGCGACGGACATCGAGACGGGCGAGGCGGTGTATCACGACATGAACGCCGGCGATGCAACCGACGTGGAGTGGATGCGTGCATCCTCGGCGATCCCCGGGCTTGCGCGTCCTGTCGAGCTCGAGGGGCGAAAGCTCCTGGACGGCGGCACGGCGGACTCTATTCCCTTCCGCTGGATGCTCAACCAGGGATATGAGCGCTGCGTGGTGCTGTGCACGCAACCGGAGGGGTATCGCAAGGAGCCGAACAGCCTCATGCCGGTGCTCCGCGTGATGCTGCGGCGCTACCCTGCGCTCGTGGAGCTTTTGGCGAACCGTCACGAGCGTTACAATGCGCAGCTCGACGAGCTTGCAGAGCTCGAGCGCGCGGGCAAGGTATTCGTGATCAGGCCGAGCGAGTCGGTGAAGGTGCCTATCTCGATCAAAGATCCTGCCGAGCTCGAGCGCGTCTACGAGGTCGGCCGGCGCGACGGCGCGGCGACGCTTGCGGCGCTCAAGGAGTACCTGGCCTAAATCGAGGTGATGATCTGGCATCGGGCATCACCGCGGTCTCGCGTTGCGCCCACCTTCGAAACGAGCCTCTTGATGCGCCATCGCGACTCCCATTCTGTCCGCACGGCGCGATAGGCTACCATACATAGCGGGATAGCGGATGCCGGTGCGACGCGCCGGGGAGGAGCGAGCTCATGAACGAGATCAAGTGTCCGAAGTGCGGAACCGTATTCCAGGTTGACGAAAGCGGCTACGCCGATATCGTGCGCCAGGTGCGCGACAAGGAGTTCACACGCCAGCTCGAGGAGCGCCAGGCCTCGATGGAGCGCGAGCGGGCACAGGCGATCGAGCTTGCCGAACGGCAGGTGAGAAGCACCCTCGAGCAGGAGGTTTCGGATCGCGATGCTCAACTTGCCGAGCTGCGCGCCCAGCTCGACGGTGCCACATCTGAGCGCGAGCTCGCGTGCAAGCAGGCAGCCATCGAGGCGCGCCAGGAGCTCAACGAAGACATCTCGAAGCGCGATTCTCAGATCGCCGAGCTCAAGGCGCAGCTTGAGGCGGCTCGCGCGGAGCAGGCGCTCGCAAGCGACAAGGCGGCAGCCGAAGCCCGCGAAGATGCCCAGAGGCAACTCGCCGAATTGCAGCGCACCTGCGATGGCCTGCAGCGCCAACTCGAAGATGCCAAAGGCGCGGCGAAGCTCGAGGCGGTGCAGGCGCGCGCCGAGCTGCAAGAGGGGATTTCGGCAAAAGATGCTCAGATTGCAGAGCTGAAGCAGCGCCTTGCGACGGGCGAGGCGGAACGCGAGCTCGCTGTGACCCGTGCCGTGGCCGCGGCGGAGCGCGAACGCGACGAGGCCCGCACGGCACTTGCGAGCGAGCAGGCGCTGCGCGAGAGCGAGCGCAAGCAGATGGAGGCGGCGCATGCCCTCGAACTCGAGCAGGAGCATAAGGCGCATGGCGAGATTGTTCGCCAGCGGGACGAGGAGATCGAGCGCCTGCGCGACATGAAGGTGCGCCTTTCCACCAAGATGGTGGGCGAATCGCTCGAGCAGCATTGCGAGACGGAGTTCAACAAGGTGCGCATGGGCATGTTCCCGAACGCGTTCTTCGAGAAGGACAACAAGGCCGTGGCCGGCGAGGACGACAGCCGCCCCACGAAGGGCGACTTCATCTTCCGCGATTTTGCCGAAGACGGCACCGAATTCATCTCCATCATGTTCGAGATGAAAAACGAGAACGACGAGACGGCAAAGGCGAAGAGACACAAGAACGAGGACTTCTTTGCCAAACTCGACGCCGATCGTACCAAGAAGGGCTGCGAGTACGCCGTGCTCGTGTCGCTCCTCGAGCCCGAGAGCGAGCTCTACAACGAGGGCATCGTGGACGTGAGCTACCGCTATCCCAAGATGTACGTCATTCGCCCGCAGTTCTTCATCCCGCTCATCACGCTGCTGCGCAACGCGTCACAAAAAGCGGTGGACTACAAGCGGGAGCTCGCCAACCTGCGCCAGCAGAACATCGATGTCACGAATTTCGAGAAGAAACTTGAGGAGTTCCAGAACGGGTTCTCCACGAATTTCGAGCGCGCGAACCGTAAGTTCAACGAAGCGATCGACGGTATCGACAAGACGATCGGCCAGCTGCAGAAGATCAAGGAGGCGCTCATTTCGAGCGACCGCAACCTGCGGTTGGCGAACGACAAGGCGCAGGGGCTCACCATCCGCAAGCTCACACTCAAAAACCCCACCATGAGGGCTGCTTTCGAGGCAGCGCGCGAGGAGAGCGAAGCGCCCGCCGACGAATAATCCGGCTCATACCGTTTGATACAATCCGTGCGGACTGGTTTTCATCGTGTTGATGGCGGGGGAAGCATGAATCGAATTCGCCAGGTGCTGCTGGGTGGGGAGCTCGATCCGGAGGTGCTCGAGCAAGCGGAGCGCTCCACGTTCGTTCGCATCGATGAGCCGCTGCGGCAGTACTCTTCGTTCTTCATGCGGCTCGTTGTGGCGGCGATCATCGCCACGGCGGGCGTTGCAGCAGATTCTGCGACGACGATTATCGGCGCGATGCTCGTGGCGCCGCTCATGTCGCCCATGCTGGGAACGGCGCTCGCGGTCGCGATCGGGCGTCCCGCGAAAGCGCTCAGAGCGTTTGCGCTCACGGCGCTCGGCATGGGTATCGCCGTCGTCGTGGCAGTAGGGGTCACGGCGATCATTCCCGTAGATGTTGATATGAGCACGAATACGCAGGTGCTCGCGCGCACCTCGCCGCGCCTCGTCGACCTTATCATCGCGCTCGCGTCCGGGTTCGTGGCGGCGCTCGCGTCCATTCGCAGCGACATTCCCGACGCCGTGCCGGGTATCGCCATCTCGGCCTCAATTGTGCCGCCACTGTGCGTGGTGGGTGCGGCGCTCTACGAGGGCGTGTTCGATGCTGCGGTGGGAGCGTTTCTGCTCTTCGTGACGAACTACGTAGCGATCCAGATCATGGGAGGCGCGGTGTACCTCATCGCCGGCTTGGGAACCCGCGCGCTTTCGGTCATCGAAGGCAAGGCGCGGAGCCTATGGTACGGTGCGGTGGGCATCGGGGCGCTCGTGGTGGTGCTTCTGCTCGCATCGACGAGCTTCTCGGTGGTACACGAATCCGAGCAGCTGCGTTCCGTACAGAATGTCGTGGCGGCGTGGGTCGATGGGTCAGATTGGCGCATCTCGCGCTTCGAACTCGAAGACGGCTCCCTGCATCTCGAAGTCGCCGGAACTGGCGAGGAGCCGAGCGTCGAGCAGCTGAACCGTGAGCTCATAGATGCGGGCGTGGAACTCGATGAGGTCTCGCTCGCCGTGGTCGAGGAGCATCGCGTACTCAACTAACGCCGCGCATTTGGGACGGGGCACGTTTTGGGATGGGTTCACTCAAGCTGTGGTTTAATCAATAGCCTGCACGTACTTGGTTCTCTATGTGAGAAAATAGCACGCCTCTGTTGTTACGAGAGCTCAATCGCTTTTGCGTGAAAGGTTCTATCGTGGAATTCGTCATCCTATACCTCTCGGTGAACATTGCGGCGGGCGCGCTCGCATGCTTCATGGGCAAGCGCCTGTTCTACATCGTTTTGGGCGTCTTGGTGTTCCTCGGCGTGTTCAACATCGCGCTCACGGCTACGGACGGTTCGCCTGCGTCCTTCGTGATCGCTGCCGTGCTCGGCATCATCGCGGCGCTGCTTTCCAAGTACGCCTACAAGGCGGGCGTCTTCCTCATTGGATTTTTCGCAGGCGCCGCGCTCGGATTCTTCATCGGCATGCTCGTTCCCAACATGAGTGACTACCTGATGATCATCGTGGTCCTTGCTGGTGCCCTCGTGGGTCTTGCCGCCGTGCGTTGGTGCGATCTGTTCGTGCGCATCGGCACGGCGTACACGGGCGCGAGCTTCCTCGTCTCGAACGCGCTCGCAGCCGTCCTCGCGTTTCCCCAGCTTCTCGAGCACGCGGTTCCGGGCGATGCGATGGCGACGTTCGACGCGCTTGCGGGCTTCATCGGTGGCGAGTTCTCGGCTGCCTATTCCACGCCGTTGCTCATCGGCACGCTCGTGCTCGCGATTGCGGGTGTGGTCGTGCAGGGGAACACCAAGGTGAACAAGTAGCCCTGATTCCCGATTTCTCCCGAGCGGGACGAATTGCGCACGATATAGGGATGCGGCCGGCGGGGTCGATGCTGCCGGGATTAACCGCGCCCGATGCGGAAATACTGAGAGCAGGGATGATCCTGCCGCAATGAACCGCATGCGATGCGGAAGAGCGGTTGCAGGGCGTCGCGTTCGCGCAGGGGAGGTGACGGCATGCGGGTCATCGTCGAGACGCAAAGCCGCGCACGTGCCCGCGTCCGCGTCCAAACGTGGCGTGTCCTCATACGCTTCTTCGAGGCGCTTGCCGGCGTTCCACTCGCTCCGCGGGAAAACGGCGTTACCTTTCGGCACATCTCCCCTGTACGCCAGGCGATGCGCAGCATGGTGCCCGTTCAGCTGCGCGGCAATCGCCAGGCGCTCGCGATGACGATGGGGTTGCTCTTCGGATCCATCCACGCCTTGTTCGCGCTGCTGAATATCGTTGCCGGCCTGCTCACGAGGTCGTGGTGGATCTTCTCGGTGGGCGTCGTCGTCGCGGCGCTCAACGCGGGCAAGTCCTACCTTGCCTCCGGCGCGCTCATGAGTGTGGTGGCGGAACGTGCGGGCGAGGAGGCCGATTCACTGAGGCGCTGCAGGAGGGCGGGGTTCACGCTCGTCGCGCTGGTGCTCGGCATGTCGAAAACGCTCGAGCGTATCGTGCTGCAGGGGTTCGGCGACGGCTATCCCGGTGCGCTTTTGTACGTCTACGCGGCCTATGCGCTCGTGCTCATCGCGACGGCACTCGTCAACCTGGTGCGCGCGCGGCGCGAGGAGACGCTCGCGGTCAAGGGTGTGCGCGCGTTCAACCTGGCAAGCGCATTGATTTCCATCTTCGCACTGCAGGCGGTCTTGCTCTCGCGCGTGGATTGGGGGAGCCTGCCCGCATGGGTTTCGCGCGATGCGGTGGAAGCCGCGGTCGTGGGATCGGTGAGCCTGTGCATGGTCGGCATAGGGCTTTGGCTCGCGGTTTCGGCGACGGTGCGTCTCACGAATCGGCGTGATGGCGGCGTGCGTGTCCGGAGGCGGCGCAGCGCTGGGCGCACGAAGAGGCGGCGAGGGGCTGCTCGGCGGTCGGGCAGCCGGCTCCGCCGCACGCCTTCGACCTGAACTGTCGAGCGCTAGACCTCGTTGACGAGCGGTTCACCCGCTTGCAAGCGACGCAGGTTCTCGGCCGCGATGCGCGCGACGTTGTCAAGCACCGTATAGAGGTGGAACTGCCCCGCTACATGTGGCGTGATGAGCAGATTCGGTGCGCTCCAGAGCGGATCGTCTGCGGGCAGCGGCTCGGGGGTCGTGACATCGAGCGCTGCGCCCGCGATGACGCCACGTTCGAGCGCATCGATAAGATCTGCCTGAACCACGAGGTCGCCGCGGCCGCCATTCGCGAAGTAGGCGCTTGGCTTGCATCGGGCGAGAAACTCGGCATCCACGAGGTCGCGCGTGGCGGGCGAGCTCGGCAGGAACGCGGCGATCACGTCTGCTTTGGGGAGCAGCTCGGGCAGTTCGTTCATGGTGTGAATGCTCTCGAAGCCGTCCGGCACAGCGCCGAGACGCTGGCGCACGCCCCGCACGTGCGCGCCGTGTGCGTGAGCGAGTTGGGCGAAGTGCTGGCCGATGTCGCCGGTGCCGAGCACGAGCACCTGCGCGCCCGCCATGGTGGTCACCGGGCCGCGGTCTGTCCACGAGTGCGCCCGCTGGTCGTCCCGGTATCCGTCGAGGTGCTTCATGAGCATGAGCACCATCGTGTAGACATGCTCCGAGACCGCTTGCCCGTAGGCACCCACGGCGTTGGCGAGCGCCGCGCCTGCGGGCATGATGCCCGGCGCTGCGTACGCATCGTGTCCGGCGGAGTTGAGCTGCAGGAGGCGGAGGTTGCGGGCGAGGGCGAGCCGTGCGGGCGGAAGGTTTCCCACGATGACGTCGGCTGCGGCGATCGCTTCGTCCGTTACTTCGGCGCTCGATGCGTAGGTGAACGATGCACCCGCCGCCGCAGACTCGATCACCGTGCGTTGCGTCTCGTTGAACGGCGGTAGCACCAGAATGTTCATGCGAAACTCCTTCAACACATCAAGATGGGCGTCGCTTTGGGGACGGGTTAGCTTGTGCCGAAAACGTCGCTTTGGGGACGGGCACCTTTGTGATGCTTTCGACACAAGTTAATCCGCCTTTAAAGTGACGCGTCGGGGTGGTTAGGCGAGAGCCTCCGATGCGGCCTTCTTGACGCCGCCCCACATGGCGAAGCCCCACACGGGCGTCGAGTCCATGAACTGCATCTGGCGCTCTACCGGATCGACCACCACGGGCAGCGTGAACGCGGCGAACTTGGCTTTCGGCTTCTCCTTGACGAACTGGACGGCGCCGGGATTCATGGGATGCTGCAGCATGACGGGGTAGATGGCGACGCCTTTCTGCAGGCCGCGCGGTACGCCGGTGTAGTTGCGCAGCGCCCAGTCGGTGCACGCGGTGGCGTAGTCGCGCATCTCGTTGTAGCCCACGAAGTCGTTCGCATAGATGAAGAAGTACTGGTGGATGTTCGCGAGCGCGGCGGAGAAGCGCTTCGTCACGAAGAGGTATGTTTGCAGCTCCGGCACGATTTGGGGCGTCTCGCCCAGGCGTGCGGCGACCTGCTGCACGTAGGCGGGGAGCGCTTGCTGCGCCAAGGAGGCCGGGGTGAGAGCCTGGGGCTGCAGGGTAGGAGCCTGGGGCTGCGGGGCGGCGGGCTGCACCGCGATGGGTGCGGGCTGAACGGCGGGTGCCGCGGGGATGGGCGCTGGCGCGCTTGCGGGCGCTGTGCCCGCGCCGGGGACAACGGGGTCATTCGGCGAGCTTACCGGCGTGCCACAAACGCCGCAGAAACGTGCTCCATCATTGAGCCGTGCACCGCACTTCGTGCAAAACATCACGACCTCCTTCATGGGTTGATGCTTAGATGATACGACACATCGCACGCGTCGCAGACATAATGTTCCGATATGCTGCACGGAAGGGGAATCATGGCTGCTCCGGGTACATGCCGCATCATCGACAGTCAGCAAAGACCCTCGGGCGCGTCTTGCCCCGAGGGTCTTGTTGGCATGGTGCCTTCGGTTGGGAGGCGATGCCGTTCGTCGTTCTACACGATGCGGTAGATGTAATCGGCCTTGCGCGGGGCTGGCGCGGGCGCGGGTTCGGCGGCATAGCCGAGGATGCAGTTGCCGATGCCTTCGTACTCGTTCGCATCGAGTCCCAGCCGTGCAAGGATCTCATGGCCTTCAGGTGATTCGAATTCCTCCTTGGCGCGGTGGATCCAGCAGCTTGCGAGCTCCAGGTCGTGCGCGGCATTCAGCATGTTGCCCATCACGAGCGAGCCGTCGTAGACGTGCGTGGGGACGTCTTTGCGTGCGAGGACGACGAGTACGACGGGCGCGCCGTAGAACGGGTCGCCGTCGCCCTCCATGATGCGCGCGTTGAGTGCCGAGAGCTGGTCGCGCACTACCTTGTTCGTGATCGCGACGATGATGGGGGATTGCCTGCCCATGCCGGTGGGCGCGAACGTGCCCGCCTCGAGAACCTTGTCGATGAGTTCGGGAGGAACCGGGTCGGGCTTGAAATTCCTGCAGCTACGGCGTGTGGTGAGCGCCTCGAGGGTGTTCATTGCCACCATCCTTTCATCTTGCCGAATCTATCAAGACGTTTGTACCCAGAACGGATGCGCGTCACTTTGGGGACGGGTACGTTCGTGTCGAAAACGTCACAAAGATACCCGTCCCGAAAGTGACGCCCAACACTTTGGGGACGGGGTCAAAAGTGTTGAATTTGGCACTTTTAACCCCGTCCCCAAAGTGTTGCTCCAAAGTGTTGCTTGCGAAAAAGTCGGCAATCCGGGCGTTTGCGGCCACGCGCAGGCAAGTCGCTTGTATACTGAAGTGCGTTCAATCGTGCCGACAGGAAGGCGAGACATGGGCGGTTTCTTTGGCGCAGCTTCGAAGCGCGATGTTGTTCTGGACGTATTCTTCGGCGTCGACTATCACTCGCATCTCGGCACGCGCCGTGCTGGCATGGTGTTCTGCGATGGCACGGGCGGGTTCAACAAAGAGATCCACTCCATCGAGAACACGCCGTTCCGCTCGCGGTTCGACAAGGACATCGAGCGCTTTCACGGCACGAGCGGTATCGGCTGCATCAGCGATACCGACCCGCAGCCCCTGCTCGTGCGCTCGCATCATGGTACGTTCGCCATCACCACTGTTGGTGCCATCAGCAACGCCAACGAGCTCATCGATGAATACTTCGAACGCGGTGGCGCGCAGTTCATGGCGATGAGTTCTGGCGCGGTGAACCACACCGAGCTCGTGGCGGCGCTCATCAACCAGAAGGACGACCTTGTAGAGGGCATCATGTTCGCCCAGCGCTCCATCAAGGGATCGCTCACGCTACTCGTGATGACCGAGGACGGTGTGATCTATGCCGCGCGCGACCCGCACGGCCGCCTGCCGGTGATCATCGGTCGCGACGTGAACGGCGACGGCTACTGCGTGTCGCTCGAGAGCTTCGTCTACCATAAGCTGGGCTACGAAGACGAGTACGAACTCGGCTCCGGCGAGATTGTGTGTATTACCCCCGAGGGCTACGAGACCGTGGCGCCGGCAAGCGGCGAGATGAAGATCTGCGCGTTTTTGTGGGTGTACTACGGCTATCCCAATTCGAACTACGAAGGCATGAACGTTGAGGTCATGCGCTATCGCAACGGGCATATCATGGCGCGCGACGAAGCGCTTGCCGGGACGCTGCCCGAGGTCGACTACGTCGCGGGCGTCCCGGACTCCGGAACGCCGCACGCCATCGGCTACGCTAACGAGTGTGGCGCCACCTTTGCCCGTCCGTTCATCAAGTACACGCCCACGTGGTCGCGTTCGTTCATGCCTACCAACCAGACAGTGCGCGACCGCATTGCCGAGATGAAGCAGATTCCCGTACCCGAGCTTATCCGCGACAAGCGCCTGCTGTTTGTGGACGATTCGATCGTGCGCGGCACGCAGCTCGGCAATACGGTGAACTTCCTCTACGAGACTGGTGCCGCCGAGGTGCACATGCGCTCCGCGTGCCCGCCCATCATGTTCAGCTGCCCGTACCTCTCATTCTCGCGTGGCAAGTCCGACATGGACCTCATCGCGCGTCGCGTGGTACGCGAGCTCGAGGGGCCGGAGGGCGACAAGCACCTCGATGAGTATGCCGACAGCTCCACAGAGCGCGGCGGCTGCCTGCTCAAGCGCATCTGCGAGCAGCTCGGCTTCGACAGCCTGGGCTTCCAGAGCCTACCCGGCATGCTCGAGGCAATCGGCATCGATCCCACGAAGGTTTGCACCTACTGCTGGGACGGCCGCGAGTAACCCTGACATTGGGGACTGTCCCCAATGTCATGACAATTGGGACAGGCCTGAGGTTGGGTTGCGTGAAAATACCTCAGGGCTAGCGCGCACGTCGAAGAAGACGCACCTGGAACCAGCCCCGTTGCCAAGGTAGCGGGGCTGGTCTTGTTATAATCGAACCACCAGTCGTCATCCTAGGAGGTTCGATATGTTTTGTACGAAGTGCGGCGCGCCCAACCCGGACGGTGCGAAGTTCTGCGTGAAGTGCGCCGCGCCCATGGCTTCCGTGCAGCCGCGGGCGGGGCAGCAGCCGGCGCCGCAGCCCGCACCCGCCCCCAAGAGGCGCTCCAAGGCGCCGCTCGTCGTCGGGGTCGTCGCCCTGGTCGCCCTCCTCGCCGCCGGCGGATTCTACCTCGTGAGCTCTGGAACTCTCGGCTCGCTCCTCGGATCGCCCGCATCCTCCGCGTTCGCGTCTGTCCCCTACATGGATCCCTCGTTTTACGACAGGCCGGCAAGCGAGGTAATCGCTGCCCTCGAGGGCGAGTCCTTCGAGGTCGACGAAATATGGCTTTCGGATGAGGGCGAGTTCGTCTATGTGAACATGACTAGCCCTTCCACCGGCGACATATTCCCCCGCGCCAGTTCCGAGGAGCCTACACGGGTGAACATCGCCTATAGACTTCCCGACGGGTCCAGACCGGCGCAGATCGAGTCGGTGGACGACATCCCTGCTACCGCGGAGATATCTTCCGCTTCCATTGAATACTCTGCCGACCTCCTTGCAGAGGAGCTCGTGCCGGCAAGCCGCGAAGTTGTCGAGTGGTTGGGACCGGAAGAATCCGTCGAGTACCTCTCCGCTTCGAATGACGAGCTCTATGATCAACTGGTCGCTGAGTATGGTGAGCCGGCAGTCAGTAGTGATATTGCCGACGTCGATTTTTCCTACGTAATTATTGGTCTTGCGTTGGAGGATTATGAGGTGACGTGCCTTGTTAGTCTCTTTGAGAATGCCGCGGGCTACTCTGGGAGTGGATTGGTTGGCGTGAGTTATGACTTTAATAATTAAGGCGCGCTGCCAGCCCGTCTAAAGCATCGGGCATCGGATCTGTTGCATCTGCTCGTCAGCGGGGGAGACCCCGATGTACGCGCCCAAGCAAAATGAGCGACGCGACAGCATGTGCTCGGCGAGGAGGCGCCAATGCGGACATTCATGGCCCTCGAGCTTCCGGAGTTGTTCGAAGACGAGGTCACGGCGCTGGCGCGTCAGCTGCGCGATGTGGTCGATGGCCGCTTCATGCGTCGGGAGACCTATCACGTGACGCTGGCGTTTCTGGGCGAAGTGGACGAGGTGGGCCTGCGCGACGCCATGGCGGCGCTCGACGAGGCGTGCGCGGGGCGCGCGGCCGTGGAGCTTGCGCCGGATGGCCTGGGCATGTTCGGGCGTCCGCGTGATGCGACGCTCTGGATGGGATTGCGGCCGGAGCTTGCGCTTTTGGCGCTTGCAGACGATGTGCGCGCCGCCCTCGACGCGCGTGGGGTCGCCTACGATCGCAAGGCGTTTCGTCCGCACATCACGCTTGCTCGCCGCGCGCGCATGCCGCAGAGCGAGCTCCCGACCCTCGTGTTTCCCGAGCCGGGTCATGCGACGCGTGTGACCCTGTTCAAGAGCGAGCTTTCTTCCGAAGGCGCGACCTACAAGCCGCTGTACACCATCGAGCTTGCTGGCTGACGGTGCGAGGGAGTGCATTGCCGGTACGGCGGCTGGTGGCCTACGTACACCTAGGTTTGCCGGCGATGACGAGCCGCCATAAAGCAAAAACGAGTTTCACCCTAGCTTTTGACGTGGTGCCAAGGTATACCGCCTAGTATTGCAGACATTCTTGCAGGTAGACGAGTTGCTCGATGCACGACTACTTTGAAGCATGGTTAAAAACTTAGGGTGAAATTCGATTTTGCTGTACGAAGGTTCTCACGGTAGCGGCTGAATCTAGGTGCATCTCGTTTTTCTGCACGCTGCGAGCGGACACGGTATCCGCGGGCGCTCGGCTCGATGAGCCGAGCACTGTAGGGCATCGCAGTTATTTCGAAGATTGAACTTCACAGCGCTTTCCCGCGTGCTATACTGCTCGAAATTGAACTTTGAACTAAGAAAGACAAGACAGGTTCAAGATAATTGAACTTTTCTTATACCGACGGGAGGCGCCATGGCGGATCAAGCGTTTGCAGAACGGCTGCGGCAAGCGATGCATGCGTGCGGCATGAAGCAGGCCGACCTTATCCAGGCGGCGGCCGCGCGTGGCGAGAAGCTGGGAAAAAGCCAGGTCAGCCAGTATGTAAGCGGTAAGGTTATGCCGCGCCCCCGGGTAGTCGACCTGCTTGCGGACATTCTCGGCGTCGCGCCGACGTGGCTCGCGACAGGGGAGGGCACTGCCCAGGCGAGTGCAGCCTCAAGCGGGCCTCTTTCTTCGGAAGCTTCTGGCGCTCAGTCTCGTACCCCCGCTCGAGCTGCCGCGCGGCATGAGGCCGCCTTCAACCCCGTACCGCCACAACCGTCCCCGCACGACCAAAGGAGCACCGCCATGCGCCAGTTCAACAAATCGTCCAAGCTCGACAACGTTCTCTACGACGTCCGCGGTCCCGTGGCCGACGAGGCTGCCCGCATGGAGGGCGAGGGCCTGCGCATCCTCAAGTTGAACATCGGCAACCCCGCGCCGTTCGGTTTCCGTACGCCGGACGAGGTCGTGCAGGACATGCGCCAGCAGCTGCCGGACTGCGAGGGCTACTCAGATTCGCGCGGCCTCTTCTCCGCGCGCAAGGCAATCATGCAATACGCCCAGCTCAAGCACCTTCCCAATGTCACGATGGACGGCATCTACACGGGCAACGGCGTCTCTGAGCTCATCCAGCTCACCATGAACGCGCTGCTCGACAACGGCGACGAGATCCTTATCCCAAGCCCGGACTACCCCCTTTGGACTGCCTGCGCCACGCTTGCCGGCGGCATCCCGGTGCACTATATCTGCGACGAGCAGGCGGAATGGTGCCCCGACATCGCGGACATCGAATCGAAGATCACGCCCGCGACGAAGGCCATCGTCATCATCAACCCCAACAATCCCACGGGTGCCGTCTACCCGCGCGAGATCTTGGAGCAGATTGTCGAGGTCGCGCGCAAGCACCAGCTCATGATCTTATCCGACGAGATCTACGACCGCCTGTGCATGGATGGCTACGAGCACATCTCGATTGCCTCGCTCGCACCGGACCTGCCGTGCGTCACGTTTTCCGGCCTGTCGAAATCGCACATGATCGCCGGGTACCGCATCGGCTGGATGATCCTTTCCGGCAACAAGCGCTGCATGGGCGATTTCATCTACGGCATCAACATGCTTTCGAACATGCGCCTGTGTTCCAACGTGCCGGCGCAGTCCATCGTGCAGACGGCGCTCGGCGGGTACCAGAGCGTGGAGCGCTACGTGGAGCCGGGCGGACGCGTCTATGAGCAGCGCAACTATGTGTACGAGGCGCTCAACGCCATCGACGGCATCACGGCGGTGAAGCCCAAGGCGGCGTTCTACATCTTCCCGAAGATGGACGTGAAGAAGTTCAATATCACCGATGACGAGCAGTTCGCCCTCGACCTTCTGCACGAGAAGCGCATCCTCATCACGCGCGGCGGCGGCTTCAACTGGGGCGCGCCGGATCACTTCCGCATCGTCTACCTGCCGCGCATGGGTGTGCTGCGCGAGGCCATGGCGGACCTCGCCGACTTCTTCGAGCATTATCGCCAGAGCTAGGTTTTGATAAAATCCAGACGGACTGGTTGTATCATTTTGCACCTTGGACGCGGAGGAGTGTGTATGTCGGAGAAGCGCAGCGACGTCATTTCGTGGGACGAGTTTTTCATGCGCGTGGCGCTCGCTGCCAGCATGCGCAGCAAGGATCCGAACACGCAGGTGGGGGCGTGCATCGCCGACACGAACCACCGGATTCTCTCCGTGGGGTACAACGGCACGCCCTCCGCGCTCACCGATGACGAGTTCCCGTGGGGCGTTTCGGACGACCCGCTCATGGACAAGCACAGCTATGTGGTACATGCCGAGGCAAATGCCGTGCTCAACTACCGCGGCTCGCTCAAGGACATGAGCGGCGCCACCGTGTACGTGACGCTCTTCCCGTGCAACGAGTGCGCGAAGATCCTGGCGCAGGTGGGTATCGGCGAGGTCGTGTACTTGAGCGACAAGTACGACGGCACGGAGGGCAACCTCATTTCCAAGCGCATTCTCACCTCGTGCGGGATCACGTTCCGAGGGATGGCACTGGGGGAGTAGGCGGGAGCCAAACTCCTTGCGCGCTGCGCTCGCAAACGCCTCAGTATGCTGTAGAGGGGAACTGGTTACAACCAGTTGCGATTCACTGCGCCGAAAAAGAGCAGCTAGGCTCCCTAGACTGTCCTAGAAAGCAGTGGGTGTAACAGGTTACATCTTTTGGAACCGTATCCTGTTTCACCACTGGTGCCGAATTTGTCAAACCAATTGTTTACAGTGGCAGTGTGCCGGTTTGCACAGGGCCCGTTGCATCCGCTGGCATGGCAAGGAAGCCATGGTCTAGGAGGTGCCATGAAACGCTACTCAGTAGTGATCTGCGGAGGTGGGAGCACCTATACGCCCGACATGATCGAGCTGCTCTGCCTGCTGCAGGATTCGTTCCCGCTGCGCAAGGTGAAACTTTACGATATCGACGCCGAGCGCCAGAAGATTGTGGGCAAGTTCGGCGAAGTCATGTTCCGCGAGTACTACGAGGGCCTGGAGTTCTCGTATACGACCAATCCTGCGGAGGCGTTCGAGGACATTGACTTCGCCCTTGTGCAGATTCGCGCCGGCGGTATGGGGCTGCGCAACGCGGACGAGAAGATCCCGTACCAATACGGGCGCATCGGCCAGGAGACGTGCGGCCCGGGCGGCCTCGCCTACGGCATCCGCAGCGTGCCCGCCATGATTCAGCTCGTGAAGGACATCCGTCGCTATTCGCCCGATGCCTGGATCATCAACTACGCGAACCCGGCGGCGATCGTCGCCGAGGCCACGAAGCGCGCCTTCCCGGGCGACACGCGTCTCGTGAACATCTGCGACATGCCGCCCGATGTGCTGAACCACTATCTGCCGCTCATCGGCAAGAAGCGCTCGGACATCTGGCCGGTGTACTTCGGTCTCAACCACTTCGGCTGGTTCACGCGGTTGCTCGACCGGAAGACCGGCGAAGACGTGCTGCCGGAGCTGCTCGACCATATCATGAGCAACTACGACGAGATCCACGCACAGTTCAAGAGCCGCATTCGCGGGCCTGAAGACCATTGGGGCATCACGTTCCTCGACCATCTCGAGATGATCCGCGACTTCCCCTATTCGCTGCCGAACAGTTACAACCTGTACTACGTGTATCCCGATCGCACTTATGCGCACTACACGCCCGAGCACACGCGGTACGACGAGGTCATCGCAGGCCGCGAGCACGACGTGTTCACGTGGTGCAATGAGATCTCCGCGCTCGGTCATATGAGGGGTACGAAGTACGACCTCACGGATAAGATCGCCGCGAAGCGGGCGAGCATTCGCGACCTGGGTGTTGAGACCGTGTATGCCGATAACGACGTGCATGCGGCGTACCTCGTGGAGCTCGTGCTCTCCATCGTGAATAACGCGCACGAGCCTACGCTCGTCATGACGGAGAACAAGGGCATTTGTCCCAATCTCGATCCGGGCATGATGCTCGAGGCCACGTGCCTCGCGGGCGCGCAGGAGCTCATGCCGTTGCAGGTGGGCGAGGTGCCGGCGTTCGAGAAGGGTCTCCTCGAGAACCAGTATGCCTGCGAGAAACTGCTCGTCGATGCCATCTTCGAGCATAGCGACATGAAACTATTGCAGGCGTTCACCGAGAACCGCCTCGTGCGCGATGCCGATGTCGCCAAGAAGATCATCGCCGATTTCAAGGTGGCCAACGGTTCCGAATGGCCCGAGTTCGCGTAACGGACAGGAAGGGAGGACCTTATCATGATGGAAAAACTCACCAGCATGCTGGAGAAGTACATCTACCCTGTTGCTGCCAAGTTCCAGGAGAATAAATTCCTGATGGCGATTCAATACGGCATGATGTTGTCGACGCCGCTTTTGCTCGTCGGCGCGTTTGCATGCATCATCAGTGATTTCCCACTCGATGTGTTCCAAACGTTCATGGCGGGTCTTGTTGGCGAACAGGTCTGGGCAGATTGGAACTGGAGCATCTTGAACCCGGCAACGATCGGCCTCTTGAGCCTCGTTGCTATGAGCGGCACCTCCTACGAGCTCGCGCGTCGCAACGACGTGGCGCCGATGCCTGCGGTGGTCATCTCGTTCATGTGCTTTTTCATTCTCATTCACGCAGATGAAAACGGCATGATCGCCCTGGGCGAGTTCACGGCGACAACCCTCTTCCTGGGACTCATCATCGCCATCACCACCGGGCAGATCTACGCGCTGTGCATCAAGCACAACCTGACGATCAAGATGCCCGCGGCGGTGCCCGAGTTCATTTCCTCGCAGTTCGCCGCGCTTATTCCCGCGGCAATTTGTGCCGTTGTCTACATCATCGCGCGCTATGCGATTCAGGCGACGCCGTATGTGACCGCGTCCGATCTCATCTATGGCATTTTGCAGATGCCGCTTACCGCTGCGGGTACGACGCTCCCCGGTACGCTCATCGCCTCGTTCTTCAACGATTTCCTCTGGTTCTTCGGCATCCATGGCACGAACGTCGTCCAGTCTGTGATGGGGCCGCTGTGGGAGGCTGCGCGTGCGGCCAACCTCGAGGTATATGCTGCCGATCCGCTGGCGTTGCGCCCCTTCGTGGCGACGACCGCCTTTACCGATATGATCATCTTCCTCACGGGCACGGGTCTCACCTTGCCGTTGTGCATCGAGATGGTTTTCATGTGCAAGTCCGACCGTTTGAAGGCGGTTGGAAAGGGCGCCATCATCCCGGGTATCTTCAACGTGAACGAGCCCGTGACGTTCGGCTTGCCCATCGTGCTCAACCCGATGCTGCTCATCCCATACGTGTTTGGCCCGCTCATTTGCGTTGCGCTTGCCTATATCGTAATGGAGATTGGTATCGTTCCGCGGCCGACAGGCGTTCCGGTTCCTTGGACGCTCCCGGCGCCGTTCGGCGGTTGGATGATGTGCGGAGATTGGCGTGGCGGTGCGCTGCAAATCGTCATTCTGCTTCTCCAAGGGCTTTTCTACTGGCCGTTCATCAAGGTTCTGGATCGCCAGTATACGAAGGAAGAGCAGGAACTTGCCGCTGCTGAGCAAACTCAGGTAGAAGGATCCGGCGTCTAGGGCAAGACACGACACGGCGGGATCGAGTGCGCATGCGGGCTCGATCCCGCTTCGGGCGTGAAGGACGCCCGCCGATAGGGGACAGCATGATTCGCAGGCTCATAGCGTATTTCATCGACTGGTATATCGCGTTGATCATCATGAACACGATGCTTATCGCAGCGGCCTATCTGCTTACCGGCAGAATGTTCGTGGGCTCGCTCGCGCTTACGTATTTCGATGCCGATGTTCAGCTTCCGCTCCTGCTCATGCTCGTGGCTGTAGAGGTGATTTTATACAGCGTCGTTCCGCGTTTCGTGTGGCGCGGACAAACGATCGGCAAGCACCTCCTTCGCGTGCGTATGGCAACCGTTTCCGGTGAAGCGCCTGGCCTGCCCCGTCTGATGTTGAGGGATCTTGTCGCGATTACCGTGGTGGAGGGATGCTTCTCGCCGCTGAGCAACTATGTGCGAAACTACCTCATGCTGTTTCTCGAGCGCGATATTATTCAGTATACGGTATGGTTTAGCTGGGGAATCGGCGTTGTCTCTGTGCTGTTGCTCCTGTTGTCGAAGCGCAGGAGGATGCTTCACGATGTTATCGCAGGAACCGTTGTGGCCGTTGTGGCGCCGAACGTCCCCGATGCGTCCGATAGGGAAAACGACGATACTGGTGCGAATGCTCATGTACGGTAAAGAAGCAAGCAACCGAAAACAATAGATAGACCGCCAGCACTACACTATTCCGAACCAAAGACCAAAAGATAAGCATTTTGAGAAAATCTAAACTTTTGGATTTTCCTACAATGCCGACTACGGCGGAATCCCTCCCACTCCTTATATATTTCTTTCTGTATACATTGAATTTGTATTTAGTAAAATGCAGACAACACCACGGATCGGCTTTTGGCTGGACAATTCCAACCAAACACCGCAGCAGACAGTAGAAACCATTCTGAACGTTAGGAAGCCGGTATGATTGTTACATATAAGGGGTTGAATTTCAGCCTCAGCGAAACACCTTTAGCCGCTAGGGCTTTTTCGCACCT
>UPXY01000033.1 GCA_900538305.1 uncultured Collinsella sp.
CATCGCGGCACCGCTCGCCACAAAGAGGTGCGCGTTCTCGGGCACGATGCGGTGCGCCTCGTCGAGCTCAAGCGTGATGTAGAAGCGCTCGCGCAGCTCAGAGAGGTACTGCAAAGGGCCGCCGAGGAACGCGACGTTGCCGCGGATGGGGCGACCGCACGCAAGACCGGAGATAGTCTGTGTCACCACGGCCTGGAAGATGGAAGCGGCGACGTCCTCCTGGCGCGCGCCCTCGTTCAGGAGCGGCTGCACGTCGGACTTGGCGAACACACCACAGCGGCTCGCGATGGGATAGATGGTGGTAGCACCCTTGGCGAGCTCGTTCAGGCCGGAAGCATCGGTGTGCAGGAGTGTGGCCATCTGGTCGATGAACGCGCCCGTGCCACCGGCGCAGGTGCCGTTCATGCGCTGCTCGATGCCCTGGTCGAAGTAGATGATCTTCGCGTCCTCGCCACCGAGCTCGATCGCAACGTCCGTGGTGGGGATGAGCGTCTCCACGGCGCGTTTGCTCGCGATGACCTCCTGCACGAACTCAAGACCGAGCCACTGGGACAGGAGCAGGCCGCCGGAACCCGTGATGGCGCAGGTCATCTGCGCTTCTGGCAGCACCGCGGCCGCCTGCACGAAGAGATCGCGGGCGCAGGCGCGTACGTCGGTGTGATGGCGCTGGTACTTGGCGTAGACAATCTGGTTGTCATCGTTCAGCACGGCGAGCTTCACCGTAGTGGAGCCCACGTCGATGCCCAGATGCAGGTCACCCTGCACCGCGTCTGGGTTCCAGATCGCACCCTCGGGCGCACCACTTTCCGTAGTCGCAGCCGGAGCGGACATGTCCATCGTCTCGTTCATCTTGACGTCCTCACTCATGGGTGCTCCCCTTCTGTTCTTCACGCTGCAGGTTCAAGAGCTTCATGCCGTATGCCGGCACGTTGATATCGATGGGCTGGCCGTACAGGTCGCCAGGGCGCACGAAGGCGATGACCGTCATGATGCGCGCCATGGTCTCCGGGCTTTCGGCAAGGCCGCCTGCGAACCAGCGCTGCACGACACCAACCTCGGCGGCAACCACGTACGATAGGTAGAAGTCGAAAAACGTGCCGAGCGCGCCCGGGAAGATGCCGGTCTTCATGCGCTCTGCGACCGTCTCGCGCGCAATGGCCTGGATGCGCTGGACGAACGACGCGTCGCCATGCGGTCCCAGCAACGCCCCGATCACCGCGCCATCGCGCTTGAGATACGCGAGCAGCTCGACCGACCCCGGTGCCGGCTCGAGGGCATCGATGTTGCGATAGAGCGACGGCAGGTCGGCTGCAGCGATGCCCGTGATACGTTCACGCAGCTCATCGAGGATCCCGGCTTCCACGCGATCGATGAAATCGGGGATATCCCGGTAATGTGTGTAAAACGTGCGACGCGTCAGGCCGGCGCGATCGGTAAGGGCGGCCACGGTCACGCTCGTAAGGTCATGCCCCGCGTTGATCTCGTCCGCCAGCGCCTGCCGCAACAGATGCTGCGACCGCAAACTTCGTCGGTCGGATTTCGCGATGCCACAGGTAATCGCCTGCTCAGATGACATGCTATCCCCTCTGAAGGTGAGAATCTGAGTCCAAGACAGGTATTCTCACGTAGCTGATAACCCGACACCAGACGTCAGATTATCCTCCATCTTTCACTCAGTGAGTATTATTGCACATAGCGTGAAATAGCAAGCACCGTTCGGCGATTACCGCGAGGTGTTCACAAGCGTCAAGCCGTTGTAAGGTGCGCGGGCGGCGGAGGTTGGGACATTGGGTCGGGTTCGCTTGTCTCACGTCTCACGGGAAGCCGTTGCTCCCAAATGGCAGCAATCGTGCAGTCAAACGCCGTCAGGGGCACGGCCAACTCCCAGATGGCAGCAATCGTGCACTTGGGGGCTCGCGAAACGGCGCCTCATTCCCAGATGACAGTTTTCGGGCACTTGAGAGGTGCGCGAGGTGCCACCTCGTCCCCACATGGCACCCATCAAGCACAAAAGGCAGCCGCCTCCTCACGCGCGTAGGCCGCCAGACGGCGGATGACCTCGCGCATCTCGTCCTCGCTCGTACGCGGATGGATCGCGCAGATGCGGAGCACCACGCGCCCCGAGAGCTCCGTCGTGAAGATGCCAGCGTACCCGCTCGCGAGCATCCGCTGGGACACGCGCCGGTTGAGCTCGTCGAGCGCGCCCTCGCCCACGCCCGCGGGGTGGAACCGGAACGTGACCATCGCCATCTGCGCCGGCGTGACGACCTCGGCATCCGGCGTCTGCCGCAGTTCGCCCTCCGCCCAGCGCGCGAGGTCGAACCCGTGCTCGATGGCCGCTGCCATGCCGTTGCTCCCCATCACCTGCAGCGTGAACCAGAGCTTGAGACCGCGCGCGGGACGCGTGAGCTCGGGGCTGAGCTCCCAGGGATTGATGCATTCCATGGCGTCGCCCGAGCCCTCGAGGTCTTTGAGGTACTCGGGGTGCGTGGCGAAGCTCCGCAGCAGCGTTGCGGCGTCGCGGACGAGCACCATGCTGCAGGAATACGTTTGGAAGAGCCATTTGTGAGCGTCCCACGTGAGGGAGTCGGCGAGCTCGATGCCGTCGAGCATGCCGCGATAGCGCGTGAGCAGCACCGACGCGCCAAACGCGCCGTCGACGTGCATCCAGAGATCGTGCGCCCGGCAGACCTCCGCCACCGCACACAGCGGGTCGACCGCCCCGGTGTTCGTGGTGCCGGCGGTCGCGATGACGAGGAACGGCCGCAACCCCGCCGCCTCGTCTTCCCGCACTGCGCGCTCGAGCTCGTCGACGCGCATGCGAAAGGCATCGTCCACGCCCACGCGCCGGATGCGGCTGTCCGGCACGCCGATCATGTGCAGTCCCTTCGCGGCCGAGCTGTGCGTTTGCTCGGAGATGTACGCGACGCCCGCGCCCCAGCTGTCCTGCGGGAGCTTGTCGTCCCGCGCCGCGATGGCCGCCGTCGTGTTCGCCATCGAGCCGCCCGAGGTGAACACGCCCGTCGCGGTGCGGGGAAAGCCGGCCTGCTCGCAGAGCCAGCGCAGAAGCGTGTTCTCAGCGTAGCAGCCGGCGGGGTAGTTCGCTCGCGCACATCGACACGACGCTGCCCGCAATCCGCATATGGTCGCAGCTCTTCCATCACGAGAAGAAGTGGGTCACCCCGGCGATGCACGCCTTCATCGATGTCGCGCGCGCATATTTCCAGGAACGCGAGACGGCGCGTTGAGCGCACGACATCTCGCGGCGCTGTGCCGTGAGTCAATTGAACCCGATCCCACTGTCTCGTGGACCTGTCCCCACTGTCTCACTGAGCCAATTGAACCCGTCCCCAATGACTCCACTGGCTCCTATCCCAGCGCCACGTCGAGCACCATCATCACCACGAAGCCCGCAATGACGCCCAGTGTGCCCACGTTGGAGTGCTCGCCCAGATGCGCCTCGGGAATGAGTTCCTCCACGACCACGTAAATCATCGCTCCGGCGGCAAACGACAGCATCCACGGCATGAAGGGCGCGATCCACCCGGCCGCGAGCACCACCGCCACACCGAATACTGGCTCGACGACACCCGAAAGACTCCCCACCGCGAACGCCTTCCACCGGCTGAATCCCTCGCGCCGCAGCGGCAGCGACACGGCTGCGCCCTCGGGGAAGTTCTGCAACCCGATGCCGAGCGCCAGCGCGAACGCCATGCCGAGATACGCCTCGCCCACCGCGCCAGCCGTCTGCGAGGCCATCGCGAAGAGCAGACCCACACTCATGCCCTCGGGGATGTTGTGGAGCGTCACGGCGGAAACCATCAGCGTCGTGCGCTTCCATCCCGCACGCAAGCCCTCGGGCTCATCGCTTTCCATATGAAGGTGCGGCAAGAGCGAGTCGAGCACGATGAGGAATGCGACGCCCAGCAGGAAGCCGCCCGCCGCAGGGATCCACCCGATCTGCCCCAGCGCCTCGGCCTGCTCGATAGCGGGGTTCAGCAGCGACCACACGCTCGCAGCAATCATGACGCCGGCAGCGAACCCCAAAAAGATATGGTGGGCGAGCTTGCCGCGCTCGGGATCCTTGCCCGTGAAGAGCACGACCGCCGAGCCCGCCGTGGTCATAAGCCAGGTGAACCCGCAGCCGGCCGCCGCCCAGGCAAGCGCTTGCAGGGTAGAAGCATCAAACATGAACGTCCTTTCGTCGATGATAAAAACAGCTCGTCTGGTCTTTACGTCTGGTCTTTATCAGTCAGCAATGGAATAGTACCCGCGTTGCCGGCGGACGGTGCGCACCATGTGACGCGGCACCGCATACGCCACGTTCGACCCGATGACCGTCCCCGCCGCGCGCTTCGCCATATCGTCGGCGTTCGACGGCGCGTACGCATGGGCGAACCGGTCGAGCATCGCGATGTCGTTGCCACCGTCGCCGTACACCGCAACCTCGTCCTCGGAGATACCCAAATAGGCCGCGAGCCACGCGAGCGCCGCGCCCTTGTTCACATCCGCGCGCGAGATCTCGAACATCACGGGCTTGAACGGCGCGTTCACGAGAGCGTCCGAGCGCTCCGCCAGGTACGCCGAGAGCTCGCGGCCGAGCCCCTCGTCTGGCGTGCGCACGTTGAACTTGCAGATGTCACGTTCGAGCACCTGCGCCATCGTCTGATCGAATCGCATCCCCGTGCCGGCCTTGACGCGCTTGCGGTTGCGATGCTTCATGGCAAGCCGGTCGAGCGCGCTCTTTCCGGTGAACGACGCGAGCCATGCGTCCTCCGACCCCGTGATGTAGGCGCCGTCGGGCGCGATGCATTCGAAGATGAGCCGGGGGAATGCGCGCATCAGGTCCTCGGCGACCACCCTGTCGATGGTGAACGCCTTGAGCAGCGCACCGTGAGAATCGCGGATGATGGCACCGTTCGACCCCACCACCTCGAGGGGAATATCGCCGAAGCCCTGATCCGCGCCGGAACGCACCGGCCTGCCCGTCGCAAGCACCACGTGCGCCCCCGAAGAGACGACCTCGCGCACCGCCGCGCGCACCACGCAATCCGCCTGGTGGAAGTAGTTGAGCAACGTACCGTCCAGATCGCTCGCGAACATCTTGATCATGCGTCGAAACCCTCCGCGTTTCCTCGCCTCTCGCCCGCACCCCTCGCCCATACTCGTAAGCACCTCCCCATGATACGCAGGCGCGACGGATTTAGACCCGACGAATTTGGAGTGCATGTAGGGCGAATTCAAGACGTTACCTTGTGCTTCAGGTAGGGAAGGCTTCAAAACGCCGTCTCCTGTACCCCGCTCGCGCTAGCGCGCTCACCAGATACAATAAGTAGCAAACCACCTTCGAAACGCAACGCGTACGGAAGAAGCGATATGGAAATTACTGCACTACGGCGCTTCCTCATGATCGCCCGCGAGGGCACCATCTCCGGTGCCGCCGCGGCGTTGCACATCTCGCAGCCATCGCCCTCGCGCCAGATGCAGGAACTCGAACGCGAGCTGGGCAGCACGTTCTTCGTGCGCGGCAAACGACGCATCGAGCTCACCGAGGCAGGAATGCGGCTGCGCGCCCGCGCCGAGGAGATCGTCGACCTCGCAGATCGAACCGAGGCGGAGTTCCGCATCACGGGCGACACACTCGCGGGTGAGGTGCGCATCGGCGGCGGCGAGACGCCGGCCATGGCGCTCATGGCAGATGTGGTTGCCGAGCTGCAAGCAGCCTATCCGCTCATGCGTTTCAGCCTGCACAGCGGTAACGCCGAGGACATCGCGGACCGGCTCGACACGGGGCGCATCGATTTCGGCCTCTTCGTGGGTTCTATACCCAGGTCGGGCAGGCCGAAATACACGAGGTAAAGCTGAACGAAGAGCGGCGTGCCGCGCACGATCCAGATATAGAGGCGCGCGACCTGCTTCGCGATGGGCACGTTCGTGTACTGCACGAGCGCTGTCACCACCGCGATGACGAGCGCGCAAGCGAACGAGGCGATTGCGAGCGGTAGCGTCACCGTGAGGCCGGGAATGAGGATCTTAGGAAACGAATCGACGAGCAGCGTGACGAGGGCGCTATCCACGGGGACTCACCTCGCCGTCTTGAGGCGCCGGCGCAGGCGGCTCGGCGGGCGCGACGCAAGGCACGCCGGCGGCACCAGTGCTCCGTTGGCTTGCGGGCACGCACTCGCAGCTCACCCGATACAGGATATGATCGATCGTGTCGATGCCGCGCTGCGACGCATGCAGCTCGGCGAGGAGGCGCTGGCGCTCACCGAGCAAGATGCGCTTGGTCTCGCGCACGCGCCCCTCCGAGCACGAAGTCTTCGCGCGCGCTGTCGCCTGGGCGTCACACGCACAGTCGCACAGGCAACGCTCGAGATCTTCGGAAATATCGCCCATACCATCAGCTCCTTACGGAATCTATGGTATGAGCTGCTCCGTATCATGTAAAAGACCTATATTGCATATGCTTTTATAGCAAAATCGCATAGTTGGTCACACGCGCAAATCCCTTGGACGGACTCCTCCGAGTCGCCTGACGCTTTGGAACTTGTCCAAATGACCAGCCGAGCCAACCGCCAACTAGGTCAACCGCCAACTGGGTCAGATCGTCTATAGCTCCGGATAAAGCGGGTGTGCGGCAAGGAGCTCCGTGGTGCGAGCGCGAACGGCTGCAAGCACGGTCTCGTCGTCTTTGTTGAATACCGCGCGCGCGATGAGCCCGCCGATCTCGCGGAATTCCTCGGCCGAAAAACCACGCGTGGTGCCAGCGGCGGAACCCACGCGAATGCCACTCGTCACGAAAGGCGATCGCGGCTCGCCCGGAATGGCGTTCTTGTTCACGGTGAGCCCCACGCTATCGAGCAGGAGCTCGGCATCGCGGCCGGTCACGTCGGCAGATGTGAGGTCCACCAGGCACAGGTGGTTGTCCGTGCCACCGGAAACGAGGCGCAGCCCACCCGCGACGAGCCCCTCTCCCAACGCGGCGCAGTTTTCCACCACGCGCGCGATGTACTCACGGAACTCCGGGCGCAGTGCTTCTCCGAACGCGACGGCCTTGCCCGCGATCACGTGCATGAGAGGACCACCCTGCGTGCCGGGGAAAACCGCCTTGTCGATAGCCTTCGCGAGCTCGCCATCGTTCGTGAGGATGAGGCCGCCGCGAGGGCCGCGCAGCGTTTTATGCGTAGTCGACGTCACGACATCGGCATGTGGGAACGGGCAGGGATGCACACCCGCTGCCACAAGGCCGGCGATGTGCGCCATGTCGATCATGAGCTTCGCGCCCACGCCGTGCGCGATGGCGGCCAGGCGCTCGAAGTCGATGACGCGCGGATATGCGGAGGCGCCACCCACGATGAGCTTCGGGTGCTCCTGCTGCGCCAAGCGCTCGAGACCGTCATAGTCGATGGTCTCGGTCTCGGGGTCGAGGCCGTAGGACAGGAAGCGGTACAGCCGCCCGGAGAAGTTAACCGGCGAGCCGTGCGTGAGATGCCCGCCCTGGTCGAGGCTCATGCCAATGACCGTGTCGCCGGGCTCGATGAGCGCCGTGTATGCCGCAAGATTGGCGTTCGCCCCGGAATGCGGTTGCACGTTGGCGTAGTTGCAGCCGAAAAGCTTGCATGCACGGTCGCGGGCGAGGTCTTCGACCATATCGACCTTCTCGCAGCCGCCATAGTAGCGGTGACGTGGGTAACCTTCAGCATACTTATTCGTAAGCACGCTGCCCACGGCTTCGAGCACCGCCGGCGAGACGATGTTCTCGGACGCGATAAGCTCGATGGTCTCGCGCTGGCGGGTTAGCTCCTGCGCCAGCGCGGCGGCGACGGCGGGATCGGACTGGGCAACGTGATCGTAGGTCATGGCATCCCCCTCGTATTAGGTGATGATCTGAGTCCTGGACGGTTATTCTCACTCGGCAGCGATGATCTGAGTCCTGGACGGGTATTCCCACGTTGGGCTAGAACTCGCCGATGCGGTGCACCTCGGGTTCGAGCTCAACACCAAACTGCTCGCGCACCTCTGCCTGGATGTGCTCGATGAGAGCATTCACATCGGCAGCCGTCGCGCCACCGGTGTTCACCACGAAGCCGCAGTGCTTCTCCGAAACCTGCGCCCCGCCTACGCGGTAACCGCGCAGGCCAGCGTCCATGATGAGCTTGCCGGCGAAATGGCCCGGCGGGCGTTTGAACGTCGAGCCGGCGGAAGGCAGCTCGAGTGGCTGCTTCTCTTCACGGCGACGTTGGTAGTCGTCCATGCGTCCGCGAATCGAGGCCTCCATATCCGGCGTGAGGGCAAAGGTCGCCTCGAGCACGATGAGCCCGTCTGAAGCTACACGGCTCTTACGGTAACCGAAATCCAGTTCTTCGCAGGTGAACGTGCGCACCGTGCCTTTCGTGCGCGTACCGTCTGGCAGCACGGCGCCCGGCACGTACGCCTGTACGGACTCGAGTACGTCGGCAATGCAGGCATCGTAGGCACCAGCGTTCTGATGACATGCGCCGCCGATCGCCGTCGGGATACCCCATAAGGGCTCCAAGCCGGAAAGCCCAGCTTCTGCCGCCGCAAGGGCAACATCGCGCAGCAACGCGCCTGCCTGGGCATGCACGCGCGTGCCCTCGACGCGCACCTCGCTCATGTTCTCTCGAAGCAGCACCACGACGCCGCGGATGCCCCGGTCACCTACGAGCAGGTCGGAACCGTTACCCACCACGGTTAGGGGCACGCCGGCGATGGCGCATACGTCGAGCACGCGGGCAGCGGCCTTTGGCGTGCGGGGCGTAACCACGGCATCCGCCGGCCCGCCGATCTTGAACGTGGTGTGCTCGCGCATGGGCTCAGCAAGCAGCACGCTGTCTTCGCCCGCCGCCGTGCCGAGCGCGCAGATGACCTCATCGCTGATAGCGCTGTATTCGTGCATGGGGACCGCCTTCGCAAGGCGCGCGGCCGAACGCGCGCAGGGTCGCATCTTTGCCTGCTTCCACTATACCCCGACTTCGCGGCACCCCACGAGATTGGCAGAAGCAGTGAGTTGGAGCGCACCTGCCGCGGCAAGTTGAAGCGCACATACCGCGGAGAGCGGGTGCAATTGGCCCCTCATCTGAATCACCCGCCCGCTGCATCAACTATTTTCGACAGTTTTTGCTTGCTAGCGGCTACAACTGTCGAAATGCGGCGATTCAGTGAGATGAAATGGCTCCCGGCTCCTGTCTTTGCATCCTTTCCCGATTCCCCGTGGCAAAAAGGGGTATAGTAGTCCCGCATAGTTTCAGGATTGGGTGAAATTCCCTACCGGCGGTAACTGGCGAACGCCCGGGACGGCACGGCAACACGCGCCTGCGCCCCACGCCAGAAGCCCGCGAACCGCGCCCCGCGCGGTCGATCCGGTGCGACTCCGGAGCCGACGGTACAGTCCGGATGGAAGAAACGGAGGTGCTGCCATGAGCAGTTCCACCCGCGCCAACACGCGCACCAGCACCGTCAACACCAAGAAGATCGCCCTCGCCGCGCTCTTCACCGCCGCGTCGCTCATCTTGAGCTTCATCCAGATCCCCATCTTCCCGGCGGCGCCGTGGCTCATGTACGATCCTTCGGGCATCGTCTGCCTCATCGCCGCGCTCGCCTTCAGCCCCAAGCTCGGCGCGGCCGTGGCCATCATCTCGTGGCTGCCGCGCGTGCCCCTCGACCCGTTCGGCGCGCCCATGGGCATGGTGTCGACCTGTGCCCTCATCATCCCCGCCGCGCTCGTCTACGCCCGCAGCCGCACGCGTGCGGCATCCATCGCCGGCATGGTCGCGGGCGCGGTGCTCTCCGTCGCCGTGGCGTGCGCGCTCAACCTCGTGGTGACGCCGCTCTACACCGCCGTGACCATGATGGACGTCGTCGCGATGATCCTGCCCATCCTCCTACCGTTCAATGCGCTCAAGATGGCGATCAACGTCGTCGCCGGCCAGATACTGCTCGCGCCGTGCATGAACGTGCTCAAGGCAGAAACCGATGGCGGCCGCACGAACGCGTAAGCAAGAAGGACGAGCAACGTGCCCGAACCCATCCAGCACATATCTCGCAAACGGACGAACGGTTCGCTCGATTCCCTTGCGTCGGCGCCACCGAACATCCCGCTCGCCATCGATTTCGACGAAGTTCGCTTCGCCTATCCCAACTCCTCCGAAGAGGCCGTTCGCGGCGTGACCCTGCGCATTCCGCGCGGCGAGCGTGTGTGCATCCTCGGCGGCAACGGCTCGGGCAAATCGACGCTCGCACGCCTGATGAACGCGCTGCTCGTCCCCACCGGCGGGCAGGCGCGTACCCTCGGCTTGGATATCAACGGTGACCCCGAGCAAGCGCTTGAGATCCGCCGGCGCGCGGCGATGGTCTTTCAATATCCCGACGATCAGATGGTAACGAGCATTGTCGCCGACGACGTCGCCTTTGGCCCGGAAAACCTCGGTGTGCCGTCCGACGAGATCGCGCACCGTGTCGACTCCGCACTCGAAGCGGTGGGCATGACGGAGTTTGCCCAAGCAGACCCCGCAGACCTCTCGGGTGGGCAGCGCCAGCGCGTAGCTATCGCGGGTGCACTCGCCATGAATCCCGAGGTGCTCATCTTGGACGAACCCGCGGCGATGCTCGATGCACATGGCCGCCAAGCGATCCAACACGTGCTGCATGGACTTTCCGAGCGTGGCATCACGATCGTCCACATCACGCACTTCATGGACGACGCCCTGGACGCAGATCGCGCCATCGTGCTTGGCGAGGGTACGGTCGCGCTCGATGGTACGCCTGCCGAGGTCTTCGCGCAGCGAGCCGCCATCCGAGCCCTCGGCCTCGAGCTGCCGTTCGCGCTGCGCCTCGAGGATGCGGTCGCAGGCATAGCGCCGGATGCCGATGAAGCCGCGTTCGCGCCTGGGGTCAACCCCACGTCACATCCAGGCAGAACAGGGCAGGTGTTCTCGCAACCTGATCCCATCATCGGCCATGTCCCGCCCGAATTTCCTGAACACAGCAGGCAGCAACCAGCCGAGGAACGCTCCGCCATCGCATTTGAGCACGTTTCATTCTCCTACGCGGACACCGAGCATCCCCACCAGCGCACCGGCCTGCTCGCACGCCTGGGCGTGCACCCGCGCCGCCGCATGCCACGCGCTGCGGACACTCTGCGCGGTGTCTCCTTCACCGTGCCGACGGGCTCGCTCACCGCGCTCATCGGCAGCACCGGATCGGGCAAGTCGACCACGGCAGAGCTCGCCTGCGCGCTCAAGCTGCCCAACACCGGCACCGTGCGCATAGACGGCATCGACAGCGCAGATGGCACGCGACGCGATGACCTCCGCGCCCGGGTGGGCTACGTCGCGCAACTCCCCGAACGCCAGCTCTTCGCCGAAACCGTCTTCGACGACATCGCATTCGGCCCGCGCAACCTCGGTCTTTCGGCTGAAGAAATCGAGCGACGCGTTTCCGACGCGCTCGACGCTGTCGGGCTCTCCCATGCTCCCGGCCTTCTCGAGCGTTCGCCATTCGCGCTTTCCGGCGGTCAGCGCCGCGCCGTCGCCATCGCGGGCGTGCTCGCCATGCAACCCGCCGTGCTCGTGCTCGACGAGCCCATGGCGGGGCTCGACCCCCAGGCTCGCCGTCGCATGCGGGCGCTCATGCTCGCGCTCAAAGAAGCCGGGACAACGCTTTTCGTCATCACGCACGATATGGACGATGTTGCCGAACTTGCCGACCACGTCGTCGCCCTCAACCACGGGGTGGTGGTTGCCGAAGGAACCCCGCGCACGGTGTTCGGCATCGACGAGGCGCTCTTGCCCGGCGTGCCGAGTGCGCTTGCCGCAGCGCGCCGCCTACGCGCACAAGGCGTTCCCATCGAAGGAGACCCGCTCACCATCGACGAGCTCGCTCAGGAGGTGCGCCATGTCTCAACGCGTTAGCATCGGCCGGTACTATTCCGCCGCCTCGCCCATCCACGCGCTCGACCCGCGCACGAAGATCGTCGTCGCGACCGCATTCATGGTGAGCTGCCTTGCCGTGACAGACGCCATGGGGCTCATGCTTGCTGGCACTTTCGTGCTCGCTGCCATCGCTCTTGCGCGCGTGCCGATAGACAGCGTAATCGCGCAGCTTCGCCCCGTCACGTTCTTCCTTGTCGTGACGTCGCTTTTCAACCTGTTCTTCGTGCGCACGGGGAACGAGCTTCTCGCCGTGGGCGCGCTGCGCATCACCACTGGCGGCGTGGAGGCAGCGATACTCTATACCCTGCGCTTCCTCTTCCTGTTGCTTATGGGATCGCTGCTCATGCTCACCACACAGCCGATGGCGCTCACGGATGCCGCCGAACGGCTCCTCACACCGCTCGCGCGCTTGGGTGTGCCAGTGAGCGAGGGGATGCTCGTGCTCTCGATCGCCCTGCGCTTCGTGCCCACGCTCGGCGAGGACGCGCGCGCTATCGCGAATGCCCAGATTGCGCGCGGCGCCAAGCTCGAGGGAGGGCGCTTTCGCGACCGCATCTCCGCGTTCATTCCGCTCGCGGTGCCGCTCTTCTCCGCCGCGGTGCGCCACGCCGACCGCCTCGCCTGCGCTATGGAAGCGCGCTGCTACACGGGCGGCACCGGCCGCACCCACTATCGCGAGCTGCGCTTCCACCGCCGCGACGCCATTGCTGCGGTGGCTTTCGTCCTCTACCTGGTTGCGCTCATCGCTTTGTAGAATCACCTTGGCGACTCATCTGGGCAACACTTTGGGGACGGGTACGTTTGTGTCGTTTTCATCACAAACGTACCCGTCCCCAAAGTGACGCGCACGGCAACGTGATTAAATCCCGCCGCCGAGCAACCCGCGGAGCACCTGCTCGGGGTCGGCCGATCCGCCACGCGGCACGAGCGCCGTAATCTTCTTCTGCAGCTTGTACTCTGCTACCTGGTCTTCCAGCTCGCGCACGCGCACACGCAGCCGCTCGTTCTCGCGCTCGCGCTCCTCGGCGCGCTCCTTCATGTCGAGGATGCGCACCACGCCCGCAAGGTTGATGCCCTCGTCGGTTAGCTGGTTGATAAGCTCGAGCCGCTCAATGTCCGCCCGCGAATACAGGCGCGTGTTACCTCCCGAGCGCTTGGGATTCACCAAACCCTTCGACTCGTAGACGCGCAGGGTCTGCGGGTGCATGCCCGTGAGCTCCGCTGCCACGGAAATCATATACAGCGGCTTGTTGCGTTCGTCTTCGGCCATGGTGAACCCCAACCTTCGTTATCTTCCTAGGCGCACGATCGGCCGTGTGCCCGCAGCGCCTACGCGCTCGCCTTCGCCTGAGCGCGATACCGATCGATCTTCTCGCGGTAGCTGCGCGTATCCGATGCCATGAGCTTCTCGAACGCAGCGCGCTCCTCGTCGCCCAACCGCTCCGGCGTGCGCACCTCAATGGTCACGAGCAGCGCACCCGTGCGCCCGCGATGCTTCACGTCGGGCACGCCCATCTCCTTGAAGCGGAACGTCCTGCCCGTCTGCGTTCCGGCGGGAACACGCAACCGCACCGTCTTGCCAGCCGGCGTGGGAACGTCAATCTGGCAACCGAGTGCCGCTTCATACACCGAAATGGGCAGCTTGAGCGTCACATCGGCGCCCTTGCGCCCGAAGATGGGATGGTCGAGCACGTGCGTCGTGACGAGCAGGTCGCCGCGCGGGCCGCCGTTTACGCCGTATTCGCCGCGCTCCTTGAAGCGGAGCTGTCCGCCGTCCACCGCACCCGCTGGAACCTTCACATTGATCGTCTGCCGCTCGTTCGACGACGCAATGCGGTACGTGACCTTTTGCGTGGTGCCGTGGAATGCATCCTCGGCGCTCACGTCGATAGTGAGCGACAAGTCGCCGCCCTTGCGCGGCCGATTCGCCGCACGTCCTCCCATGCCGCCGAAACCCTGCGCGAAGCCACCGAAGCCGCTCCCGGCGCCAGCTCCGCCTCCGGCGCCGCCGAAAATCGAGCTGAACAGGTCGCTCATGTCGAAGCCCGCGCCACCACCGGCGCCGGCGTACGCCCCACCCGCACCCGGGATGCCCCCGAACATGAGCAGCTGGTCGTACTCCTTGCGTTTCTTCTCATCGGAAAGCGTCTCGTATGCTTCGCTGATCTCCTTGAATTTCTGCTCATCACCACCCGCATCTGGGTGGTACTTCTGCGCGAGCTTGCGAAACGCTGTTTTGATCTCTTTGTCGGAGGCGTCGCGCGACACGCCCAAGACATCGTAGAAATTCTTTTGCGCCATAACGCCTGCCTCCCTTCCTCTTGGAGCCTTGGACGCCGTCGCATCCCAGACCCGTCTCGAATGTCATAGCCTTGGGGACCGTCCCCAATGTTAGAACGGGGCTTCGAAGGTATCCCGAAGCCCCGTAACCGTTACTCTTCCGTGCCTTCGGCCTGCGCCTCGGAGGCATCCGCTTCAGAAGCGGTACCCTCCTCCGTCGCAACCTCGGGCTCGGGTGCGGGGCGCTTTTCGCCTCCGTACGTCACCGTGACCATCGCCGAGCGCAGGATGCGGTCGGCCATGCGGTAGCCCTTCTGGTACACGTCGTTCACCGTCTCGTCGTACTGATCCGGATCCTCGACGCGACCCACGGCCTGGTGCTCGAGCGGGTTGAACGCCTCCCCCTTCGGGTCGATCGGCTCGACGCCCTCATGCGCGAACACGTCGAGCATCTTGGTGTGCACCGCATCAACGCCGTCGACGAACTGCGAGAACGTCTCGTCCAGCTCCTGGGAGCGGGCATGCGCGATCGCACGCTCCATATCGTCGAGCACGGGCAGCAGCGCGCACACGAGCTTCTCGGTCGCACGGCTCTGCTCGGCCAGGCGCTCGGCGGCGGTGCGACGGCGGTAATTCTCCCAATCCGCTTGCAAACGCTGCGCGCGTTCGTTCGCCTCGCGAACCTTGGCATCGGCGCCCTCGGCAGTCTCCTCGGCCTCAGCAAGCTGCTTGCGCACCTCGGCGAGCTCCTCCTGCGCCTGCTCGTACTTGAGCTTGAAATCATTCTCGGCAGCTTCCTCGCCAGCGCGAATCGCCGCCTCGATCATCTCTTCCTCGGTCATGGCCTGCTCGGCGGCCGCCTGCTCGGGCGTATCGTCGTGCGTGGGCTCGACGACCTCCTCGCCGGCGGGCTCTTCGACAACCTGTTCGCCGCCGATGACGTTGCCGTTCTCGTCCACGGCCTCTACTGGAATCTTCACGTCCCTCTCCTTGGAGTCATCGGGGGCGGCAGCGGCTGCCGCCCCGGTGCGAGCTTCGCGAGCGGACATGATTACTTGTCCTGATCGTCGTCGACAACCTCGTACTCGGCATCGACCACGTCGTCATCGGCACCAGCTGCCGCGCCGCCCTCGGTGGCTTGCTGCGCGTCGGCGTAGACCATCTGCGCGAGCTTGTAAGCGACCTCCTGAAGCTTGTCGCCGGCGCTCTTGATGGCGTCGACATCCGTGCCCTCGAGCGCCTTCTTAGCATCTGCAATCGCGGCCTCGGCCTCGGCCTTCACGTCGCCGGGTACCTTGTCGCCCAGTTCGTTCAGGGTCTGCTCGGTGGAGTAGGCGAGGCTATCGGTCTGGTTGCGGACCTCGACCTCCTCCTTCTGGCGCTTGTCCTCCTCGGCGTGCGCCTCGGCGTCCTTCACCATGCGGTCGACTTCCTCGTCGGAAAGCGCGGTGGAGCCGGAAATGGTGATCTCTTGGCTCTTGCCGGTGGCCTTATCCTTCGCGGAGACCTTCACGATGCCGTTGGCGTCGATGTCGAACGTGACCTCGATCTGCGGCACGCCGCGGCGGGCGGCCGGGATGCCGGTGAGCTGGAACTTGCCCAGGCTCTTGTTGTCGCGCGCAAGCTCGCGCTCGCCCTGGAGGACGTTGATCTCGACGGACGTCTGGTTATCGGCGGCCGTGGAGTAGATCTCGGTTTTGGAGGTCGGGATCGTGGTGTTGCGGTCGATCATCTTCGTCATGATGCCGCCCATGGTCTCGACGCCCAGCGACAGCGGGGTCACGTCGAGCAGCAGGATGTCGCTACCCACCGTGGAGTCGCCGCCCAGGATGGCGCCCTGAATGGACGCGCCGCAGGCCACGACCTCGTCCGGGTTCACGGACATGTTCGGCTGCTTACCGGTCATGTTCTTCACGAGCTCCTGAACAGCGGGCATACGGGTCGAGCCGCCCACGAGGATGACCTCGGTGAGGTCGGAGAGCTTGAGGTTCGCGTCGCGGAGCGCGTTCGTCACCGGGGCCTTGCAGCGCTCGAGCAGGTCGTGCGTGATGCGCTCGAACTCAGCGCGGCTGAGGTCGTAGTTGAGGTGCTTCGGGCCGGTCGCGTCGGCGGTGATGAACGGCAAGTTGATGGTCGTCTGCTGCGCGGCGGAGAGCTCCTTCTTGGCGTTCTCGGCGGCGTCCTTCAGGCGCTGCAGAGCCATGGGATCCTGGCGCAGGTCGATGCCGTTATCGGACTGGAACTTATCGGCCATCCAGTCGATGACGCGCTGATCCCAGTCGTCGCCGCCCAGGTGGTTGTCGCCGTTGGTGGCGAGCACCTCGAAGACGCCGTCGGCGAGGTCGAGGATCGAGACGTCGAACGTGCCGCCGCCCAGGTCGAAGACGAGGATGCGCTGATCCGTGCCGCCCTTGTCGAAGCCGTAGGCCAGCGCGGCGGCCGTGGGCTCGTTCACGATGCGCTTGACGTTGAGGCCGGCGATCTTGCCGGCGTCCTTGGTGGCCTGACGCTGGGAGTCATTGAAGTACGCAGGCACGGTGATGACGGCCTCCGTGACAGGCTCGCCGAGGTACTTCTCGGCGTCGGCCTTCATCTTCTGCAGAATCATGGCGCTGATCTGCTCGGGCGTATAGTCCTTGCCGTCGATCTCCGCCACAGCGCGGCCGCCCTGGCCTTCCTTGACCGTGTACGGAACGGTCTTGATCTCGGAGGAAACCTCGGAGTATTTGCGACCCATGAAACGCTTGATGGAGAACACGGTGTTCTTGGGGTTGGTGACAGCCTGGTTCTTAGCGGCCTTACCCACCACGCGGTCGCCGTCGGAGCGGAAGCCCACTACAGACGGGGTGGTGCGGTCGCCCTCGGCGTTCACGATGATCGTGGGCTTGCCGCCTTCGAAAACGGCCATGGCCGAGTTGGTCGTACCCAGGTCGATACCGAGAATCTTACTCATGGTTAATCCCTTCCTTTGAGCCGAGCGAGCTGTGGCCAGCCGCCACGGCTCTTCCGGGCTGCTGCGGTTGCCGCAGCCCTTTTGTTCGTTCGGTCTTATAGTATCCCGTTTTCATGCGACCTATACCGCGCGATTCAGAAAATCTAAGTCAACACATATAAGATTTTCTAGTTGACGTAACTACAGGTATGTTGCCGCCGAGCGCCAGCGCATTGGAGTGCGCCCCATGCCACACGCCTTCGTTGTTAAAAAATGCCGAAACCGTCACGAAGGCAACGATTTGATGGGCGGATTCACACTGTGGTTGCACCACCCGCATCCGAATCCAACAGCCCCGCCATCGCCTCGGCGGGGCTCCGCCACCCGCGCGTCTCGCGCGGCCTGCCGTTGAGCTGGTCCTGCGCCTCCCGCACCTCCGCGTCGGTCACCGCCGCGAAGTCCGTCCCCTTCGGGAAGTACTGCCTGAGCAGGCCGTTGGTGTTCTCGTTGGTGCCGCGCTGCCACGGGCTGCGCGGGTCGCAGAAGTAGACCCCGAAGCCCGTCGCGGCGGCGAAGTCCCGCCAGCGCGCCATCTCGACGCCCTGGTCCCACGTGAGCGTGCGCGACAGCGCCGCCGGCAGCCCCGAGACCATCTCCGCCAGGCGCCCCGCGACCGTCTCGGAGGGATGGGCCTCGAGCCTCGACGCGAGCAGGAAGCGGGTCGACCGCTCCACGAGGGTCACCAGGCAGCTCGCCCCGTCGGAGCCGACCACGAGGTCGCCCTCCCAGTGGCCGGGCACCGCGCGCGAGTCGGCCTCCGGCGGCCTGAGGGCGAGCTCGGCCCCCTCGACCCAGGTCCTGCGGCCGCGCGGGTCCGGGGGCAGCCGGCGCCGCCGCCTGGAGCGCCTGCCGCTCCTCAGCACCAGCTCCACGTCCAGCTC
>UPXY01000034.1 GCA_900538305.1 uncultured Collinsella sp.
GCTCGCTTCGCTCGCTCGGCGCGTGCTCGGGTAGCGGGGATGCGGGGGTCGGAGGCGGCTTTGGTCGGCATCGCTTCGCTCGCCGCGTGCGGGGGAGGGGTTGTGACGGCTTTGGGCGCCGTCGCTTCGCTCGGCGCGCGGGTTTGGTCAAAAACGAAAGGTTGGTGACGCTTCCTCTCGGGAAACGGGGGTGCGCATCGCCCGCCGCCCTGGTAGCGGTGCCGATTATCCCAGCTACGGGGGAAGGCGCACCAGTATTTTCCAAGAAGCGTCGTCACCAACCTTTCGTTTTTGGCCACTATTGGTTTAGTCGAGTGGTTGCTGCCCCTTGATTTGGCCACGTACCTCAAAGTGTGGGATAATTACGCATGTTTGTTGCAAGCTTATCCCTATCAAGCAAGGAGCACGCTATGGGTAGCTATGTTCTTTCCTGCGAATCCACGGCAGATTATCCGCGGTCGTTCTTCAACGAGCGCGATATCCGTGTCGTGTACTTCCATTATGAACTCGACGGCGTCGTGCATGAGGACGATCTGTACCAGTCCGTCTCGCCGGATGAGTTCTTCGGCAAGCTCAAGGCAGGGTCGACGTCCAAGACTTCCCAGGTGAGCGTGGGCGAATATGCCGAGTTCTGGGAGCCGGAGCTCGCTGCCGGCAACGATGTCCTGCACCTCACGCTTTCAAGCGGCATCTCGGGGTCGTATAACTCCGCGCTCATCGCGGCGCAGAGTCTTGCGGAGAAGTACCCTGAGCGCACGGTGTGCGTCGTGGACTCGCTCGCTGCTTCTTCGGGTTATGGCCTGCTCATGGATTACCTTGCCGATCTGCGCGATGGCGGTGCCACGTTCGAGGAAGCTTGCACGTGGGCTGAGAACAACAAGCTCAACCTCAACCATTGGTTCTTCGTCTCTGATCTTGATTGCTTGAAGCGCGGCGGCCGCGTCTCTGCCACGAGTGCGCTCATTGCCACGGCGCTCAAGATCTGCCCGGTCATGAACGTCGACTACCAAGGCAAGCTCATCCCGCGCGAGAAGATCCGCACCAAGAAGAAGGCGATCGCGACGCTCGTCGACCGCATGATGGAACATGTCGAGGACGGTGCGGGCTACACGGGTAAATGCAGCATCTCTCAGTCCGCGTGCCGCGAGGACGCCGAGGAGGTTGCGCGCCTTATTGGCGAGCGCATCCCTGCGCTCAAGGACAAGATCGTCATCAACAACATCGGCACGGTGATCGGTTCGCACACGGGTCCCGGTACCGTGGCGCTGTTCTTCATGGGCGACAAGCGCGCCGACTAACGACGATCTCGCCGAGCAGCGCAGCGGCCGCAGCTCGATTCGCTTGTGCTTTTCTCGAAATGATGCGCGAGGAACCATGGTTTTCTCGCGCATCTGCTACGCTAACGTAACTATGCATCCGAGCGTCTAAGAAAGGTCGATGCCACATGGGCGCAGCCGATATCTTGCAGCCGTTTCTCATCATCCTTGGGGTGGTCGCTGCCGTTGCTGCCGTCTATTTCGTGGTTACTGCGATCAAGGGGCGCGCATCTCGCGATGGCGGCGGCAAGCACCGCGCTGCATGAGCGTGTGAGGCCCTGAATGCGGGGTTGACCCTCACTTCTTGATAAGCGCGAGATAGAAACCCTCGAAAAGCTTCGAAGGGCATACGGTGAGCGTTTCTTTGAATGCGGTGGGGAGTGCGGGGATCGCGCCTTCCTGAACGGCATCGATGATGGCTCGCACGCCCGGAGAAAGCGGGGCGGACTCATCCTCTTGGGTGCTCGCGCCGCCGAAGAGCGGAACGAGCTTGCAGTCGCGATGCCGCTTGAGTGCGTATGCGACCTGCTCGTTATTTTCCTGCGGCAAGATGGAGCACGTTGCGTAGACGAGCGTGCCGCCCGGCTTGAGTACCGTGAGCGCGCGGTCGAGCAGCGCGCGCTGCGAGCGCGTTACCTTGGCGAGAAGTGCCTCGGTCATGCGCTTCGTGGCTCGTTCATCGCCGGAGCGGAAGGTGCCGGTTCCCGTGCAGGGGGCATCGAGCAAGATCTGGTCGAAGGAGAAGAACTCGTCGAGCTTCCGCGCGTCGCAGCGCATGACGTTCACGTTTTTGCAGCCAAGTTTGGCGAGGTTGTACGCGAGCTTTTCCGCGCGCGGTGCATGCAGCTCGCAGGCGGTTATGTGCGCGCGTCCGTTGGCGAGCGCGTAGAGCTGCGAGGTCTTGCCGCCGGGTGCGGCGCACATGTCGAGCACGTCGGCGCCGGTGCGCGGCTCCAACACGAGCGGCGGCAGCATGGACGAAAGGCTCTGCAGATAGATCTTGCCTTCCCGGTAGATGGGGAGCTCCCATACATCGCGCTCGCACACCCCATCGTCCAGCACGAAGGCGTCATCGTACCAGGTTACGCGCGTAAAGCCGATGCCCGCGGTGCGAAGCGCCTCGGTGACAGAATCGGCGCTTGCCTTGGCCGTATTCGCCCGGAGCGTAACCGGTCGCGTTGCCGCCGCCTCGAAGCCGGCCCGGATGCACTCGGCACCATCGCCGTTCCCATATGCGGAAATCGCCCGATCGATAAGTTCGGGGTATTCGAAAGCTTCGCTCATATCCATCCTTGAAGTGATCCATCCCGGCTTGGCTGGATTGTATCATGCTAGAAGGCGACGCCCAGGGCGACGAGCGCGACGCATATGGCCAGCGCGGCGAAATCAAGCGCGCGCAGGGGGTAGCGCTTGTAAGCTGAAGAGCGCGTGCGTAGATAGAACCCGCGCTGCTCGGCGGCGAGCGCCGTGGCATCCGTCTTGCCCACGCTCGAGATGAGCAGCGGTATGCAGAGCGGCAGCATGAGACGGAGCTTCTTCACGGGGTTCGGCGTATCGTATTCCACGCCACGTGCCGTCTGGGCCTCCATGATCGCGTTCATCTCCTGGCTGAAGATCGGTACGAAGCGAAGTGCCGTAGTAAACGTGAACGCGTACTGATAGGGAAGGTGCAGCACCTCGACGCAGGCGTTTGCGAGGTCGGTGAGCTTGGTGACCATGAGTACGAGCACGAGCGGCAGCGCCACGCCCAAAAGGCGCAGGCACATCTTCGACGCGCTTACGATGCCTTCGTCCGTCATGTAGCCGAACACCACGTCGCCCGTGCGCATGAATGCCGTCTGCAGAAGAAACATCACCACGGCGAGCGGGACAAGCAGCTTCAGCAGACTCGCGAGCCGGCGTGCGGCGCGTACGTAGGCAGCGAGCGCGAACGTGAGCACGAGCAGGCCGATGAGCGCGGCGTAGGTGTTCGCGAGAAGGGTCGAGGCGATGATGGCTGCGGCGAGCGCGAGCTTGATCACAGGATTCAAGCGATGGAGGAGCGTCGTCCCCGGGATGTAATCGATGACGTTAACCACGGGCGATCAACTCCTTCGTGCGGGCGACGACGTCCGCCACCTCAAACGCTCCCTCAAATGCGGGCGACACGCTCGCGGCGAGCGCATGCGACAGCTCGATGACCTGCGGCGGCTCCATGCTGGCGGCTTGCATGAGCTCGGGCGTGGCGAAGAGCGCATGCGTCTCGCCGCGCCCGAGCACGCGTCCGCCCGCCATGACCACGAGCCGCTCGGCGAAATCGCTCACGACCTCCATGTCGTGGCACACCATGATCACGGCGCTGCCAGCCTCTGCCATGTCGCGCACGGTTTCCATCACGGTCATGCACTCGCGGTAATCGAGGCCACTCGTGGGCTCGTCGAGGATGATGACGTCGGGCTCGAGCACGACGACGCTTGCGAGCGCGACCATCTGACGCTGTCCACGCGAAAGCGAGAACGGCGCCTCATGGGCAGGTAGACCGAAGCGCTCGATCACGGGCAGGGCACGGCGGTGTGCTTCGGCGGTGTCTATGCCCGCAAGCTCGAGGCCGAAGGCGACCTCGTCGAGGACGGTGTCGCGGCAGATCTGTCGGTCGGGGTCTTGGAAGAGCGTGGCCGCATGCCGTGCAATCTGGCTCGTGCGTACGGCGGAGGTGTCGAGCCCGGCGACGGTCACGGTGCCCGTGCTGGGTTTTAAGAGCCCCGTAATGAGCTTGGTGACGGTGGTCTTGCCGGCTCCGTTCTGTCCCACGACGCCCACGAGCTCGCCAGGATAGACGGTGATATCCACGTCCCGCACGGCTGCTTCACCGCTGGGATAGGCGAAGGAGACGTTTCGAAGCTGCACCACGGGCTCGGCACCCTCGGCTTTGGGGCGGGAGGGACGGTGAGGCGGGCGCGAGGGGGCGGGAGCCGAAGTGACGGAGTCCGACGCGTTCCCGTCTCCGCCAGCAGCGCCCGCGTTTGTGACCACGCCGGCGATGAGCTCCTGCGCTTGCGCCACGTTCAGGCAGGGAGCGCCGGGTTCGATGATCTTTTCGCGCGCCAGGCTGTTCGAGATGCGCGTGACGCGTGGACTGTCCACGCCGATCGCGCGGAGTTCAGCCGCGTGCGAGAACACCTCGGCAGGGGTTCCCTCGAGCACGATACGACCCTTGTCCATCACCGCGATGCGGCGGCAGTATTCAGAAAGCAGCGCGACCTTCTGCTCGACGATCACCACGGTTACGCCAAGGCGTTCGTTCACGTCGCGCAGGATGTCGAAGACCATGGTCGAGCTTGCCGGGTCGAGCGCGGCGGTGGGCTCGTCGAGTACGAGGACATCCGGTTCGAGTGCGAGGATGGCCGCGATGGCGACCTTCTGCTTCTGTCCGCCGGAGAGCGTGGCGATCTCGCGGTCGCGAAGATCCGCGATGCCCACAAGCTCGAGCGTGCGCTCGATGCGCGTTGGGATCTCGCCGTGGTCCACGCCGAAATTCTCTAAGCCGAAGAGCAGCTCGTCCTCCACCACGGAGGCGACCATCTGTGCGTCGATGTCCTGCAGCACGCTGCCTACCGAGCGCGCAACGTCCGTGAGCGTGATGGTGCAGGTCTCTCGCCCCGCAACGTGTGCCGCACCATAAAACGCGCCCCCGAAGTGGTGGGGGATCGCGCCAGAGAGCACTGAGGTGAGCGTCGACTTGCCGGCTCCCGAGGGTCCGATAATGCCCAGGAAGTCGCCGGCGGCGATATTCAGGCTCACATGGTCGAGCGCGCGCGGCGCGGAGTCGCTGCCATAAGAAAACGAGACGTCGTCGACAGAGATGATCGGGGTGGATGATTCCATGGTATCTGTTCCTGTCTGGTGGGTTATCAGCACCGGGTGCTAGCGTACCACGTCGGCTTCGGAAACGATACCGCCCCGAACGCGAGCCCGGGGCGGCGTGAGCGAGAATCTGGGTTCAGGACAGACATTCTCACTCGGGACAATGTGTTAGTCGACGAGCTTGAGCGCCTTGCGAATGGGCAGGTAGAGCGCGCCCACAAGGATTCCGTTGAAGACCGCGGTCGCGAACACCACGGGCAGCATAGCGGCAGCGAGCTGGGCGGCGCCGCCCACCATGGCGATCTTGATGAGCATGAAGATGATGCCGGAGACGGCGGTGGTGACGAACGTGCCCGCCACGGGGATGACCTTCTTCGCGGGCGTGTTCATGCCCACATTCACGATGACGGCCATGAGCATGGCAGCGATGCCCTCGGCGGCAAAGTCGATGAACGGCGAGGTCGTGGTGATCTGAATCACCGCGGCGGAGATGAGGCCGATGATGAGCGCCTGTCCGATGTTCGGGCGGATGGCGAGGATCGTAAGACAGAAGGCGGAGATGATGAACTCCGGTGCGATGGCGCCGCCTGTGGCGGTGGAGATGGCGCGGCCGACCGTGAAGTTCAGGATGAAGCCAGCGGCGAGCAGGATCGCAAGCAGCACGAGGCCGCGGATGTCGAGGGTGCCGCGATCGACGGTGGAGACGGTGCGGGGCTGGGTGGTGGTGTTCTGGCTCATGGTGATCAACCTTTCTTGGAAAACTGCCGTGGTTTGGCGAAGGAATGAGATGTAGGTGCGGGAAAAGACGGGGGCGCGTGATGCGTGTCGGTCGCGGCTTCGGTACCAGAGGGCTCGGGTGGGGCCCGCATAGAAAAAGGCCCCCGGTCTCCCGGAGGCCTTATGCGTACAACCTGGATTCAGGCGCAAGGGCTACCGTCGACCGACCGTATTCGCATCACGCCACCACCAGTTCATGGAGTTGTCGAAGACGTGCATCATGATGGCGGCTCCTTTCGATGAGTCGGGCGGCGCGCCGTGCGCTCGCGTTGAGGGCACTATAGCATAGCGAAGTGGCGGCATGCGGCGGCGTCGCCAAGATTGCCGGAATGTTTCGAGCCGAGGGGCGGCGGGTGACCCAATTGGGGACAGGTGCATTTTGGGACATCGGGCGCAAGCGCCCGATGTCCCAAAATGCTCCTGTCCCCAATTGGGTCACCCGCCGTCTGCGCTACTCGGCGCGGAGGTTCGAGAACTCGTCCACGATGATGTCGAGGCACTTCGGCAGCACGCGCGCGCCGAAGATGCCCGAGTTGTTGGGGATGACCTCGCCATCGAACTGCATGCCGAGCGACGGGGTGCACGTGATCTTCGCCTGCTTGGCCTGGAACGTCTTGATCTGCGGGCGGCCGAGACCCTTGCCCACGGGGTCGAGCACGGCGGCGGCCACGGTGGGGAGGAGCCCCACGAGTGTCGTGGGCTCGACGACCGCGATGTCGATGAGGCCGTCGTCCATGCGGCAGTCGGGAAAGAGGTTGATTTCGTTTTGGATGCACGCGGTGTTGCCCACCATGCACGAGATGCCGTCGAGCTCGTCGATGCGCCCGTCGTGCTCGATGGTGAAGTGCGCGACCTGCGGCTCGGGTGTGGAGAGGGCGGAGAACAGATACGCGATCTCGCCGATATCGTTTTTCGACGCCGCGGCCTTCTCCATGATGGTTGCGTCGAAGCCGGAGCCGGCGATGTTGATGAACCCGTGCCGTTGCATGCGGCCGCCTTCGTCCTTCCAAAAGAGCTCGCCCATATCCACCTTCGCAGTGACGCCCGCGCGGCATGCGTGCGCGAGCGCGGCGGCGTCCGGTGCGTTGCCGATGTTTTGGAAGTAGAGGTTCGCCGTGCCGGAGGGGAAGACGAGGATGGGCACGCCGCAGTCGCGCAGCAGGTCGAGCACGTTAGCGACTGTGCCGTCGCCGCCCGAGACCACGATCCTGTCGAACGCGCGCGCGTCGGCGACGGCGTCCTCTCGTTCGAGCTCGGGGCCTATGAAGCGCAGGGCGATCTCGTCGCCGGTGGCGGAAAGGGCGTGGATGAAGGTGAAGATCTCGTCCGAATGCGGACCCGAGGCGAGATTGTGGATGATGAGGCAGCGCATACTCATGGTTCCGTTCTAGCCCAAGGCGAGTATAGTTATCATATGCAATGTCGTTATCCTACCCCGGCGTTCGCCCGCCGGACACGAGACTGAACCGAGCATGTATATTTCCACAGTTGAAGAGCTTTCGGCTTTCTGCGAGCGCGCCCGTGCATTCGAGGCGGTCGCCGTGGACACCGAGTTCCTGCGCGAGAAGACCTATCACCCGCGTCTGTGCCTCGTGCAGGTAGCGACGCCGGACGAGTGCGTTGCGATCGACCCTCTCGCCATGGAGGACGTATCGCCGCTCGCGGAGCTATTCGACAATCCTGCCGTCACGAAGGTCTTCCACGCCTGCACGCAAGACATGGAGGTGCTGCTGCAGGCGCTCGGAACGGTTCCCACGCCGATCTTCGACACACAGGTTGCCGCTGCGTTTTTAAGCGAGCGCCAACAGATCTCCTACAACGGCCTTGTGCATGCGTTTTGCGGCGTCACACTGCCCAAGAGCGAGTCGCTTACCGATTGGTCGCGCCGGCCGCTCACAGATAAGCAGCTGGAATACGCCCTTGATGATGTACGCTACCTCATCCAGGCCTACCATCTCATGGTGGGGCGCCTAAACGCTGAGGGGCGCCTTTCGTGGGTGCTCGACGAGATTAGGCCGCTCGCGGCTCGTTCTCATTACGAGGTTGATAAGCGCGAGGCGTACAAGAAGGTCAAGCGCGTGAATTCGTGCACGCGCCGGCAGCTGGGAATCGCGCGCGAGCTTGCCGCATGGCGCGAGACGCGGGCGGAGCGGCATGATATCCCGCGCAAGTGGGTCATCTCGGACGAGGTGCTCATCGCGCTCGTGAAGCGGGCACCGCGCGACGAGACGAGCTTCCGGGCGATTCGCGGCACCGAGCAGCTGAGCGAGGCCGATGTGACCTCGGCGCTCATGGCGGTCGAGCGCGGCATGACATGCCCGCCGGCGCAGCTTCCGCCCGCGATGCATGCGCGGAAGGCGCCGTCGAGCGAGCTCGAGAGCGTGGTGGATCTCATGAATGCGCTCGTGCGGCTTGTGGCCGAGCGTTCCGGCGTGGCGGCGGGGATGATTGCCTCCCGCGATGACCTGGCAGCGTATATCGAGCATCCCGAGCAGAGCCCGCTGCGCGAGGGCTGGCGCTTCGAGCTCCTGGGTGCTCGCCTGGACGACCTGCTGTCCGGTAATATGGGTCTCACCGTCAAGGACAAACGCATCGAGATCCTCTAGCGCGCTGCTGCAGATTCGACGGGGTTGTGCGCGAGGCCACGATGAACTAGTCCGGTGATTATTTCGCATTGCCGGGTAATGTCGTGCTCCTCGGTCATGCAAAAAAGTCGCCGCGGCAGTTGCGCAAAATCGCTTGGAGCAGTCCCGCATGGCTGTGGTACGCGCCGGTGCGGTTTTTGTCCGCGGGGTTTGGTAGACTCGTCTCAGCGAGAGCGACGTATGAGAGAGTTGATCGCATGAGCACTTGGAATCTAGTCGGCACAACGTCTTCGGCGGGCACATCGACGCAGGCGGCAATGCGGCATGGCGACGGGCACGATGAGGACGCGCTCTCCGTGTCCCAGGCCGTTGAGCTCGCAGCGAACGCGCTCGACGCACTGCCCTTGCTCACGGTGATAGGCGAGGTTACGGGCTTTCGCGGCCCCAACGCGCGAAGCGGCCACTGCTACTTCCAGATCAAGGACGATGCGGCGGCTGTCGACTGTATCGTGTGGCGCGGCTCCTACGCCAAACGCAGCTTCGATTTGCGCGACGGCATGCAGGTGCAGTTCACAGGCAATTTCAACCTGTATAAGCCGACCGGCCGCATGAGCTTCGTTGCCAAGACCTTCACGCTCGCGGGCGAGGGGCTCCTGCGCCAGCAGGTGGCGGCGTTGGCAGAAAAACTCCGCCGCGAGGGCCTTATGGACGAGGCGCGTAAACGGCCTATCCCGGCGTTTTGCACGCGCGTTGCAGTGGTGACGTCGCTTTCCGGCGCGGTCATCGACGACGTCAAGCGCACGCTGCGTCGCCGCAACCCGCTTGTTGAGCTCATCTGCGTGGGCGCGAAGGTGCAGGGCGAGGGTGCCCCGGCAGAACTCGTGGAAGGGCTCGCGCGCGCTGCGGCCATCGATCCCGCACCCGACTGCATTCTGCTTGTGCGCGGAGGCGGCTCCTTCGAAGACCTCATGACGTTCAACGATGAGACGCTTGCCCGTGCGGTCGCCGCCTGCCCCGTGCCCGTCGTAACGGGAATCGGCCACGAGCCGGATACCTCGATCTGCGATATGGTGAGCGACCGGCGTTGCTCCACGCCCACGGCGGCGGCGGAATCCGTGGCGCCTGCCATCGACGACCTCATCGACCTGCTCCACGCGCGCGAGCGCAGGCTCGCCACCGCCACGTTATCGATCGTGCGCGGGGCGGCGGGTGGAGTGTCGGCGCTCGGTGAGCGGCTTTCGAGTGCCGTGTCCGCCCGTCTTTCCCAAGAGCAGCGATCGCTCGCCGCGCTCGGTGCGCACGGTTGCCTGAGGAGTCCCGGGTATATCGTCGAGCGGCGGCAAGCGGAGACGGCGCAGACGGCGGACCGTCTGATGCTTGCCATCGAGCATGCGCTGGAGCGCTTCGCCCGCCCGCTCGAGGCGCTTCCGCCCCGCTTTGCGGCGGCGAGCGCGCAGCTTTCGGGGTATCGGCATGCGCTCGAGCTTTCCACGTCACGGCTGCATGCGGTGGGGGAGAGCATTACAGTTCCGCGCCGCTCCGCGCTAGGTGCGCAGGCCGCAGCGCTCGATGCGCTCTCGCCGCTCAAGGTGCTCGCGCGCGGGTACGCTATCGCCTACGGTGACGAGGGTGTGCAGGTGAGCGCGGCTGCGTTCGCGCCGGGCGATGCGATGCGGGTGCGCTTCTCCGACGGCGAGGTCGCGGCAACGGTGGATTCGGTGTCTGCTCGCGAGGCGTGAGCGCGCGGCAAACAGGAGATATAGAAAGGTGAAGACCATGGCTGAGCAGAAAAGCATCGAGGAAATGAGCTACAAGGAGGCTTCCCAGGAGCTCGAGCGCATCGTCCGTTCGCTCGAGTCCGGCGAGCTCGAGCTCGAGGAGTCGCTCGAGAGCTACACGCGCGGCGTCGAGCTCCTGAAGAGCTTGCGCGGGCGTCTTGCCACCGTGGAGCAGAAGGTGAGCGTTCTCATGAAGGACGTCGACGGCGTCGACACCCTCGTCCCCGGTGAAGCGGCGGATACGAGCGACGCCCTCAAGCTGTAACCGCGTCTCGACGGGCAAACCCTGCCCGCCCTCGTTTCGACAGTAGCGAACGTCGCATGTAAACGGGGATTTTTCTACCTCCGTCCTCCTCGCGTTACAATACCCCTAGCGAGTAGCGGTGCGTGCCTCGTTCACGTGGCGACCAGACCGGCGCTGCCCTTTTGCGAACTTGTGCGGAGCACATGAGTGAAAGGCGGGTGCCGGAGGGTGCTTACGGGAACGGTACCGACTGAAAGGAGCCCCCATGTCCGATTGCATCTTCTGCAAGATCGCCGCACACGAGATCCCCTCGACGGTTGTCTATGAAGACGAGCTCGTCATCGCATTCGACGACCTCTCGCCGCAGGCGCCGGTCCACACGCTCGTGATTCCGAAAGAGCATTACCAGGACATCACAGATGGTGTTCCGGCCGAGACACTCGCCGCGATGGTGCATGCCATCGGCGAGGTCGCGAAGGCGAAGGGCCTCGACGCGGGCTTCCGTGTCATCTCGAACAAGGGCGCAGACGCGGGGCAGACGGTCATGCATTTCCACATGCACGTACTCGGCGGAGAGCCACTCGGCGAGAACCTCATCTAACGTTACGGCGCGCCGTGTTCTATCTCTGGCTTGCTTGCTATGTTCCCTAGCGAGACGGCGTGCATGCGAGTATCATTAACCATTGTGTGTACCGCGACGCGCGCGTTGCCGGTTGGATGCCGGGGCGGGTGCTCGCCAACCAAGGGGGTTACATGAACGTACTGGTCATCAACGCCGGCAGCTCGAGCCTTAAGTACCAGCTGCTCAACACCGAGACGCGCGAGGTCTTCGCGAAGGGCAACGCCGAGCGCATCGGTATCGAGGGCTCGTTCATCGGGCACGAGGAGTACGGCAAGAAGGACAAGCTCGAGGTCGAGCTGCCCGATCACCGCACCGCCATCAAGCACATCTTCGACATTCTCGAGACGGTAGCCGAGAAGCCCGAGGGCATCGGCCACCGCGTGGTGCAGGGTGGCTGGTACTTCCCCGAATCCGCCGTCGTGACCGACGAGACGCTCGGTTGGGTGCGCGAGGTCGCGCCGCTGGCGCCGCTTCACAACTATGCCGAGGCAGACGTCATCGAGATCTGCCGCGAGATGTTCCCCGAGCTCGGCAACGTTATCGTCCCGGATACGGCCTTCCATTACAACATGCCTGAGCAGGCGTGGCGCTATGCCATCCCGCGCGACATCGTGGACAAGTACCACGTGCGAAAGTACGGCGCGCATGGCACGAGCCACCGCTACATCTGGCGCACGGTGAACGAGTTCATGGGCGGCAAGACCCACAAGCTCGTGAGCTGCCACCTCGGTTCCGGCGCGAGCCTTTGCGCCATCGAGGACGGCCAGTGCAAGGACACCACCATGGGCCTCACGCCGCTTGACGGCCTCATCATGGGCACGCGCTGCGGTACCGTGGACCCGGCGACGGTGTTCTACCTCAACCGCGAGGCCAACATGAGCATCGACGAGATCGATACCATGATGAACAAGCAGTCCGGCCTGCTTGCCGTCTCCGGTGTCTCGAGCGATTCTCGCGACATCGAGGAAGGCATGAACAACGGCGACGCCAACTGCAAGATGGCGATGGAGATGTTCTACTATCGCACCTCGCAGCTGTTCGCCGAGATGGCGGCGTCCATGGAGGGCGTCGACACCATGGCCTACACCGCGGGCATCGGCGAGAACTCCGTGACCATGCGCGCTGGTGTGGCAAAGCGCCTCGAGTGGATGGGTGTGAAGATCGACCCCGAGCTCAACAAGGTGCGCTCGGACGACCCGCGCATCATCTCCACGCCGGACTCCGCGATCACCGTACTCGTGGTTCCCACGAACGAGGAGCTTATGATCGCTCTCGATGTCGAGGAGCTGCTGGGCTAAATCCCTGCCCTGGATAATAGCGACCGCTGAAGCCTCTCCGTGCATTTCGCTCGGGGAGGCTTCTTCGTTGTGTAGCCGCGCCGCGCCGGGGGCTGCTCGCCATCGGGGACGGGGGTTAGCGGCTGGTCGGAGATGCCCGCCACTGGGGACGGGGGTTATTGGCTGGCCGGAGGCAACTTGCAGGGCGATTGGAGCTGCAAGTTATCCCCGGCCAGCCAATAACCCCCGTCCCCAGTGGCGGGCAACCCCCGATGGCGGGCAGCCCCCGCCCCCAAAGCGACGCGCCTGGGGCGGTACAGAGATTATCTGAGAAAATCATGCCGTTTGCAGGCGAGGCTTTACCTTGTTGCGCTCTCGTGCGACACTCCGTGGCGAGGCGCGCGTTGCTTGCGCTCCTGCGGTTCGCTTGCTGTGCGACACGACATGGGGGAGTCGACATGCCTGCTCTAGCGATTGGTGAGGCTGCCGGGGTCGAAAAGCCCAATCTCGAGGACGAACAGCTGGTGCCGGGTGAGAAGCTGCTCACGCCCGATGAGGCACGGGCGAGCGAGCGCTTGGCCGAGAAACGCAGCTCCGAACCTGGTCTGCTCCGCTTCTTTCTCATGCTGAATGCCGGTCTTGTGCTTACCGCCATATCGATCGTCGTCTTCAAGACGCCGAATCACTTCGCGTTCGGTGGCACCTCGGGCGTCTCGGTGATCCTCTCATCGCTTGTTCCCGACCTACCCGTCTCGGCGTTCATGTGGATCTTGAACATCGTCCTCGTGGTGCTGGGCTTCATCTTCCTTCCCAAGAAAGCGGTGGGGTGGAGCATCTATGCATCGATTGCGCTCTCTGCGTTCGTCTCGCTCGTCGAACTCGTGTATCCCAGCAACGTTTCCCCAACCGGGGATATGTGGCTCGATCTGTGTTTTGCCGTGATCTTACCTGCGCTCGGTAGCGCAATCGTCTTCGATATCGGCGCATCGACGGGCGGTACGGATATCCTTGCCATGATTCTGAAGCGCCATACGAGCCTTCAGATCGGCAAAGCGCTCATGATGGTCGATATCGGTATCGTACTCATCGCAGCCGTGCTCTTCGGGCCGCGCACCGGCCTGTATTGCGTGCTGGGCTTGTTCGCGAAGACGCTCGTGGTCGATGGCGCGATCGAGAGCCTGCACCTGCGAAAGGTCTGCACCGTCATCTCGCAGCAACCTGCGGAGGTCGAGAAGTACATCGTGCGCAACCTGAAGCGTTCCGCGACCATCAGCTATGGATACGGTGCCTATTCCGGCAAGCGCGTCACGGTGCTCATGAGCGTGCTTTCGACGCGCGAGGCCATGAGGCTGCGCCTGTTCGTGCGCAAGATCGACCCCGGCGCGTTCATCACGATCGTCAACAGCTCGGAGATCATCGGCAAGGGTTTCCGCGACATGAACTAGCTCCGCGGTTCGTCCCTAGCAGCGTATGCATGGTGTTCAATAACCTCTGGGGTTATTTACCACCGGGCTCCGGTAAAGCGTCGCCGGGTCTTTACATACAAGAGACGGGGATGCCATACGACACCCCCGTCCCGATGGAAAGCCTCTATACGATTCTGGTTACTCGGCGAGCTGGGCCTGGACGCAGGTGATGGCCACAACGCCCACGATGTCGTCGGCGGAGCAGCCGCGCGAAAGGTCGTTCACCGGCTTGGCGATACCCTGCAGGATGGGGCCGTACGCCTCGGCCTGGCCGAAGCGCTGCACGAGCTTGTAACCGATGTTGCCCGTCTCGAGGTTGGGGAACACGAGCACGTTGGCGTGGCCAGCGACCGTGCTCTCGGGCGCCTTGAGCGCGGCTACGCTCGGTACGATGGCGGCATCGAGCTGCAGATCGCCGTCGATGGCGAGCTCGGGCGCCTTCTCCTTGGCGAAAGCCGTGGCCTCCTGCACCTTCTTGGCAGTGTCGCCGCCGGCGGAGCCCATCGTGGAGTAGGAGAGCATGGCAACCTTGGGTTCGATATCGCCCATGAAGGTCTTGAAGGAGTTGGCCGAGGCGATGGCGATCTCGGAGAGCTCGTCGGAGGTGGGGGCGATGTTAAGGCCGCAGTCCGCGAAGACGAGCGTGCCGTCGGCACCGAATTCGGGGGTCTTCGTGCACATGACCATGAAGGCCGAGACGAGCTTCGTGCCAGGTGCCGTCTTGAGGATCTGGAGCGCCGGGCGCAGCGTGTTGGCCGTGGAGTGGCAGGCGCCGGAGACGAGGCCGTCGGCGTCGCCCATCTTGACCATCATGGTGCCGTAGTAGGTGGCGTCCATCATCTGGGCGCGCGCCTGCTCGATGGTGACGCCCTTCTTGGCGCGCAGCTCGGCGAACTTCTGGGCGTAGGCCTCATGCTTGGGAGCGGTCGGGGAGGTCGGGTCGATGACGTGTGCGCCGGGGACGTCGATCTCGGCCGGGTTGCCCAGGATCACGACGTTCGCGATGCCCTCCTCGATGATCTTCTTCGCAGCCTCGATGGTGCGCGGATCTTCGCCCTCGGGCAGGACGATCGTCTTCACGTCCGCCTTCGCGGCAGCCTTCATGCGGTTCAGGAAGTCACTCATGGTTCTCCTCTAGATTGAAGCCCAGCCGCATCGCGCCTGTTCCCGCGCACGCGGGCACCTCGAGGCGTCGCTTGTTGAGCTTTCCTTGTGTGGCAACCCTATTATAGGCCGCTGCGCGCTATAATCGCTTAGATAATTGAACCGTAAGTGTTCATTTGTACGATAAAGCGCCTGCAAGGAGCAGCTATGCATCTCATGAGTGGTCTTCCCGCATCGTTCAATCCCGACGATTACGATATGATCGTCGTCGGCGCGGGCTATGCCGGTTCGGTGTGTGCCCGCCGCGTGGCGGAAGGCGCGGGCTTCCGCGTGGCGGTGCTCGAGCGCCGCGACCACATCGCGGGCAACGCGTACGACTTCGAGAACGAGGACGGCATCCTCATTCACAAGTACGGCCCGCATATCTACCACACGTACAGCGAGCGCGTGAACGAGTTCCTCTCGCGCTTCACCAAGTGGACGGACTACCAGCACAAGGTGCTCGCCAACATCCACGGCACGCTTATGCCGGTGCCCTTCAACCACACGAGCCTGAAGCTCGCGTTTGGCGAGGAACGCGGCGAGGAGCTCTACCAGAAGCTCGTCGACGCCTTCGGTGCCGACAAGAAGGTGCCGATCATGGAGCTTCGCGAGAAGAACGATCCCGACCTGCAAGAGGTCGCGGACTACGTATACGAGAACGTGTTTTTGCACTACACGATGAAGCAGTGGGGCCAGACGCCCGACGAGATCGACCCCTCCGTGACCGGCCGCGTGCCCGTGTTCATCGGCGATGACGATCGCTACTTCCCGCAAGCGCCCTTCCAGGGCATGCCCGAGGACGGCTACACCGTGCTTTTCGAGCACATGCTCGACCACGACCTTATCGACGTGTACGTGGATGTCGACGCGCGCGATATCTTCGAGATCGGCGAGACGAACGTGTCCGTGTGCGGCAAGTGCTATGGCGGAGAGATCGTCTACACAGGTCCCTTGGACGAGCTCTTCAACCTCGACCTGGGCGCGCTCCCATACCGCACGCTCGACATGGTGTTCGAGACGCTCGAGCAAGATCAGTTCCAGCCCGTGGGCACGGTGAACTACACCACGAGCGAGGACTTCACGCGCATCACCGAATTCAAGAACATGACCGGTCAGGTCGTGCCGGGCAAGACCACCATCATGAAGGAGTATAGCCACGCCTTCGAGCCGGGGAGTGGTCAGACGCCGTACTACGCGATCATCGACCCCGAGAACCAGGCGCTGTACGAGCGCTATCTCGAGCGCGTGCAGAACCTCACGAACTTCCATCCCGTGGGTCGCCTTGCCGAGTACCGCTACTACGACATGGACGCTGTGACCGAATCCGCCCTCGATTTGTCTGACGAGATCATTTCCTGCCATGCATAAGATCATCACCTTCGCCATTCCGTGCTACAACTCTGCTGCCGATATGGACCACGGCATCACGTCGATCCTCGAGGGGAGCGACTTCGCCGAGGACGTCGAGATCATCATCGTCGACGACGGCAGCCAGGACGAGACGCCCGTCAAGGCGGACGAATGGGTGGCGCGCTACCCGAACATCATCCGCGTCGTACACCAGGAGAACGGCGGACACGGTATCGCGGTGCTCTCGGGTTTGCGCGAGGCGACCGGCACGTATTACAAGGTTGTCGACTCCGATGACTGGCTTGATGCGTCCGCGCTCTCGACGATGCTCTCCATTCTGCGCGGCTTCGAGGAGCGCGAGATGGGGGTCGACCTCTTCATCTCGAACTACGTGTACGAGAAGGTGTACGAGGACAAGCGCACCACGATTAGCTACCGCGGGGCGCTGCCGCGCAAGAAGGTCTTCACGTGGGATAAAATCGGCTACTTCCGCCCCGATCAGAACCTGCTCATGCACAGCCTCACGTACCGCACGGAAGTCGTGCGCGCGGCGAACCTGCCGCTTCCGGCTCACACGTTCTACGTCGACAATATCTACGCGTATGTCCCCCTGCCGCTGTGCAAGAAGATGTACTACGCCGATATCGACCTCTACCGGTACTTCATCGGCCGAGAGGGACAGAGCGTGAACGAGGCCACGATGGTGCGCCGTCTTGACCAGCAGTTCCGCATCACACGCATCATGATGAACGCCTACCACCTGTACCGCGACGTGCCCGAGAGCCGCCTCGCGTCGTATATGATGGGTTATTTCACCATGATGATGGCTGTGTGCTCTGTGTTCTCGAAGCTTTCTGAAGATCCGGAGATGAAGCAGGAGTGCAAGAAGCTCTGGGCTGAGCTCAAGGAGTACGACGAGCGCATGTATCGCCACGCGCGCTGCGGCATTCTGGGTATCGGGACGAATCTGCCCACGAAGGCGGGCGAGAAGACATCCGTGGCGCTCTATCGCGCTGCGAGCAAGATCTTCAAATTCAACTAAGGTGACGTTGAGCCGGGCGGCTGACGGGCTCGGGCGCTTTTTTCTTCGCTAATCCTCGGCGCCTGCGACCGGCTGCGGCAGATGGCTCATGCGAACCATGCGCCCGCGGCCGGTTGCGCGCCTGCAGAATTGCTCAAGATGAAGCGCTCGGGCTCCGCGCGCGGTTCACGTGGGTGCGGAGAGCGCGCTTCGCCGGGATATCGCCCGCGGCGATAACCCGGCAGGGTGACGGAGGTTGTGGCGTTGACGGATTCCCGAGCGGTGGGATGGCGGTGCCGCGGGATGAAGGGAAAGCCGCCGTCCGGGCTCTTTATTATTCAGAATGGTTTCTCAGCGACGGCACCAAGGCGGCATACGGTGACACCTCATTGCCGCTGGGGCATACGGTGACGCCGCGTGCGACGCAAACCATACGAACTACTATTGTTTTTAATCGGCGCGAGGCCGCGGCTACTACGGTTGAGCTCTCGGGGGTCGCCGGGCGTTCTCCTGAGCGTTTCCGCAGCCGCGTGCGTTTCGCTCCGCAGGAGCGAAACGCACATGCGGCGAGGACTAGCGAAG
>UPXY01000035.1 GCA_900538305.1 uncultured Collinsella sp.
CCGGCTCCCGAGCCCGCCGCGGCCGCACCCGCGCCCGCAACGTCTGCCGCGCCCGCCGGCGCCCATGTGCAAACGGCCGCCATGCCCGGCACGATCACGAACATCCACGTGGCAGTGGGCGATAAGGTCGAGGTGAACCAGCCCGTCATGGTGCTCGAAGCCATGAAGATGGAGAACGAGGTCGTGGCCGAGCAGGCCGGCACCATCGCTTCCATCAACGTCGCGAAGGGCGACATGGTGAACCCCGGCGACGAGCTGTTCAGCATCGCCTAGCACCGATCGGCCGCGCGTGACAACGACGCCGGACCATGTTGTCGCGCCGCACCGTCGCTTCGCATCCCGTCAATACCGATGCGTGGCAGCATGACCTGGCACCGTTGTCACGCGCCTCGACAGAGGAGAGACCATTGGAGATTCTAACCACAGCGGCCGACGTGCTGACCGCAGGCGTCATCGCGCTCGCGGCCGAGCCCGGACGCATCGTCATGATGGCCATCGGCTGCGTCCTCATGTACCTCGGCATCAAGAAGGAGTACGAGCCCACGCTGCTCGTGCCCATGGGACTCGGCACCATCCTCGTGAACATCCCGTTCTCGGGCGTCATCGGCGAGGGAGCGCCCTTCACGGTGCTCTTCGACATGGGCATCGAGACGGAGCTCTTCCCGCTTCTGCTCTTCATCGGCATCGGCGCCATGATCGACTTTGGGCCTTTGCTCTCGAGCCCGTTTCTGCTCATCTTCGGCGCCGCTGCGCAGTTCGGCATCTTCTTCGTGATCATCGTCGCGACGCTCCTCGGCTTCGACATCGCCGACGCCGCCTCGACGGGCATCATCGCCGCCGCGGACGGCCCCACGTCGATCTTCGTGGCCAACAGCCTCGGCTCGAGGTACATGGGCGCCATCATGGTCGCGGCGTACTCCTACATGGCCCTCGTGCCCATCATCCAGCCGATCGCCATCAAGGCGTGCACCACGAAGCACGAGCGCCGCATCCGCATGGACTACAACCCGCTCGCGGTCTCCAAGACGGCGAAGATCCTCTTCCCCATCATCATCTGCGCCATCGCCGGCCTCATCGCCCCGGCGTCGCTGCCGCTCGTGGGCTTCCTCATGTTCGGCAACCTGCTCCGCGAATGCGGCGTGCTCGACAACCTGTCTAAGAGCGCCCAGAACGAGCTCGTGAACCTCATCTCGATCCTGCTCGGCCTCTGCGTCTCCGTGAAGATGGAGTACTCGGACTTCCTGCAGCCCGACACCCTCATCGTCATGGCGCTCGGCCTCGTGGGCTTCGTCATGGACACCGTGGGCGGCGTCATGTTCGCAAAGCTCCTGAACCTCTTCCGCAGGGAGAAGATCAACCCCATGGTGGGCGCCGCCGGCATCTCCGCCTTCCCCATGAGCTCGCGCGTGGTGCAGCGCCTCGCCACGGAGGAGGACCCGCAGAACTTCATCCTCATGCAGGCGAGCGCCGCGAACGTGGCCGGGCAGATCGCCTCGGTCGTCGCCGGCGGCCTCGTGCTCGGGCTCTTGATGTAAGGGGGGTTCACGAATGTCTGAAAACCTGATCACCGCCCTCGAGCTCCTCGGCATCGGCTGGGGCGGCATCTTCGTCGTCATGATCGTCATCTACCTCGTGTCGCTCGCGCTGTCGAAGATCTTCTCGCCGCGCAACCCCGAGGCATAACGATCGCGAAAGGAGAACGACCACATGGGACGTACCGTTCGCTTCATGGAAACCATCCTGCGCGACGGCCAGCAGAGCCAAATCGCCACGCGCATGCCCATCGAGGATATGCTGCCCGTGCTTGAGGACCTGGATAGCTGCGGCCTCTACGCCCTCGAGGTGTGGGGCGGCGCGACGTTCGACTCGTGCCTGCGCTACCTGAACGAGGATCCGTGGGAGCGTCTGCGCACCATCCGCGCGCACGTGAAGAACGCCAAGCTCCAGATGCTCCTGCGCGGACAGAACCTCTTGGGCTACCACAACTATGCCGACGACGTCGTCGAGGAGTTCGTGAAGAAGTCCGTTGAGAACGGCATCGACGTGCTGCGCATCTTCGACGCGCTGAACGACACGCGCAACCTCCAAACCTCGATCCGCGCGGCGAAGGAGGCCGGCGGCGAGGTGCAGGCCGCCATCTGCTACACCACGAGCGACGTGCACACGGTCCGGTACTTCGTTTCGCTTGCAACCGAGATGGAGCGCGCCGGCGCCGACAGCATCTGCATCAAGGACATGGCGGGCGTGCTCACGCCCGAGGTCGCCTACGAGCTCGTGGGCGAGATCAAGGCTGCAACCGACCTGCCCGTACAGGTGCACACGCACGGCACTGCGGGCATCGGCCAGATGACCTACCTTAAGGCTGTCGAAGCCGGAGCCGACATCATCGACACCTGCCTCTCCCCGCTCGCGGAGGGAACGAGCCAGCCGGCAACCGAATCGATGGCTATCGCGCTCGATGGCCTGGGCTACAAGACCGATCTTGATGTGGACAAGCTCGACGCCGTCGCGAAGCACTTCGCCGGCGTGCGCGACCGCTTCCTCGCCGACGGCGGCCTTAACCCCAAGGTCCTTGAAGTGGAGCCCAAAGCGCTTCTCTACAAGGTGCCGGGAGGCATGCTCTCGAACCTCATCAGCAACCTCGCCGACCTGGGCGCGAGCGATCGCTACAACGAGGTGCTTGCCGAGGTGCCGCGCGTGCGCGCCGAGCTGGGCTATCCGCCGCTCGTGACGCCGCTCTCGCAGATGGTGGGCTCTCAGGCGCTCATGAACGTGCTTTCGGGAGAGCGCTACAAAGTGGTGCCGAAGGAGATCAAGGACTACGTGCACGGCATGTACGGTCGCCCGCCGGTAACGATCTCGAAGGAGATTCGCGAGCTCATCATCGGTGACGACGAGGTCATCACGTGCCGCCCCGCCGACCTGCTCGAGCCCGAACTTCCCAAGGCGCGCGAAGAGATCGGGATGTACGCCAAGAGCGAGGAAGACGTGCTCTCTTATGCGCTCTTCCCGGAACAGGCACGAGACTTCCTGGGGCGTCGCGAAGATCCGTTCTACGATGTGCCCGTGCAGGAGGTTGAGGTCACGATCGACGTGGCGTAGCCGGATACCCCAGCAGCGATCAGCTTTTGCGAAGTGAGCTTTACCGTAGCTTCCCGGAACGGTTGAGAGGCGATCTGCCCTCGTCGTCCCGGGAAGTTACGGTTTTCTTCATGGGGTTTTCTTAATGGGAAGGCATCGTGCCCCGCATGTCGCATTCAACGTCGTGATTCCACGGGTCATATGCGCGAAAGGACTATTTGCACGCCTCCAAGATTTCGTAGACCTCGTCGGCGTCGAGCACCTTCGGACAGCTCGGGATGATGATGGTCGAATCGGCCACCGCGCGCAGCATCTCATCGGTGCCCTCGCCCTCGATGCCCATCTCGGAAAGCTTGGTGGGCAGGCCGATCTCGGCAATGAAGGCCTCGAGCGCGTCGATGCCGGCCGCGGCGAGCGCCTCGTGCTCCTCGCCCAGTCGCTTGGCCTCAACACCTGCTGGGTCGCGCTCACATACCGCAAAAAGGAGAGCGTCGCGCGCGTCGCTGCAGGCGAGCGGTTCGTCTGCTGCATCGCGCTCGGTCACGGCAAGTCGAGCGGGACGGCGCACAAGGCGAGACCGGTCGAACGGCTGGGGCGCATGGACGGCGACCCAGGGCTTGCCGGGGCACCCGCGTGGTTCATCGCCGGGCTCGAGGCGACGCAACTCGCCCCCATCGCCCTCAATCAGCAGCGCTTCCGGTTCGACCTCGCTGCAGACGAGCGCACCGTACGCGCACGCGCCCTGCCCGCGGTCTCCTGCGGACGCATCGACCTCGGCATCGCCAAGCTGCACTTCGAGCTCGGAGCCAGCACCGTCTCGCACGACTGGAAGTTCGCGTAGCGCGCCAAGGATGACAACCAACCTTCGAGGTGCGCCTACCGGTTGCGTGCACGCCGGGCGACGTGCAGGGAGCCGCACGCACCGAAGCGTTATAGCCTTCCAACCAACAGATGGTTCCGCGTCGGCTCCGAGGAGTCTACCATACGATCAAGATACCCGGGGCATTGCCGTGCAGGGCGTGAAAGGCGCAGCCCTCGCCGGTGCGGGACGAAACCCCCGCCCCGGCACGAACGCATGCCGCGGTGCTCGGGCGCGAAAACGGGTACCAGAAGCTCGACCGAAGACAGCGAGCTACGAAGAGAAAGGTGAAGCCATGAAGAAGAGCCTCGGGGCAAAGGGCGAGCAGTTCCCGCAGTCGGTGTTCATCATCGCCACCTACAACGAAGACGGCACCGCCGACGCCATGAACGCCGCCTGGGCGGGCGAATGCGGCAGCGATACCATCGCCCTCAACCTCGGGGGGCACAAAACCACCCAGAACATCGTGAAGCGCGGCGCCTTCACCGTCGCCCCCGCAAACCGAGCCAACCTGGAGAGCGCGGACTACTTCGGCATCGCCACGGGCAACAAGGTCGACAAAGAGCGCGGATGCGGCCTCACCTTCACGCGCTCCGAACGCGTCGACGCCCCGGTGATCGAGGAGTACCCGCTTACCATGGAATGCGAACTCGTCTCCATCGACGGCGACGAGCGGGGCGGGCGCATCGTGGGCCGCATCGTGAACGTACTGGCAGACGAAAGCATCCTCGATGACGAGGGTCGCGTGGATTTCGGACGCATGCAACCGCTCGTCTACGACGCGACCCGCCGCATCTACCGCGTGGTGGGCGAAGAGGCCGGCGGCGCCTGGAGCGCGGGGCGCGCCCTGATGTAGGCGTCCTCTCTTATCGTATAGGCACGTAGCAACGCTCTCTTCGCAAGCTAGCGCATCGACAGCCAGAAGGCGCGGGCGTCGTCGATCCAGCCCTCGGACTGTAGCCGCCCATCCGCGCGGCCCGCACGGGCTTTTGCAGGGCATCCAGGCGAGCGAGACCTGCGCCATCATGGCACCGTGCTCGCGCGCGACCTCTTCGATGGGCTCAAGGACGTCGCGGTTCCTCTCGTAGCCTTCGGGTGTGTACTGCGGCATGCCCGCTCGATAGTCCTGAGTGCCCTCGAAACGCGAGCTCGGCGAATACGCACCCGTAAGAAAGCCGTTCGCCATGGGGCTGAACGCCACAAGTGCCACATCGAGCTCGTCGAGCTCGGGCAGCAGGCCCTCGTTTCATCGAGCCAGCATGGGGTAACGGTTCCGGATCGCCGCCACCGGGCACACCGCGTCGGCGCGACGCAGATACCCCTCTGTGGTCTCGGAGATGCCCCTCGCGCGTATCTTGCCCGCAGCGATGAGCTTCGCCATGACGCCGGCACCTTGACAGGGCAAGATTCCCCAATAAACTAGTGATTGATAGTTTAAGGAGGGATGCAGGATGGGACGACCGGCGGGACCAGCGCGCGACACGAAGCGCCTTGTCTGCGAGCGCGCGCTCGACATATTCGCCGAAAAGGGCTACGCCGCGACGACCATGCGCGACATCGCCCGCGCCGTGGATATGAAGGACGCATCGCTCTACAACCACTTTCCGAGCAAGCGCGCGCTTTTCGATGCCACGGTATCGTGGCAGCTCCATCGGTTGACGCACCTGCTGCGCGGCCGCGGCGCGCTCGCCCTGCCCGAGGACGACCCCGCCGCGTATCGGACTTGCAACCCGGACGAGCTGCTCTCGATCGTGCTCGCCAGCTATGAACCGTTCTTCACCGATGAAGCCGTCGTTGAGCTCCGGCACGTCCTCGAGACGGAGCGCCACGCAGACGTCGATATCGCACGGCTCTACCGTGCCGTGTTCATCGAGCGACCGATCCAGCTGCAGGAAGCGATCTTCACCGCCCTCATCGCGGAAGGGGACTTTGAACCCTGCGACACGAGGCTTGCAGCCCGGCAGTTCCACGGGCCGGTGTTCCTCGCGCTCTGCGAGGAGATGCCCTGGGACGATGCACGGCGATTCATAGCCAAGCATCTCGAGGCATTCCAGTCCGAGCACCGCACCCGAAGGGAGCGCCCATGAGCACCGCAATCGTCTACTGCTCGCAGACAGGGTACACGAAGACCTATGCGCGATGGCTCGCAGACTCCCTCGGCACCGAAGCCCTCCCCTTCAGCAGGCGCGGGGAAGCCGCCGTGTCCAGCGCGGAAACGATCGTCTTCCTCAGCTGGTTCCACGCAGGCGGCCTCAAAGAGGCGAGATGGCTGCGCGGGTGCATGGATGCGCAACCGGGTAAGCGCTACGTCGTCGTGGGCGTGGGCGCCTACCCCATGCCGAGCGAGGACTGGCCCCAGAGCGATACCGACGCCGCGTTCGAGCACGCCTTCCCACGCGATCGCTATCCCGCGCTCAAGCATTTCTACTGCCAGGGCGGGTTCGATTTCGACCGGCTTTGCACCCTCGACAAGCTTGCCATGCGGGCATTCTTCCGCATGCAGGCCAAAGCCGCTGAAACCGACCCGCGCATCGCCTTCGCCCTCGATGCCATGAAGCAGGGGTTCGACGGCACGGATCGCACCTACCTCCAGCCGGTTATCGATTATCTGAAGACATAACCGCATGCAACCATGAGCGCGGCGCACACGGCGGGAGCCGCGAAAGCGGCGTGCCGAGCTCATCGCGACGCCCCTCCCGCAGGAAGGCTAAACCGGCCAGGTCGCTTGCATCACCCGTCGAACGAGGTCGCCGTCGCGCAATCCTCGGCACCTTCAGACATGGAGAAGGATCCCTCCCGACGTGTCGTCGCGACCACGCGGTCGCCGTGGCGCAGCGGTGCCAGCGCGACGGCGCGGCCAATCCCGTTACCAGCACCCGCTATGAGCCACGTCTTGCCCGTAGCTCCCCTCCAAGTAGATGAACGGCACGTTCGACTACCCGGGGTTTACCCAAACGAAGCTCAGCGGTCACCGTCGGCCGAGACTCCGCCTCCCCGTGGGCGAACCCATGCGAGCAGCGCCTCGGCATCGTTGGCAGAAACGTCGCGCAGAGCCAGGTCTCCCGTAGCGGCGGTTCTCGAGGCGAACGTCGCGAGCCGAAGCCTCCGCTGGAAGGGAGTCACCGAAGTGACTGCGTGCTGCAGACGCGAGCGCGGAGCCACTTCGATCCGCCGCTTGACGCCGCCCACGACCATCATGAGTCGCGTGCGGTCATGGCCGATACGACTGTCACGGTAACGGAGAACGGCGCCTGTCGCCATCCTTGCGGTTGCGACACCCCAAACAGCAACGAGCACCAAGCCCAGCACCGGGTGCGCCACGCTCCACGACTCATCCGCCAGCAGAACGCGCCCCGCGAAGACGCCCGCCCCCGCAAGCGCGACGCCGAGCAGCAGTGACCTTGCCGCCGTGCGGAACGCAAGTCTCCTCGCTGCTGCGCGGGGAAGCCTCGTCAATCCGGACACCTCCGTCACCCCGCTAAACTCGGGCGCGATGTCCTCGAGAAACGCATCGATCTCCTGTATGCGGATGGACGGGTGCAGAACCACGCCGTCGGCGGCGGACGTCTCATCTGAAGACCCTATGCTTCCCACTACAGACGCTCGCACCTCTGCATAGCCTATGAACTGGCGAATCAAGCCCTGGCGAATGCGCAGCGACTGGATGCGCTCGAGCGCGATGGCGTGCGACGTCCGGCTGAGCAGGCCGCGCTCGACCGAGATGCGCCTTCCCGCGCGCTCCACCCGATACCCCGCATACCCGATCAAGCTGACGATGAACGAGACCGCGAACCCGACGACCAGCGCGAGGGCGATCAAGAGCGCGGCGGCACCGATGAGCAGCGCGACGGGAAGCACCGCGATGCCCTCCGCCACGTTAGAAAGGTTGACGAGCGCGCTTTCCTGCAGGAGGTTGACGCCCTGGACGATAAGGATGAGAAACGCCACGGCCTGCGCGACGATGCGCGCCTCGGTGAGGGCGGCGAGCAGGAGCTGAGCGGTCGTGAGCGTATAGCATGCATCCGGTGCCTGCTTCGAAGCAGCTGGGGAGGCATCTCCATCGGCTTCGGAAGACGCTTCTGCATAGAGGTCATCCGCGCCCAGCTCGCACCCCGTCAGCACCGCTGCCTTGCGCCGGAAGAGCTCTTCCCGCAACGCCTCGGCCATGCCCGCCTGCAGCCCCTTGATGCGCGTCACCTCGCCTTCGGAGCTCGCGGCACCCGTGTCCAAGTCGAGCGTCATAAGACCGAGCGCGCGCTCGATAAACCCCGAGGACATGTTCACCGTGTGGATATGCTCGTAGGGAACCTGCAACTGCTTGGATGTCACAAGGCCGCTGCGAAGCATGATGCCCGTATCGGTGAGCTCCCATGTCCTCGTGCGCCACGTTATGGCAGAACTCGCTACGCTCAGGGCGATGATGGCGGCAGCGATGGCGATGACGCCGGACATGCCTTCCGCCGCGTTGCCGCTGACCACGCGGACGATCGCCACAAGCGATACACCAAGGGAGACGCCCAGGCCGCTCGCCGCACCCGCTGCGAGTGAGAGCGGGCTACCGCGATGCACACCGACAAGCGACGCGTCTACTTCTTCAAAAAGGGAGCGCTCCGGGTTCGCCAGGCGTTCGGCCACGCACTCGATGCGCTCAAGCCTCCGAACTGCATCTACCGGCTGAGCCGTTTTAGCAGGATGAGCAGCTTCCGCCGAAGGGGTTTCCGACGAAAGGGGCTGGCGGCATGATCCTCGTCGCACCGGGGCATCTCCGCCCGCATGCATGCGCCCCATCTCATTCTGGTCGCTCATGCCCTACACGTCCTCTTTGGCGAGCCGTGCGAGCTCCGCGACGCGGTCGCGCAGGGTGCACGCATCGGCCTCGGCGAGCCCGGGGATCTCGAAACTCTCCCCCGCCGTCGAGATGCGCACCGCGGCCAAACCGTTCGCCTTGAGAATCGGTCCCTGTTTGGTCTCGACGTGCTGCACGCGAACGAGCGGGACGATCGCGCGCTTCTTGACGAACACACCGTGATAGAGATCTACGTCGGTGGCCGTCACGTCGAAACGCCAGGTCGCATACTCCACGCGCGGACTGATTGCCATATCGATGAGCTCGACCGCGAGCAAGACGCCGGTGATGGCGAGGGGTATGGACACGGGCAGCCCGAACCAGCGAACGACCAGCACGACAACGGCGCCCGCCGCGGCGGTTCCCGCCATGAGCGCAAGCGAACCGGCATACCAAGCTCGCAGCATGCGCGGATCAAGACGGCGTGAGGGGAGCTCCATGGGCACACTCCTCGGAACGGGTGGGCAAAGCCTTGTCCAGCATGATAGCACCCCCCCCCCGAGCGAATAGCAACCGTATGGGTTTCGGCGGCTGTTTGGGCGATAATCTAGGGTGAAGCCGCTTCCGGCAACCCGCCCGAAAGGAGCCGCCATGCCGCGTATGTCCATCGCCCAGATGTCGTTTTCCAAAGTGTATCCGCTGCTCGTGCAGAAAGCAGAGCGAAAAGGACGCACCAAGGAGGAGGTTGACCGGATCATCTCCTGGCTCACGGGATACGACGACGAGGGGCTGCGGGAGCAACTCGAAGCGGAAGCCACCTACGAGCAGTTCTTCGCCGCCGCCCCTCAGCTCAACCCCAACCGATCGCTCATCACCGGCAAGGTCTGCAGCGTAGACGTCACCGCGATCGAAGACCCGGTCGAACAAAACGCACGCTATCTGGACAAGCTGGTAGATGAACTCGCCCGCGGGCGCACGATGGAGAAGATCTTGCGAAGCTAGCGAATACCGAGCCCCTGTCACTCCCTGCCGAGCAGCTGGCCCATCGCCACAGAGTCACTCTCGTCCAACTGTGTGACCAGTGGCTTGCCGTCGGCATCGACCAGCACGGTGATACCGCTGCCACCCGTCATGTTCGAGGACATCAGTAGATAGTTCACCCCGGTCTGCGTATCGACGATGATCTTGCGAACGTTGGTCACTCCCTGGGAGTAGACCTCGACGAAGCGTTCATGTGCCATAGTGGCTCCTTTCCGTTGTTCGGTTGCAAAACTATCGTTCAAACATGTTTGACTGATATCGAAATCGACCGACCCTGTCGCGGGAACCTACGTTGAAGTCCTTGTATTTGCTGTTTCCAGGGCAGAAAACGACCAAAACAAGGACTTCGATGTGAAGTCCAGCGTGAAACCCTGCGCAAAACCCAGGTAACCCGGCAACTGGGTCGCCGTGGGCTAACCTCCCAGCAGCCTGGAAATGATGCTGGCGGCTCCCCAGCCGCAGCAGAGCCCCATGATGATGCCGACGACGGTCAGCGCGACTCGCCTTGAGACCCAATGCTCGCCGGCGCGTTGATTGAAGCGATTACCCACGTCGGGATCCTCGCCCGCTAGGTACGCCTCGACAGACTGGTAGGCGAACAGCTGGTTGTCATGGCGCATCTTGTCGATCCGAAACGCGGCGATCGACGCAGGGATGAACAACACCGCGGCAGGGATCGCGATGCATGGAGTGCCCAGGTCCGCGATGATTCCCGCGACCACCCACGCCAGACAAGCAAGGCCGCACACCGTCATGATGATCCCGAGGCGGCGCATCCGCCTCGACCCCGCAGCCAGGGTCTCGCGCATCTCAAGCGCATCCTCCCTCACCAGGGAATCGATGCTCACGCCAAAAAGGTCACTGAGCAGCAGTAGGCTCTGAACATCGGGGTAGGTGCGGTCGGTCTCCCAGTTCGAGATGGTCTGTCGCGTCACGAACACCGATTTCGCCAGCTCGCCCTGGGACATGCCCAGCCGCTCGCGCTGCTCCTTGATGCGCCTTGCAAGCTCCACGTGGTTCCTTCCAGCCCGAGGGGTATCGAGTCGCGACCACGATACCATTCGCTTGTCCCGCCGAGGGCGGCCATCGATGGATTCATCGTGCAAAAATGTTTTTGCAACCACTATGAGCTGGCCTTATTATCCTATCGTTTGCGATAAGCCCGGGTTGATGAAAAGGCTCACTTGCGCACGTCGCGATATGGCAGGCGATCTGCCGCCCCGCAATCGCTCGGGTCTTTGGATCCGTGCCGGCGATGTTTCCAGCTTTTCTAACCCGCTTTTACCGTTTTTGAGCGCTAAATCGGAAAAATGGGATAGCGGTCTGGGAAATCGGCGAAGGCGTGATCGACATCAAAGAAAAAAGAGGGGTACTCCCCCGCCGGCGGCATACCCGGAGCTGGCAGGACATCCGATGCCGGCGGCATGCGGTATCGACGGCACGACTGACACTGGCAGCACCGACAAGCCGACGGGGCATCCGAGCGGCGGCTTCCATCGCCGGCCGTTCGTCGCAAACTATAGGGCTCACTGCCGCCAAACGCCCCTCGACCGTCCCCGGCAGTACCGCTATCCCACGCGACGAAGGGAAACCTGTGACGAGTCGTATGCCTCGACCTCGCCGTTCGCGAGCTCAATAAGAGCGCGACCCCATACATCCACCCCGCGCAGCACGCCATGCTCCAACACCTCGCCGTCTACTGCGGCGACGTTCACGCGCTCTCCCCTATAGGCCAAGAGCTCGTTGTAGGCATCCACGATGCCGGTAAGCGGTGCGGTATCATCCCCGGAGGCCTCAACGCCCTTCGCCCAAGCATCAATCTCGTGCAATACGGACACACGCACCCGCGCACCAAGCTCATCAAGCGCGGGCAAGGATGCCGCATCCAGCAGGCAATCCGCAAGCCCGGCAACGGGAAGCGCATTCGGGCTCGGCTGCTGCATGGAAACGGCCTCGACGTTGATCCCGATGCCGCACACGACGAGCACCTCGCCCAATTGCCGCCCGAGCTCCACGAGGATACCGCCGAGCTTACCGTGGGCGCAGATAACGTCGTTCGGCCATTTGAGCCTGATGCCCTCGCAGCCAAGCGCCTCAAGAGCGCTTACCACGCCGATGCCGCACACAACGGGAATACCCGGAAGCACTCGATCGACGAGGTTCGGTTTCACGAGTATAGAGAGGTAGAGGCCGCCCTCCGGAGACGACCACGCATGCGCGCGCCTGCCACGGCCAGCGGCCTGTCTGCGCGCACGCAAAGCGGCTCCATGCGGGGCGCCCGCACGCGCACGCTTCATGAGCTCTTCGTTCGTTGAGTCGACTGCGTCTAAGACCTCAATGGAACTTAGCTCGCTCGCGCGTAGATCGCCCATGAATCCCTCCCGCTGTTCTTTGGGGATGGGTTGAAACGAGCCCATCCCCAACCAACCTCTTAGATAACGGTGACGCGGCCGCGCTCGCCTACGAGGGCTTTCGCCTCGGCAATGAGCGGAATCGAGCGAGCGTTCACGCGCGTGGGGATCTCGGCACGCATGGTCTGGCCGTCGGCCTGCTCCACGAAGAGCTCGACGCGGTCACCGCCGGGGTTGCTCGAGAGCAGAGCGGCGAGGCGCGCCATGCTTCCCTGGCTGAAGCGCGAGCTGGGAATCATGATCTCGAAGATTTTCGGGCGATTCGTCTCTTCGTTCAGCTCGAGCGGGAGCACCTCCTGAGCGATAATCTGGTCGCCGCGGTCGCTCCGCTCGATCTTGCCGTGCACGCGGATGAACGCATCGGAGAGCACCGCGCCGGTCTCGGGGTCGGTCTCGCCGCGCAGGTACTGCTCGCACTCCTTGTACGTCTTGGGAAAGACGACGATCGTCGCCTCGCCCTCCATGTCCTCAAGCGTCACGATCGCCATCGGGTCGCCGTTCTTCGTCACGCGCTTGGACACAGCTGAGACCATGCCCGCGAACCAGAACTGCTTGCCCTCGGGAATCTCGACATTCACCATCTCGCCGTTGGCAATCTCCTGCTCCACTCCCGTATCGATCTGCGCCAAGGAGTACTCGCGCGCCTTGCTGAGCGCGTACTCGTAGGGTCGCAACGGGTGGTCGGAGACGTAGATGCCGAGCACCTCGCGCTCCGCCTGGAGCTTCATGTGGCGGTCCCACTCCTGGCCATCCGGCTCGGGCACCGTGACCTCGAAACCGGAACCCGCCACATCGCCCAGGATATCGAAGAACGAGACCTGCCCCGTGGAGCGCTCCTTCTGCCGCTTCGCCGCGGCGTCGATGATGTTCTCGGGATTCTCCTTGTCGACGAAGCCCATGAGCTGGCGACGTGGATAACCGGTCGAGTCGAACGCGCCCGCCTTGATAAGCGCCTCGATGACGCGGCGGTTCGCCTGGCTCGAATCGACGCGATCGACGAAATCGTGCAGGTTCTTGAACGCTCCCCCACGCCGGCGCTCGGCGATGATGGCATCGGCCACGCCCTCGCCCACGCCGCGGATACCCGCGAGACCGAAGCGAACGCCCTCTGCCGTCGCCGTGAACTCACGGCCGGATTCGTTCACATCGGGCGGAAGCACCGGGATGCCGTCGTGGCGGCAAGCGGATACGTAGTGCGTGATCTTCTCGGTCTTGCCGGTGTAGCTCGTAAGCACGGCCGCCATGTACTCATGTGGATAGTGCGCCTTGAGCCACGCCGTCTGCATGACGAGGATCGCGTAACCCGCCGAGTGCGACTTGTTGAACGCGTAGGACGCGAACTCGAGAACGTCGTCCCAGATGCGCTGCGCGGTCTTGCGCTCGTAGCCGTTGCGTTCCGCACCGTTCATCCAGTGGTCGTAGATGGTCTCTTCGCGGCCGTCCTCCCACGAGAAGACCTGCTCGGTGAGCATCTTGATCTTCTTCTTCGCCACGGGTTTGCGAATACGGCTGTCCGACTCGCCCTTGGAGAAACCGCACATCTCGACGGAGATGTTCATGACCTGCTCCTGGTAGACCATGGTGCCATAGGTCTCACCAAGGATGTCGTCGAGGCGCGGGTCGTAGGAGACGGCGGGTTCCTTGCCGTTCATGCGGTTGATGTAGCTCGTGACCATGCCGGCGCCCAGAGGACCGGGACGATAGAGCGCGATCAAAGCGACGACGTGCTTGTATTCCGTGGGCTTCATGTTCTTGATCGTCGCGGTCATGCCGGCAGATTCGATCTGGAAAACGCCGGCGGTATGCCCACCCTGCATGAGCTTGAAAATCGCGGGATCGTCGAAGGGGATCTTATCCACGTCGATATCGACGCCGTGGTTCGCCTTGATGTTCGCGCGCGCCTTCGAGATGACCGTGAGCGTGCGCAAGCCCAGGAAGTCCATCTTGAGCAGACCCATGTCCGCGACCGTATGGCCTTCGTACTGGGTGATCTCCACGCCGCCCTTGGTATCGAGCTTCGTGGGCACGTGCTCGTTCACCGGGTCGCGGCAGATGAGCACCGCGCAGGCGTGCACGCCCTCGCCGCGCGTAAGGCCCTCGATAGCGAGCGCCGCGTCGATGATGCGGTGCGCGTCGGCATCTTTGGCGTACGCTTCGGCGAAATCGGGGCTGTAGTTCTCCTCCTTGCCCTCCACGCGCGTAAGCACCTGCTTGAGCTTCACAGACGGGTCGCTCGAAATCATTTTCGACAAACGCTGCCCCACATAGACGGGGTAGTCGAGCACGCGCGCTGCATCGTTGATCGCCTGCTTGGCCTTGATGGTCGAGTAGGTGATGACGTGCGTGACCTTCTCGGGGCCGTAGAGCTGGCGGACGTGCTCGATCACCTCGAGCCGCCGCTCATCGTCGAAGTCCATATCGATATCGGGCATCTCCGTGCGCTCGGGCGAGAGGAAGCGCTCGAACATGAGGCCGTTCTCGAGCGGGTCGAAGGTGGTGATGTCCATGGCATAGGCCACGATGGCACCGGCGGCGGAGCCACGGCCCGGCCCCACGCCGATACCGTTCTGCTTGGCCCAGCGTACGTATTCGGCCACGATGAGGAAGTACGCGGCGAAACCCTTGTCGCAGATGACCTTGTATTCGAACTCGAAGCGCTCCTTAACGGAAATGCCGTTGATGACCTTCGTCTCCCAATCCTCGCCGTAGCGCTTGGCGAGGCCCTCCTCGCATTCACGACGGAACTGGCTCTCGTGCGTCTCGCCGGGATCGAGTAGCGGGTAGCGGGGCAGGATGATCTTGCCCCATTCGAGTTCCATGTCGCACTTATCGGCAATCTCGAGCGTGTTGTCGCACGCCTCCGGGCAGTACGGGAAGAGTGCGCGCATCTCGTCTTCGGACTTCATGTAGAACTCGGTGCCGGTCATGCGCATGCGGTTGGGGTCGTCCACCTTGGAGTTCATGCCAATGCACATCATGATGTCCTGCACCGGGGCGTCTTCGCGCGTGAGGTAGTGGAAGTCGTTCGTCGCGATGACCTTGACGCCCACCTGGCGAGCGATCTCGATGAGCTGACGGTTGATCTGTTCCTCGGTGTTGCCGCTTTCGGTCGTGATGCCGTGGTCTTGGATCTCGATGTAGAAGTTCCCCGGCTCGAACAGGTCGCGGAAGGTCTCCGCCCAGCGAAGCGCTTCCGCGGGGTTGCCACGGTCGAGGTTCTTCATGACGATGCCCGAAAGGCAGGCGGAGGTGGCGATAAGCCCCTCGCTATGGCGCCGGAGGTTATCGAGCGTCACGCGCGGACGATAGTAGAAACCCTCGACGGCGGCTTCGGAAACCGTCTGCATGAGGTTCACGTACCCGGTCTCATTCGTGGCGATGAGGATCATATGGTAGAGATCGGGCTTGCGGTCGCGGGCGAGCGTATCGTCCGGTGTGAAATAGACCTCGCAGCCGAAGATGGGCTTGATCACATAGGGCTTCACCGCGTCGAGCGAGCCCGTGGCCTCCCATGCCTCGAGGTCGCGCACGTGCTGCGCGGCCCCGCGGGGATCTTCCTCGGGATCGGGCGCGTCGAGTGAAGCGGGGTCGGCGCCCGCCTCGAGCGCCGCCTTATCGCTCTTCCAAACCTTGCGCTCGGGCGATTTGAGGTTGTAGGCGTCGCAAGCGAGACCGAGCTCCGGGATGCCGTACATGAATCCATGATCCGTGAGCGCCACGGCGGGCATGCCGAGCTCGACCGCTCGTGCGACCATATCGGATACGCGCGTGGCTCCATCGAGCATGGAGTATTCTGAGTGGTTGTGCAGGTGAACGAAGGCCATAGGTGCATCTCCTCACTTGATATGCTAAGACGACGTACATGCTAGATGCGGAAACGGCGCGCCTGGTATGGTTCGGGTGCGTCGGCCATCCGATTCCGGAACCAGATTCTACCGCACCCGCCGGACATGTTTTTCCTCACGCGGGCCTGCGCCGAAGCACCATAGCTTGTTCGGTCCAGACATGGAAGGGATGCAGGCGGAGCCAGACATATCGTCCCGTGCTCAGACAGCGCTTCGCGAACTGCGCGCGGGACGATATGTCTGGCTCCACCTGCATCTTACCCACAGCATGCGCGATCGGCGGCGGTGCTCAGACGGCATGCGCACAAGGTGCAGGCAAGATAGCGCGCTCGAGCATCCCCTCGCTCGGTAGGGGAACACGGGCGCGCCGGGGCATATCGTCCCGCGCGCAGTTCG
>UPXY01000036.1 GCA_900538305.1 uncultured Collinsella sp.
CCCCCAGCCAATAACCCCCGTCCCCACTGGCGGGCAGTCCCCGTCCCCGATGGCGGATGGCGCGCTCTACAGGTTGATACAGTTGCGCCGCCAGCTGTCGGATGGCCACAGCTCGAGGCGGTCGCCTACACCGATGAGCGTAAACGACTGATCCAGCTCCGAAATCCCCGCCGCCTCAAGCACTGAAGCGGGAACGAGCGCCTTGCCGTTATTGCAGGCAAGCGGCGTCGCCGAAAGCAGCTGCGCAACCTCGTCCGCAAGATCGACATCCACCTCCCGCACATCGCGCAACGCCTGCCACAAACGCGTCTTGGGCACGAGCGTTACCGCCGGGTAATCGTCTAGGGGTGCAAGCGCGAACAGATACGGCTCGCTTGTAAGACGAAACGCCGAAACGTCTACGACCACGCCGTCGGCGCAACGCAGCGCCGCAGCAATACCTTCCACGGCACCAGTGAGGTACGGCAACCCAGAACCGCCGGCAGCCCAACCTTCCGCATCCCGCTGCGGAGCATAACGGAACGCATCCGCGACCATGAGCGCGCGAGCTGCCTCTTCGTCCTCATCCACATCGATGCCGAACATATCGAGCGTACACGCGGTACGACCAAACGCAAGATGCTCCGCCACCTTGCCAACCTCCGCTAACCGGCGAAGATCGCGTGCATCCTCCATCACCGAGACCTGCGCCAATGTGCTCGGGCGATACCCCGCGATGCGTCCAAGCTGATCTCGCAAGAGCTGCAAGCATCCCGCGCGAACATGTGCCTTTGTCCCTCGAGCATCGATCGTTGCCAGGGCAATCGTTGCGAGGTGTGCCGCATCCGTACGCGCCTCCGCCGCCAAGCAGCGCTCGCGCGTCACGAGGCGCTCGAGGCTCACGCCTTCGGAAATCGACCCCTGCTCGATGCAGCCCACAATCGCCGCAAGCGTCTCTCCAAGCTGCGCAATCGCGCTGAAGAACGCAGCCAGCCGGATGCGCAGGGCGTTTCGAGTCCCCTCGTCGAACGCGTAATCGTCGAACGTTACGCCGCGCGGCTCCGCCGCATGCGCCTGCACCCCAGGAGTTTTCTGACGTCCTACATCCACAGGAACCCCTCCCAAGCATTCGGATAGGCCAGGTTCGTCGTCATGGCCAGCTGATAGGCGAGATAGCCGGCCAAAACGAGGGCCGCCACGGCAAAGCCCGCCGCCGCTGCAAAAACCACGCGCGGCAGCGAACGGTACATCGGATCATACACACGATCAACCGCCACCATACCGCCCACGAAATACCCTACTCCCTGAGCGATGGCGAGCAGACGCCCCTCTTCGACCGTCAGGCTGAAGAGCAGGCGTTGGAAGAAGAACCCATCCCACGCGAGCAGGCTCGTCACCGCCCATGCACAGCCGAGGTTCGCAACGAGGCACGCCGCGCGCGTCCAAAACTCCGAACTCTCGCAGGTGCGCCGGTAAGGAGGCTCGGGGTCATCCGCAGGTGAGAGCTCCTCTCGTTCCTGGGCATCGTCCGCCTCGCTCGGCTGCTCAGGTGCCACAACAATCCCCGTCTCGTCGGTGCGCTCGTCGCACCCAGCCGCCGGCGCGGCATCGCTGTCTAGCTCAGACCGCTCGTTGAGCCGTTTCATACGTTGCTCCTTCCCCCAAATGCGCCATGCCAAAACTCGGCTACAGCAAGCCGAAATAGCAGGCATATACGATCAGGTCCACAACTAAAAGCTCTGCCGCCACGAAGGCAACGAACGAAATCGCCAGAACGCGCGGTAGCGAGTGATACGGAGGACGATTCCACATGCGCCATGCCGCAACAGCACCCACCATTGTTGTGAGCCACACGGTTGCATTCATCGCCGCAGCGAACGCATCGGGAATCGAGGAGGGTATGACGGGTTCCATGAGCATCTGGAAGAAGTCCATGTTCCACGCGAGGAAGCTCGCGACGGCATACGAGCAGATAACGTTCGCGACGAACGCAGCATTGAGCATCCAGAACTCGCGACTCGCAAACGTGAGCGGGCGGAGCCGCGAGGGCGCATCCCCCTGCGCGCTCGCGGCCGTCATCGGCGCATCTGTCGCGGGCGCGTCCGCTGCCGCATCCGCTACGGGTTCATCTGCCGCCCCACAGCGCGCGTCATGCCCGGCGGCCGCCCCGCCCTCGAATGCCGCGGCCATCCCGACGGCCTTCCCTGGCTGGACGCCGTCCCAGCCAAACGCGCTCGGATCGAAATCGTCGCCCACGCGCACACGCAATTTCTCCGGCAGATCCCCCAGATACAGCCAGCAGAGCTTGTCGAACAACGTGCAGTTTTCGCGCGGCCAGGTTCCTCTAACAGACATAGCGTACTCCTTTCCGTAATCGCCCTTCGCGCCGTACCATCGCTTGGCAGCAAGATAGCCGCTACACTCCGCGAGCCCGCGCCAAACCCTCCGGGCGTGATGCGGGAGCGGCGCGCAATTTCACGGATGCGCAGGTCAGGCACACAATTTCAAAGCCTCATGCCCAAACCGCACAGCCTCTTTCGGGTAAGCAGCACGCTTCCCGCGCGTATAATGGAGGGAACCGTGCTGCCGGAGGGAGCCAAGATGCCGAACGTTTATCAGCAATCTTTTTCGCTACTTGAAGCCTTATGGCGGCCACTCGTCCAACACGGCATCATCGAAAAGGTATCCGCCCCCGTGCTCGCCTCGTGGATTATCCAGCACATCGGGGCGAGCTTCCCCTCATCGGCAAGCGAAGAGCCTGCCAAGCGCCATGCCTACCTCGCATATCACTCATGGAACGAGTACCGGGCAGGCGACTTCGACGAATACTTCTGGGGAGCAGGCGCCGCAGGTGAGAAAACCGTCGCAAGCGACGTACAAGGCAAGAAGACGCCCGGCTTGGCGCAGCTTTTGCCACCCGCCCTCTTCGACGAGCTATGCCGCATGCTCTCGACCACGCGCGACGCGCGCATCCCGGAGCGTCCGTACGCCTCCTTCAACGACCAGACGGAAGGCCTGTGGTTCTACGGTCTCCACCAATTCGACCACGTAAGCAGCGCCGATGAGCTTCCCAAGCTTCAAGACCAGTTCTGCCAGCGCGGAATCGGCCCGGGCGGCCAGCTCGTCCTGCGTTCACGTCCGTTCGGCGGTCTTGCCCTCGACGCCCGCGATCTCGACTATTACCGAGATGATTTCGACACGAAAGCGCTGATCAAGGAACAGACCACGGCAGACAATCTCGACGACAAGCGCATGACGTTCCTCATGCTCTTTATGCGGGGCAAGAAGAACAGCAAGCTCAATGAAACGTTCCTCTGGAACCAGCAGTACAAGAACAACCGCTTGGACACCCTGCTCGACGCGCGCCGGCTCGGATCGGAGTCGAGCACGGAAGACGACATGCGCACGAGCGTGCGTCAGGCGCTCGACCTCGCCGTCTGCCTCTCGTTCGCTGCTGCCCGTGAAGTGGAGAAGCAGCTCGGTATCACCGCCGCCCGCGAAGAGCTGCTGAGCGCGCTGCTCGGTGCCGAAGTGCGCGGTACATCCGCCGCCCCAGGCACAGGCAAACCGCTCCTCGACGTAAGCGAGCGCACACAGCTCATGAATGCCTGCACCTGGCCGGACTCCGCTCTTGGCATCGCCGCCGCGGCGACCTGCGCCATCGTGCGGCTCCTGTTGGGCGCAAGTCCCTCTGCCTTCGACGCGCTCTTCGACCACTTCGACTACCTCGAACAGGGCGGCGTGAGCGCCATGCTCGACTTCAAGAACGGCTACCTGCGCGAAGTCGCCGCCTGGGGCGACGTGCTCGACATGCGCGATGCAGACAACGAGCGATTCTCGTACAGCGATCTCTACGTCGCACCCGAATTCGAACAGCGCCCCGGCGCCGACGCCCGCCCGTCCAGCTCCAGTGATCCCCGCGCAGCCAACCCCGCTTGCATCGTCGCCCGCATGCCGGGACGCGCTCGCCTCCTTATCCAAGCGGGGTCCGGTATGGGTAAAACCACTTACGTCAAAGGTCTCGCTGCCGGCATCGCGCGCATGCGCATCTCGGGCGACGGCACGCTCTTCAACACGCTCACGCACCATGAGGCGGCAGTCCCGCTCATGAATTGCACGCCTGTGCTCATCGCGCAACCGGAGGCGGCGCTTGCAGGCAAGGGATTCGAAGCTCTGGAGAGCACGCGCCCGGAGCTTTCGAGCGACGAGTTCGCGAGCCTCCTCTATCGTCAGCTACCCGACGCCCTCAAGGCACCCTTCCGCACCGCCTCGAACGGCGACAAGCAGGCTGCGCTCGAGCTCTTCCGCAGCCTCCTGAAAGCCCCCGATTCGCTTGTCATCGTCGACTCCATCGACGAGGTACCGCTCGCCGTGCGCAACCGCTACATCGACTGCCTCGCCGATCTTGCCGAAGACCCGAGCTACAACATCCAGCGCCTCATCGTGACGAGCAGGCCGCTCGAGGATGCCAGCGAGCTCAAACTGGAACACGCGCTCTCCGACAACGTCGTGCGCCTGCTCCCCTTCGATCGCAACCGTCAGCGCGATCTTTTCGAACGCCTCCGTCAGAACCGCCCAGAGGACGATCCGCAAACCATCGCATTCGAAGACATTGCCGAAACGCCCGGCTTCGGCAGCCTTTTGGGGAATCCGCTCCTGCTCACCGCGCTTGTGCGCTCGCTGCTGCGCAACCCGCATGCCACGGCGTTCAACGTGCTCGATACGCTCGTCGAACTCTTGCCGAAGCTCCCCGAGCAGGACGTGTACGACGACCTAGTGCTCGCGCACATCGCGTTCGATATGACGGCGGAAGCCGGTGGCGACAGCATCGACGAGCTCACCTTCCGCAAACGCTATCAGACCTACCGCGGGAAAGCTCGCAGCGAGGCGACACTCGGCACGGGAGGAAACGAGCCCAGCCGCGAAGACGTCATCGACCGCATGGTCACACGGCGTGGCATCCTCACCATGCGAAACGGCCAAGTCACCTTCGAGCATACGATCGTGCGCGCGCTCTTCACCTGCCGCCATGTTTTGAATGCCCTGACCAGTGGCGTTTCCGAACGCTTATCCCAGGAGCAGTACGACCGTGCATATGACCTCTATAGCGCGCTGCTCGACGTGTGCATCGACCCAGAGCGCGATGATGCCGCCGCCGAGCTTGCCATCTTGCTTCTGCTCTCTGCACGTCGGCCGTACGGCACCTGGCTCTATGAGGATCTACAAGCCGACATATACCGCGACCTGTGCGGTCTCACGCTCAACGCGTTCGGCGAGCACCAAAACCGCCACGAGGTTGCGGTAAAGCTCGTCCATGCGTCGCATACCTTCGATTTCAGCTTGCCCTGCCAGCGAAACGAACAGATCAAGGTATGGGAGAGCCGACTCGTTGCGTTCGCAGATTATTATGCGGCGGACGAGGCGCGCGCGATCAACCCCGAGCGCGCTGACGATACTTCGGTGAATAGCACTGAGGAGCGATGACAGCATGGCTGCATGGGACTGGGATGCCTATCATACGGAGCTGCTTCGCCGCACGCGGACGGTACCGCCCCTCATGCAGAGCATGTGGAACGAATCCGCGAACGAAGCGGATTGGCTTGCTCCGGCGCAGTTCCCACTGCCCGTCTACCGGCTCCTTCCCGATGAAGGCGGCGTGCCCAGGCGCTCGCTCCTCTCCGAACATCCCTGCGACCCGCGCGATGGCAACGGCATGACTGCCATCGCGCTGCGCCAGGGAATCGTTGAAGACATCGTTCGTTCAAGCCTCATCTGGTCTCTCGTAAAGCAAACACCCTCCGAGCGCCGCCGTTTCTTCGGCATGCCGATAACCGATATCGAACACCCACATGTGGGGTACGTCCATTGGCGCAGCGTGCCTCGGAAATCTCGAAAACCGCATAGCGACGAAGCGGCGATGGATTTGAACGCGCTTCTGCTGCACTCTCTCAAGCGTTTACAAGCTGGTTCCGTAAACCTCATCGCATGTGATAACGAGCCTGCACCCCATGAGGAAAAAGTCGTTCCGCACACGCAGGAGGAACGGGAGGCAGCCTTCCCGCAACTTATCGTTTTCGATGGAATCGGCCATGGGCTGAGCATTGGAGATGCGTTGCGCCTCCTTGTATCTGCCGTACGCGCCCATAGCGCTGAACACGGGAGCCGCCCGAGCGAGGTTATCATCTTAGCAGGATCGACAAACCTGAGCGCAGGCTACATCACAACGAACCTGAAGGGCGGGAACGCAAACCTCGTTGTATATGGTGACGACCCCGCAACAAAACAGGAACTTCAGACGTTCTTCCTTGGCTGGGAGCGGTGGCGCGGTGCCTACGGTGGCCCACGTGAGCTGCTCAACCGAGCCCATCGTAACCTTGGGCTCGCGCTTGCCAGCATCGAAGCGCTCGGTATGAGAGACCCGGCACTCGCCGTCAATCCAAATGTCCGCGAAGATGAACGCGGCGCGTTCACCAATCAGGCTACACTCGATCTCACCTGTACGATATCCGCCATGCAACGCGATGGAAGAACCGTTTCCACCGTTGCTCAGGTATGCGAGGGTCTACGAGAACGCGCGACGAAAAACCAGCGACACGATCTTGAATGTTACCTTTGGGCAGCTCTCAAAACGCGCAGTTTCGACAATGCACGACGGTACGTATCCGAGGCGCTCGTTGATGCAGCAGCAACAAAAGCGCTCCCCAAGCCCGCTGCGCTCCCATTCTTCTCCCAACCGGATATCGATGAGATACTTCAACAAGAGCGCGAGTATGGTCAAGCGTACCACTCCGTGCAGCGCACCTTAGCCGCCTATCACTGCTATCTGCACCTGTGCCAGAATCCGCTGCTCCCGTCAGTATTTCGAACGGTCTTTATTCCCGACAATAACAACGAGCAGCTCTTGCAGCTCATGAACGAATCGCTCGCCCTGGGGTTCCTTGCACAAGACGCCTGCCGTCATCTCATCGAACGGACAGACGGCATCACCGAGGAGATGTTGGGCACTTACCCCGGCCTCATGGATCCCAAAGCATGGGCCATCTTCACCGAACAGCTTTTCAGCGCCCTCGACGAGGCGAATGCGCCCCTGCTTGCACGCCAGGCGCTCCATACCGTCTATCCGCACTGCGTGAAATTCAACCAAGATATAACGAAGGCCGGAATTCGCAGCCTGCGCGAGATGGGATTGCGGAGATTCGACGGGCCTAGTTCCACGTTGTGGGACAGGCTTAGAAGCGCTCTGAAAACCACCGATAAAATCATGCAGGAAGGATATGCGGACACCGTTGTGCGCGCTTCGCTTCGTCACAACTTGGCTACGGGCGGCACCGTGCCGCCAGCGTGGGCGCATTGGATTGGCAAACCATTACTCGATGACGATTTCGATGGCGAGCTACGGCTACCAAACAAGAAGGAGATTACCGAGCGCGTCGCATACCTGCACGAACTCCTGAGCGAGCCCATCCCCGCTTGCGACAACGCCGCCCTTTTGCTCACGTATGCCGGCAAGCTGCAGGTGCACGCCGGACTCCAGCTATAGCCTTCAGCGTGCCCGCGGCACCGCCGCGTCCACAGCACCGCCGCACTCGCAGCACCACCATGCCCGCAGCTTCGATGCGCCCGCAGCCTTCCGCGCTAAATTCCGTGCTAAAAAATGCCGAAACCGTCACGAAGCGAAGATGCGGGGGCGCTTCGTGACGGTTTCGGCAATTTTTAGCACGGAAGGCCGCGTGTAAGGCAGGCGCAGAAGACCGGCGCAGATGCTCGCCTACGCGACGGCGACGTGGTAGACGTGCAGAGCGTTGCTGCCGGTAACGGAAAGCTGGGTCTTCCCGGCCATGACGCCGGTAAGCGAGGTGCCCGCGAGGTCGAAGATCTTCCGACGCAGCTCTTCGGCAGAAAGCACGCGCTCGCCCGTCGCACCCGTGTGCGCGAGGCGTTCATCCAGCTGAAACGCGCAGAAGCGATCGCGAGCGAGCGTGAGGTCGAAAAGGCCGGCAAGCTCGTCCCAGCTGCACACGAAGCGGCCTTTGCGGCGATAGCAGTCGAATGAGCGCGCCGCAACCGGGTACTTATCCGTGTCCCACGTATGCGTCGACGCGATCTGCGCATCGGAAAGCCCCAAGTAGGTAAGGAACGGGCGGCGCTTGTCACTCGAGCCTGAGAGATCGTATGTCACGTCCACATGGCTCCAACCGCCCTGCACCTGCACAAGGTTCCACGCGTGCGACCCCGCATCCTCCATCCTGCCCGAGCCGTTCGCATTACCGCGCACCACGATGCACGGGATATCGAGGCGATCCATGAGGTACTTGAAGGCGAGCGAGATACCCAAGCAGAGCGCCTTGCCGTTCACGAGCGCGCCGGCCGCCGTCGCTTCCACGGGATCGTCCGTATCGCTGTAATCGCAGTTCAAAATGAGCGCATTGTGCGCCGCCTGTACGCGTTGCTCGTCGGAAGACAGGGTGCGCAAGGCGGCAAGCAGAGGCTCCGAGCGATCCGCCATCTCTTTCAGCAGGCGTGCCGTCTCATCCTTCGAGATGCGGTACACCGGAAAGACATCCCAGTTCCGCACGGAAATCGCTGAGCGACGGCGACTGAATCCGTCAAGCCAGAGCGCTTCGGGCGTGCCGTAGCGCAGGGCTTCGTATGCGTCCTGGAGCTCCTCCCCCGTTGCACCCAGTACCTCGATGCGCTCCTGGTAGCCGAACATGCCTTTGCGCAGCTCGTCGTAGGCACCGCGCGCGCCCTCGCTCAGACGCTCGCGCTCGAAGGTGCAGGCGGTTTTGACCATGGACTCGTGCGACGGTGCAGAGCGGTGCGGCATATGTTGAGCCCAGCGCCCCGGTTGGTGAGACGCAGTGGTCGCTGCATGTGCCGCCGGCTGGTTAGGCGCAGTGATCGTCGCACGCGCTGCCGGCTCGGTTTCAACGCGCGCAGGCGCCGGCGCAACAGGTGAAGAATCTACAGTGCGCTTGGCGGACGCCGCACGCAGCGCTGCAGACTCCTCCTTGCGCCGCCATGCCAACGCCGCGCGCTCCTCCTCCTTGCGAATACGTTCGTTCACGCGCTCCCGTTCCGTATCCTCGCGCAGCGCCTCTCGTGCGCCCTTCACGGCACCATCCGCCGCCTTCGCAAAACGTCCGAGCATGCTCTTGATGGAATCGGACGAAAACTCGTAGGTTGCCATAGAATCCTCCTCTATAGATCGAAGCGACCGGCTACCGCGCGCCCAGCACGCAAGCGGCCATACCCTGGTACTCATACGTGCTCTTAAAGAACCCGCCAAATGACGCCGTATCGCCAATGAGCAAGCATGCGACAGCTCCCACAACGGTCGCGACGAGCATCCAGATGATCGTGTTCAAAACGACGTTCACGAGGCGGCGCAGCACCGGCCTGCCGGAGCGCATCTCGTCACGTGTTGTCTTACAGCCAAAAATGAAACCTACAAGACCGGTCACGAACAGCTCGGTATCCGAGCACATGCCCACGCAGAAGTAGACGAAGTTCTGAAACGCACTCGTCTGCTGCACGAAGTAGATGGTGAGGTATGACGTTGCGATGCAGAGCCACGTTATGAGCCCCGACGGGGTCTTGTTGAACGCGCCGAGCACGCTCGTGCGCAGCTTGCGATACGACGGAAACGACATGAGCCAGGCGTGGAATACCTGTCCAGGGTGAGAGTACCTGCTCGTCAACTTTGGCGCGGACACAGTCGGCGGAGCCGCCGGGGCAATGGGTGTCGCAGATGGCACCGCCACGGTCGCTCCGGCGGGTGTGACGGCCGCGGCGGCAAACGGCGCGGCAGCAGGCCCCGGTTGAGTTGCGGCAGCACGCACGGGCTGCATAGCGCCAGCCCCCGCCGCACCCGGAACGCCGCCTGCCGCCCCGCTCGCACCAGCCGCCGCACCGCCGCCGGCACCTGCCGCCGCGCGCTTGCCGCCGCGCTTCTTCGGCATCTTCCGCCTGCCGCTCCCCGCCCGGCTCCGTTTCGCCGCGCCTTTCCGCTTGCGCCTATACGGCTTGGGCAGCGGTGCCAACCCTGCTTGCACGCGCATCGCGTTCATGAGGTCGTGGTTGCGATCTTCCGCTGCGCAATACGGGCAGTCGGAGGCACCTTTCCAATGCGCATGCCGTTCATCCACATCACATTCCACCAGCTCACCGAAGTAGCGCGTAAGCAGCTCCTGCCATTCGAACGCCGTTGTGCGGCGGCGCGGGTCGGTAAATCCGTCCACGAACGTGCGGCGAAACGCCTCGACGAGATACGGCGGGAAATCGCCCATCGCGGGCATGCCGGACGGATAAACGAGGTTCGGGCGAGGCACGAACGCCGCCGCCCATCCGTTGCGCTCTCGTTCGATGAGCGACGGCATGGGCGTGCCTTCCGGTGCGTTCAGATCCACGGCATACGAGCAGGGGTGCTTCCCGAAGAACAGCGCCTTGTGGATGAGCACCGCGAGCGCATAGCAGTCCGTCCACTCGTTGAACGGCACACCGCACGTAGCATAGCTCCCTCCTTGCGCCGCCCGCAGCATCTCGGGTGCGACGTACTCCGGCGTGCACCCCAAGCAGGGGTAATGCGAGCCGTCGGGCATGCGGATATCGAACGAATCGGCGTCGATGAGCTGCACGGTGCAATCGGCGAGCACGTGGATGTTCTGCGGACCAGGGTCGCCCATCGCCACGCCGCACATGTGCATACGGCCGAGCGTGTTCGCCAGCGAGACGAGCGCCGCAAGCCGCTGACTCACGAGCGCCGTCCCCTTGGGGTAAGCGAACAGCTTGTCGAGCGCGACGTTCGGCTGCAAGCGCTTCATGATGAAGCCCACGAGCGCACCGCCGCCATCGTGCAGCAGGTTTACCGGCCACGTAAGATTGGGCGGCAGTGAGCACATGCTCGGGAGCTGGCACATGGCCTTGAGCTTGGGCTCGCGCTTGCGGGCGAGCTCGGCGGTACGGAAGATCTTCGCCACGTAATCCGGCTTGCCCTCGATGTCGTAGAGCTTGCCTTCGGATCCCTCTTCGTTGAACGGTGTGGCCGCGAGCTCCAAGCGCTGACCGGCCAGCGTGGTGACAATCATTGCTCCACCCCCTTCACCTGCAGGCGCTTCATATGGGCAGTCTCCGCAGCCCACTCCATTTTGATGCGCTCCGCCACCGCGTTGCGCAACTCCTCCCAGGCAGGTTCTTGGTAATAGGCGTCATCGAGGGTTCCCAGCGGGCGCTCGGGGTCGTAGAGCAGAAGGAGCGTCGCATCATCAACCGTGCGCAGGCGCGGTTCGCGACGGATGATATTGCGCAATCGCCGATCGAGCCCGCGCCGTTCCTCTGCTGTTGCTTCCGCACGATGCAGCAACTTGCGCGCGAGCGACACATAGACCGGCTGCTCGGTTTCGCGCAGCAGCTTAGGGCACAGGCGCTCGAAGAGCCCGTCCGTCGCCGCGAGCACTGCCGCAACGTCTTCCTCTACCGTTCCGAACTCCCAAGTATCTGGCCCAAAGCGCAGGGGAATCATCCCGCCGGCGTCATCGTGCTGCTGGTGCGTCACCATCACGTACTCGCCCGTGGCGAGTGCGGCCACCATACCCGAATCCCCTGCCTGCCCCCAGCTCAGGCGCTTACCATCCCACACGCCCACGCAAAGCGTCGCATCGAGCTCGCGCGCCGGCTCGCCCGCGCGCCGCGCCGTGTCGCACACCGTATGGTAGGCCACGGCGAATCCAGCGCGGATGAGGTCCCGAACGTCCTCGTCGGCCATCCCCGACTCAAGGTGATTCGACACATAGAGCACCGCCGAGGCCACCGCCACGCGCGAACCGCGCTCGGAATGCTTGCGGCTGCCCACACCATCCGACACGCCGAACACCATCGCATCACCGCAGCGCGCGGTAAGGTACGCATCCTGGCACGGGTCGCCCGTCTCGATGTGGTCGAGACCGCGCGCGTGGTAGACAAAACGTTGCATCATGGCTGAATCCTTTCAAGGCATGCTGCGCGCACGCGCTGTACTGGAGCGAGTGCGCGCAGGAGCCGTGCGAGAGTGTGCGCTCGTGGCAGACCGTGCTAGATGAGGTCGCCCAGCTGAGGCACGATAAGCTTGTTGTCGGGGTTCTGGATAGGGTTCTCCTCCGGCGCGATCTGAGGCTTCTCGTCCAAGCCGGTACGTGTGCGGATCTTGATCGACATGGCCTTGAGGTTGGCGTACTGCTGGTAGCCATCTGCAAGGTCGTTGTAATCCTTGACGGCAAGGCGACGGTGCGGGTCGGGCACCGCTTCCTTCATGCACCAAGGAATCGGGATACGGAAGTTCGGATCCTCGGGGTTGAGCGGGATGGTCGCGAAGCCATCGAACTGCATATCATTGTGATCCACAAGTTCCTTCACGCGACGAGCGGTGGCGCTGGAAAGCGTGTCCTCGAAGTCGCCCACTTCGACCACGATGGGCACATAGTGCTCCTGGCCGAGCTTCTTGCCCATTTCGTAGCGCTTCCTCGAAAGGTCGATGGCCGTGTTCAAAGCAAGATCGTAGTCCGTACCGCCCGAGGCGGTGAGCACCGGAACCGCAATGTCGCGCGGGTGCGCAAACTCGGCACCGCCCACGATCTCGACATCATGGTTGAACGCGATGATGTTGAGAAGCACCTGCTCGTTCACGTCATCGTCCTTCGCAAGCGTCTCGACGAAGAGCTTGGTGAACTGGTTGAGCAGGTCGATGCGCAGGGGGCTTCCCGGTCCCGCGACGGGCTGGTCTTCGGAGCTCGAACGGTCGAGTAACAGGCTGGCGAGCAGGATGGGCTTGTCGATGGGCCGGAACATCTCGGCTGGCATATCGAGGCCGGCGTATTTGACGTTGTCGTTGACCATGGTGGTTTCCTTTCTTTGAGTCGTTGCGCCACGCCTGAGACGCGTGGGTTACACGGATAGCGAGTTACACGGATACAGATTTCGAATCTACCTGCGAGCGTGATTTCGGCTGCGCAGCTATTTGCTAAACGTATGAACGGAGGGCCGGGGCCTCTTCTCCGGGCAAGCCCGGCCCCCAGTTCGTCGAGTGAAATGCACGGCGGCGGACATGGCAGTGGCTGCCCGCCGCGATGCGGAAAGCGCCATCACGTTACGCACGATGACGCCGCTGGACGCGTTAACGCTCCGTCCAGGCACGACCATAGCTGTCGGGATCGTCGGCACCACGAGACCACGTGGGCTCACTCCCGTACATGTAGTCGTTCATGCTGCTATAGACCTCATGGGTATGGCCGATGTCAAAGTCGCCATCAATCCCCTCGAAGTGGCCAACGGTTCCGTTGTCGTAAACAGCGGTCTTGGCGCAGTAATCGTGGTCGTCGTCGTTGGTAGAGTACGAATCGGCACCGGACTCGTAATCGTTATCGTCTGCATCCATGTCGTACGAATACCAACCCCAAGTCATGATGCGTCCTTTCTCCCAAGGTCTCGGTAGGTCGCGGTGGCCATCCGCCCGAAGCTTTCGCGCCTTCGCCGCGCTTCGGCTTCGATTGCCAAGATTCTTACCGAGGCGTTGAAATCTATGGCCGAAACCCACTGGGAGGAAGCCGGGAGCGGTCGTCCCATCACCGGAACCGCAGGTCATACCCTCTGCCATCGTGGACAGCTCGCCATTGGGGACGGGGGATATTGGCTGGGCGACGGGGAAGCTGGTGCCGAAATGCCCCGCCCAGCCAATATCCCCCGTCCCCAATGGCGGGTCGTCCCAATGGCGAACCCTGTGAAAGCGGCGCTCGAAATACAAATCTCGTCAAGTGAACAGTTTTGGGCGGATGGCTGAGTAGCCACGTTAGCCTCAAGCGTCTTACCTGCATTTTTCTTCTCAGCATGCCTGCCGCTACGTGCAAACCCCTTCAAAACTGTTCACTTGACGCGATTTGTATTTTGGAAATGCATGTTTCTCTTGCCGCCGCGGTTCACACCTAAAGCGAAACAAGCCCAAACGACTCCCTGAAGCTCGCGCGTTGCACCCTGCTTCCTCCCAGACGACGAGCCTTCAGCGCCCGTAGCGGCCTGGCTACCATTTCCGTAGACCGATGGTCGCTTCGCTATCACGTTCCATCCAAACGGAGGCACGTATGAAACTCAGCCACACAACACGCGTCCGCATCAGCGGCTACGGCGAGTATGCCTATGTGTACAACACCGCAACCGGCTATCGCAGCCTGGCCGATGGCGTCGCGCCGGATATCCTGGGACAGCTTCAGGGCGGGGCAACGCTTCACGAACTCGCCGATGCGATCATGCGCACCTACAACGTCGACGATCGCACCATGGTGCTCACCGATTGCACGCTTTTCCTCGCAGAGCTTTTCCAGGGCGGCTGCATCGAGGAGGTCGAGCCGGAACTTATGCGGGTGTTCGAGAAAGCCGCTGCGCAGACGGATGCCGCAGTGAACGAGGCAGCGGGCGACGCGGAGAATCACGAGCGAGACTTCGATGCCGAGCTCCGTGAAATCTGCGAGCAGAACAACACGCTCGAACACGTGTACTTCGAGCTCACCTACCGCTGCAACGCGCGCTGCATCCATTGCTACGAGCAACATTGCCCAAACTCGGCAGGCGAGCTCACCTACGACGAGGTCTGCCGCGCCCTCGACGAGCTGCGCGCCCTGAACACCATGCAGGTCACGTTCACCGGTGGCGAGGTCTCGATGCGTCGCGACTTCGTCGACATCTGCCGCTATGCCACGCAGCTGGGTTTCGTCGTACATGTATACACGAACGGCACCGGGTTCTCGAATGACGAGCTTGAGGCGCTCGCCGCACTGGATCTGGGCAGCGTCTCGGTGAGCCTTTACGGCCCCGATGCTGCCTCGCACGATGCCATCACACGCCTGCCCGGATCGTTCGATCGCGCCCATGCCACGCTCGCGTTCTTCAAGCGCTGCGGCGTGCATACGTGCGTGAAGACGATTCTCCTCACCAAAACGCTCGCCACCATGCGTGAACTCATCGACCTCGTCGCCGCCGAAGGGCACGAGCTCGAGCTGAGCTTGCAGGTGCTCGCTTCGCAAACCGGCGCTTACGACGCGGACGCGCTACGCATTCACGATGTCGATGAGCTCGCGAGCATCATTCGCTACGAGCAGGCGGCCATGGGGCGCGAGACGCCGAACATCCGCCGCGGCACGCGCAAACATGTCTGCGGCGTGGGTCGTTCGCTCAACATCACACCCACGGGCAACATTACACCCTGTAACGTCCTGACCAAGCCGCTGGGAAATGTGCGCGAGACGAGCATCGAACAGGTGTGGCGCCGGTCGCGAGAGCTCGCGGTCTTGCGTTGCCTGCGCCGCAACCATCTCTGTTCGAAATGCCGTTCCTGCGACCTTTTCGACTACTGCCTCTATTGCCCTGGGCAATCGTGGCGCGAGAAGGGGCTCATCTCGATACCCTGCCCCGCCAACTGCGAACTCGCTCGCGCCAAAGCACGCGCCTACGGCGTTGCGAACGCGAGCTAACCCCACGCTCACCCGTTCCGATCCGCCACGACCTTGAAAGGAGGGAATCATGAAAAAGTACAAGGCTGCCAAGGTCAAGGCCACCGCTTCTACCAAGAAGGCCACCAAGACCGCCTATGGCATGCGCATGTAGCATAGCTCCAGGGGTTTATGCAACATTGCCAAACCGAACCCGTCGTGCACCAGCACGGCGGGTTCTCTTCGCCCCGCCATTGGGGACGGGGGTTATTGGCTGGGCGGGCAGTTTCGGTGCCG
>UPXY01000037.1 GCA_900538305.1 uncultured Collinsella sp.
CCATTGGCAATTACTCCATCGACCAGCCAATAACCCCCGTCCCCAGTGGCTGGCGCCCCAGAGCGACGTGCCAACGTTACACAAAAAGCGAGCCCCCGGCGGGCGTGCCGAGGACTCGCTGCTTCATGCGATGGCGAATGCTGTGCGCTACGCCTTGTTCAAAGAACCGAATTGCTCCATGAGCTCCTTCGTGCGCTCGACGATCGCGTCGCGACCGGGCTTGAGCACCTTGCGCGGGTCGTATCCCTTGCCCTGCGTGTCCTTGCCGGCGGCGAAGTAATCGTGCACCGCTGCGGTAAAGGCGAGCTGCAGGTCGGTGTTGACGTTGATCTTGGAGACACCCATGGAGATGGCCTTCTTGATCTGATCCTCGGGAATGCCGCTGCCGCCGTGGAGCACGAGCGGCAGATCGCCGACCTCAGCCTTGATCTCGGAGAGGCGATCGAAGGAAAGACCAGCCCAGTCCTCGGGATACACGCCATGGATGTTGCCGATGCCGCAAGCGAGGAAGTCGACGCCGAGGTCTGCGATCTGCTTGCACTCGGCGGGATCGGCGAGTTCGCCATTGGAGGTCACGCCGTCCTCGGTGCCGCCGATGCCGCCGACCTCAGCCTCGATAGAGAGACCCTTGGCGTGGGCGACCTCGACGAGCTCCTTGGTGCGATCGAGGTTGATTTGGAACGTCTCCTCGTGGGAGCCGTCGTACATGATGGAGCTGAAGCCCGCCTCGATGGCCTTGAAGCAGTCCTCATAGGTGCCGTGATCGAGGTGGAGCGCCACGGGAACGGTGATGCCCATGGACTCGACGCATGCCTTCACCATGTCGGCGCAGACCTTGAGGCCGCCCATCCACTTCGCAGCACCGGCGCTGCACTGGATGATGATCGGCGACTTGGCATCTTCCGCCGCCTGCAGGACGGCGAGCGTCCACTCGAGGTTGTTCGTGTTGAACGCGCCGAGAGCGTAGTGCCCCGCCTCGGCCTTCTTGAGCATATCTGCAGCATTAACGAGCATGTGAGCCTCCCAAGAATGGAATGGTCAAAACGTATCTAAGGATACCACGTACGGACACGCCGAAACATAACGACGTTGAATATCGTCGAGTTCGAAAGAAATCGTAGGAACGAATCCTTAAGTGAACCGATAATCTGAGTCCCGAGCTGAAATCATCGCCTCATGAACGGATTGGTCGCAAGCTCGCGGGCGATGGTGGTCGAAGGGCCGTGGCCAATGTAGCAACGGGTGCCCGGCGGAAGAAGTTCGGCGATCTTCGAAAGCGAAGCGAGGATCTCGCCCTCGCTGCCACCCTCGAGATCGGTGCGACCATGGCTTCCCGGGAAGAGCGTGTCGCCCACGAACGCAACGTCTCCGTCCTCCGTCGCCGCGAAGAGCACGATGCCGCCCGGCGTGTGTCCCGGTGTCTCGATGACCTGAAGCGACGCTTCTCCCACCTGAATGACGTCGCCCTCGTGCAGCAGCCGGTCGGGCGCTCCAGGGTCTTCAACCTCGATGCCCCACATCCGCCTTTGGTAGGCGATATTCGCCTCGATCGCAGGAGCGTCCGCTGCCGCGAGCGCGAAGGGGACATCGCCGCCGAGCGCGCGCTTCATGCCCGCGACGCCCCCCACGTGATCGGCATGCCCATGGGTGCAGACAATAGCTTTGACCTGCACTCCCGGATGCTGCTCGGCGAACACGCGCGCGAGCCGCCCCCCGTCCCATGCCGGATCGATCACGACCGCTTCGCCGTTCGAGATGAGGAAGTACACATTCGTCTCAAGCGGCCCTGTCACGACCGCCTCGACCCTTACATGCCCCTTCGGCTCCACATCAAGCTCCAACACCGTCAACCTCTCTTTTTATCTACTTCAGGAGGCCTGTGCCACCCCGCAGTCCGCTCGGAAAGCTTCACCGTGCGGGGCGCCCAGCATTCCCTCCGCCGCGAGTTTCGCAGGAAAACGCCGCAGGCGTTTTCCGAGGACTGCCCGAGCGGCGGAGGGAATGCCGGGCGCCCTCGCCCAAAGCCGCTATCCAAGTGGCCTGCGCGTCGTGGCACCCTCCCCCGGCATGAGTCGTCGCGCATCGTACACGCTCTCCACGCGGCTGATCTGCGCGAGCAGGGGATCGAGCCCGCTCGCGTCCGAGATCTGCACGAGGAAACGCAACACCGCGCCTCCGTTACGGTCGGTCGAGGTCGAGGCCGAGAGAATGTTTGCCCCCGCATCGCCAATCGCGATCGTCACGTCTTTCAAGAGCCCCATACGGTCGAGACATTCGACCACGATCTCCACCTGGAAGAGCGCGTCCGCACCACGGTCCCATTCAACCTCGATCATGCGCTCGGAATGCTCCATAAGCCCCTTCACGTTAGGGCAGTTCGCCCGATGCACCGAGACCCCGCGGCCGCGCGTGATGAAGCCCACGATGTCGTCGCCAGCCACCGGGTTGCAGCAGTGAGCCAAGCGCACGAGCAGGTCGTTGCCCGCGTTGCCCTTCACGATCACGCCGGAGTTGTCGTGACGCTGGCGGCGCGGCTTACGGTTCGAGCCGCGGAGCGCCCGTGCGAGCGCAGCGTCTTCTCCCGGTTTCGCCTCGGGCTTGGGGTCGAGGATCTGCTGCACGCGGTTTCCCACCATGCGGCAGGCGACCTTTCCCGCGCCGATCGCCGCGAAGAGATCCTCCACACGGATGTAGTTCAGCTGTTCGCATACCGTGGCAAGCGCGCGTGTCGTGCGCTGCGTCGAGATGCCGTAGCCACGCTTGCGCAGGTCCTTCGCGAGCGCTTCACGGCCGGCGGCGGCGTTGTCGTCTTTCGTCGCCGCGGCAAAATAACGCTTGATCTTCGATTTCGCCGAAGGCGTCCGCACGAGGGCAAGCCAGTCGCGCGAAGGCTTGGCGCTCTTGTTCGTGAGAATCTCCACCCGGTCGCCCATGGCGAGCTCGTGCGCGAGCGGCGTCTGCACGCCGTTCACGCGCGCGCCCACGCAATGGTTGCCCACCTCCGTATGAACTGCATACGCGAAATCGAGCGGCGTGGCGCCTGCCCGCAAACGCATGAGCTTGCCTTTCGGCGTGAAGACGAAAACCTCCTGATCATAGAGGTCGACCTTAAGTGAATCCAGGAACTCCTTGGGATCGTCGATCTCGTCGGAGGTCACCCAGTCGAGCGAGCGCTTGAGACGGTTGATCTGGTCATCGAGACGCTGCGCCTCGCTTGTCTTCGCGGCGCTCGACCCACCGGACTTCTTATAAAGCCAGTGTGCCGCGATGCCGTATTCTGCCTGCTCGTGCATTTCATACGTACGGATCTGGATCTCGAGCGGGCGCGCCGTGGGGCCGATGACCGTCGTGTGCAGCGACTGGTAGTCGTTGAGCTTCGGTGTGGCGATGTAGTCCTTGAAGCGGCCGGGCATAGGATGCCAGAGCGTGTGCACCGCGCCGAGGGCGGAATAGCAGTCCCCCACCGTCTGACAGATCACGCGAAGCGCCACAAGGTCGTAGATCTCGGAGAACTCCTTGCCCTTGCGCTTCATCTTCTGGTAGATGGACCAGTAGTGCTTCGAGCGGCCGTTCACCTGGAAATCCGTGAGCCCAGCGCGCTTGAGCTCGTCGGTGAGGGTCTTGATGCTCTCGGCGAGGTAGCGCTCGCGCACCTCGCGGCTCTCCGCCACCATGCGCGCGATGCGCTGGTAGGCTTCGGGCTCCAGATAGAAGAACGAAAGATCCTCGAGCTCCCATTTGATGGAGCTCATGCCCAGGCGGTCGGCGAGCGGCGCGTACACATCCATGGTCTCGCGCGCTTTGAACAGGCGTCGATCTTCGCGCAGCGCCGCGAGGGTGCGCATGTTGTGCAGGCGGTCGGCAAGCTTGACAATGATCACGCGGATGTCCTGCGACATGGCGAGAAACATCTTGCGCAGGTTCAGCGCCTGCTTCTCGTCGATGCTATCGACCTCGATGTTCGTAAGCTTCGTGACACCGTCCACCAGCACGGCGATCGTCTCGCCGAAAAGCTCGGTCACATCGGCGAGCGAGACCTCGGTGTCCTCGACGGTATCGTGAAGAAGCGCCGCGCACACCACATCGCAATCCATGTTGAGCTCTGCAAGGATGATGGCGACTTCGACAGGATGGTTGATGTAGGGCTCGCCGGAGCGGCGGCGCTGGGCGGAGTGCTTCTCCGCTGCGAAGCAGTACGCATGCTCGACCGTAGCGCAGTCATCCGGACTCATGTACTTCGAGCACAGCTGCGCAAGGTTATCGTAGTCGTCCGCACAGATCTCGGGAGGCAAATCGTCCGCGCGCGTATAGTGCATCATCTGCGAAGACGACATAAGCGACGCGTCATGTGCGGCGCGCGTTGCAGCATCCATGGTATCCCCTAACCCCGAGCCACAGCGTCCTGCGGCGTGATAGGACGGTTCACACGTGCAAGCATATCACGAGCAGGCGCATCGAGCGCCCAGCGGCAGAAGGCGTCGAAAGCCATGCGCGTGCGGAGCCCCTCCAGATAGCGGATGGATGCGGTGAGCTCCATGCGTCCGGGACTCTCGGCCATCTGGATGCGACGGCTACCGTCCACGCTGCTCACGCACGCAAACCCGAGCTCCTCGAAGATCGCGATGCCGCACGCGACCATGCGCTCGTCCACCGGCGTGCGCGCGTCGATGGCGAGGCACATGCTCGCGATATCGCAATCGCTGGCAGTAAAGCTCTGCTCGCCTGTTTGCGAGAGATTCGAGCGCCACATGGTCTGAAGCGCGCGGTAAAGCGTGACGAGCTCATCGCGTTCGGGAGCGGCTGCGTTGAGCAGGCGCTCGTTGATGCGGGCATCGCGCGAGGAGTAGAGCAGGTGCACCGTCGCGGGCGCACCGTCGCGACCGGCGCGGCCGCTCATCTGGTTGAACTCCGTGGCGGAAAACGGCATGTGGTAGAGAACGACGTGACGGATGTCGGCGAGGTTCACGCCTTCGCCGAACGCCGAGGTCGAAACGATGCAGACGAGCGACCCGGTGCGGAACGCCTCTTCCACCTGCGCGCGCAAGCTGCGCGAGAGGCCGGCATGATAAAAGGCGATGCTTTCGGCGAGCTCCGGCACGCGCTTGCGCAGCGTGCGCACGAGCACCGCGGCTTGGTCGCGCGAGTTGACGTACACGACGCACTTCTCGCCCGTCGCGACGATCGATACGAGGCGGTTCTCGCGACTCGCGAGGTCGCGGTCATCCTCGAGCTCGAGGTTCTCGCGCACCGTGGCGTCAACGACGACGCGCTCGATATCCAAAACATCGCAGATATCTCGCGCCGCGCTCTCATCCGCCGTCGCGGTGACGGCAAGCACGCACGGACGGCCGAGCTCCTCGAGCACGCGAGGCAGCTCGAGGTAGGCGCTCCGTTCGCCAGAGCGCGCCCGAGCGATATGATGTGCCTCGTCGATCACGACGAACCCTACGCGAGCCGCGCGCGCGAAGCGCGAGCTGTGGATGGCAAAGAACTCCGGCGTGGTGAGGACGATATCGAGCGTGCCGGCAGCGAGGGCGGAAAACGCGCGGTCGCGCGCAGGCGCGAGCGTCTCGCCCGTGAGCACCGCCGCCCGCACCCCGAGCGCGGCGCATGCAGATACCAGATGGAACGCCTGGTCTGCGACGAGCGCGCGCAGCGGGTAGACGAGGATGCTCACTCGATGGTTGAGCACGGCCTCGCGGATGGCGTGAATCTGGAAGATGAGCGACTTACCGCGCCCCGTGCCCATGACGGCGAGCGTGCTCTGTCCCTGCTCGAGGGCGGCGAGTGCCTCGCTCTGCGCGCGATGCGGCGACGCGGCGCCGATGAACGTGTGCAGAAGCGTGCGGGTGAGCTCATCGCAGGAAAGCTGCGAGAGGAGCGCGCGGCGATCTGAGGCGACGGGCACAGCATCCTCTTCATGTGGCACCGAGCCAGAATAGCCCAAAGCTCCCGCAGGCAGCTCGGTTCCGGCCGCATCGGATGCGTCGGACATTTCTTTCGCCGCGGTATCGCGCCCTTCGTGCCGTAGGATGTCGCGCACCATGAGCTTCGGCTTGACCCTGCCCTGCCAATGTTCGGCAACCGCCTCGAATACAAGATCGACCACCGAATCGCAGGCGCAAACCTCCTCGATATCGGGCACGCGGAACATGATGGCGGGAACACCCGACACACCGTCGGTCGCCGTGAAGCGCATATGATCCGCCGTCTTGCCCACGCAGAACCGATCCGCCATCGTAACGCCCGTCGCCGCGAGAAGCGGCACCTTGTTGCCTTGGCCGAACGGCTCGAGCCGAGAGATCTCCTCGATGGTATCGATATCGAGCTCCGCGAGGTCGACCGTCGTGGCGATCTCGCCCGTATCGAGGAACGCCTCTTCCGGAAGCTCGGAGAGCGCGGCATCGAGGCGCGCACGAAGCTCGGGCAAGCGCTGTGCAGGGAGCGTGACACCCACCGCACCCGCATGTCCGCCAAAGCGCGTGAGCAGATCCGAGCAGCGCTCGACGGCGTCGAACAGGTTCACCGAACCCACGGAACGGCCGGAGCCGCGCGCCACGCCGTCTTCGATGGAAAAGAGCAGCGCCGGCACGTGGTAGCGGTTGACGAGGCGGCTTGCGACGATGCCCTTCACGCCCTCGTGCCAGCCCTCGCCGCCCACTACGATAACGCGACCGCCCGCATACGACTCCTCCACGCGGGCGATCGCATCCTCGGTGAGCGCGGCTTCGATCGCGCGACGCTCCTGGTTGACCTCCTCGAGGCGGGCGGCGAGGCGCGACGCCTCGATCGCATCGCGCTCGAGCAAGAGGTCGAGTGCGAGCGCGGGATCTGCCATGCGCCCGGCGGCGTTGAGCCGCGGGATGAGCGAGAAGGAGAGGGAATCGGCGGTGATGGTCTCGATGTCGACGCGGCTCACGCTGGCGAGCGCGATGAAGCCCGGACGCGCCGTGGCGCGCATCTGCGCGATGCCCTCGGCGACGAGCGCGCGGTTCTCAGGTGTGAGCAGCATCATATCCGAAACCGTGCCGAGCGCCGCGACCTCAAGGTAGCGCCGCCACAGATTCGGCCTGCCGAAGCGCGCGCCGAGCACCTGGACGAGCTTCAAAGCCACGCCGGCGCCGGCGAGCTCGCGTGAGGGCCCTTGCGCCTCGAGCTTGGGATCGGTGAGCGGGATGCCCTCAGGAACCGCGTCCGAGGGCTCGTGGTGGTCCGTCACGGCAAGGTCGATGCCGCGCTCACGCAGGTATGCCACCTCGCTCTTCGCCGCGATACCGTTATCGACCGTCACGATGAGCGAAGGCGCGCAGGCTGCGACCACTCGATCGAGTGCCGCTTCGGAAATGCCGTAGCCCTCGTCGAAGCGATGCGGGATGAACGGGTGCACCGTCGCGCCGAGCGCCCGGAGTCCTTCGGTGAGTAGGCAGGTCGACGTGATGCCGTCGACGTCGAAGTCACCGAAGACCGCGATGGATTCACCTGCGCGCACCGCGCGCTCAACGCGATCTGCAACGTCTGCCATGCCGGGGATGATCAGCGGATCCGCCCAATCGCGCTCGAGCGAGGGCGTGAGAAAGCGCTCCGCCTCCTCGACCGAGGAGATGCCGTGCGCGACCATGATGCGCGCGACAAGCGGTGCGACCGCGAGCTCGCGCGAGAGCGTGGCGGCAAGCTCCGCATCTTGGTGCGCGAGCGCCCAGCGGTGGGTGGTCTTAAGCGATGCCATGCGACATCACCGACCCAGTGACGATATTCGAGGTACGACGGCACCAGGCATCTCTGCCGGCATGCCCGCAAGCACTGCTTAGCATAAGCGAACGTCCCTTTGGAGTGGACCCGCTGCGGCGGGTCGAGCTGTTGTTCGCCATCTAGTATACGCGGTGTGCGGACAAATTCGGCGCGCAAACCCGCCAGCGGTTCGGCCGGCACGAAACGATGCCTCTGAGCATCGACGGGAAAAGAGACCCCTTATGCGGAAGGCTTTAGCATGCGAGCAGGTACCGCGTCTCGTACGGGCCGAGTTCCAACGCGCCGGAAAGCTCGACGACCGGCACCGCGCCGCAACTGTCCTCGGCGAGCACGTCGACGAAGTGCCCCGCGAGCTCACCCGCCGACACCGTCGCCGGGGATGCAGCCGCGTTCACCGCCACGAGCACGTGCACGTCGTCGCATGCACGCTCGAAGAGCAGCTGCTCGCTCGCAATCTGTACGTTGCGGTATGCGCCGTAGCAGAGTGCGCGCGCAGCAGGCGCGAGCGAGCCGTCCGCCTCACGCAGCGTGCGCGTCGCGGCGAGCCTGCTGATCCATGCGGTGAGAGCGTTCGGCCGCGGCTCCTCGAATGCCGGACGCAGCGGCCAGTCATCTCCCCCGCCCTTCTGGCCAGGCTCGCCCCATTCGCTGCCGTAATAGAGGCAGGGAATCCCCGGCATCCCGAAGAGCAGGCCATAGGCGGGACGCACGCACGCCGGATCGGAAAGGATGCTCGCAATGCGCGTCACGTCATGGTTATCGACGAATGAGAGCAGATGCAATCCCTGGTAGATGCACCACGGGTCGCTGCCGAACTGCCGATGCAGCGAATGGGCGATCTCGAACATGTTGCGAGAATTGAAGCTCGAATAAAGTCCCTTGTAGCACTCGTAATTCGTGCACGAATGAAGCATGTCGCCATTCACGAGCTGGCTATAGTCGCCATGGAGCATCTCGCCGATGAGCGGAAACGTCGCATCTGACCCGGGCGCGCCAAAAACGGGCTGACCCGAGAGCTCGTTCGCGAGCGCCCGCAAACGACGCAGGAACTCGTGATCGAGCAGGTAGGCGACGTCCAAGCGCAGACCGTCGATACCGAATTCGCTCCGCCAGAATCGCACGGTGTCGAGCAGGTAGTCCGCCACCTCGGGGTTGCGCAGATTCAGCTTCACGAGGTCGTAGGCACCCTCCCAGCCCTCGTACCAAAAGCCGTCGCCATATGCGGAATCGCCGTCGAAGTTCGTGATGAACCAATCGCGGTACCGGGAGTCCCAGCCGTGCTCCCGCAGGTCGCGAAATGCCCAGAACTCACGCCCCACATGATTGAACACGGCATCGAGCACCACGCGGATACCGTGTTCGTGAAGTACGCTCACCACATAGGCAAGATCCTCGTTGCCGCCCAGGCGGCAGTCGACACAGCGCAGATCGCGCGTGTCGTACCCGTGGACGCTCGATTCGAACACGGGGTTGAGCAGCACCGCATCCACACCGAGCCCCTCCAGGTAGCCCGCCCACGCGGCGACGCGGCGCAGACGCGGCACCTGCACGCCGTCGTTTTCATGCGGCGCACCGCAAAGCCCCAACGGATAGATCTGGTAGAACGTGCTCTCATCTGCCCACATGACATGCCTTTCCAACATGATAAAACCCAGCTTGGTCGGATGCCTTCATTCTGAAAACGCCGGGCTGCGACATACGGCGCAACCCGGCGTTATCGTCTATCACTGCTGGAACGAGCTACTCCTCGACCGCCTCGAACTGATCGGGACCGACGCCGCACACGGGGCAGACGAAGTCCTCGGGCAGCTCGGGGGTATCGACCTCGACCTCATACCCGCACACGACGCATACGAACTTGTAGGTCTTCTTCTCGTCGCTCATCTGGCACATCCTTTCCATGTAAGCCGGCAACCGCTGCCGGTGTCTTCTGAATGGTACCCACGGGCACGGCTCTCATACAAATGATTCCGCACGCGTATCACATCATCACCAACCGTCAATGGCCGGAGCGCTACCCCTGATAGCTCGATGCCTTGGGCGGCGTCTTGCCCTTGAGTACGGCATGGTAGTAGCTGTAGGTGAGCGGTTCCTCATCCGAGAGCACCTGGGCATCGACGACCTCGCCGATGAACAGATAATGCGTGCCCACATCGACCGTATCCACCAAACGGCACGCTAAAAGCGCGCAGACGTGCTCGGGCGAATACGGACTTCCCACCGCTGAGGTCTCGCAACCGTACTTCTCGAACTTATCGTAGGTATCGCTCGAGCGAAATCCGAAATTGCCGATGTAGGGCATATCCGCTGTCTTGTCGAGCACGGTCACGGTAAACGCACCAGCGGCCTCGATGACGCCTGCCGTGACGTTCTCCTTGTTCACCGCCACCGAGACGCGCGGTGGCTGGGACGTCACCTGCACCGCCGTGTTGACCACGCAGCCCGCGCGCCGACCGTCCGCCTCGGCGGATACGACGTACAGCCCGTAGCTCATTTTGAAGAATGCCGAAAGGTCCATGGGGAGCTCCTTCCTGGGATGCAGGGCATCCGGACTTGGAACTATTGTACCCAGAGCGGAGCCCGCCCTCGCCGGAAGCCGTGAACGGTCTTTCGCTCCCCTTGCGCGATACGCCGGAAGCGCCCGCTCTAGCGGTTGCGCTCCTTGAGCGTGCGCTCGATCTCGCGCTGCATATCGCGCTTCGCCATATCGTCGCGCTTGTCGTAGAGCTTCTTGCCGCGGCCGAGACCCAGCAGAAGCTTCACGCGGCCGTCGGTGTTGAAATAGAGTTCGAGCGGTACGAGGGCGTATCCGCGCGTGCGCAACTTCACGTCGAGATGGTTGATCTCCTTGCGATGGAGCAGGAGGCGCCGGCGACGATCGGGGTCGCGGTTGAAGATCGAGCCGTTGCTATAGGGATGGATGTGCACGCCGATGAGCCAGCATTCTCCCCCACGAATGACCGCGTACGTATCGGTGATCTGGCAGGCGCGCTCGCGTAGGCTCCGCACCTCGGTGCCAGAGAGCTCGACGCCGCATTCGTACGTCTCCTCGATGAAGTACGCATGGTGTGCCGAACGGTTCTTCGCGATGGTCTTGCGCTCCTTGCGGCTAGGCATCGGTGCCTCCTTCCGCCTCGGCGCGCTCGGCCTCGAGCTCGGCGTCGGACTCGTGAATGAGCTGGATGAGCGCAGCGCATGCATCCTCGCCCACGAGGTCGCGGGCGCGCAGCGTATAGCGGGTCGCCTCATCGCGCTCGCCCGCCTTCGAGGCGTCCGTGGCACACATGAGCAGGCAGATGGCAATCTCGGCGTTCGGGTCGGTCGGGAGGCCCTGCGATGCGAGCTCTTGTGCGGCCTCGTCGTCGGAAGCGTTCGCTGCATCCGGTGCCTCCTGCATAAGGCGTGCGAGCGCCTGACACGTCACGCGCTCGCCGGGGGCGAAGGCCGCGGCGCGGCGCGCGAACCCCGAGGCAAGCAGAGGCTCGTCCTTATTCAGGAAGAACTGGCCGAGCGCCGCGCACGCGCGGCCGAAGAGCTTGGCGTCCGCCGCACGCTCGAGCACGGAATAGGCAAGCGCACCCCACTCATTCTCGTTGCCGAGCACACGGTAGAGCTCCGCCAGATCCAGGCGGTAGGCGCAGTTCATGGGATTCCAGCGCACGGCCTGCTTGAGCGCGTCGCGCGCAAGACCGAACTCCCGCTGGTTGATATAGACGAAAGCAAGGTCGGCATACATGCGGTCGAAGGGAGCTCCCACCTGCACGAGCGTACGCGGATCCTTTTCCACGCGCCGGTACGCGAGCCGCTCGAAGCTATCGGCGAAACAGAAGTACTGCACCTCGTCGCTTGCGGGGCACGCTTCCTTCACGTAATCTTCGACAGCATCGCGCATCTCGAGCAACTCTGGTAGAGCGGCGTCGAAATCGCCCTGGCTCAGATAGTTCTCGACATGCTGGATTGCCTGTGCGGAGATCGGCAGATCCATGGTTTCCTCCTTATGCGACGCAGGCGCGCTCGGGCCGCGCTGGACGCGTCGATGCTCGAGGTCGGGCCGTGCGGAATAATCGTTCGGGCTACCAGTGTAGCGCAGCGCGGGTTTCCACGAGCGCGAGATCGAGATGTCCGCGCAGCTCGTCGGTCGCTCGGATCTCGACGATCACCCGATCACCCGGCCGTATGCGGCGGCCTGTCGCCGAACCCGTGAACGTGAGCGTGCGCTCATCGAGATCGAACCATTCATCTCCCAGGTCGCGCATATGGATGAGACCCTCGGCCTGCGTCTCGTCTATGCGGACGAACGCTCCGAGCGCATCGACCCAACTCACCGTACCCGCGAAGCGCTCACCCAGGCGATTCGCGTAGAAACGTGCGACCTCCACCTTCTGGGACGCGCGCGCCGCGGCGTCGGCGACGCGCTCGCGCTCGCTACAGGTGCGGCAGAGCTGGGGCGCCATCGATGAGAAGCTGCTTGCTCCCGTCCCCGTGAGCGCGCACGCGCGGGCATGCGCCTCCTTCACGCCCAAGCGCTCACGGGCGAGCGCGAACTTGAGCACCCGGTGCACCATAAGATCCGGGTAACGACGGATAGGGCTCGTGAAGTGGCAGTAGGCTTGCGCGCCGAGGGCATAGTGCCCCATGTTCTGCGACCGGTACACCGCTCGCTGCATGGCACGGAGCAAGAGCGCATTCACGAGCTCAGATGCCGGCGTGCCCTCGGCATCCGCAAGCACCGCGCGCATCGCCGCCTGCTCGCCCGCCGCGATGGCGAGCGCCTGTGCGCGGTCGATTATGCCGAGCTCCACGAGTACGGTGGCCGCCGCGTGCAGATGATCGGGCGAAGGCTGCTCGTGCACGCGGTACGCCGCCACAAGGTCGCGGCGAGCGAGCCATGCGGCTACGCACTCGTTCGCGAGCAGCATCGCCTCCTCCACGAGGCCCGTAGCCGCCGTGCGCTTGCGCACCGTGAGCGCAGAGGGTTCGCCGTCTTCATCGAGCAGGGCGTGGACTTCGACGGTATCGAAGTCTACGGCGCCACGGCGTTCGCGCACGCGGCCGCGCAAACGCGCGAGCTCGTCTGCGCAATGCAGGAGCTCGACCAGGTCCACGCCTTCTTCAGCCGCACGCGCCACCCATTCTGCGGCAGCGCCAGGAACACCGTCGAGCAGTGCCTGTGCCTCGTCATAGGAAAGCCTCACGCGCGAGCGCATGACGCTCGGATAGATCGACGCCTCTTTGAGGGCACCGTTCGCATCGAGCATCATGTCGACCGTCATGGCCAGACGGTCTTCACCCGGCCTGAGCGAGCACAGGTCGTTCGAAAGCCGCTCGGGCAGCATGGGAAGCACGCGATCCGCAAGATAAACGGAAGTGGTGCGTCGCCGCGCTTCTAGGTCGATCGGATCATCCCACATCACGTAGTGGGACACGTCGGCGATATACACCGAGAGGGTGAAGCCGCCATGCGCGGTCCTTGCGACGCAGATCGCATCGTCGAAGTCGCGCGCATCGACCGGGTCGATGGTAAGCGCGAAGCGGTCGCGCACATCGCGACGCAAGGGGTCTTGGAGCGCCCCCTCAACATCGAGCGCGAGCGCCTCGGCCGCACGTACCGCGGACTCGGGATAGCCATCCTCAAGGTCGTAGCGCGCCATGATGGAACGAATACCCAGATCAGAAGCATCGGCGCCACCCAGACGCCGTTCGATGGTTACGGTGCCCGATTCGAGGCGCGTCGGGTAGGAGACGATGCGCGCCGAGACCACATCTCCCTCCTTGACGCCGCACCGCGTCGGAGAGCCGTCGCTCGGAAGCACGAAGAAGTCTGCGCGCACGCGCGTATCGAGCGGCCGCACGCACCCCAGGGGGCCGGCGAGCGAGAACGTGCCGACGATCCCTGCATGAGCGCGTTCGAGCACGCTCTCGACTACCGCACGCTTGCCGCCCTCAGCCCTGCGCTGCACGCTCACCGCAACGATATCGCCATTCATGACCTCGCGCAGCGCCCGCCCGGAAAGCCGAAAGGAGCCTTCAGCCGTCTCGACCGTCCCGCCGCCCTCCGTGAGCCGCACCGTCCCCGTAAGGTTCGGTCGCCTCACCGACCGCGTCGGCTTCCTGTTGCTACTCGTCCGTCGCTTGCGTCCCATGGAAAACCTCCCCTCTCCCCAGTCTTCGAGTCTCGAAGTTCCCTCGCCGGCATCATGTGACCCCCACAAGGAAAAAACCGCCCGCACGCAACGGCAACACACCCGCCCCGCCCGGGTATCCGCCCCCCCCCGCCGCACGCGCGCTGCCACAGGCAGCCGC
>UPXY01000038.1 GCA_900538305.1 uncultured Collinsella sp.
GCGCCGACCTGCGTCGACGCCTCTAAAGCGGACACACTTTTTGTCCTATAAGCCTAAAAACCCCTGGGGTAATTTTACCCTTACTCAGTGAGGAGCTTGAGGATCTGGACGGCGTTCGTCGCAGCGCCCTTGCGAATCTGGTCGCCGCAGCACCAAAACGTGATGCCTCGGTTGGGGTTGGGATTCGAGATATCCCGACGCACGCGGCCGACCCAGATAAGATCCTGGTCAGAGGTATCGATCGGCATGGGGAAACGATCGTGCGCATTCTCGGCGGCGCGGTCGTCCACAAGCTTCACGCCAGGGGCCGCAGCGAGCGCCTCGCGTGCCTCATCGAGCGTGATATCGCGCTCGAACTCGAGCGTGATGCTCTCGGAATGCGAGCGCAGTACCGGCACGCGCACGCAGGTGCAGTTCACGCGGAGCTCGGGCAGGTGCATGATCTTGCGACCCTCGTTCTGCAGCTTCATCTCCTCCGAGGTATAACCCTCGCCGTCAAAGCCGCCAATCTGCGGGATGAGGTTGCTCACCAGCTGCGCCGCGAACGCCTGGGGTGCGGGAATCTCCTCCCCGCGACCCATGGCGGCAATCTGCGCCTCGAGTTCGGCCATACCCGGAGCGCCCGCGCCGCTCGCCGCCTGATAGGTGGAAACGACCATGCGCGTCACGCCCGCCACCTGGTGAAGCGGCCATGTGGGCACGAGTCCGATGATCGTCGCGCAGTTGGGGTTCGCGATGATGCCCTTATGCCAAGCGACGTCCGCGCCATTTACCTCGGGAACCACGAGCGGCACATCCGGATCGAGGCGGAACGCATGGCTGTTATCCACCACGACGGCGCCCACCTCCACCGCTTTCGGCAAGAGCTCACGGGCGATAGCGTCGTCCGCCGCACCAAGCACGAAGTCGCAACCCTCGAACGCTTCAGGGCGAGCCTCCTGGATCGTAACCTCGCGACCTTGGAACTCAACCGTCTTGCCCGCGCTGCGAGCGCTCGCAAGGAGACGCAGTTCGCCCACGGGAATACCCTGCTCATCCAAGCACTGGAGCATCTGCGTTCCCACGGCGCCCGTCGCGCCCAGAATAGCGATGGTGTACTGCTTCATGGTTCCTCCTACTCCCTGCTTGCCAAGCCTGCGGTCTCGATACGCGCCTCTTCTTCGGCGCGTTTGAGGTCGGAAAGCTCCAACAGATGGTCGCCGTCGGAAAATGCCCGGTAGATCGCACGGATCGCACGCTCGAAATCGCTGTCGCGCACACCCACGATGATGTTGATCTCGTCCGAGCCCTGCGACATCATGCGGATGGACACGCCCTCCTGGCCAAGCGCCGCGAAGAGCGACCCCGATACGCCGGGGCGCCCCACCATGTTGCGGCCCACGGTAGACACAAGCGCCAGATCGTCCACGACCTTGATCTTATCGGGCTCGACCTCGCGTTTGATATCCGAGACGATCGACCACAGCGAGTCCTTCACGTCCTCGCCGCGCACGACCACAGCGAACGAATCGATGCCCGAGGGAATGTGCTCCACGCTCACGCGGTAGCGCTCGAAGACGGAAAGCACGCGGCGATAGTAACCGATCTCGTTGGTGAGGTGGTCTTTGAGTACGTGCACGGCCACGAAGTTGCGCTTGCCGGTCACGCCCGTGATGATGGGCTCGCCCGAGACGTAGTCGTCGCGATCCGAGATGATCGTACCGAGGTCTTGCGGGCGGTTCGTGTTCTTGATGGCGATGGGGATGCCCGCTTCCATGACCGGGAACACGGCCTCCTCGTGCAGGACGGACGCGCCCATGTAGGAGAGCTCGCGCAGCTCCTGATAGGTAATGCGACCGATGGGCTGCGGGTTCTCAACGATACGAGGATCCGCGGAAAGGAAGCCCGAAACATCCGTCCAGTTTTCGTACAGGTCCGCGCCGAGGCACTTCGCCAAAATGGAACCAGAGATGTCGCCGCCGCCGCGGTCGAGCAGCATGATGCGACCCTCGCGCGTGGCACCGTAGAAACCAGGCATGAGGAAACCGCCGGGGATGCCTTTTTCCTGAATGAGCTCGTTCGTGCGCTCCATGGCAAGCGTGCCGTCATGGTGGAAGGCGACGACATCGGCCGCGTCGAGGAAGGGCAGGCCGAGATACTCGGCCATGAGGCGACCGGTGAAGTACTCGCCACGGCTCACGAGCTCTTCCTGAGTGAGCTCGTTCGCGTGTACGCGCTCGCAGAACTTCGCGTACTCCTCGCGGATGGGATATGTGAGCCCCAGCTCGTCGGCGATGGCGAAGAAACGGCTGCCGATATCATCGAGCAGGTCGTCGCACGAAACGTGATAGCGCATATGAGCGGAAACCAGGTAGAGCAAGTCGGTGACCTTAGCATCGCTCTTCCAGCGGCGACCGCACGCGGACACGACGATGAACCGGCGCGCGGGATCCGCGTCGACAATCGCCTTGATCTGTCGGAAGTGCTTGGCATCGGCGACCGATGAGCCGCCAAACTTGGCGATCTTAATCATAACGAGAAGGTTACCTTTCTTGTACCTACCGTCGCGCGCGCAACGCGCTCTGATACCATGAGCGTGGACAGAACTCCAGCGTACACGAGGAGCTTCCATATGAATTTGTATCATAGTACACGTTCGCGGGCTATTTCTCGCACCTCGAAGGATGCGATTCGCGAAGGGCTGGCGCCAGACGGCGGTCTGTACGTATGTGATGCGCTTGGTTCAGAAAAACTCGAGGTAGCAGACCTTGCCGAACAGTCGTATCACGACATCGCCCGTACCGTGCTGCAATTGTTACTTCCTGATTACACGGCGAACGAAATCGCCGCGTGCGTACGCGAAGCCTACGACGGCACCTTCACGAGCTCCGAAGTCACCCCCCTCCTGCCATTGGGGACAGTCCTCGATGGCATGACAAAGGGGACGGGCGTTGAGCGTAATGAAGCGTATGAGCGCGATTCCTTCGCCCCCGTCTCCGTGCTCGAGCTGTTCCACGGCCCCACAAGCGCGTTCAAGGACGTCGCCCTGCAGATGCTCCCGCGGCTCATGGCGCGCGCGAATTCCGGTGCCGCGCCCGCCAGCGGCTCCGGCGCTGCCAGCACTGCCGAGCGCGTCATGATCGTCACCGCTACATCCGGCGACACGGGCAAGGCCGCACTCGCAGGCTTCGCCGACGCAAGTGGCTGCGGCATAACCGTGTTCTACCCCGAAGGCAAGGTCAGCCGCGTGCAGGAACTGCAAATGACCACGCAGGCCGGCGGCAACGTCAACGTATGCGCGGTGCGCGGCAACTTCGACGACGCGCAGAGCGCCGTGAAGCGCATCTTCGCCGACCGCGCGCTCGCCGAACGGTTGAGCAACGCTGGTTGGACACTCAGCAGCGCGAACTCCATCAACGTGGGCCGCCTCGTGCCGCAGGTCGTGTATTACTTCGCTGCCTACGCGCAGCTGCTGCGTGCGGGCGCGATCGAGGCGGGAGACGAAGTTGAGTTCTGCGTTCCCACAGGCAACTTCGGCGACGTGCTCGCCGGCTATTACGCGAAGCTGCTCGGGCTTCCTGTGGCGAAGCTCATCGTAGCGAGCGACGCGAACAACGTGCTCTTCGACTTCCTCACCACGGGCGTATACGACCGCAACCGCCCCTTCTTCACCACCACGTCACCTTCTATGGACATCCTCATCTCGTCGAACCTCGAGCGCATGCTCTACTATCTGAGCGACGGCGATTGTGAACTCGTCGCCTCGCTCATGCAGAGCCTCTCCGAGACCGGCCGCTATGAGGTGCCGAAGGATCTGCTCGCACGCATCCAGGAGGTATTCGCGTGCAGCTGGGCGAGCGAGGAGGAAGTCGCTGCGGCGATCCGCGCTTGCTGGGAGAATCACGGCTACCTCATGGATCCGCATACCGCATGCGGCTACCATGCGCTCGAGCAGGTCGCGCCCGCACCCGGCTCCCGCGCCCGCGTGCTGCTCTCGACCGCGAGCCCCTACAAGTTCCCGCGCGCCGTGGCCGAGGCGATCGGCCTCGACGTACCCGAAGATGACTTTGCCTGTATGGACGTGCTTGCTGAAGCGACCGGTACCACCCCGCCCGCGCAGCTCGCCTCCCTGCAAGAGGCACCTGTGCTGCACAGCGACGTTGTCGATATCGACGGTATGGCAGGCTTCGTCGAGCAGGCGACGCTGAAGCTGTAAGCCCGCCGGGTGCGCGCGAAGCGTACCGTTCCCTGCTCAAACAGTCCTCGCACTTCGCGCTGCGGAACTCGAGATGAACGGTACGCGCCGCGCGCCCGGCAACGTTGCCGTTCCTTCCACCACCACTCTCCGCCTGGCCAGCGAGCTGCGCGGCAACCGCAAGCAGGAGGCGGAGCACGGCCGTCCCGCCGAAAGGAGCACCCATGATCAAAGTCACCGTACCAGCTACCAGCGCGAATCTGGGCATCGGCTACGACACGCTCGGCATGGCGGTGTCACTCTATGCGCACTTCACCTTCGACCATGCCGACACGCTCGCCATCACAGGATGCCCCGAAGAATTCCAAAACGAAGACAACATGGTCTACCAAGCCTTCGTGCAGGCGCTTGACGCCTGGGGGCTGGAGCCGTTCCCCATCTCCATCCACATCGAGACCGATATCCCCGTCGCACGCGGTCTTGGCTCGAGCTCGACCTGCGTCGTCGCAGGCATCATGGGAGCCGCCGCCCTCGCGCGGCGCACAGTGACGCGCGATGAGCTTGTCGCCCTTGCCGCCCAAATGGAAGGCCACCCCGATAACGTCGCTCCGGCACTCCTCGGCGCCGCCGTATGCTCGTTCACGCCCACGGGGGAGCTGCCGCGCTGCCTGCGCTACGAGGTGAGCGACCGCCTGCGCTTCGTGACCATCATCCCGCCGTACGAGGTGCACACGAGCGAGGCGCGCAAGGTCGTGCCACAGGAAGTGCCGCTCTCCACCGCCGTGTGGCAGATGGGGCGCATCGCTGGCCTCACGCGTGGGCTCGAAACGGGTAATACCGACCTCATCGCCGCCGCAAATGACGACCGTCTGCAAGAGCCGTATCGCCGCGCGCTCATTCCGGACTACGATGCCATTCGCGCTACGTGCCTCGAAGGCGGGGCGAAGACGCTCTGGATTTCCGGCTCCGGCTCGACACTCATGGCCGTGACGGACGACACCATCGTGGCGAAGTTCCTCCAGGTGCGCTTGCGCGAGCAGTTCCCTGAATGCGAGACGCATATTCTTACCTGCGACAACGCCGGTGCACAGATTGAGTACCTATAGGAATCGCGACGAGGAGTCGCCGCGTCTATCTAAACAAGCTAGAGCCTGCGCAACGAAAGCGAGCATCATGGAAGCCAGGCACGCGGAACGCAACGCGAAGCGCGCAAAAAAGAACCACGAACAACGCCGCCAGCACACGCAGCCCCGCCCCCGTCGCGATCCGGCCGGCCCCTCCGCGCTCGGCCTCACGCGCGAGGACTTCCTGCCCGTAACCCGCACGGACATGGAGCAGCGCGGCTGGGACCGGTGCGATTTCGTCTACATCTGCGGCGACGCATACGTTGACCATCCGAGCTTCGGCCAAGCCATCATCTGCCGCCTGCTCGAGGCGCACGGCTACCGCGTGGGCATCATCGCGCAACCCGACTGGCGCGATCCGGAAAGCATCGCCGTGCTGGGCGAGCCGCGCCTCGCGTTCCTTGTCTCCGCCGGTAACATGGATTCCATGGTGAACCACTACAGCGTGTCGAAACACCGCCGCCGCACGGACGCCTATACCCCTGGCGGCGCGACGGGCGCTCGGCCAGACCACGCGACGATCGTCTACGGAAACCTCATCCGACGCGTGTTCAAGGAGACGCCCATCGTGCTTGGCGGCATCGAAGCGAGCCTGAGGCGCCTTGCGCACTACGACTATTGGCAAGACCGCCTCAAGCGCTCCGTGCTGCTCGACTCCGGCGCAGACATGATCATCTACGGTATGGGCGAGCGACCGATCATCGAGCTTGCCGAGGCACTCGATGCTGGCCTTCCCATAAGCCAGATCACCTATATCGACGGGACGGTGTGGCGCACGCGCTCGCTCGACGACGTCTACGACGCCGTGGAGCTGCCCAGCTGGGATGAGCTTTCCGCCGATCCGCTCGTCTACGCGCAAAGCTTCAACACGCAGCATCAAAACATGGATCCCTTCAGCGGAAAGCGCCTCGTAGAGCCCTATCCACACAGTGTCTTCGTAGTGCAGAACCCACCCGCCAAGCCGCTTTCGCAAGCGGAGTTCGACGAAGCATACGACCTGCCTTATACGCGCTGCTACCATCCAGATTACGAAGCTGCCGGCGGCATTCCCGCACTCAAAGAGGTCAAGATGTCGCTCATCTCGAACCGCGGGTGCTTTGGCGAATGCAGCTTCTGCGCGCTCACGTTCCATCAGGGGCGCATCGTGCAAACGCGCAGCCATACATCGCTGCTCGCAGAGGCGAAGCGCATCACCGAAGAACCCGACTTCAAGGGCTACATCAACGACGTAGGCGGTCCCACGGCGAACTTCCGCCAACCAGCCTGTAAAAAGCAGCTCACGCGCGGCGCCTGCACGAACAAACGCTGTCTGTGGCCGAGCGTGTGCCGGCAGATGGACGTAAGCCATCGCGATTACGTGCGGCTCTTGCGCGAACTGCGCGCACTCCCCGGCGTGAAGAAGGTCTTCGTACGTAGCGGCATCCGCTTCGACTACCTGCTCGCCGACCCCGATCCCAAGCAGACCTTCCTGCGCGAGCTCTGCGAGCACCATGTTTCCGGCCAGCTCAAGGTTGCGCCGGAGCACGTGAGCGACGCCGTGCTCTCTGTTATGGGCAAGCCAAGCCGTGCCGTGTACGACCGGTTCGTGGACGAATACCGCCGCATGAACAAGCAGCTCGGCAAGAAGCAATACCTCGTGCCCTACCTCATGTCGAGTCATCCCGGCAGCACGCTCAAGGAAGCCGTGGAGCTTGCCGAATACGTGCGCGACATGGGTTACATGCCCGAGCAGGTGCAGGATTTCTACCCCACGCCGTCCACGATGTCGACCTGCATGTACTACACCGGCGTCGATCCACGCACCATGGATCCCGTCTACGTGCCGAAAACCGCGCACGAGAAGGCGCTTCAACGCGCGCTTATTCAGTATCGCAAACCCGAGAACTACGATCTGGTGCGCGAAGCTCTACAGAAGGCCGGACGCACCGATCTTATTGGCTTTGGCTCGAAGTGCCTCATCCGCCCCACGCGCCCGCATGCCAAGCGAAACGATAACCTAAGCCCAGAACTCAAGGTATCTCCAGGCAGGCGCGGCGACGGAAACGCAGGCAAGACCCGCGGCTCCAACAAGCGCGGCGGCAACGCCCACGGTCGCAACCGCGCCGGGCAAGGCCGAGAAGCCAACCGCGGCGGACATCGAGGATAAACCTTCAAGGACGATCATTTCAGCACCTAGCACCGAAATGATCGTCTTGGCGGGCGCGAGACGGAAACGGTGCCCAGCCAGCTAGAGCGGACACCGCCCCCGTCATGTCGATGCACCTATTCGTTGTCGCCGGCAGTCAGCTGCGTCGCGGAGAGCGCGCCGTCGGTGTCACCCTGCCCCGCCGCCTCGGGCCACACCCAATCCGTGAACGCCGGGTGATCGAACCCCTCGTCGACCGCGAACTGGAACGCCTCCTCACGAAATGCCTCCCACGCCGAGATTTGCTCGGCGAACACGTCCGCATCGCCGCGCACGGTACCCACCAGACGCAACGCGTCGGCCGCAAGCTCCCAGCGATCCATGTTGTTTAGGCGCAGCATGTCGAACGGTGTGGTCGTGGAGCCTTTCTCCTCGTAACCATGCACGCGCCAAGCATCGTGGCCGGGACGGTCCCACACCAAGCGGCGAATGGTACCCGCATAGGCATGGAAGCAGAAGAGCACCGGCTTCTCGCCTGCGCCGAAGAGCTCGGCGAAGCGCTCGTTGCTGATAGCGCGGTCGTTCTCGCTCGCGTTCTGGATCTTGAGCAGATCGACGACGTTCACGAACCACACCTTGACACCGAGCTCGCGCAGCATGTCAGTCGCCGCAAGCGCTTCGAGCGTGGGAACGTCGCCGCAGGTCGCCACTACCAGGTTCGCATCGGCGAGCGAATCCGCTGTACACGCCCAGCGCCACACGGCGAGCCCCTCGTCGAGCTCCGCCACCGCCTCGTCCACCGTGCTGAACGTCGGCGCGGGCTGCTTGCCGCAGAAGATGGCGTTCACGCAGTTCGTAGACTGGTACACGCGCCGCGCCACCGCGAGCGCCATATTGGCATCGGCCGGGTAGTAGGCGTTCACCACGTGCGTATCGTTCGCCTTGTTGAGCAAAAGATCGATGAAGCCGGGATCCTGATGCGAAAAACCGTTGTGATCCTGACGCCAGCAATGGCTCGTAAGCAGGATGTTGAGCCCCGCGATGGGCTCGCGCCACGGAATCTCGCGTACAGTCGCCTCGAGCCACTTGCAGTGCTGGTTGATCATGGAGTCCACCACATGGATGAAGCTCTCGTAGCTCGACCACACGCCGTGGCGGCCGGTGAGCACGTACGCCTCGAGCATGCCCTCGCACTGGTGCTCGGACAGCTGCTCGATGACCTTGCCCTGGCTTGCGAGGAGCTGGTCGTTTGCCTCGTCCGTGTAGAAACCGCCCTCCCACTGCTTGCGCGTCACGTCGTAGGCGGCCTGCAGGCGGTTCGAGGCGGTCTCGTCCGGGCCGAAGATGCGGAAGTCATCAAGATTCTGCGCGAGCACGTCGGCCGTGTAGGCACCAAAGACTCGTGCCGCCTCGGTCTGTCCCCAGCCGTGGCCGTGCTCGGCGATCGGCACCTCGTGCGTATGGATGTCCGGCAGCACAAGCTCCCGGCGCACCGTGCCGCCGTTGGCGTTGGGGTTAGCCCCCAAACGCAGGTCTCCTTCCGGCATGAATGCCGTCACCTCGGGACGGATCTGGCCTTCGGGTGTGAAGAGCTCCTCCGGTGCATAGGAGCGCAGCCAGCCGCGCAGCACGCGGAAGTGCTCGTGCGTGTCCTTCGCCGAGGCGAGCGGCACCTGGTGAGCGCGCCACGAATCTTCGGTTTTCTTGCCGTCGATGTGCTTGGGGCACGTCCAGCCCTTGGGCGTGCGAAACACGATCATAGGATAGACCGGGCGCGTCGCCTCGCCGCCGGCATCCACCTGCGCCTGCGCACGTGCCTTGATATCGCAGATCTCGTCGAACACCAGCTCCAGGAGCTCGGCGAAACGACGGTGGATCGAAGCATGGCTTTCGTCGTCGAAGCCGGCCACGAACACATGCGGGTTATAGCCCATACCGCGGAAGAACTGCTCGAGCTCCTCGTCCGAGATGCGCGCGAGGATCGTAGGGTTCGCGATCTTGTAGCCGTTGAGGTGAAGAATCGGCAGGACGATGCCGTCCGTCGCCGGGTTCACAAGCTTGTTCGCCTGCCAACCGGTCGCCAAAGGACCGGTCTCCGCCTCGCCGTCGCCCACTACCGCCACAGCGAGCAAGCTCGGGTTGTCGAGCACCGCGCCGTAGGCATGAGAGAGCGTATACCCCAGCTCGCCGCCCTCGTGAATGGAGCCCGGCGTCTCGGGTGCGAAGTGACTCGGGATGCCGCCCGGATAGGAGAAGCGGCGGAAGAACGTCTGCAGGCCAGCCTCGTCATCGGTGATCTCGGGGTAGCGCTCGCGGTAGGTGCCGTCGAGGAGGCTTTGCGCCGTACCCGCCGGGCCACCGTGACCGGGTCCCATGAGGAAGATGGCGCTCTGCTGGTGATCGGCGATGAGACGGTTCGTGTGTCCCATGAGGAAGTTGATGCCCGGCGTGGTGCCCCAGTGGCCCACTAGGCGGTGCTTCACGTCCGCACGACCGAAATCGCGCGGCTCGCCGGTCTTCTCATCCACGAAATCCTTGCGCATAAGCGGGTTACTGCGCAGATAGATCTGACCGACGGCGAGATAGTTCGCGCACCGCCAGTACTTGTCCACGCCCTCGAGCGCAGCATCCGACACAGACGCGTCCAGTTTCTTCCAGGGGGTACCGATTACAGGCTGAGCCATACCGTCCTCTTTCTCGTGCATACTGTGTTGCCGGTTTGATTATACGAATATACGTACATTTGACTAGAGGAAATCTGCAAGGTTTTAGTAAGGAGCTGAAAAGGGTGGTGCAGAAGCAGGTTGCCGGGCATGTGTGGCGTACGAAGCACGTGCCAGCAGCCCCGCGCTCTTATGCGTCCAGCTCGACCTCGATATGGTAATGGTCGGCACGGTAGTACGTCGTCACAAACTCGCGCGGTGTTCCCTGCATGTCGAAGGAGATGCGCTTGCTGAAGAGCAGCGGCTCCCCTACCTCGATCTTCAGGAGATAGGCAAGCTCGTCGTCGGCCACGATCGCGCGAATCTCCTGCGTGGCCTGGCGCCAGCGCACATGCAGCTCATCGCTAATGTAGGCGCGCAGTGACTCGCGCGAGAAGTCGCGGTTGATGGCGTCGGGCAGAAACGCGCGCTCGAAGTAGTTGATCTCGAGGTACAACGGGCGCTCCCCGCTATAGCGCACGCGGCGCAGCCGGTACACGTCCGCGCCCTCGTCAAGGCGGAGCGCCTGGGCGATCTCGCCGCTCGCAGGGATGATCACCGCGTCGACGAGGCGTTTCTGCGCGATGACCCGGTCATCACTGCTTTTCTTCAAGAAGCTCGTCACATGGGTGAGGTCGGACTTAGGGCGGCTCGCGATAACCTCCGACCCAATACCCCGGCGCTTGCTGATCATACCGTTGTCGGAGAGCATCTCCATCGCCCGCCGCGCTGTCGCACGCGAGACGCCGTACTGCTCCATGAGCTCGGATTCCGATGGAATAAGGTCACCCACGGCGTACACGCCGCCGATGATGTCTTGGAACAGGATGTCGTACAGCTGCCGGTACAGCTGCTCCTTGCCGCTGAAATCCAATGGTGTGGCCACGTGTTCCCCTTGAACGTCCGTATATTTGGACTCTTTGACTGCAAATCTCAGCCACTACGAGCGTACCACAACCACGCTGTTCGGCGGACGAACGCCCTCGGCAAGCGGCAAGCTTCCTATCCCTAATGATTATTTCAGTATCGGGTACTGAACGTATCGCTACAGGCAGGCTGCCTCGATGCGATGCTTGAGCTCGTCGATGCCCTGCCCGGTCTCGGAACTCGTCACGATGATGTCTTCCGCGGGTACGTTGAGCTGCTTTTTAATCGCTGCAAGCTGCTGATTCTGCTTGCCACGGCTGAGCTTGTCCGCTTTGGTAAGTGCCACCACGAACGGCAGCTCGCTTTCCTGCAGAAACGCAATCATCTGGTGATCGAGCACGCTCGGATCATGGCGGATATCCACGAGCGAGACCACCAGATTGAAGCTGCGCTCGAGGTCGAAGAAATCACCGATAAGCTGCGCCCAGCGGTCGCGCTCTGCTTTGGAGCGCCGCGCGAAGCCGTACCCGGGTAGGTCGACGAAATGTACGCCGTCCGCCTCGAAGAAGTTCACGTTGCTCGTCTTGCCCGGTGTGCTCGAAACCTTCACCAATCCTTTGCGGCCGAAAATCTTGTTCATGATGGAGGACTTGCCCACGTTCGAACGACCGACAAAGCTCACCTCGGGACACGTCGACGGTGGAATCTGCGACGCCTTGCCATAGCTCGCCACGAAATGCGCAAGCTGGTAGTTGATGGAATCTGACATGTTGGAACCCCTGTCAAAAACAAAAAGCAGTCTGTTCAGATGGTATCAATCGAGCCGCGAGACGATCTCGAGTGCGATCTCGCTCGCGCGGCGTGCATAACCGTCCAGGTCGAAATCGCGCTCGCAGAAGGCATCGTACGCCTCGTCGCAGTTGTCGGAGATAGCGCGCAGCACGAGGCAGGCGATGCCGTTTTTCGCCGCAACGTGCGCCACCGCAGCTCCTTCCATCTCCGCGCAGTCGGCCTGCGTGGCTTCGACCACCGCGGCGCGCATGTCTGCGCCCGTCACGAAACGGTTGCCCGTGGCGATGGTTCCGCGCAGGTAACCGGGCGAATCACAACCAGGCGTGCCCCCAATGTCATGGTAGCCGCGGTCGCGGAGCACCTGCTCAGCCAGGTCGACAAGAGAAGGCGTAGAGGCGAACTCCTCGAGCCCGGGCGCGGACTCCGCGATAAGCGCGGTATCGGTATCCGTGTAGCGCAGGTGCTCACCGATCACGATGTCGTCGATATGCAACGCCGGGTTGAGACCGCCTGCGATGCCAGAGAAGATCACCGTGTTCGCATCGTACGCGCTGATGAGCAGCTGCGTTGCGGCAGCGACGTTCACCGTACCCATGCCGGCGGTCGTTGCCACCACGTCATGACCAGCATAGCGTCCGCCTGCGATGCGAATGCCAGCGGTTTCTTCGTCAAACGCATCTTCCAACGCATCGCATATCCCGCGCACTTCCTTCTCGAGCGCACCGATGATGGCGATCGTCGCGGCCATGGCCTCCCCTTCCCGTCCAACATTCCCGCGGACGGCTCGAGCCGATGACTCAGCCAAGCCCGTCCCAAATGGGCCAAGCGACTCAGCAAAACCCGTCCCAAATGGGTCATATACTGCGAGCATATGTGCATATCGGTCGCAAAGCCACCCTACTATAGTAGGTGAAAAACCCTGGCGCGAGAAAGGGAGCCGAGCAAACATGGAAAACGTTCTTTTGGGCGCACTCGAAGCCGGCGGCACGAAGATGGTCTGCGCGACGGGCTACGCCGACGGCACTATCGTGGAGTCCGAGCAGATTCCCACCACGACTCCCGAGGAAACGGCAGCCGCCTGCACGGCATGGTTCCAGAGCAAGGGTATCGCCGCGCTCGGCATTGGCGCGTTCGGCCCCACCGCCGTGAACCCGACTTCACCGCGCTACGGACAGATCTTGAAGACTCCCAAACCCCATTGGAGCGACTTCGACCTTTTGGGCTCGCTTCAGAAACCGCTTGGCATCCCCTGCGGCTACGATACCGACGTCAACGTCGCCTGCCTGGGCGAAGCGACCTTCGGTTGCGCGCAGGGGCTCGACACGGTGCTCTATCTCACCATCGGCACCGGCGTGGGGGCGGGCGTACTCTCGGGCGGGGTGCTCGTACACGGCATGATGCACCCCGAAGCCGGTCACGTCCCCATGAGGCCCGACCCGCGCGATCCCATCGCGACCGATAGCTCCTGCCCGTTCCATGCAAGCTGCCTGGAAGGTCTTATCTCCGGCGCTGGCATCAGGAAGCGCTGGGGGAAGAGCGGCGGCGATATGGCCGAAGATCCCGAGGCCATGGATATCCTCGCCGGCTATCTGGGACAGGCGCTCGCTATGTACATCCTGTGCTACTCGCCGCAGAAGATCATCATCGGCGGCGGCGTGGCCGATCACACGCCCATCGTCGAGCTCGCACGCCCCAAAGCCGCAGAAGAGCTCGGCGGCTACATCGTGACACCCGAGATGGACGACCTCGAGCACTACATCGTGCGCAACTCGCTCGACGGCAAGCAGGGCGTTATGGGCTGCCTCGAGCTCGCCCGCAGAGCGCTTTAGCTACGCCGCCGCCCGCCATCGGGGACTCGCCATCGGGGACGGGGACTGCCCGCCAGTGGGGACGGGGGTTATTGGCTGGGGG
>UPXY01000039.1 GCA_900538305.1 uncultured Collinsella sp.
CGTGCGAGGACAAGCGAAGCGGAACGCAGGGCGACCGGCCGGGAGAGACGCCGTTGACCATTCGTCAAACATGGATAAAGCGTGACGCGGCGCGCAATTTTCAATGTTCGGGGCGCTCGCACGCCGGAGCTTTGCTAGCGTATGTGTGGTTGACGTTTATTAATATAACGTCAATAACTTACGCAAAGCGAGGCTTTCATGTCTTTTCATATCATCGGAACGGGCTCTGCCCTACCCGAGCGATGCATAACGAACGACGATCTCTCGCAGTTCCTCGACACCACCGACGAGTGGATCTTCACGCGCACCGGCATCAAGGAGCGCCGCGTATGCACTTTCGAAACGCTTGACGACCTTGCATGCGCCGCAAGCCTGCGCGCTCTTGAAGCGGCCGACGTCACGGCATCGGAACTCGATCTCATCGTGTGCGCGACTACGTCGGGCGACCATATCCTACCTGCGCAAGCCTGCGCCATCGCAGAGCAAATCGGGGCTTCCTGCCCGGCTTTCGACGTGTCCGCTGCCTGCGCCGGTTTCGTCTTCGCGCTCGATATCGCAGACGGCTTCTTTGCACGAGGCAGAGCGAGGCGCGCCCTGATCGTCGCCGCAGAGCAGATGTCGCGTTTGCTCGACTGGACAGATCGCGCCACATGCGTGCTTTTCGGTGACGGAGCCGCCGCATGCGTGATCGAAGCCGGAGGCGCAAGCCCGCTCGCCATCGAGCTCTCGACCGCTCCCGATACCGCCGCGCTCTCCGTTCCCGGCGTACCCGGCACCTCGCCCTTCGCCTCCGTGCGGTCCCCGCAAAGCATGCTCGCCATGAACGGCCGCCGCGTCTTCAAGTTCGGCGTCAATGCCATCTGCGATGCCGTGCACAAGCTCTGCGAGACCGCGCATATCGAGCTCGAGGACATCGACCACTTCGTATTCCACCAAGCGAACGACCGTATCCTCGCCGCCGCATCTCAACGACTCGGCATCGAGAATGACCGCGTGGCGCGCACGCTGCGCACAACGGGCAATATCTCGAGCGCCTGCATCCCCTATACCCTCGACGTGCTCGCTCGATCAGGCGAGCTCCACGCCGGCGACCTCATCGCGCTCGTGGGTTTCGGCGCGGGCCTTGATGTGGGCTCGTACCTCATTCGCTGGGAGTAGCCCAGCACGCAACGTAGCCTCCGCGCATCCCGCGCGAGGAAGATAGAAAAAGGAGAAACCATCATGGCAAACACCACGTTCGATCGCATCTGCGCCATCATCCGCGACAACGGCGGCACCGAGGGCGAGCTCACGCTCGACACCAAGCTCGCCGACGCCGGCCTCGACAGCCTCGCGACCGTCGAGGCAGTCATCGCCTGCGAGGATGAGTTCGATATCGAGATCGAGACCGAATCCAACCCCGAGACCGTGGGCGAGCTCGTCGAGCTCATCGAGTCGCTCATGGAGAACTAAGATGCTGCGCTCCCCCATCTGCGAGACGCTGGGCATCGAAAAGCCCATCTTCCAAGGCGGCATGGCATGGATCGCCGACGCCTCCCTCGCATCGGCAGTATCCGAAGCAGGCGGCCTTGGCATCATAGCCGCGATGAACGCGAACGCCGAGTGGCTCCGTTCCGAAATCCAGGCGCTCCGCGCCAAAACAAGCAAGCCCTTCGGTGTGAACGTCATGCTCATGAGCCCGTTTGCAGATGAAGTCGCCCAGGTTGTCATCGAAGAGCACGTGCCTGTGGTCGTAACGGGAGCCGGCAACCCCGTGAAGTACATGAAGGCATGGAACGAGGCTGGCATCAAGGTCATTCCCGTCGTAGCATCCGTGGGACTCGCCCGCATCGTTGAGCGCGCCGGCGCCGCTGCCGTGATCGCCGAAGGCGGCGAAAGCGGCGGGCACGTGGGGGATGCCACCACCATGGCGCTCGTCCCGCAGGTTGTCGACGCCGTGAACATCCCCGTCATCGCGGCGGGCGGCATCGCCGACGGTCGCGGCATGGCCTCCGCCTTCATGCTCGGGGCGCGCGGCGTCCAGGTGGGTACGCGCTTCCTCGTGGCAGAGGAATGCACCGTCTCCGAGGAATACAAAGAGCGCGTGCTCAAGGCCAAGGACATCTCCACGCTCGTCACCGGTCGCCGTACCGGCCATGCGGTTCGCTGCCTCAAGACGCCCTTCACCAACGCTTTCGCCAAGCGCGAAAACGAGGGAGCCCCAATCGAAGAACTCGAGCAGATGGGTGCCGGCGCGCTCCGCAAGGCGGCAAAGGACGGCAACTACGAGGAAGGCTCGTTCATGTGCGGACAGGTCGCCGGCCTCGTTCACGAGCGCCAGAGCGCCGCGCAGATCGTCGATGACATCGTGGGCGGTGCCGAGGCACTGCTTAAGGGGGCAAGCCAATGGGTGGCGTAGCCTTTCTCTTCGCCGGCCAGGGCGCCCAGCATCCCGGCATGGGCGCTGCGCTCGCCGAACGCGAAGCTGCCGCGCAAGCGGTCTTCGCCACGGCGGACGCCCTACGCCCCGGTACGAGCGACCAATGCTTCAGCGGCACCGCCGATGAGCTCAACCAGACCGCCAACACGCAGCCCTGCGTATTTGCCTGCGACCTCGCTTGCGCGAGAGCACTCGAGGCTCACGGCATAACGCCGGCAGCCGTCGCCGGGTTCTCCCTGGGAGAGGTCGCCGCGCTCACCTTCGCGGGCGCTCTGAGCGACGCACAGGGCTTCAAACTCGTCTGCCACCGCGCCCGATTCATGGACGCAGCGGCGAGGAGGCATCTCGGCTCCATGCGCGCTGTGCTCAAGCTCGATGCGGAAACGGTCGAGCGCTTGGCGCGCGAGGCGGGGGAAGCGTGGCCGGTGAACTACAACAGTCCTAAGCAGACCGTCGTGGCGGGCTCGCCCGAGGCACTCGAAGCGCTCGATGTCCTGGTGAAAGCCGCTGGTGGGCGCAGCATGCCCGTCGCGGTCTCGGGCGCGTTCCACAGCCCGTATATGGAGCAGGCCTCGCGCGAACTTGCAGCCTATCTGGGCGGTAACGTTCAATTCGCCGCTCCGCGCATCCCCGTCATCGCGAATCTCACCGCCGCCCCCTACCCGAGCGGTTCAGATGAGGCGGCCGCCCAAGAGCGCGCCGAGACGCTCGCTGCGCAGGCATCTCACCCCGTCCAGTGGGTGAACACCTTGCACGAGCTCGAACGCCGCGGCATCGACACGTTCATCGAAGTCGGTCCCGGAAAAACGCTGACCGGTCTTGCGAAGCGCACGCTAAGCGACGTCAAAGTCCTTTCGTGCGAAACACCTGAAGAGCTTGATGCGGTGCTCGCCGAGCTCGGGGCGGCCGGGTTCATTTCCGCAAACTAGGAGGTTCCATGGCAGAGCAGACAACACAGAAGCGCCGATGCGCGCTCGTCACCGGAGGTTCGCGCGGCATCGGCCGCGCCATCTGCGAGGAACTTGCACAAGCGGGCTTCGACATCGCAATCGTCTACGCTGGAAACGAAGAGGCCGCCCGCGAAACCGCCGCCCAGGTGGAAAAGCTCGGCGCATCTGCTCGCATCTACCGGTGCGATGTGGCGGATGCAGAGACGGCCACCGCGTGCGCAGAACAGGTGCTCGCAGATTTCGGCGGCGTCTGGGCCCTCGTGAACAACGCCGGCATCACACGCGACACCCTGCTCGCCCGCATGCGCGAAGACGACTTCGACCGCGTGATCGATGTGAACCTCAAAGGCGCCTACCACATGACGCGCGCGCTGACCCGCTCCTTCATGCGCCAGCGCGGCGGACGCATCGTCAACATGAGCTCCATCGTTGGTCTCATGGGCAACGCTGGACAGGCGAACTACGCCGCCTCGAAAGCCGGCCTCATCGGCCTCACCAAAGCATGTGCCCGCGAACTCGCCTCCCGGGGAGTAACGGTGAACGCTATCGCGCCCGGCTTCATCGAGACCGATATGACCGGGCAGCTCGGCGATGCGGTGTGCGAGCGCTACGAGCAGCAGATCCCGCTTGGCCGACTTGGACAGGCGCAGGAAGTCGCGAAGCTCGTCGCCTTCCTCGTAAGCGATAGCGCCGCTTATATAACCGGCGAAGTCATCCGCATCGACGGCGGCATGGCGATGTAGGGCGCTTGCGCCGAGCAATCGCCCTACCGCTCATCACATTCGATTTCAACCACACGCATCGCAGGTAAAAGGAGAGACAGCATGGAACGCAGGGTCGTCATCACGGGCATGGGCGCCGTCTCACCCGTTGGCCTCACCGCCCGGGAAAGCTGGGATACACTCGTTGCCGGCACGAGCGGCATCGCGCCCATCGCAAACATCAGCACCGATGGCCTCAAGGTCACCGTCGCTGCCGAGGTCAAAGGCTTCGATGGGGCCGAACGCCTCGGCGAGGACGTTCGCCACAAAGACCTCAACGTGCAATACGCGCTCGCTGCGTCCGATGAGGCGATGCAGGACGCCGGCTTCGATGATGCCGAAGATCTCGATCGGAGCCGCGTCGGCGTGTACATCGGGTCGGGCATCGGCGGCATGGCCTCGTACACCGCAGCCGTCGACACCATGCGCGAGCGTGGGTTCCGCCGCTGCCCCCCGTTCATGATCCCCATGATGATCGCGAACATGGCCGCTGGAGAGGTATCCATCCGTCACCATCTCACCGGTCCTACCCTGCCCGTCGTCACCGCGTGCGCGACGTCCGCCCATACGGTAGGAGAAGCGTTTCGCGCCATCAAGCACGGCTATGCAGACGCCGTGCTCGCAGGCGGCGCAGAGGCCTGCATAGTGCCCGAGGCCATCGCCGGCTTCACGAACTGCAAGGCGCTCACGCGCAACCCCGACCCTGCGACCGCATGCCGCCCCTTCGATAAGAACCGCGACGGCTTCGTGATGGGTGAAGGCGCCTGCGTGCTGGTGCTCGAGGAGCTCGAGCACGCACGGGCGCGCGGCGCTCACATCTACTGCGAGGTCGCAGGCTACGGCAACACGGCCGACGCGTACCACATCACGAGCCCCGCTCCCGATGCCGCGGGCGTCACGCGCGCGATCCGCATCGCAATAGAAGAGGCGCGCATTGACGCGACCGAAGGCATCTACATCAACGCGCACGGAACCTCCACCAAGCTCAACGATGCTTCCGAGACACTCGGCATCAAGCAAGCGCTGGGAGAAGACGCTGCGCGCACAGCCCATATCTCTTCGACGAAATCCATGACCGGGCATATGCTCGGTGCAACCGGCGCACTCGAAGCGGCCGTGTGCGCTCGCGTGATCGAGGAAGGCGTCATCCCGCCCACCATCGGCTATTGCGAGCCCGATCCCGACTGCGACCTGGACTATACGCCTAATCACGCGATAACCGTCCCGATCCGCACCGCCCTTTCGACGAATCTCGGATTCGGCGGGCACAACGCGGCGCTGGCATTCAAGGCATACGAGGATTAACCATGAACATCGATTCTAGCAAGCTCAACGAGGTCGCTGCCCTTATGGAAAACCACGGCCTCACCCGTGTCCGGCTCTCGGAAGAGGACGGGCGCGTCATCGAACTCGAGCGCATGACCCCGAGCGCGCCCGCACCTGCCGCGGCCATCGTGGCACCGCTCCCCCTTGCAGAGACCGCCGTGGCGGGCGCTACGCCTACGCAGCCGAATCTTGGCGCAGAAGCCTTCCGTTCTGAAGACGCCACGCCTACGGTACCCGTCACCGCGCCCATGGTGGGCGTCTTCTACGCCGCTCCGTCTCCCGACGCCGAGCCGTTCGTCGCCCTCGGCGCCCATGTGAGGCGTGGGGACACGCTTTGCATCATCGAGGCCATGAAGCTCATGAACGAGGTCGTGGCGGAAACCGACGGCACCATCGTGGCCATCGATGCCGCCGATGGCGACCTTGTTGAATTCGGAGCCCGCATCATGGCCATCGAGCCCGATGCGAAGGAAGTTGGTGAAGCGTGATGAACCGTACCGAGCTCGAGACCATCCTTCCGCACCGAGCACCCATGCTCCTGCTCGACGAGGCCGAAGTGGTGGACGGGGAAGCGCGCGGGCGCATCACCATCAAGGGCGATGAGTTCTTCGTCCAAGGGCACTTCCCCGGCAACCCCGTGGTTCCCGGCGTGATCCTTTGCGAGATGCTCGCGCAGAACTGCTGCGTGCTCATGGAAAGCGGCCTTTCGCGCGCGGGTGTGACGCCCTTCTACACGAGCCTCGACAAGGTGCGATTCAAGCATCCCGTTCGCCCTGGCGACACCGTTGAGCTCACGTGCCGCATCACGCGCTCGCGCGGGCCTTTCCATTTCGCTCACGGTGAAGCGCGCGTCGCAGGCGAGCTCTGCTGCGTCGCCGACATGTCGTTCGCGCTCATGCCAGCGGATACCGGTGCCCAAAACGCCTAATTCGGAGGGCATATGTTCGAAAAGATCCTCATTGCCAACCGCGGCGAGATCGCAGTGCGCATTATCCGCGCGTGCAAGGAGATGGGCGTGCAGACCGTCGCGGTTCATTCCACCGCCGACGCCGATGCCCTCCACATTCGCCTCGCGGATGAAGCCTACTGTATCGGCGGTCCGCGCCCACAGGAGAGCTACCTCAACGAAGACGCTATCCTCACCGTCGCCGCGGCGAGCGGAGCGACCGCCATACACCCGGGATACGGATTTCTATCGGAGAACGCTGGGTTCGCGCGCAGCTGCCAGGAGTACGGCCTGGTCTTCGTAGGCCCCGCACCCGAGGTCATCGACCGCATGGGCGACAAGGACGCCGCGCGCCGCACCGCCCGCGAAGCCGGTGTGCCCGTCGTTCCCGGTTGCGATCTCATTTCCTCTGCGGAAGAGGCGGAAACGGAGGCGCGGCGCATCGGCTGCCCCGTGCTCATCAAGGCGCGTTCCGGTGGCGGCGGCCGCGGAATCCGCAAGGTCGAGCGCGCCGAAGACGCCGGTCGGGCATTCGTCGAGGCGAAGGCGGAAGCCGAAGCCGCCTTCGGCGACGGCGAATGTTACATGGAGAAGTTCATCGCACCAGCACACCATGTCGAGGTGCAGATTCTTGCCGACGCGCACGGCAACGTCGTAACGCTCGGCGAACGCGAATGCTCTGTGCAGCGCCGCAACCAAAAACTCGTCGAGGAGAGCCCCGCTCCCTGCCTCGACGGCCACGATGAGGTGCGCGAACGCATGTACACCGCCGCCCGCGACCTCGCACGCGCCGTAGGCTACGAAGGCGCGGGCACCATCGAATACCTCTACACCGACGACGGCCAATTCTACTTCATGGAGATGAACACCCGTCTGCAGGTAGAGCATCCCGTCACGGAATTCGTGACCGATATCGACCTCGTAAAGTGGCAGCTGCGCGTTGCCGCAGGCGTCGCGCTCCCCTTTTCGCAGGAGGATATCGCAACCTCGAAGCACGCCATCGAGTGCCGTATCAACGCCGAGACGCCCGAGCTCGTACCGTCCTGCGGCGCCGTGAGCACGCTGCACGTACCCAACGGGCCCTGGGTGCGCTTCGACTCCGCGCTCTTCCCGGGAGCATCGGTTCCCCCGTATTACGATTCGATGCTCGGCAAGCTCATCGTGCGCGCCGGAACGCGCGAGGAAGCGATTCGGAAGATGCGCGCCGCCCTGTCCGAACTAGGAATCGAAGGCGTTGAGCATAATACGCCCCTCATGTTCGACATCCTCGCCAACCCCGAATTCCTGTCGGGCTGCTACCACACCGACCTCATGGAGCATCTGTATGAGCGCTAAACGCATCGCCGTCAACAAACTCGAAGGCCCCATCACCGACGTACCCGTCGAGATGCCCCAGCGCCACGCCTATGTGAAGTGCCCGGGGTGCCGCCGCATCATCGACCAAGAGCTGCTCGAGCAAGCGCTCGATGTATGCCCCCGCTGCGGTCACCATCTACGTCTCTCCGCACGTAAACGCCTCGAAGCGACCGTCGACAAGGACAGCTTCGAAGCATGGTTCCTCGACATCCCCACGCCCGATCCGCTCGCCTTCCCCGGTTATCAGGAGAAACTCGCCGCCGCCAAAGGCGGTTCAAGCGAGCGTGAAGGGGTCATCTGCGGCAGTGCCCGCATCGGCGGCGAGGCATGCGCCCTCTTCATCATGGACGGCGAGTTCATGATGGGCTCGATGGGCTCAGCTGTAGGCGAGAAGATCTGCCGCACGTTCGAAGCGGCGTGCGAGCGCGGGCTCCCCGTGGTAGGTATCACGGTTTCCGGCGGCGCACGCATGCAGGAGGGCACGCTCTCGCTCATGCAGATGGCGAAGGTCTCGGCCGCACGGCGCAAGCTCGCCGAAGCGCGCCTTCCCTACATTTCCCTGCTCACCGACCCCACCACCGGAGGCGTCACGGCGAGCTTTGCGATGGAGGGCGATATCATCCTCGCCGAACCGGGCGCCCTCATCGCCTTCGCAGGCCCGCGCGTCGTGGAGCAGACGACGCACAAGCGCCTCCCCCACGGCTTCCAACGCTCGGAATTTCTGCTTGAACATGGCTTCATCGATCGCGTCGTCCCGCGCGCGGAAGTCCCCCGAACCATCGCCGAGCTCCTTGCGCTTCACGGCGGCCGCACCCCCGCCGCCGATGCGCCGCATCGCCTCGACTGCTCGCACAAGCCCCATACACTGCTCTCGAAGATCGTCAAACGGGGCGGCAAAGCCGGCAAGGCTCCAAGCGGCGCGTACGACATCGTGCGAGCGGCTCGCTCGGCAGACCACCCCACCGCGCTCGAGCTCATCGAGCTCGGCTTCGATGGCTTCGTGGAGCTGCACGGCGATAGGCTTTATGGCGACGATCCGGCTATCGTGGGCGGCATCGCATGGAAAGACGGGCGCGCCGTCACCGTAATCGCGACCGAACGCGGACGCTCCACCAAGGAACGCGTTGCACGCAACTTCGGCTCCGCACATCCGGAGGGTTACCGCAAAGCGCAGCGCCTCATGAGGCAGGCAGAACGTTTCTGCAGGCCGGTGCTTTGCCTCATCGACACCGCCGGCGCCTATTGCGGCATCGGCGCGGAAGAACGCGGCCAGGGAGAGGCCATCGCCTCGAATCTCGTAACCATGGCGGGATTGCGCACGCCGCTCGTGAGCTTCATCACCGGAGAGGGCGGGAGCGGCGGCGCACTCGCGCTCGCAGGAGGAGACCGCGTCTACATCCTCGACCATGCCGTCTATTCCGTGGTAAGCCCTGAAGGTTGCGCGTCTATCCTGTGGAAATCCACCGATCGTGCTGCGGATGCCGCCGATGCGCTCGGCCTCACGGCAGACCGCCTTATCGAACTTGGCATCGTGGAGGGATCCATAGACGACGACTGCAGCCCCGAGGAGCTCGCAAGCCGCATTGTGCGGCTTTCTATGGCCTCCTTCGATGAGCTCGCCTCTCTGGGCTCCGAGGAACTCCTCGCCGCCCGCTACGCCCGTTTCCGCGCCTTTTAGCCGGTTGTAAAAATACCCCAGGGGTTTTTTAACATCGCCGCAGGGGCAAGCGAGGCGATTTCCTCACCTTAGTGCTTGCCCTTCCAGCCCTGGCGCTTGCGCCCGCCGCCGAACACGCTCCCCTTGCGAGCGGTTCTCCGTAACGCCTCCATCGCTTCATCCTCGCTCGAACCCTCGAGTACCGCCTTGATGTGCACAATCGCGTCGCGCAGGCGCGCCGCCTCCTCGAAGTCCATGGCCTCGGAGGCGCTTCGCATATCCTCTTCCATGGTCGCCACGATACGCTGGAGCTCGTCCTTCGGCAGGCTCGCAAGCTCTTCGGCAAGACGCTGCCCGCTCGACTCCTCGAAGCCCGGCGCCTCGTCCGTACCGTCTCCCGCAGGTGTGAAGAACGCGCCGTGGCCGAGCGTATCGCCGCGCGAACGGTCGCGCTTTCCCACGTTTTCGTCCGCCTCGGCGATGAACGTCGAGATGTCGTTGATGGCCTTGCGCACGGTCTTCGGCTCGATGCCGTGCTCCTCGTTGAACGCCATCTGAATCGATCGGCGTCGGTTCGTCTCATCGATCGCCTCGCGCATGGAATCCGTGATCGTATCTGCATACATCACCACGGCACCATCGGCATTGCGCGCCGCGCGTCCGATTGTCTGGATGAGCGAGCGCCGGTTGCGCAAGAATCCCTCTTTGTCTGCGTCGAGGATCGCCACGAGCGATACCTCAGGCAGATCCAGGCCCTCGCGCAACAGGTTGATGCCCACGAGCACATCGATCTTCCCCTGCCGCAGGTCGCGCAGGACCTCCACGCGATCCATCGTCGCCGTATCCGAATGCATGTAGTTCACCTTCACGCCGGCATCGAGCAGGTGGTCGGTGAGGTCTTCGGCCATGCGCTTCGTGAGCGTCGTCACGAGCACGCGCTCATGGCGCGCCGTTCGCACGCGGATCTCGTCCAGAAGGTCATCGATCTGGCCATGCACCGGACGCACGTCGATCTTGGGGTCGAGCAGTCCCGTGGGACGAATGATCTGCTCCACGTTGTTCTGGCTCACGCGCAGCTCATAATCGCCGGGCGTGGCGCTCACATAGATGAACTGCGGGATGCGCGCCTCGAACTCGTCGAAGCGCAGCGGTCTGTTATCGAGAGCAGAGGGCAAACGGAAGCCATGTTCCACAAGCGTCACCTTGCGCGAGCGATCGCCCTCGTGCATACCACGAATCTGCGGTACCGTCACGTGGCTCTCATCGATGATGCAGAGCATATCCTTCGGGAAGTAGTCGATGAGCGTGTACGGCGGATCGCCCGCACGGCGGCCATCGAGATGACGCGAATAGTTCTCGATGCCGTTGCAATATCCCATGGTCTCGAGCATCTCGAGGTCGTAGTCGGTGCGCTGCTGCAAACGCTGCGCCTCGAGCAGCTTGTCGGCAGCCTTGAGCTCCGCCACACGCGCCGCGCACTCGTCCTCGATCGTTCTGATCGCCGCACGCACCTTGGGCTTCTCGGTCACGTAATGCGACGCCGGCCATACGGGAATGGCATCGTATTCACGCAGAATCTCGCCCGTGACCTCATCAATCTCGGCGATGAGTTCCACCTCGTCGCCGAAGAACTCAAAGCGCAGGGGATGCTCGGCATACGGGGGGAACACGTCGACCACGTCCCCTCGCACGCGAAACGTGCCGCGCGCCAGGTCGAAGTCGTTGCGATCGTATTGGATGTCGATGAGCGCATGGATGAACTCATCGCGCTCGAGCGGCGTCTTCTTGTCCACGTTCGGCGCTAGGCCGGCATAATCTTCTGGTGAGCCGATGCCGTAGATGCACGAGACACTTGCCACAACGATCACATCGCGCCGACTCAGCAGTTGGGATGTCGCTTGATGGCGGAGCATCTCGACTTCCTCGTTGATCGAGGCGTCCTTCTCGATATACGTATCCGACTGGGGCACGTACGCTTCGGGCTGGTAATAATCGTAGTAGGACACGAAATACACAACGGCGTTATGGGGAAAGAACTCGCGCAGCTCGCTCGCGAGCTGAGCAGCGAGTGTTTTATTCGGTGCCATGACGAGCGTTGGTTTGCCGAGTGCTTCGATGGTCTTCGCCATCGTATAGGTCTTGCCGGATCCTGTCACGCCCAGCAGTACTTGGTAGCGGTCTCCCGCGCGCACACCGTCTACCAAGGATTGGATGGCCTCCGGCTGATCGCCCGAAGGTTCGAACGGGCTCACGACCTCGAACTTCACCGGTTCTCCGGCAACGCCGAACCGACGAAGCTCGCCGCCCACACGCTCCACTTCGAATGCTTCCATCCTCAAACCTCCTCGCTCACCGCCCGCCAAAAGGGACAGTCCCTAATGGCATGCCAAAAGGGACTGTCCCTTTTGGCAGAAAGAGGGCATATCGTAACGCAGGAGCAGACCGCGCACATGCATCGACTACGACGCATCCGCGAAGCGATTTGCATACAGTTCACTATAGCGATTATAAGCGTTGAGAACGCGCACGAGATACGCCTGTGTCTCGGGGAAGGTAATCGCATTATGCAAAGCCGTGTCTTCCACCACCCAGTCCTCAACGTTGCCGATACCGGCATTGTAGGCTGCGATAGCACGATCAACGGCGCCGTCGTAATAGTCAAGCAGGTAGCGAAGGTACGCAGCACCAAAAACGATGTTCGTCTCCGGATCGAGAAGATCGCTCGTGTCGTAGCGACCACCATCAACGTAGCCCATATCCACCATATCCTGAGCAGTCTCGGGCAAGAGCTGCATGAGTCCCATCGCGTCGCGTGAAGAGCGCGCCCTCGGGTTCCAATTGGACTCGCTCTCGATAATCGCCGCAATAAGGTAGGGATCAACCTTATATTGCTCAGAGGCGACTTGGATATGCTCCTCATACTCAAGCGGAAAGAGCGGTTTGATCAACGCGGCCGGCGCATAGGAATACACCGTCGAGATAAGGCAGAACACCAGTGCCGGAATGAGCGCAATAAGACGCAGCCACCCAGCGCAACGAAGATGTTTAAGCATGGGCGCTACCAATCTCGGAAGATTTCGAACAAATACTTGCCGCCCATGCATCGAGTTGACGATGCAGGTCCTCTTCCGTTCCAGCGTTTTCGATAACAGCAGAGGACAGCGACCGTAGCGCATCGTCGCTTGGCTGAATAGCGACACGCGCGTTGAAGTCGGTCTCCGTCATACCACGGAGAAGCGCGCGGTCACGACGCACGTTGAGCGGAGCGGTAATTGCAAGTACTTCATCGGCAAGGGAGAAGGCGTCTAAAAACGAGCTCGGTGCAGAAACTTCTACGATGACGAGCGCGCAGGGATCCAACCGAGCCTCAAGAGATGCAATGAGCTCATTCAGTCGCTCGATGAGCGCAGGATACACGATCGACTCGAGACGTGCGGTAGAAGCGGGATCGTCAAACGCACGCCGAGCAAGAGCATGGGCACGAATACTACCACCATCATCGAGCACGTCATTACCGAATACATGGGAGATACGCTGAACAAGCGAAGAACCGGGAACGTAGAGGGCTTTGCACTCATGATCAAGGTCGATGCGATACGCTCCCCTCGATTCCAGGTAGCGTGCGGCACTCGACTTCCCGGATGCAATGTTTCCAATGAGAAATACGGTAATCATGGAGCTCATTATCGTTGAAAGATGTCGAGATAACAAAAAAGCCTTTGGTTTCCCAAAGGCTTTCATGTTTTCGTGCACGGCTCGGTGCCGTCCACCGGTCAGCGGCGCCCTGCCCTCCCACGG
>UPXY01000040.1 GCA_900538305.1 uncultured Collinsella sp.
ATGCGGCGAGGACTAGCGAAGGAGAACGCCCGGCGACCCCCGCCGAAGCGCGTGCAGCCCGGATCCTTCAGCACCTAAGCGTCGTTAGATCGTGATGATGCCCATCGCCACGAGCACGATCGCCACCACGCCGAGCCCCACGAGCACGACAGCGAGCGGCTTCTCGAAACCCTCGAGAATATGGTCGCAGTGCTGCTCGCGCCGAGCCGCGATATAGCACACAAGGCCGGGGATGTAGGCGATGCAGCAGAGCAAGAGCAAATCGACGCCGGCGAGCACCACGGCGACCACGAGGAACACGGTCGCGAAGAGCGAGAGCGCGAGCGCGGAGCCAGCCTGTTCGACCTTGCCTGCGCGTGCGAGCTTCACCATATAGGCCGAGGCGAGCGACCAACTGATCACGATCGACGCGGTGCAGAGCGAGTACGCGAACTGGTAGGCTGCCTCGGAGAAGAGCATCACGATCGAGAGCATCTGGATCATGGCGCCGGTGACGACGAGACAGAGCGTGGGCGCGCCATGGGCGTTGAGCTTGGCAAAACCGCTCGGCAGGAGCTTCATGTCCGCCATGGTGCGCATGGCCTCGGAAGCGAGGATGGTGTAGGAGAGCCATGCACCCAGAATCGAGATGACGAGGCCGCCGGCGATGAACGCGCCGCCCCACGAGCCCACGGCTTCCTGGAAGATGTAGACCATTGAGGGCGAACCCATGGTGAGGAGCTCGTCGCGCGTGAGATAGCCATAGGGCAGCACAGAGGCGGCGACGTAGATGAACACGAGTGCGGAGGTACCGAGGATCGTGGCGCGCGAGACGTCAGCTTTCCGACGTGCACGGTGGCCAAGCACCGTGGCGCCTTCCATCCCTACGAACACCCACATCATGACCATGAAGCAGTTGATGATCTGCGTGGAGAGGCTTCCCGGGGCGGTTTCGCTCCCCAGGTTGTTGGCGAGCGTGCCCCAGAAATCGGAGGTGAACACACCGAAGCTGAACATGAAGAGCATCGTTGCTATGAAGACGAAGATGGGAACGAGCTTGCAGCACATCACGATCGCGTTCACCACAGACGCCTCCTCGACGCCATGGTTTACCAGAAGGATGATCGCCCAGTTCATGACCGAGATGAAGATGACGGCGGGTACGGTGAGGCTGCCGGCGAACGGTGGGAAGAAGTAGCCGATCGCGGTCACGAGCATCACGCCGAAGGCTACGTTGCCGATCCAGATGGAGAGCCAGTAGCCCCATCCCGAGACGAAGCCCACGAACGGTCCAAACCCCTCGTTCGCATATGCCACGATGCCGTCGAGGTCTGGGCGCGCGAGCGAGAGCTTGCCGAACGTCGTGGCGAGTCCGATGAAGCCGATGCCCGTGATGATCCAAGCGATGATTGCGGCACCGGGAGCGGCGGCGGCGGAGATGTCGGTTGAAAGGGCGAAGACGCCCGAGCCGATCGACGAGGAGATGACGAGCGCGATGAGCCCGATGAGGCCGATACCGCGCTTCGCGGGTACTCCGTTCGGTACCTCCGATGAGGTGGTCGGTTGTGACATGGTCGCTCCAATCTTGCCGGATGGGGCGGCGCTCCCGTGCTGTGCCGCCGAATGCATCCTTATGTTATGCAAGATGGTAGCCTACTTATGCAAATCCTTGAATGCCGGGGCACCATGAATTCCGTCGGCGGACAGACATCCGGCGCAAATGGCTTCTTCAAGTACGCGCGTCGCCGCGACGCCGAGTACATCGAGCGGGAACGCGCGGTCGCCCAGCGCGCCGGAAGCGAGCACGTAGATCGTGTCGCCGTCGTTGGTGGTGTGCGTGGGGCGAATGGTGTGTGCATAGGCGTCGGCTGCCATCTGCGCGAGCTTGGTCGCTTGGGCCTTGGTGAGGCGCGCATTCGTGATGATGCATGAAATGGTGGTGTTCGTGCGGTCGAGCGGCATGGCGAGGTGCTCCGCGGCGGCGAGCATGGCATCCTCCATGTTCACGATCTCGAGGGAATCTGCTGCTGCGCGCATACCGGCGATGGCGGCGCCCGTCGTCGGGTCGACCACATTGCCGCAGGCGTTTACCACGGAGATGGCACCGATTTTGAGCTCGCCCGCCTCGCGCGCCCGGGCTCCAAGGCCGCCTTTCATGAGCATCGCGGATCCGTTGAGCTTGCCTACGGTAGCGCCTGTGCCCGCGCCGACCGTGCCCTCAGCGAGGGGCGCGGGTTCCGCGTCGAGCGCCGCGCGGGTGGCCTCGATGCCTTCCGCTACGCCTGGCCGCACGCTGGCGCTTCCGAAGGCGAGGTCGAAGATGCAGCTTGAGCAGACGATCGGTACGCGTGCGACGCCCACGTCGAGACCGATGCCACGTGCCTCGAGTTCGCGAGCCACGCCCGATGCCGCTTCAAGCCCGAATGCCGAGCCGCCGGAGAGACAGACGGCATGAACCGTCTCGACGGTGTTTTCCGGGCGTAGAAGGTCGGTCTCGCGCGATGCCGGCGCGCCGCCGCGTACGTCGACGCCTCCCGTGGCGCCCTCGGGCGCTACAATGACCGTGCAGCCCGTTGCTGCCTCGAGGTTTGTGGAATGTCCGATGCGGAATCCCTCGATGGTGTGGATGGGTATGGGCTGCCAGCTTGCGCTCATGGCCTTCCTTTCCTTGGATCGAATGCGATTGCGCGCACCGCGGCAAACGTGGTTCCTAGAGAGCCTTCAGCTTCCGTATGACCTCGGCGATGGGGAGGCCGACGACGTTGTAGAAGTCGCCTTCGATGCCTTTCACGAGCATGCGCCCGCCTGTTCCCTGGATACCGTAGGCACCGGCCTTATCCATCGGCTCCCCCGAGGCGATGTAGGCGTCGATTTCCTCATCCGAGAGCTTGTAGAACGTGACGTCTGTTTTGACGACGAACGAAATGGGCGGCTCGTCGCCGCTCAGGCGTCGAGGCTCGCGCTCGGCGCACCGTGCGATGCACACGCCCGTCGCGACGGTATGCGTTCGTCCGGACAGGCGTCGCAGCATGGTGTGGGCGGCGGCAGCATCGCTCGGCTTGCCGAGCACCTCGCCGTCGATGGTGACGATGGTATCCGCGGCGAGTACGATTTCAGAGGGCTCTGCGTGGCCTGTGAGGACGGTCGCCGCTTTCATGCAGGCGAGGCGCTCGACAAGGGAGAAGGGATCCTCATGCGGGAGGGGCTCCTCGTTGACATCAGCCGGGATCACGCGGAATTCGAAGCCCGCTTCGCGCAGGAGCTCTATGCGGCGGGGCGATTGCGAGGCGAGGATCATAGCTGGATGCTTTCGCGAACCTTCTGGACGGCTCGTTCACCAGCGATGTCCCCGAGCACCGCGAGCGCGAACGGAAGCGCTTGGCCCATGCCGGATGCGGTGATGATGTTGCCATCTACGATGACGGTCTTGCCGCCGGCGTAGGTGCCTGCGGGGAACGTCGACTCGAAGCCGGGGAAGCATGTGGCTTTGCGTCCCACGAGCAGTCCGAGCTCGCCTAAGACGGAGGGTGCCGCGCAGATTGCGGCGACGTGCTTGGTCGTGGCGAATTCGCGTACGATCGCGCAGACCCGTTCGTCGCGGCGCAGGTTCGTGGTGCCGGGGAGGCCACCGGGCAGCACGATGTAGTCGTACTCGTTGAAATCGACCTCGTCGAGCGTGCAATCGCACGTCACGCCGATCTGCTGGGAGCTCACGGCGTCGCGTGTCGACATGATCGATACGAGCGACACACGCACACCTCCGCGGCGCAGGACGTCGACCATAGTCAGGCATTCAATCGTTTCAAACCCGTCTGCAACGAGCACGGCGACAGCGCTCATAGTGCATCCTTTCATTTGGTGGAACCTCTGGAGCCTTATACCCACTCAGCCGCCCCGCCCGTCCGGCATTGAGGATAGACGCACCCGCCAAAAGGGGCAGTCCCCTTTGGCGGGCAATTATGCAGTCTGGTGCGGGTTGGCTTCCTGCCAAAGGGGACTGTCCCTTTTGGCGGGTCGTTACCGGCATCGGCGCGTGAGGTGGACGACGGTTTCGCAGTGGAAGGTCTGGGGGAAGAGGTCGACGGGCGTGATGCTCACCGGCTCGAACACCCCGGCATCGCGGAAGCGTGCGAGATCGCGGGCGAGTGTAGCGGGATCGCAAGAGACATAGGCAACGTCGCGCGCGGCCGTTTTCCCTATGAGCTCCACGGCCTCGGCGGCGAGACCAGCACGCGGCGGGTCGACCACGAGCACGTCCACGTCGTCTCCGGGGAACTCGCGCACCGCGTCGCCGCCGATCGCCTCTACGTTATCGAGATGGGCGCGGTCGATGTTGCGGCGCAGGTCGCGAACGGCTGGGCCATAGGATTCCACCGCCGAGACCCAGGCGGTGCGCCGAGCGAGCGGCAGCGTGAAGGTTCCGACTCCGCAGTAGAGGTCGCATGCGACCTCGTCCGCGCGCGGGGAGAGCGCGTCCATCACGAGTTCGATGAGGATCTCTGCAGCGGCGGTGTTCACCTGGAAAAACGACGGTGCCGAGATGCGCATGCGTTCACGACCGATCTGCTCGTCCCAGGAACCCTGGCCAGCAAGGAGCTCGTTCTTCTCGACACGCCGTGCTGCACGTTCGCCCTTGGTGAGCACGCGCACGATGCTCGTCGGGTGCACGGCGTCTTCGAGCACGCGCGCGACATGCGCCCGGGGAAAACCGCCCGTGGGCGTCCAGAGTGCAACCTCGAGCGCGCGCGTGCGCCGGCTTGCACGCAGCCCGACGCGCGCGAGCGAAAGATCTCGTGAGTTTCCCAGGTAGGAGAGGGCACCGGCGACCGATTTCAATGCCTTGGGGAAGGCTTTCTCGAAGAGCGGGCACCGATCGACCTTGATGACCTGCGCGGGGTTCGCGCCATGCATGCCCAGAACGATGCGACCGCCCTGCTCGCGCACGGCGAGCTCGATCTTGTTGCGGTAGCCCCATGCGTCGCGCGTGGTGCGGATAGGCCGCACGAGGCGGTCAACATCGTCTGCGGCGAAGTGGCCGATGCGCGCAAGCGCGGATCGCAGGTTCTCCTCCTTGGCAGCTAGCTGCGCGGGTCGGGCGAGGGCACCCCAGGGACAGCCGCCGCAGACGCCCACGAAGGGACATGGCGCATCAACGCGGTCCGGCGAGGGTTCGAGCACGCGCTCGACATGGGCGTGGATGAGCGACTTCTCCTCGGAATCTATGGTCGCTTCCACAACGTCGCCCTGAACGCCGCCTCGCACGAAGACGGTTTTGCCCTCTGGCGTGCGCGCGACGGCGTCCGGTCCGTACGCCATGCGCTCGATAGTGAGTTTCATATGCGGCCCTTCGATGTGACAACGTTGTCAGATAGCTTTGTCGCATCGTCCAGTTTACCCGCAAAGCGGACGCAAGACCTTGTCAAAAAGCCCTGGGGTTATTTGATGCGGAGCGCCTGTCCCGCATGTCGTGACATCGGGGGCTGTCTCCCATGCTAGGGGCGGCGCTTCGCGCGTTCTTCAGGGGTTCCGGCAAGGAGCGTCTTGAGTCCCAAGCCGATGAGCGAAAGGCCCGTGCGCACGCGTCCCGGCTGGCGGCGCGCGAGCGCCTTGTCGGCCTTGCGCGGTGCCTTCGGCGACGTACGGCGCTTTGCGGTTTCGGCATCGGGTGCGGCCGAAGGTGTCGCTTGCTCATCCTCGGGCTCGATGATCGTCGCGTGGACGGTGGTCGCCGGTCGAGGTTCTTCGGGCATAGGCGTTGCTTTGGGGCTGGGCTCCTCTTCGGGATCGGCTGCGGGTGCGGCAGCAGGCAGCGGCTCCGCTTCGACTGTGCTCTTGGACGCCGTCGTCCCGCCCGTCTCCGTGCCCGCCTGCTCATAGGCACGCTTGAGCAAGTACGCTTGCGAGTCGAACGGAGCCTCGCCCTCGGCGCGCTCGACCTCCTGCCAGGTGCCCTCGGCGGAGAGCACGCGCGCCTTCACGTTATCGGAAAGCTGGGCGCGCATGTAGTCCTGCACCATGTTTCGGCAGGTCGCGTCGAGCACGGGGTAGGCAATCTCCACGCGGTGCTCGGTGTTGCGGGTCATCATGTCCGCGCTGGAAAGATAGACGATATCGGAATCCACGCCGAAGGCGTACACGCGCGCATGCTCCAAAAAACGGCCCACGATCGAGCGGATGTGGACGTTGTCGGTCTTGCCGGCGACGTTCGGCAGCAGACAGGAGATGCCGCGGATGATCATCTGCACGTCTACGCCGGCCTGGCTCGCCTCGGCGATCTTGTCGATGACCTCGCGGTCCGTGAGGGAGTTCATCTTGAAGAACACGCGCGCGGGCATGCCGGCGCGGGCGCGGTCGATCTCGCGGTTCAGGCCGTTCATGATGAGCGGCTTGAGTCCTGCCGGTGCGACGCCCAGGTAGCGGTAGTCGCCGGAGAGGTTTCCCAGCGAGAGGTTGCGGAAGAACGCGTTAGCGTCCTCACCGATGCCGGGATGCGCCGTCATGAGCATGAAGTCCGAGTACAGCTTCGCCGTCTTCTCGTTGAAGTTGCCGGTGCCGAGCAGCGTGATGCGCGTGAGCGCCATGCCCTCACGGTAGGTGATCTGGCAGATCTTCGAATGGCATTTGAAGCCTTCGGACCCATAGATGACGGTGCAGCCCGCCTCTTCCAGGCGCTCGGCCCATTCGATGTTGTTCTGCTCATCGAAGCGCGCGCGGAGCTCCATGAGCACGGTGACTTCCTTGCCGTTCTCCGCTGCGTCGATGAGCGATTCGCACAGGCGGCTCTGCTTGGCAACGCGGTAGAGCGTGATCTTCATGGAGATGCACGAATCGTCGAACGCCGCCTGGTGCATGAGGTCCAGAAGCGGGTTCATGGATTCATACGGATAGAAGAGCAGCTTGTCGCCTTCGATGATTTGCTCGCGCATGGGGCGGTCCATGTCGAACATGGGGCTCGGCTGCGGTTTGAAGGGATGGAAAAGGAGTTCAGCGCGATAGCGCTCGGGCAGATGGTTCTCGATGCTGTAGATGTAGGAGAGGTCGAGCGGTGTGGCGTAGGAGAGCACCGAGCGCGCGGAGAGGCCGAGCGATTTGCGGATGCTCTTGAGCGTGGAGGGCTTGAGCGAGCCCTGCACCTGGAGGGCGACCGGCTGCAGGCGCAGGCGCTTCTTCAGAATCTTCTTCATGTGCTGGCGATAGTCCTCGTCCTCCTCGACGCCCTCGCCGTCGGGGTCGATGTCGGCGTTGCGGGTGACGCGCACCACTGCTCGATCGCCGGGGACATACGACCCGAAGCAGCTGTTCAGGCAGGCGAGGATGACGTCCTCGAGCAGGATGTAGCGATAGCCGTCTGCCTGCGGCATGGCGACCACGCGGTTCATGGACTGCGGAACCTCGACCAAGCCCATGAGGTTTTCCTCATCGGGACTCTCGAGCGAGCATACGAGGTAGAGGGCACCGTTGCGAAGGTTGGGGAATGGGTGGCGCGGGTCGATCACGAGCGGCGAGATGACGGGGGAGACGTATGCTTGGAAATAGCGTTCCACGAATGTACGGTCGTCGCCTACGAGGTCGTCGGCGTGCATGCGCACCACGTCGCGCCGCTCGAGCTCCCCCTCGATGTAGGCAACGATGTCGTTCTGGCGCTTCACGAGTGGCGGCAGGGTGGAGAAGACGAGGTCGATTTGCTCGGCGGGCGTGAGGTTGCTCTTGTTGTCCTTGGGCTGGCGCTTGAGCGTCGCCAGGTCTGAGAGGCCGCCCACGCGAATCATGAAGAACTCGTCCAGGTTGGATTGGAAGATCGCGGCGAAGTTCAGGCGTTCGAAGAGCGGGGTGGAGGCATCGTAGGCTTCCTCGAGCACGCGCGCGTCGAAGCGCAGCCAGCTGAGCTCGCGGTTCTGGGTGAAGGAGAAGTCGAAGCGCTCATTTTTGTCGATGACCTCGACGGATGCGCGCTTCTTGCGCGATCCTTTGTCCTTCTTGTCCTTCTTAGCTGTCATGGATGCTCCAAACGACGTTCAGCGCGCCAAACAGCGGGCGCACCGGGGTTAGCTTTGCATCTACACACATTATACGCATGGGCTCCGCAAGCCGTCGGCATGGCGAAACCTTTATCAACAGCTTACGTTGGCGAGTCGGCAAGCGGGGGAGCCGCTCCTTGCCGTGTTCTGCCGTGACGGCATCGCTGCGGATCTATGGCAGGCGCGACGGGGCGCACCGTATGTTACGTTTCAGCTATCTTCCCATTTGAGACAATGGTGCAGAATAATGCGCCTTGGTGTATCAAGATGAGCGTGCCGCACGAGGATACACGAGGCTTGGGTTGCGCTACGTGGGTGCTCATGCGGGGGTGAACGGTTTCAAACGTCCCGTGAACGGTCGAAGAACTGGATAAAACAAGTTCAAGCTCGTATAAAAGTGCTCAAAAATAGGACGACATAGGATGATTCAAAGAATTCATCTTGTTGGTAACAATATTCAAATTATGAGGAAGTTTATCCATTAGTTAAATGATAGTTCAGTGCGTTCTCATATATTTTCGCACGTAAATCACTTTATCGAAGAAAAGTATCTACTGTAATTTGTTTCTCAATATACCGTTCCCCAGTCCTTTTATACCGTTGGCGGAACCCGATTGCACAAACTCGAAAATTGGATATAACTATAGGCGAGGTGCGCGATGCGCCCCGTTTGTGTGTGGTAAGCGGCCGTGTGCGCATATGGCAGCGGCCCAGTACAGAAAGGTAGGAGGACATGACGAAAGGCTTGCACGTAACGAGCGAGATTGGGCAGCTTAAGAAGGTCTGCCTGCATCGCCCGGGCGATGAGCTCCTCAACCTGCCGCCTGATGAACTCGAGCGTCTTCTCTTCGACGACGTTCCGTTCCTCGAGGTCGCTCAGCAGGAGCACGATCGCTTCGCCGAGATTCTGCGTGAGCAGGGTGTCGAAGTCCTGTACCTCGAGAAGCTCGTGGCAGAGGCGTTCGACGCCGTGCCCGAGGCTCGTGCCGAGTTCCAGGAGCAGTGGCTCGCCGAGGCCGGCATCAAGGGCAAGATGGCCCCGCAGGCCGTCAGGGAGCTCCTCGACTCCATCACCGACAACCTCGAGTACGTGAAGAAGACCATGGCCGGCATCACCAAGGCCGAGGTCGAGATGCCGCACACCAGCTCGGTAACGCTCGACTCGCTGGTGAACGTCGAGACCGACAGCGACCTGCTCGTCGACCCGATGCCGAACCTCTACTTCACGCGCGACCCGTTCGCGGTCGTGGGCAACGGCGTGAACCTGAACCGCATGTTCTCGGTCACCCGTAACCGCGAGACCCTCTACGGCAAGTACATCTTCAAGTATCACCCGGATTACAAGGATGTCTCGCTGTACTTCCGTCGCGACGCCTCCTTCCATACCGAGGGTGGCGACGTGCTCAACATCAACGAGCACACCATCGCCGTGGGCATCTCGCAGCGCACCCAGGCTGCCGCCATCGACGTCATGGCACAGAACATGTTCTGGAACTCCGATTCCAAGATCGACACGATTCTCGCGTTCAACATCCCCGTGTCTCGTGCCTTCATGCACCTCGACACCGTGTTCACGCAGATCGACGTCGACAAGTTCACCATCCATCCCGCCATCATGGGCACGCTCCAGGTATTCAAGCTTACCCCGGGCAAGAACCCCGGCGAGGTTGAGATCGAGGAAATGAACGATACCCTCGAGCACATCCTTGCCAAGGCGCTCGGCATCGACGCCGTGAAGCTCATCCCCTGCGGCGGTGGCGACCCGATCGCGGCTGCGCGCGAGCAGTGGAACGACGGTTCGAACACCCTCGCCGTCGCACCTGGCAAGATCTGCGTGTACCAGCGCAACAACGTCACGAACGACGTCCTCTACAAGGAGGGCATGGAGCTCTTGGTCGTGCCTTCGGCAGAGCTCTCCCGCGGCCGTGGCGGCCCGCGCTGCATGAGCATGCCGTTCTGGCGCGAGGACCTCTAAACTCAGGTACGTGTGGCGGCGCTCCCGTCTGGGGGCGCCGCCCTAGGTAGGGCGTCATCGACGCTCGATCGCCGGTTGAGTACCGGCGAATCGAATGCACGGATTCTATCGAAAGGAATCAAACATGGGCGTTAACCTTTCCGGTCGCAGCTTCCTGCGTCTGCTCGACTTCTCCACCGAGGAGATCGAGTACATGCTCAAGCTCTCCAAGAACTTCAAGGATCTGAAGCGCACGGGCACGCCGCATCGCTATCTCGAGGGCAAGAACATCGTGCTCCTCTTCCAGAAGACCTCCACGCGCACTCGCTGCGCCTTCGAGGTCGGTGCCATGGATCTTGGCATGGGCGTGACCTACCTCGATCCCGGCAGCTCGCAGATGGGCAAGAAGGAGTCCATCGAGGACACCGCCCGCGTGCTCGGCCGCATGTACGACGGTATCGAGTTCCGCGGCTTCGCCCAGTCCGACGTTGAGGAGCTCGCTGCGAAGTCCGGCGTGCCGGTGTGGAACGGCCTCACGGACATGTGGCATCCCACGCAGATGCTCGCCGATATCCTGACCGTCCAGGAGAACTTCAACTACGACATCAAGGGTAAGACCCTCGTGTTCATGGGCGATGCCAAGAACAACGTCGCCCGCTCCCTCATGGTCGTGTGCGCGAAGCTCGGCATGAACTTCGTGGCCTGCGGTCCTGAGGAGTGCATGCCTGCCGACGACGTCATCGAGGCTTGCAAGCCCATCGCCGAGGCCAACGGCTGCACCATCACCCTCACCACCGATGCGAAGGCCGCCTGCACGGGTGCCCACGTCATCTACACCGACGTGTGGGTCTCCATGGGCGAGCCCGACGAGGTCTGGACCGAGCGCATCAAGCAGCTCGAGCCCTACCGCGTCACCAAGGAGCTCATGGCCCTGGCCGATCCGTCCGCCATCTTCCTGCACTGCCTGCCCAGCTTCCACGATACGAACACCACCACCGGTGCCGAGATCGCCGCGAAGTTCGGCGTCACCGAGATGGAAGTCGAGGACGAGGTCTTCGAGGGTCCGCAGTCCAAGGTCTTCGATGAGGCCGAGAACCGCATGCACACCATCAAGGCCGTCATGTACGCGACCCTGAAGTAGGATTCATTTGCTCGGCGCCGCCCGCTAACTTGACTCGGGACGGGCGGCGCCGGTATGGACGGTGCTCCTTGCAGCACGGATCGGGGAGAGCCGTCCCGCTACGTCGTTAGACACATCTCGTCAAGAAAGGGGGGAAAGAACAATGGCTGAGGCTTCTAAGAAAAAGTTTTCGATGCCTTCTTCGTTCACCATTCTTCTTCTCCTGCTCGCAATCGTTGCCATCGTGACCGTCATCGTCGCGGGCGTCGCGCCTGGTGAGGTCACCGCCGCGAAGTTCAGCGACTTCTTCACCGCGCCCGTCAAGGGCTTCGCCGACGCCCTGCCGGTCTGCCTCTTCGTGTTCATCCTGGGCGGCTTCTTGGGCATGATGACCAAGACCGGCGCCCTCGATAACGGCATCGCCGTGCTCGTGAAGAAGCTCAAGGGCAACGAACTCGTCATCATCCCCGTGCTCATGGCCATCTTCGCGCTCGGTGGCACCACGTATGGCATGTGCGAAGAGACGGTGCCGTTCTACGCGCTGCTCGCCGCCACCATGATGGCCGCTGGCTTCGACCCGATGGTCGGTGCCGCCACCGTCCTTCTGGGTGCTGGCTGCGGCTGCCTGGGCTCCACGGTGAACCCGTTCGCCGTCGGCGCAGCCGTCGACGCGCTGCGCTCGAGCGGCATCGAGGCTGACCAGACGATCATCATCGGCATCGGTCTCGTGCTCTGCGTCGTGACGACTATCATCTCGATCCTCTTTGTGATGAGCTACGCCAAGAAGGTCAAGGCAGACAAGGGCTCGACCATCCTCTCCATGCAGGAGCTCAAGAATGCCGAAGAGGCTCATGGTGCCGCTGCTGCTGAGGTCAACAAGGACATCTCGCTCACCGGTCGCCAGAAGGGCGTGCTCGTGATCTTCGCCTTCACGTTCGTCGTCATGATTCTTGGCTTCATCCCGATTGCCGACCTCAACGAGGGCGTTGCCGCGTTCTTCGACTCCGGCTCCGCCTATGAGGCCGTCGAGACCCCGGTTACCACCGATGATCTCGTCGCTGCCTACGATGAGGCCAACGGCACTGTGACCACCGTCGAGGGCACGGTCGAGGGCGTCGCCGAGGGCGAGGTTCAGACTGCTCAGGGTTGGTCCGCCGTCATTACCGGCCTGCCTATCGGCCAGTGGTACTTCGATGAGGCATCCACCTGGTTCTTCATCATGGCCATCGTTATCGGCATCGTGGGTGGCCTCTCGGAGAAGGACATCGTGAACACGTTCATCTCCGGTGCCGCCGACATGATGAGCGTCGTGCTCGTCATCGCCCTCGCGCGCGGCATCTCCGTGCTCATGGCTGCGACCGGCCTCGACATGTACGTGCTGAACGCCGCTGCCAACGCGCTCAAGGGCGTCTCCGGCGTGCTGTTCGCGCCCGTCGCGTGGCTCATCTACTTCGGTCTGTCGTTCCTCATCCCCTCGACCTCCGGCATGGCTACGGTGTCCATCCCCATCATGGGACCGCTTGCCCAGCAGCTCGGCTTCTCGCCTGAGGTCATGGTCATGATCTTCTCGAGCGCCATTGGCGTGGTGAACCTCTTCACCCCGACCTCCGGTGCCATCATGGGCGGCCTCGCGCTCGCTCGTATCGAGTGGACGACCTGGCTCAAGTTCGCAATGAAGCTCATCGTCGTGCTCTCTGTCGTGTGCATCGTGATCTGCACCGTGGCTATCATGATCATCTAGCGACGTTCTCTCTCGTCGCTCCTGCGAACGGTACGTGTCTCCTCCGTTTGCAGGGATGAGCCCAAAGTCGAGCCGGGGCACGCTCGGGCGAGCATCCGGTAAGACCCTACCTTTCTGCCCCCTCCCGCACCGTGCACGGGAGGGGGCGCTTTTGTGTGCCCGTCGCCTGCCGCCGCCGGCGCCCCCCCCGGTGCCCCCGGCATGTACCTCCTCGCTTGTCCTCGCTCGCTTCGCTCGCTGCGGAATCGCTCGGAGGTACATGC
>UPXY01000041.1 GCA_900538305.1 uncultured Collinsella sp.
GGGGGATATTGGTTGGTGAGGTACCTCACCAACCAATATCCCCCGTCCCCCCTGGCTGGCGCCCCGGCTGGCGACTCATGCGCGACCAGAGCGCAGACGCTACCTCATCTTGGCAATGTATGCCAAGCTTCGCATAGATGCGCTTACGATGCGTCTCGACGGTATGCGGAGACACAACGAGCTGTTCAGCGATGCTGGAAGGGCACATGCCACGCGCAAGCATGAGCGCGATCGCCGCTTCCGACACGGTCAAGCCCGCAGCCGTTGTCAACGCCGCGCACGCCTCGTCTTCACCACCGCACAGCAACCGCATCGCCCCGCCATCGCGTACAACCTGCAGCAGAACGAGCGTGCATCCTACAACGAGCGTCATCCCTCCAAGTAGGCGCCGTTGTCTACCGTCGATATGCACCAATAACCAGTCGAGAACCAGCTCCCCCGTAGCCCAACCCACAACGCCGCAGGCAACGAGCGCAAGGAGCAGTTTGCCGGAAAGCCGCTGCGAGCCGCGCAACCCCCAGCCGCACGCAAGCGCGCCGAGCACCACAAAAGCGCATGCCGCAGCACCTGGTGTAACCAGCAGCTTCAGCACGGGAAAACCTGCAATCCAAGCTAAGATATGGGGCTTGAACAGCTCGTATGCAAAGACCTCATGCAACCCGAAACCACAGAGGTATGCGCCTGCCATGCCAAGCGGGAATGCTGTCGACGACCAACCTACCGAGAAACACCTCGGATTCATGCAGGGTCTGTACGCCGACCGCTCTTGCACGAGTTCGATCAGCCCTGCCTGATCGCGCACGCCAAGCTTATGGTAGGCGCGTTGCGCATAGGTGGAAACCGTAGAGCGCGAAATACCGAGCCGATCGGCAAGCGAGCCAAGGGATTCTCCCGCGAGTATGCCCACAACGACTGTATCTTCACGGTGAGACAAGTCGGCAGCATCAGTGATGTGCGCAACTCGACGCCGATGCACCAACCGACAGGCGACACGCTCTCCCCACAGCAGCGCCATGATCACAAAGAACGTTGCCCCTGTGAGCAGCATAAATGACGGCATCGCGCTATCGGACTGGCTCATGGATAGCAAGTTGGGAGGCACGATGCCAGCCATACCGACCACGGCACCCAACACACATGCCTTCACAAAGGAATCGCAGGCCGCGGAGTTCGGCGTTGCCCTATCACACAAAAGCCCGATAACAGCGAGAACCACAAGGACGAACAGACTCGGCACCAACGTGGAAAGCGCACCGGGCAGCACGATACGAATGGCCACAACGAACGCAAGCAGCAGCAAAGCAGGCGCCGCCGCAAGCAATCGATTCCGCCACCCGATCACACCAGGTCGCATGAGCGCAGCCCCCGCGAGCAGGAGCCCGACGGCACCCGACCACAAGCTCAGATAGTCACCGCTTCGCCATGGAAGCCATGTGCTGTACGATTCCGCCGCAGCGTCGCGCACGCCCACACAATAGACGAGCATGACGCCAAACAGAAGAAGCGCGGCAGCCAGGATTGGCCACGCATCGCCCGTACGCCGCTTCTTTCGATGCCATCCCGGTACATCGAGCTTGAACATATCGCCAGCGTCAAGGTGCAACCCCAGGGCAAGTGCATTCGCCGTGCCCAGCGCAATCAAGGGAACCGTCCCAGCAGGCACGGCAACAAACACGGCGGTACAAACCAGCGCAAGGCACCCTGTACCACAGAGTTCAGAAGGTTTTAGATCGCGTATCCATCGCACGAGCAACAGTGCGTTCGGCAGGAACGCGATCATAAGCAGCATGAGAAAAAGCGCCGCAAGCACCGGTGCGCGCAGGAGCGCGACTAGCGGCAACGCAGCCCCCGGAAGAGCCGCTATCGCTATACGGAACGAACGCCGCGCTATCACGCGCGCAAACCACATGCGGGCACGAGAATCCGCAGCGTACGCGACACCCATCACGAGCACGATGCCACCCATCGGCACGCGGATCCCCGCCTCGTTCACCATGTCCCATACGCTACCGAACGGCTGGGAGAGCCAACACCCGGGAAAAATCAGCGAAAAGAGCGAAGCAAGCTGGGCAAGCAGCACGGCGCGACCCATCATGCGGGCGAGCACCTTCAAATGCCTCGAATGCGGGGCGTCGCCAATACCCGTTGCCCCAAATCGCTCGAACATTGCTCACCCCGCTTCGACGCGTCGGAGATACTCAGCTTCAAGGCCGTCCGCCCCAATAGCTTCCGTCACCGGTTCGACCGCACCGCCGCCAACGAAGTAGATGCGCGTGCACAGCCGCTGCAGCTCTGAAAGCAGATGGCTCGAGAGAACAACCGCCCTACCCCTGCCGGTAACTTCTTCAATGATACCGCGAACGCACGCGATGCCCCCGGGATCAAGACCGTTAAAGGGCTCGTCGAGCAGCAGGAGCGGTGGGTCGCCGAGCAGTGCAAAAGCCAGGCAAAGCCGCTTGCGCATGCCGAGCGAATAAGAGCGCACCTTCGTCGTATTCTCGGCATCGAGCCCCACCCGACGCATGAGCACATCGACATCGACGTTCTTCACCCCGCAGTATCGTGCAAGCATAAGCAGGTTCGTCGCGCCGTCGTACTGCTCGATAAATCGCGGCTCATCGAACATGAAACCGTAGCGCACGGCGCTTCGTTCATCGGAGGCATCGCGTTTGAAAACGCCGGTTGTCACGTTGCCCGATTTCGGCACGAGCAAGCCCGCGATCACATTGAGGAGCGTCGTCTTTCCCGAACCGTTCCTGCCCATAAGACCGATGACATCACCTTGCTCGATGCAGAGGTTCACGTTCGAAAGAACGGTTTTCGAGCCGAAGCAAACCGCCACGTCGCACACTTCAACAAGATGCGAAGAAGCGCAGCCAACGGGTCGCGTTCCGCTGTTCATCTTGTTCGACCTCCTGCCAACCACTTGAGGAAACGACCGCCTGCAGCGCACATATAACCATGCTGCCGAGCCGACACCAACCACGAGAAGAATCACTGCAAGCGAGCCGAAGCTGTTCACCGTCGTCCCTTGTGCAATAGTATCGAGATAGCCTTCTGGGAACGTGGCTGGATCGATTTGGCTCGCCTCGGCAATCGCCAGCTCTCGCGCCAACAGGGCGGGACCGCCAGCCCGCGTCTCCCAAAGCCCTGCTCCCAGGGCATAGGAACGCAGGCAAAACCGGTCGAGAATGTAGCCCTTATCGGGAAATCCGTTCAGCGTGTCCAGCCCCATCATCCAGCTGTACAGAAAATTGAGCCGAACGCCGATGCTCGGCAACACGAGTAAGACGAGCGCGGCACCCGCCCCCAGGAACGCCGCCATGAACCTCACGCGAGACCTCGTCGTCATTGCAAGAAAGAACAAGGTGATTACGACGCAGACGCATGTCTCCAGACACAAGCACAGGAAGATGAACAAGGGATAGCACCATGATGCGGGTATGGGCGGCAGGCCTGTTCGCTCGCTTAGCAGAAAATCATCCGGATTCCCCGAATATGACAACCACGCAGGCGTACATGTTGCCGCGAGCGATTCATGAAACACGAAGGCATTGACACCCATCATGAGCACGAGGGCGACACAGTTGATGATGGTGCAGAGGACGGCAATGGCCGCCATCTTTCCCAACCAGAAGGAACGAGCATTCCCTCCCCTCAGCGCGACGAGCCGCTGCAGCCAACCATCGTGATCCCTCGAGAACATATCGGCGCACGCAATAAGACATGCCCCTGGAAGGAAGATGCTCGAGCACATCTCTGTGGTAAGCGCCAGGTAATAGACATCCCATGCTGTAGAACCCGGAAGTTGACCGCCCGCGAATGAGCGCTCGATATCGAGACTCGAAAAGGCATAGAGGCCGGTGGCCAGCAAAAGAAGGACAACCACGATTGCCCGCGACACCGAAATCGAACGCCTGATTTCGAACGCTACGGCAGCGTGCCAAGGCATCACGAGCACCTCCCTACTAGCGCACGATCATGGCCTTGTAACGCCGTCCAAACAATGGCGCAATCCAAGATGAACCACCACAGAATCCAAGCAACAGCGGGAATCATAGAAGCAAACGAGTCGAACCCTATTGGGTAGGCGGAAAACAACGGCATCAAAACGATTTCGAAAAACGAGATGGACACCGCGAAGATCGGAGAGAATGCTGCAAGTGAATTGAGCACGTAGTGGTACGCCACGTAGAGCGCGGGCACAAGGACGAGCGATAGCGCTGGAAAACCCGTCGCTTCATAAACAGCAGCAGCTATAAAGGTGGCGAGCATAGCCGGCACCACGGTCATACAGCAAGAGACGATATTCGAAACGAGCGGATGGTCTACCGCGATATCTTGCGCGTCAGATATCATCACCAGTGAAGGGTCATATGCTCCTTTGCAAATGAACGCTGCAAGACACGTGGAAACTAAGAAGCAGACACCCCATATACATAGCGCATGACCCAACGCCGCAGCCATAACCTTCAACAGTATGCGACGCTCAGGCTCTCCATGACACAGAGTATGGCGTTGCACGTCGATGGGAAACTCACGATCGAGACGCAGTATGAATGAAATAGGCGCGCCGAGCCAAAAAACTTGCGAATGCGAAAATGCCCTTGCGACAACAAGCAAGGGCGGCAGATTCCAACCAAACAGCTCATCGGTATCGGAAACCCAGCCATACATGGCGGTAACAGCGTCCAAAAGATCAATTGTGACCAGCACAAGTGCAAGCACTGGCATGACATGGGGTACGGGCAACAGAAGCCGCCCGTACCCTCCTTTTTCGCTGTTGGCCAACATCAAGACGGACATGCTATCTCCCCGGCAAGATGGCTAGCGGATTTTCCATCAAGCGACTTCGTAGTAATACCAAGTACCGGCAATATTGTTGATCTGACCACCATTTTTCGAGCACAGGCTTGGACTAAAAGTAATATTTCCGCCGTACGTATTGCGGAAAAACCTCACACGCTGGCCAGCTCCGGTTAACTGGGCGGGATATTGAATATTTCCAGAGGAATTACGCGCCGCCGCTTGCAACGGATTGCTTGAGGAGGCACCGCTCATACGCGTGACGTCGATTTCACCGTGACTCTGGGGCATCAACGTCTTTGAAGCCTCTTTGATCCACGAGGCCGATACTTTGGTTATGGTAATCGGGCGCGAAGTCCATTCTGGGGTTATCACATCCCGTTGGATGTCACCGGCAAACGCAACCCCGCTTCCGATCAAGAGACTCACAGCGACCACAGCGGCAAGCAAGGTTGACCCGAACTTCTCCTTCATGATTGCCTCCATTCATCGACCGTCAGCATTCACTTCGAATGCGCTTGGTGTCATTTTGTACGCTGTATTCTCCCCTGTCATGTCGTACAGCAGGGGTAACCTGCGGCTATGCGATTTTTCCTGCAAGGTTGCCCGTTCGACATCAGCCAATATCCCTCGTCCCCATTGGCTGGTACCAACCAATATCCCCCGTCCCCCCTGGCTGGCGCCCCGGCTGAAGGTGACAAAACTGTCACGCGGCGGTCATCTGGGCGAAAGGGCGCACATGCAGTATGGTTGATGACGTATCCCTGCAAACGCTAGGAGCACCCATGAACATCCTTTCCGTGGAGCACCTCACCAAAGTCTATGGTAAAGGCGACACCGCCGTCCGCGCCCTCGACGACGTCTCGTTCACTGTCGAAGCGGGCGAATTCGTCGCGATTATCGGCAGCTCGGGTTCGGGCAAATCGACCCTTCTGCATCTCATGGGCGGCGTCGATCGTCCCACGTCGGGCACCGTCCGCCTGCAGGGGCAAGACATCTTCGCGCGCAGCGACGAGGAGCTCGCCGTCTTCCGCCGCCGCGAAGTCGGCCTCGTCTATCAGTTCTACAACCTCATCCCCGTGCTCGATGTCGTAGAGAACATGACGCTCCCCGTGCTCATGGACGGGCGCAAGGTGAACGAGCAGCGGCTCGCGATGCTCCTCAAGGTGCTCGGTCTCACTGGACGCGAGCACAACCTGCCAAACCAGCTCTCCGGCGGCCAGCAACAGCGCGTCGCCATAGGCCGCGCCCTCATGAACGCGCCGGCGATCGTACTTGCCGACGAGCCCACCGGCAACCTCGACTCGAAGAACTCGGCCGAGATCATGGCGCTCTTAAGGAACTCGAATCGTCAACTCAAGCAGACGCTCATCGTCATCACGCACGACGAAGACATCGCGCTCATGGCCGACCGCGTCATCGCCATCGAGGATGGCAGGCTCGTGCGCGACGAACGCCGCCGCCCCGCGCCCTCTGCGGTCATGGGTGGTGCCGCACGCAGCTCGCAGACCTCTGCAACGCACGTCTCCAACGTCATGACATTGGGAGCCGCCACCAATGTCGGGGAGGTGCGCTAGGATGAGCATCTTCACACGCTTTACCCTGAAGTCGCTTACGCAGAACCGCACGCGCACAGCCGTATCGATCTTCGGCGTGGCGCTCTCGGTCGCACTCATCACTGCCGTACTCACGAGCGTCGTGTCGCTCACGAACATGCTCATCGAGCGCACCGCCTCCGATGAGGGTTGGTGGTACGCGGAGGCCGCCGGTATCACAGCGGAAGATCTTGAGCGCTTGCAGAACGATCAAGAAGTCACCGACCTCACTGTTATCGCCGACATGGGCACCATCTCGCTCGGCGAGGATAACTCGGACATCTTCGGAAAATACCTGTACGCAAAGACGTGGCCGCATGATCTAGATACGAGCGAGCCCCTCATCTCAACGCCAGAGATCGTTGCCGGCCGTGCGCCCGAGGCTCCAGGCGAGATCTTGCTCCCCCACCCGCTTCAGAACGCCGAGCTCGCCCCGTGCGGCCTGACCACAGCAGATGGCGGCCCGATTGAGGTCGGCAGCCGCATCACGCTCGATTTGGGCACGCGCACGGTCACCAACCGGGAAGACGGAGTAAGCGTAACGGCGACCGCGATACGCGGCGATTACATCGACGAGACCGCTCAGACCGAGACATACGAAGCAGACCTCGGACACATCGAAGGAACCGTCGTGGGCTTCTACCGCGCCTACGGTTACTCTAGCCTCTATTCGCTCCAAGGAAACATCGCCTACGTCTATGACGATGGAAGCGCCGTAGACCGAGCGATCACCGACGATTCCGCAGCCACCTGGGTGGGAGCGATCTTCCGCACCGCTAACCCCGCGGACGCAGAGCCCCTCGCCGACGAGATCGTCAACGTGCACGAACGGACCACCGATGGCGCGTCAACAGTCCATTCCTCCCTCATCCGCTGGATGGGTGTGACGCCCGACACCGCCATCTGGAACACCCTCTACCAGATCGCCGCCATCCTCGCCGCCGTTGTGGTCATCGCGGGCGTGTCGCTCGTCTACAACAGCTTCGCCATATCGGTGGCCGAGCGTACGCGGCAGTTCGGCCTTCTTTCGAGCTTAGGTGCCAGCCGCCGGCAGCTCCGCCGCACGGTGTTCACCGAAGCGCTCCTCATCGGTGGCATCGGCATCCCTGTAGGCCTTGCACTCGGTCTTATCGGCTGCTACGTGGTCTTTGGCATCTTAGGTGAAGGCATCGCCATGATGGCTGGCGGTGCGGAGGCTCGCGTCGTGGTGAGTCCCGTCGCGCTCGGCATCGCAGCACTGCTCGGCCTCATCACGCTCATCGTGAGCGCTTGGATCCCCGCCGTCCGCGCGAGCCACGTCTCGGCGCTCGATGCCATTCGCCAGGTGCAGGATGTGCACCTCTCCCGCCGCGCACGCCGTCCGCAGCGTCGGGCTGCCCGCCGTGGCGAACGCGGTTCGCTCGCGCGCCCGCTCGGCCTCGCGGGTAAGGTCTTCGGCATCCCCGGGTTCATCGCCCATAAGAACCTCACGCGCGCAAGCTCCAAAGGCCGCGTTACGGTCGCTGCGCTCGCCGTCTCGGTCGCGCTCCTCATCACCTCCGGCTCCATCGCCGACGTCATGAGCTACGCGAGCGACACCGCCGTGGACACTATGGAAGGTCAAGACCTGCTGCTCTACATCGATGCCACGGGTGCCGGTGCGGACCAGACGCTCGCGCTCGCGGACGGCAAGGTCGACGGCCCCGGCATGCAGGACGCCCTCGCGCGATTCTACGCCGATGTGCAGACCGTTGACGGCGCTACGCCCAACGGGTATATGACGAGCTATGTCGCCGACGCGCTCATCCCCGCGGGCATGCTGAACGACGGCATCATGGGCCTCGATGGAAGCGCGCCGCTCCTTGCAAACGGCTCGTGGTACGGATCCGTTTACGTGAACTTCGTCGATGATGCCACGTGGAACGCCTATGTGGAGGAGCTTGGGCTCGATTCCGCAGAGTTCTGCGACCCTGCCCACCCGCGCGCCATCGCCGTGAATTCCTACGATGTCAACAACGGGGAGACGTATGGCAACTACCGACCGTTCAAGGATACCGGATCGATCGCATCACTTGAGTTCGCCGACCTTAACGGGCACTTCGTCTCCAGCATAGAGGACGATCCCGCGGGCGGGCTACGCGCGATGTACTACGACAATGAGGGAAATCCGAGCTATCTTCCCTATGATGAAGCGGTCGCGAACACGCAGGAGATCGAGGTCGGCGCGATTGCGGAAACCCGCCCCGTCTGTGTGGACTCATCGGGTACGCTCCAGCTCATCCTGCCCTCCTCTGCCATCGGCCTCTCCGCGAATTCGGGGTACCTGCGGGCGAGCATGTCCTTCGACACGGGCGGTGATGCCGCACGCGCCACAGATGTCCAGGAGGCCGTCGAGGACATCGCTGAAAACTACCCGGAACTTGATATCACCTACATGAACGTCGCCCAGGGCAATCTCCAGGCGCGCCTCATGGCCACCACGGTCAACACCTTCATCTACTGCTTCGCCGTCATCACGGGGCTCATCGCCGTGGCAAACGTGTTCAACACGCTCGCGAATGCCCTCATCCTGCGTCGTCGCGAGTTCGCGATGCTCAAGTCCATCGGCATGGGCAACCGCGCCTTCCGCCGGATGATTGCCTACGAATGCGCGAGCTACGCGTTGCGCGGCTTCGTGATCGGGTTCGTCCTCGCCGTCTTCGCGAGCTTCGGCCTCTATCAGTCGATGGCGCTCTCGTATAGCACGTACGAGTTCCAGCTGCCCTGGCTGCAAATCGGCATCTCGGCCGCCATCGTCCTCGTGGTGATCCTCGTAAGCGTGGCCTACGCCCTCGCCCGCACGCGCGCCGCTAGCGTCGTCGAAGCCCTCCGCGCCGAGTAAGCCATTGGAACCAGCCATTAGGGACGGGGGTTAATGGCTGGCTCCGTCGACAGCCATTGGGGACAACAATTGGGGATGGGGGTTAATGGCTGGTTCCGTCGATGCGGCTTCCACCAGCCAATAACCCCCGTCCCTAATGGCGGGAACGACGGCGAAGATTCTTGGGGGAGACGGTGATGCCGCCGGCGGTCTGCCGGATACCCTGACGACCGGGGCGACGGTGCGGAACGGAGGCTTCGGCAACACGGGCGCTATCATGCGCGGACGCACCTGTCGCACCGGCAGCCTTCTTACGCTCGGGCGCACGACCGCCGTGTACCAGACGGTTCCAACGCGCATGAATGCTCGCATGGCGGGCAGAACGCAGACCGAGAAGCGGAGCCGTAAGAATCGTCGGGCCGAAGAACGTGATGATGCGCCACACGAGGTAGCCTGCCGTCGCAGAGAGACCAAAGAAGTGCCCCAAGAAAAGCGCGAATCCGCCCTCGGCGCCTCCCGTACCGCCCGGCAACGGCACCGCGCTCGACAGCAGCTGGATGAACGCACCAGCCGCAAGGCAGGAGATGAAGTCGACGTCATGCTTGCCGAAGGCCAGCAACACAAAGTACGGCACCATGTAGAAAAACGCGAGCTGCGCCATGGTCACGAGCATCGTGATGCCCATGGAGGAAAGGTGCGCAGCAGCGTGCTTGAAGTGATCGGAGAACGAGTAGATCTCGTTGTTCACATAATCGCGCCAGCCACGCGTGCGGTCGCTCTCGCCGCCGCCAACGCGCTCCACGAACCGGATGCCCCACATCGCGACGCGCACCACGAAACGCGGACACAGACACACGATGAAGAGCCCGGTGAGCAGCACCACGTGTCCACCGAAGCTGAAGAGGCACAGCAGCGTCATATCGCCGTAAAGTTCCGTAAAAAACGGAAGGCGCACCGCGAGCAGGATCGCACCCCACGCCACGAGGCCGATCTGGAACACGATATAGCGTGTGAACTGCGTGGCACCTGCCTCGCCCACCGGCTGCCCCGCCTTCGTGAGGCGATAAATCTGCGCCGGCGTGCCGCCCACCATCATAGGCGTGAGGTTGCCGAAGAACACGCCCGACGCCTCAACGGAGATGAGGTCGCGGATGCCCACCGGTGAATCCGGATCGAGCCATACCGCGATAGCGTAGGCGATGACACCGAAGATGAAGTACAGCACCATGCAGATGCACGCGACGACGATCCACGACATGTCGACCGTCGACATAGCCTCGGCGAATTCGAGAATCTGCCCCGTAACAACCAGGTACACGATATAAGCGACAAGCACCAACCCGATGAAGATGGCACCGCGGCGCGCACCGCGGCGGTCGTCCCCACCTGCGGAAGCGGCATCGACACGCTGCTTGGGCGCTGTATGCGAGGACTCTGACATGGATCTCCCCAGAACCGGCGAACGAGCATCTCATAGATATCTTTATTGTAAAGCATCCCCCGCTCCCCTGCTCCGTCTGCATACGAGGAGCAGAGATTCCGAGATGCGAAAGCTGGCACATGGTTGTAGGCAGACAGCACAACGAGCGAGTCAGCACGGCTGCCGGAGCGTAGTTGCCGGTTCGCGGGGCTGCTGGGCGGAATGCCATCGCGCCTCGGCCCCGAACCCCCATCCCGCGCCTTGATCCGCGCCGTTTGGGTACCATAGCATCAATACGCCCAATTCGAGGAGAACCTATGACCGGCAACGCCACCACGCCCATCCCCGCCTTCACCGGATCGTTCCGCGAGAATCTCGAAGCCCTCGTCGGCGTGCTCGAGCGCGGCGACAAAGATCCTGCCGGCAAGACAATCGGCCTCGAACTCGAGCGCATCCTCATCGACCGCACGGGCGCATCCGTTCCCTTCGAAGGCGTGCGCGGTGTGGGTGCGCTCATCGCGAAGCTCGTCGAGCTGCATCCCGAATGCGCGCCCGTTCACATCGACGGGCACCTCCTCGGCCTCTCGTACCGCATCGACTCCGGTACCGAGTCCATCGAGGTCGCCGTTTCGCTCGAACCCGCCGCGCAACTGGAGATATCCGCCGGCCCCGCCCATTCCGTGCGCTCGCTCTACGATGCCGTGTGCGCCTTCGATGCCTCCGTGGAACGCGCCTGCGCAGAAATCGGCCTCGATGCCCGGATGGTTGCCGCCGGTTATAACCCAACGGTGAAAAGCCCGCTTGAACTCGAGCTCATTCCCAAGGAGCGGTATCGCGACATGGACGCCTACCTCTCCCGGCGCGGACGCTATGCGCGCGACATGATGCGCTGCACCGCCTCCACGCAGGTCTCGCTCGACTACGAGGATGAAGCGGACTGCGCGCGCATCTATCGGCTTGCCACCCTCCTGGGTCCCGTCTTCGCTTTTCTCTTCGACAACGCGCCCGTCTTCCGCGGCGCGCCGTCACCTGGCATGGCTCGCTCGCGCATCTGGCATCATGTGGACGTCGACCGCTGCGGCATCGTCCCCGGCGCGCTCGAGGGGCTCAGTTTCGAAGACTATATCCTCTGGGTCTCGAACGTGAAGCCAATCCTCTTCACCGATGCAGGCCACATCACCACCGCGACGGGCGACCGCTACAGCCGCGACATCATGTCCGAGCGACCGCTCGCAACCTCTGAACTCATGCACCTGCTCTCGATGGTCTTTCCGAACGTGCGCTTGAAGGGCTTCGTTGAGCTGCGCGAGATGGACTCCTTGCCGCCGCGCCTCGCAGCCGCATGCACGAGCTTTACCGGCGCCCTCTTCTACGATAAATGCCTCGAGGCAAAGCTCGCAAGCCGTCTGAGCGCCTGGCTTCCTCACGGTTTCGACGAGATAGACGAATACGATGCCATCGTCGCCCGCCTGCATCTCGAGGAACAGGGCTGGGACGCCGAGGTCTACGGTATGCCCGTTATGGAACTTGTCGACGCCCTCGTCGCAATCGCCTGCGAAAACGTCGCACTCGGCGCGGGCTGCACCGGCGTGGGCAACGAGGCGCGCGTGCCCGTGCTCCAAACGAGCGACGCCGCCGCCACCTTCGATCTTGAGGGAATCGAGCTTTTGGCGAGGCTCTGGGGCAACCGTCGCCTCCCGCGCGACCTTACCGCTGAAGAACTGAGCCGCTAGGCATATCCCGAGCACAGCTGAAGCTGAAGCAAGCCATCTCCATAGATGCTGAACCCGGCCAAGACAGGCGAAACGTGGCTTATAGGACAAAAAGTGTGTCCGGATGGAACACGCGTCCTAGTCCAGCCAGA
>UPXY01000042.1 GCA_900538305.1 uncultured Collinsella sp.
TCTTGTTATCCAGCCCTCCGGCTGTATCGGTTGAGCAAAAGTCAGCGTGGGATTGGTGTGGTATCTTTATCTAAGTGATACCCCGAGCTCCCATTTCGACACTGTCTGCCTCGAGACGCCGAGTTCGTACCCTAGCTGCTCCTGCGAGAGGCCCCGTTTCCTCCTGAGGTCGATGAGTCGGTCGTTGAAGTTCATGGCCGTTCCTTTCGGTCGGTTTTCGCGGTCCGCGCCGCTTGGGCGCGAGACCATGGAACTGCGTGAGCGGCGCAGGAGCAACCAACAACGGTTGGCAATTCGTCAATCTAGCGCGGCATCGGGCCCGGTTACAGCTCTGTAGTCGCCGCGCTCGAACACGCCACGTTCGGCACCGAGCATTGCATCCTTCCGCTCGCGGCCTAAGGCGTCCTCATGCAGGTTGTCTCCCGCCATGCCGTTCCTTCCCATGGCTGCTGGCTGTAAGTTAACACTTGGCTAATCGACCGTTTTTTAGAAGATGGTCAAAGAGTCTTTTCCGAGGGTTCCTTCAGCTGCTCGTCTGGGTGGGAGCCGAGGGGCGTTGGGTCTATGCTGCCATCGTTTTGCGGACACTGGCTCGAAGGATGATGACAACGTGAAGAGATAAGGGCTTTTCCTGCCTGGTTGCGTCGCGCCCGGCCCGTGTCCCTGCCTACCGCTTCCGATCGACCTTGCGCGGCAGGAGGATGGAGGCCGCTGCGCCGAGGGCGGAGACGGCGATCGCGGTCCCCATCGCCCCGGGTGCGCCCGGGCCGCTCGCGGCGCACATCGTCCCGACCACTGCCGAGGAGACGGTGCCGCCGAAGCCCCGGAAGAACATCGCGAGCGAGGTTGGATTGGCTACACTAGATTGGACAATCTGAAGAGGGGCGCGAGGGACGGGAGGGAGACATGAGGGACCCGAAGCACCCGAGGCACTTCACCGACGAGTTCAAGAGGCAGATCGTCGGGCTGCACGACGCCGGCAAGCCCAGGCGCGAGATCATGGAGGAGTACGATCTCGGCAAGAGCACGCTCGAGCGCTGAATCTGAATCTGCCCCAGTTCCGTTGACACATCGAGTCCCGTTCCCGCATGATGTGCGGGAACGGGGGAACGGAGGCGGATATGGGACACGCGTCGCCGAAGTACGCGGCGGAGCTCAAGCAGGGGGCGGTGCAGCCCTACCGCGAGAGGGGCGGCGCCTACGCCGGGATCGGCAGGGGACTCGGGGTCGGCCCGGGCAGCGTATCCGACTGGGCCAGGAGGGCCGGCGCCGCGGGCTCCGACCCATCGGCCAGCCCCCTCCAGGTCGCCGAGGAGAACCGCGGGCTCAAGGGGGAGAACGAGCGGCTCGGGCGCGAGGACGAGATGCTTTTAAAGGCGGGCGCCTTCCTCGCCGGCAGGCAGCTGTAGGCGCCCGGGCGGAGGGGGCTGAGTTCGCGTTCATGCTGCTCGACGAGGGCGTGCGGGCGATCTCGGAGATGCGCTCCGCCCTCGGGGTCACGAGGCGGGGCTGCCGCGCATGGAGGAGGCGGCCGCCGAGCGCGCGCGACAGGCGCGACGGGGAGCTCGCCGCCATGATTTCCGAGGTGCGCGCGGCCAGCCGGGGCATCTACGGCGCCCCGAAGGTGTTCCAGGAGCTCGGGAAGCTGCAATGGGTGCAAGTATAAACGTCAGTAAGCTCTCTTAAGAAAACAAGCGACTACGTGCATTGGTGGTTTTCGATTTAGAAAAAGACAGCATCGCAATACGCTATGATTGATGTATACGTTGGATATCAGGCCATTGCAAACCACCTGCCATCATCCCCATTCGTGTTTCGGGGAGTAATCGCCAGGGAGTCGTTGCGAAAAGCGGCTGTCAGGTCAGAATTGAGCAGATTTGTAATCACCCCAGTGATTACAAAGTGATTCGGATTACGGGACAGCAGGCGGACGAGACGGCACGAGGAGAAACGAGACACCATGCATATTGAAGCCGCAACGATTGAGTGGGAGTGAAGTTCCGCCTGTCTTTCTCCAAAAATGGTGTTATTGCGGCCTAAAAACAACCCCAGCGACTTTTTTACATTCAGGGGCGTGCCGGCGATTTCCGGTGCGCCCCTGGTTCTTTGGTGGGACAATGGGGGCACACGTAAAACCCCTAGGGTGATTGAACGGACTGGCTGGGGACGGTTTCACCCAACCCATGTTGAGCCAAATGAACCCGTCCCTATTGGCTAGCCAAATGAACCCGTCCCCATTGGTTTGCCCCCCCATTGGCTCATAATGGGATGGTTTACTGTCTGCTTGTCCCAACGAGAGGGAGTGCATGATTCTGTCGCTCGCCCCCATGGAGGGGCTTACCGGGCACACCTTCCGCGCGGTGCATACGGAGTGCTTCGGCGCGCTCGACCGCTATTACACGCCGTTCCTCGCGCCCCCGCATCTGGGCAGCGGGTTCGGCAAGCGTGCGATGGCGGAGCTCGACCCGGTGGATAACCGGGGCTTGGACGTGGTGCCGCAGCTGCTCACGAACGACGCGGAGCGGTTCATATGGGGCGCGAAGGTGCTCGCGGGCATGGGTTTCAGCGAGGTCAACCTCAACCTGGGCTGCCCTTCGGGGACGGTCGTGGCCAAGGGCAGGGGCTCGGGTTTTCTGCGGAACCTCGAGGAGCTCGACGCGTTTCTGGAGAGGGTGTGCACCGAATCTCCCATCCCGGTTTCGGTGAAGACGAGGATCGGCGTGGTGGCGGACGAAGAATACGAGCAGATCCTCGCCGTGTACCTGCGGCATCCGCTTGCGGAGCTCATCGTTCACCCGCGCGTCCAGCGTGACCGCTACAAGGGTGTTCCTCGGCAAGGGGCATACGGTGAGACCTTGCGCCGCGCGACGTTTCCCGTGGCATACAACGGCGACATCTTCGACTGCGGGGACATGGATGCCCTTATCGCGACGTATCCCCAGACGCGCCATGTGATGCTTGGCCGGGGCATCCTCGCCAACCCGGCGCTCGCGCGGACGCTGCGCGGTGGTGCGCCCGCCACGCGAGAAGAGCTCGAGCGCTTCCATGACAAGCTTTTCGAGGCGTATTTCGCCGAAATGGGCGGCAACGTAGTCTTCCGCATGAAGGAGTGGTGGTCGTACGCCCGGTGCTCCTTCGCAGATCCGCGCGCGGTGCATCGCCGCGTACGGAAAACGCGCAAGGTGGGAGAGTACCAGGAGGCTGTGCGCGGCATCTTCCGCGAGGAGGAGCTTGCCTCCGCACCTCGTTTCAGCTGGCTATGTTAATTGAAGGCCGCCGCCTCCGCAGAGGGGTGCAAGAGGGGCGCCAGCACGTGAGAATCTGGTTCCTAGACGGAAATCCTCACCTCGTGCCGGCGATGAGGGCACGATAGCAGGCGGCATAGGAACTGCCGTGCTGCCAGATGAGCGTGAAGTCGTGGCGGATGGTGAAGTCCGCAGGCGTGATGTCGACGAGCGCGCCGGCGGCGAGCTCCCGTTCTACAGCGATGCGGTAGAGGAATGTGATGCCCGCACTCGCTGCTACGCAGGCGATGATAGCAGGGATGCTCGCGAGTTCGAGGGTGCCCGCGAAATCTGCGAGCGTGAGGTCGTGAGCCGCGAGGTTGCGTTCGAGGATCTCGCGTGTGCCGGAGCCTGGCTCGCGCAGGACGAGGCGTTCGCCGATGAGATCATGGACGGAGCGGATGTCCATGCGCTCAGTAGCATCTGGGCTGGCGACGGCGATGTAGTCCTCTGTTGAGTACACCATGCTGTCGAAGCGCGCGTGGTCGAACGAGCCTTCGACAAGTGCGCAGTCGATCGTTCCAGCATCCATGAGCTGGACGAGTTCCGCGGTATTGCCAACCCGCATGTTGACGGGCTCTGCTGGCTGCGTGGTTGCGCGGCAGGCGAGCAGGTGCGGCGCCACGTAGTCGGCGATGGTGCGCGTGCAGCCAAGGCGGAGCGGCGCCGGGGCAACTTCGCCCGCTAAGGCGTGGAGCTCGGCACGTAGGCGCTCCTCATCGTTCGCCATGGTGGAAAGGGCGCGGTAGAGATGGTCGCCGGCGGGGGTCGGTTTGGCGCCGCGCGTCGTCTTCTCGAAGAGCGCCGCACCGTAGTGCTGCTCGAGATACCGGATGTGCTGCGATACCGCCGGCTGGGTGATATGGAGCGCCTTTGCCGCCCGCGAGAAACTGCGCGCGCGGTATACCTCGAGAAACGTATGAGAACGGTAATCTAGCATGATGCGCTCCAGCCACGAATGTAAAAATACCCCAGGGGTTATTTTACATAAGGAAAAACGTAGGAGTATATAAGTAAATGAATGGTATCAATTATAAAAGCAGCATGTACCTTAGATGAGGCTTCATTTCATAAGATGAAAGGGCGAGGCATGGAGTTTATCAGGGACTTTGGAAAGATGTGGCGCGGCGTGCTGTTCGCGCTTGCGATCGCGGTACCGGCATGGTTGCTCGGCAAGCAGTTCGAGGTTATCGGCGGGCCGGTGTTCGCCATCCTCATCGGCATGGTGCTCGCGCTCGTGGTGCCGGCTGCGGCGGGCGAATCGCTCCAGGCGGGCGTGAAGTTCACCTCGAAGAAGGTGCTCCAGTGGGCGGTGATCCTGCTGGGCTTCGGGCTCAACCTCGCGCAGATCGCTCGGGTGGGGCTCACGTCGCTGCCCATCATCGTTTCGACCATCGTCACGTCGCTCGTCGTGTCGTTCGTGCTTTGCCGCGCGCTCAACATCCCCGGCAAGATCTCGACGCTCATCGGCGTGGGATCGTCCATCTGCGGTGGTTCGGCCATCGCGGCGACGGCGCCTGTCATCGACGCAGACGATGAGGAGATTGCCCAGGCCATTAGCGTGATCTTCCTCTTCAACGTTATCGCGGCGCTCGTGTTCCCCGCGTTTGGTGGCGCGCTTGGCTTGACGAACGAGGGCTTCGGGCTCTTCGCCGGCACCGCGGTGAACGACACCTCATCCGTCACGGCTGCCGCGGCGGCATGGGATGGCATGCACCCCGGTGCGAACACGCTCGACTCTGCCACCATCGTGAAGCTCACGCGCACGCTCGCGATCATTCCTATCACGCTTGCGCTCGCGCTCTGGCAGGTGCGGCAGGCGAAGCGCGGCGCAGCGGGCGAGGGTGTGGCCGAGGTGGCTAACGGGGGCGCATCTACCGGCACGTTCGACCTCAAGCACATCTTCCCGTTCTTCGTCATCTTCTTCGTGCTCGCAAGCGTCGTGACGACGGTCTTCGCGCTGCCCGCCGCCGTGACCGCGCCGGTGAAGGAGCTCAGCAAGTTCCTCATCATCATGGCGATGGCGGCGATCGGCTTCAACACGAACATCATGAAGCTCGTGCGTACGGGCGGCAAACCCATCCTCATGGGGCTCGCCTGCTGGGTCGCCATTGCGCTCGTAAGTCTTGGCATGCAGCACCTGCTCGGCATCTGGTAGCAGAAACCAACCGGTCGTTTGCCAAAGGGGACAGCCCTGCCAAAATCCCCCGTCCCTATTGGCAGGGCTGTCCCCTTCGGCAGAAAACGCTGCTCCATAGCGCATCTGCCGCGTCGGCGGAGCTTTGGTAGAATTGAAGACGGGCATTCAGGCCCAACACTTTGGGGACGGGGTCAATAGTGTTGAATTCAACACTTTTGACCCCGTCCCCAAAGTGTCGCCAAAGTGTCGAGTGCTGCAGGAATAAGAGGAGGCTGCGTGGCGGCTCAGGCGGTTATAGGGCTCTTGGCGCACGTCGATGCGGGCAAGACGACGCTCGCCGAGGCGATGCTGCACGTATCGGGCGCCATCCGCGTGGCGGGGCGCGTGGACAAGGGCGCCTCGCACCTGGACACGGACGCCATGGAGCGGGCGCGCGGCATCACCATCTTCGCCTCGCAGGCTTCGCTCGATTGGGCGGGCACGCATCTCATGCTCGTCGACGCGCCCGGGCACGTCGATTTCTCCGCCGAAGCCGAACGCACGCTCCAGGCACTCGACTACGCGATCCTCGTGGTGGGCGCGAACGACGGCGTGCAGGGGCACACCGAAACGTTATGGGGTTTGCTCGAGCGCTATGCAGTGCCGACCTTCATCTTCGTGAACAAGATGGATTTGGAGAACCCCGGTCGCGACGCGCTCATGCACGAATTGGGCGAGCGACTTTCGGCGGGTTGCGTGAATGGGGAGGCGCTCCTCGCCGGTGTCGAAGACATGCTGGAAGAGGCTGCCGCAACCGATGAGGCAGCGCTCGATGAGTATCTTGATTCCGGCACGCTCGCTTCGAGCACGCTTGCGCGCCTCGTGTCCGAGCGCTCCATCGTTCCCTGCTTCTTCGGCGCGGCGCTTCGCGAGGAAGGTGTGGACGGGCTCCTCGACGGTGTTGCGAACCTCATCGCCGGGCATGTGTGGCCGAAGGAATTTGCTGCTCGCGTGTACCGTGTGAGCAGGAGCGCGCGCGGCGAGCGGCTCGCATGGCTCAAGGTCACGGGCGGTACGCTGCGTGCGAAGGCTCTCGTTGATGGCCGCAACCCGCATGGGGAGGCATGGACGGAGAAGATCGATGAGGTGCGTCTCTACCAAGGGGCAAGCTTTGAAACGGTCGCCGAGGTTCCCGCGGGGCAGATATGCGCCGTGACCGGGCTTTCTCGTGCGGTGCCGGGGTGCGCGCTCGGCGCGGAGTCCGCTGGCGAGGAGCCGGTGCTCGCACCCGTCCTTTCGTATCAGGTGATTCCTTCCGAAGGCTTGGACGTCACCACGCTCGTCCGCGCGCTTCGCGAACTTGCAAGCGAAGACCCCTTGCTGGGCGTTACCTGGCACGAGCAGCTGCAAGAGGTGCACGTGCAGCTTATGGGCGAGGTCCAGCAGGATGTAGTGCGCGAGCAGCTGCGCGAACGCTTTGGCATGGAGGTTTCCTTCGGCACGGGCGGCATCTTGTATAAAGAGACGGTCACGGCACCCGTCGAGGGCGTGGGGCATTTCGAGCCGCTTCGGCATTATGCCGAGGTTCGGCTCATGCTCGAGCCCCTGCCGCGCGGTGCGGGCGTGGAGTTCGGCACGCGCTGCGCGGAGGATGACCTCGACCGCAATTGGCAACGCCTCATCTTGACGAACGCTATGGAGCGCGACCATGCGGGCGTGCTTACCGGCGCTCCGCTTACCGATGTTCGGATAACGCTTCTTGCTGGTCGTGCGCACCTGAAGCACACCGAGGGTGGGGATTTCCGCCAGGCGACGTATCGAGCGATTCGGCAGGCGCTCATGTGCGCCCGTGAGCGCGGGGATTGCATGCTTTTGGAGCCGTGGTACCGGTTTCGCCTTACTGTTCCTGCAGAATGCGTGGGACGCGCCCTCGCCGACCTTTCGCGGATGTCAGCGGAGTTCGCGCCTCCCGAGGCGACGGGCGAGATGGCGCGCGTCGAGGGCGCGGTGCCGGCTTCCGAGGTTGGCGAGTACGCGCTCGAGGTCGCGCGCTTCACGGGCGGGCGCGGCCAGCTCTCGCTTGCGTTCTCTGGATACCGCGCGTGTCATGATGCGGAGGCGGTCGTTGCGGCAGCAGATTACGACCCCGAGGCCGATCTTCCCAATACACCGGATTCCGTGTTCTGCAGCCATGGTGCCGGCTTCACGGTCAAGTGGTATGACGTGCCGAATCACGCTCACACGGAAGTCGACCCTGCGCGCCTGCGGCCGTACCGCCCCGCCGACGCCGCTTTCTTCTCGACGCAGGGGAGATGACCAACCAAAGGGGACAGTCCCTTTTGGCTGGTTTCTGACCTGCGGAATGTTAAAAACCCCTGGGGTTATTTTACATCGAGCTTGTTTACGGCTTATAGGACAAAAAGTGTGTCCGGATGGAACACGCGTCCTAGTCCAGCCAG
>UPXY01000043.1 GCA_900538305.1 uncultured Collinsella sp.
GAGCCGGGGCGGCCGCGGGGGCGGCTACGACGGGCGCGGACCCTGCGGGGGCGCCGATCTCCTCCATCTCCACGAGATACTGGGTGCCGTCGATCGAGATCTTGAATTTACGCAGCATAATCGCTTTCCATACCTTTCTGTTCCTTCTTCTTATAGATACGCTTCACACAAAAAGAGCTCTTATCCAGAGCCCCTGCGCCGAGCGCCGTCGCGATGACGGCAACACGGCGATGCTCGGGGTTGGCGATGCTCACGCTCTTCACCACGAGCTTGCTTTCTTCTTGGGCGCCTGCGGCGATGGCCGAGGCGATGATGCATGCCGGCAGATGCTCGGCAGGGTCAACGGGGAGGTAGGCAGGCACCTCTTCCCATTCATCGAGGGGGAAGCCGGGCGCGATCTCGGCGCTCGGCGACGGCGTTTCCGCATTCGGTGTCGCGCGCTTCTGCGTTCTGCGCGATGATCGGTCGCTCAGCCAGGAGAGAAAACCCATGCGATGTCCTTTCCTACGCGCCCTTCCTGTGTATAGTCTCATGGCGCGTGTGCATATGTAGATATTGTATAGGGGAAGGGGTTGTTTGTGGAGGAGAAGTGAAAGAATGTGAGAGCGAACAGTGTAACCGCAGCGACGGTTGGTACGCGATCCGTCGACATGCGGCTGGCTGAGTGCTCGCCTTCGCGCGCGTCGTGAATGGCAGGGATGTTCTCACCTTAGATAAAAAGTCGTGTTCTCTCATGTCGCTCGTAGGAGAAAGCTCGGTGCGGCGTCGTCGCTCGCTGTATGTTCACTCGATGCCGCCTGTCTAATGCTATGGGCGAACGGGCATAATCCCTCCGATTGCATATTCGCATGTTTGCTGTAGGAGGCACATATGGCTACGTTTTACAAGGATGCCGAGAATCATTTCCTCGTCGCGCTTGCGTCCGACGCGCCTGCACCGGAGGGTTATACCGCGCTTGAGGCGAATACCACCGATGCCGCTCAGGAGAAGCACGTGCCCGTTGTCGCGGTCGAGAACGATGGTCGTCTCATTCATGTGACCGTTGGATCGACGGAGCACCCCATGCAGGACGACCATTACATCGAGTGGATCGCGCTCGATGCAGGTGATCGCTTGGAGATGCATGCTCTCAAGCCGGGACAAGCGCCGACGGTCTTTTTCCCGGGCGGAGTGCAGTCCGGTACCGTGTATGCCTACTGCAACCTGCATGGGCTGTGGGAGGCTAAGTTCTAGTTCCGTGTCACGCGAACACATGCGTCACTTTGAGAGCGGGTACGTTCGTGTCGTTTTCGGCACAAACGTACCCGTCTCTAAAGTGGTGCGAAACAAGCGCGTGGCGGTTCCATTTCGCATAGAATCTAACGTGGAGCGTTGCATGGTCGCGGCAGCGTTGTTCAACGTGCATGGCCGACGGGGTATCGCGCGAGAGGAGGGGGGCGTATGAAGGTCGCGGTTGCGCAGATCGATATGCGTCTGGGAGATATCGAGGCCATCTGCGCCCGCGTGGAGGGGCAGGCGGCTATCGCGCACGAGCAGGGCGCACGCCTTCTCTGCGCTCCCGCTCCGCTCGTCTCGGGAGCGCTCCCGGGTTCGCTCATCGATTCGCAGAACTTCATTCACGATGTGCTCTCTGCGTTCCAGGCGCTCGCTGCGCGCCTCGAGGCGCTCGACATCGTGACGCTTATACCCGCGGTTGTCGCGCAGGGCGATACGCCTGTTTTCGAGGCGTTCATGCTCAAGGAAGGGCGCGTGGTGCCCGTTCGCACCCTCACCGCCCTGCGTCTTGAGCATATGGGCGAAGACCCGTGGCTGCCCCCGGTTTTCGAGGTCGATGGCCTGCGCTGCGCGATTACCTTCGATTTCAATCGCGATATCGAGCTTGTTCCGGCGGGCTGCGACGCACTCGTGTACTTCCAAACAGGATGCTTCAGCGTGGCGCGCGCGGAGTCGACGGCGGTCGCTGCGGTTGCCGACGGCTACTTCCGCCCGGGCATCGTGAAGCGGAGCATGTACCTCGTCTGCGTCGCGCCTGTTGGTGGATTCGACGACATGGTCTATACCGGCGGGTCGTTCGTGATGGATGATTGCGGTAGGACAGTTGCCGCTGCTCCATGCTTCGAAGAGGCGCTGTTGGTACAGGACGTGCAACGCGGTATCACGCTTCCCGCCATAGAAGACCATATGCTGCCGCATTTCGACCGGAGCGAATGGCTCTGGGAGGCGCTTCGGTTATGGCTTGCCGATGCTGCGGCGTCGCGCGGGCGTTCGCGGGCGGTGGTCGTACTTTCCGGTGACCTGCCGAGCTCCCTTGCCGCAGCGCTGTGCGTGGACGCGTTCGGGCCGAGGAACGTGTTGGGGATCGTGGTCGCCCGCTCCCGCACGTTCACGCCGGAGATGGAGGCTCGTGAGCGCGAACGCGTCGAGCTCGTGCGCTCGCTCGCAACGAACCTGCATATCCGTCTCATCGAACGTACTGAACCAGACCTCACCGAGTTGCTCGATCGGGATGAGCCCGTAGCCGCTCTGGGCGCCGATGGTGCGGGCACGCTCGGGACGGATGCCGTACAGCGCGCCCGCTCGGCATTCGAGAGCTTGCTCCTTTCCGACCTCGCAGCGGATGCACGGGCGTTGCCGGTGCGGTCGCTTTGCAAGACGGAGTACGCCATGGCGGCGGATAGCGTCACAGCGGGTTGCGCCGGCGCCGTCGCGCCGTTCGGCGACGTGTATCTCACCGCCCTCGAGTTTCTCGCGCGTTGGCGGAATCGTTCGGGTGCGGCGCTTCCCGCCCAGCTGGTGTCGCTGCGCGCCGTGAAGGCGTATCAAGCAGACATCGTTGCGCACGCCGCGGCTTTCGCCAATATCGACGCGGCGTTCTCCGAGCGCGCCGTTGCGCTACTGGGCGCGCTCGAACCCTCCGAGCTCGACGGCGTGCTCGAGGCACATGTTGATCGCGCCCTCTCGTTCGAGGACATCCCGCTTGCCAAGACGCGCCCCGATACCGTGGCGCTTGCGCTTTTGCTTGTTCGCCAGGGCGAGGCGGCGCGTCGCTCCCTCCCGGCGTATCCGGTGGTTTCGGGTTGCTCGTTCGTCGAACGGGCGTGGCCGGCGGCGCTCGCTTGGTCGGATTTCGGACGCCAGGGGGCAGAGCCGCTCACGCTCGAGGCGCTCCTCAAAGCGGAGGTCGAGCGTTCCGAGTCGCGCGGCGCCGAGATGGGCGAGCGCATGAGGAACGAGGTTCTGGGCTTCATCAGCAACCTTCTGGGCATCTCCTCGGAAGAGCTCGAAGAGCTGGGATCTGAAGAGGGCCGTGCGCGTCTGGGAGCGAATCTCCCGCAGGTCGAAGAACAGATCCAGCGCTCGTTGCAGCAGCTGTTCGAGCAGGGAGGCGCGCCCGGTGCGGGCGGCGACCCCCGAGGTCCGCACGGCTTCTCGTTCTTCTCCCAGAATTGACGCCATCCAGCCGGGCTGGGTTTGAACATTTTGAAATTTCGTATCCACGCGACTGCTGCTGCCCGCTATGCTATACTAGAACAGATGTTCGAAAACCATTATGGCAAGCGGTGGTTGGCAAGGGGAGGTGCGCATGGTCGTGTTGGGGATCGACCCCGGGCTGGCTCATACCGGCTGGGGTGTGATCGAGGAACGTCGGGGTGAGTGCCGCTGCCGGGCGTACGGCTGTATCCGCACAGATTCCGAGACCGATCTCGCAGCGCGCCTGAGGCATATCGTGGACGAGCTCGTTTCGGTCGTCGATCGCTATCAGCCACATGCTGCGGCGGTAGAGGGCATCTACTTCGGCGCGAACGTGCGCTCCGCCATCCCGACCGCCCATGCCCGCGGCGCGGCGCTTGTCGCCTGCTCGCTTGCCGGCGTGGATGTGGGGGAGTATACACCCATGCAGATCAAGCAAGCCGTGGTGGGAACCGGTGCCGCAGACAAGCGCCAGGTCACGTTCATGGTGCGCAACCTCCTCCATCTCGATCACGACCCCAAGCCAGACCATGCGGCGGACGCGCTCGCGTGCGCCATCTGCCATGCCAACCTGTGGCGCACCGCCGCTGCAACGAGCGGTGCCTATGTCAAGGAGAAGGGAAACCCCTACGCATGATCGCTCAACTTCGCGGAACGCTTGTCGAGGCGACGCCTTCGGTCGCGGTGCTCGATGTGTCGGGCATTGGGTTCGAGCTGGGCATCTCGGGTATGACCGCCGCTGCCTTGCCGCAACTCGGCGAGGAGGTTCGGCTCTTCACGCGGATGCGCGTGGGAAACGATGCGGTGGCGCTCTTCGGCTTCGCGACCGCGGAGGAGCGCACCATGTTCGACCGACTCATCGGCGTATCGAGCGTGGGACCGCGCCTGGCGCTCGCAGTGCTTTCGAAGTACTCCGTCTCGCAGATCTTCTCGATCGTCATGGCGGAAGACCTTGCCGGCATGTCGGCCGTTTCCGGTGTGGGGAAGAAGACCGCGCAGCGTCTCATCCTCGAACTTAAGGGGTCGCTTGCAAAAGACCGCGAGCTCGCCGTGGCCGATGTTCCCGCTTCTGGCCGTATACCGGTCGCGCGCCCCGCTTCCACGCCGCTCGAAGATGCGAAGGCAGCGTTGCTCTCCATGGGCTTCAGTCCCCAGGAGACGGAACTCGCACTCGACGGGTATGATGGTGAGGGCATGCGAGTGGAAGATCTGCTTGCTGCCGCGCTCAAGCGACTCGGGATGGATGCATGATGTGGGAAGCAGACGCCGGACAAGATCTTTGGGAGGACGCGCCGCGCGCGCGGGGCGCGGGGACTGCTGACCCTACCCGGGGCGATCGGTTCGTGACAGGCAACCTCACCTCCGATGACCTCGACGTCGAACGGAGCCTGCGTCCGCAGCGCCTGGACGACTATTGCGGGCAAGATCATATCAAACAGAGCCTGCGCATCCTCATCGAGGCTGCTCAAAGCAGGGGGGAGACGCTCGACCACGTAATCTTCTCCGGCCCTCCTGGTTTGGGCAAGACCACGCTGGCGTCGGTAGTCGCCAACGAGCTCGGTGCACAGATCAAGACGACGTCCGGCCCTGCGATCGAGCGCACGGGCGACCTCGCTGCGATTCTCACAAATCTCCAGCCGGGAGACGTGCTCTTTATTGACGAGATTCATCGTCTGAACCGCTCGGTGGAAGAGATTCTCTATCCTGCGATGGAAGATTTCGCCCTCGATATCGTGATCGGCAAGGGTCCTGCCGCCCGCTCCATCCGCCTCGAGATCCCGCATTTCACGCTCGTGGGCGCGACGACGCGCTCTGGAATGCTCACCGGTCCTTTGCGCGACCGTTTCGGCATCTCGTTCAGGCTCGACTACTATTCGGTGGAAGACCTTGCGCAGATCGTGCAGCGCTCCGCTGCGATCCTCGGCGTGGCGATCGACTACGATTCCGCTGCCGAGATCGCGTCGCGTTCACGGGGGACACCCCGCTTGGCAAACCGCCTGCTTAAGCGCGTGCGCGACTACGCGCAGGTGCGCGGAGGGGGATCGATCGATATCGATATCGCGCGGGAGGCGCTCGAGTTCTTCGAGATCGATGAGCTCGGCCTCGATTGGATGGACATCCGCATCCTGGAAACGCTTGCGAGGACGTTCCGCGGCCGGGCGGTGGGGCTCACCACGCTCGCGAGCGCGGTGGGAGAGGACCCTGCGACGCTCGAAGACGTGTACGAGCCGTATCTGTTGATGAATGGTCTG
>UPXY01000044.1 GCA_900538305.1 uncultured Collinsella sp.
GCGCATGGCCTTGCCCATCTTCGTCTTGCTCGTGAAGAACGTGAGGGCGACCATGATGGCAACGCACGCCAAGATGGTGATGACTGCCGTCGCGCTGATGGTAAGACGCCCGTCGAAGAGCTGGAGCGCCGGCAGGCTCAGAATGCCCGAGAAGCTCTTGGGGTCGGAGCCCATGATGAGCAGCGCCGCATTCTGAAGGAAGTAGCTCACGCCGATGGCCGTGATGAGGACGTTCAGCGACGGGGCGTTGCGCAGCGGCTTATAGGCGAGGCGCTCCACCACGATGCCGAGCACCGTGCACCCCACCACCGAGAGCGCGATGCCTGCGAGCACGGGCAGCCCCAGGTAGCTCACGCTGCAGAAGCAGATGTACGCGCCGACCATGATGACGTCGCCGTGCGCGAAGTTGAGCATCTTGGCGATGCCGTACACCATGGTGTAGCCGAGCGCGATGATGGCATATGCGCTGCCCAGGCTCATGCCGTTGATGACGTTCGCGAGGAATTCCATGCCCCCCTCCTTTCATATGAAGCGGAGGCCGCCCACGAACAGGCAGCCTCCATACGTGTAGCGTCGTGTAAAAACACCCCAGGGGTTATTTTACATGCAGCCACCCTCAAGCATGTAAAATAACCCCTGGGGTGTTTTTACACGATCCCTGGGGTCATTTTACACGCTACAACCCGCGAGCCCTTACGCGTCGAGCGGCATGTACACGCCGTCCTGGATGACCATGCCCATGGGCATCTTCGAGATCTCACCGGTATCGGACCAGGTCGCTGCCTCGCCAGCCGTGGTGAGGCCGGTGTAGGAGAAGTCGTCGGCCACGATGGCTTCCTTCAGTGCGTCGGAGATGGCAGAGGCATCCATGTCGGGCGTCACGCCGGCAGCCTCGATGGCCTGCTTAAGCACGTAGATGCAGTCGTAGGCATCGGCGGCGAACTGGTTCGGGGTCTCGCCCTTGCCGTAATCGTCGCTCTGGTACTTCTCGACGAAGGACTTCGTGGCCTCGTCCTCGGCGGTCGCGACGAACGGGGTGAGGAGCATGCAGCCCTCGGCGAGCGACGTGTCGAAGCCCTCGACCGTAAGCAGGCCGTCCATACCGTCGACGCCGAACCACTTGAACGCGTAGCCGCGCTGCTTGGCCTGGGTGAGGATGAGCGAGATGGGCGTGTAGTAGATGGGCAGGAACACGAGGTCAGCGCCGGCGCTCTTGGCGTCGTCGAGCTGGACGGAGAAGTCGGTCTGGGAATCCTCGGTGAACGTGGTCTCAGAGACGATCTCCAGGCCGCGCTCGGCAGCCTCGGCCACGAACGTGTCGTGGATGCCCATGGAGTAGGTGTCATCGTTCTTGTAGATGATGGCGATCTTGGTGCCGAGCTTCTGCTCAGAGATGTACTGCGCCGAGGCCATGCCCTGGTTGGGGTCGGAGAAGCACATCTGGAAGACGTTCTCCTTGCGCGGCGTGGAGATGTTTCCGTCTGCGTCGGGCTGGCCGCCGATGCATTCCGTCGAGGAACCGGACGGGGTGAGCGTGAAGATGTTGTCCTCGTTGGACTCAGCGGTCACGGCGACGCACGGTGTGGAGGTCACGGTGCCCACCAGGAGCTGCATGCCCCAGTCCTTGAGGTTGTTGTACGCGTTCACGGACTTCTCGGCGTCGTTCTCGTCGTCCTGGAAGTTCATCTCGAACTGGACGTCGCCGCCGGCCTCAGCGATCTCGTCGATGGCGATCTGTGCGCCGTTCTTGACGGCGTTGCCGTAGATGGCGGCGCCACCCGTGATGGGGCCGATGCTGCCGATCTTGAACGTACCGCCAGCGGACGCGGCGGAGCCGGTGCCGCCCGTCTCGCCCTCACCGGAGCAACCCGCGAGCACGCCCGCCAGGCCAAGACCCGCGGCACCCGCGACGAACGTACGACGATTAACGGAAAGGTTTTGCATAGCAGTGCGACTCGACATGCAAACGCTCCCTTCATTCGGCAGCGGCGACGTACCGCTGCAGCCCCCACAAACGCCCAATACCCCGCGTGCGGCCACGCAGGAAGGACGCAAATTCCCATACCGTTCAACAGGTAGCTCGTGCTAGATTACTCTCTTTTCGCAAGAAACGTAAGGGTTCTGGGGGCAGCCGGACTCCCCAGGAGGCGCGAAAAGCGTGCAAAGCGGCTCGCGCATAAACGCTACCTGCGAGTTCTTCAGCCTCCACGCTCGTACGGAGCATGTTACATCTCTGTTTCGCCCCTCATGCGCCAAACACGCCGGAATTGCAGGCAGATATGGTCGTAGATGCCCGCGCGCAACCAACATGGTGGAAACCGGCCGGGCTGGATCTCATCATTCGAAGGACGAGGAGCTGCATATGCCCGAAACTACGCGCACCGTGAACGTGGGACTCATCGGACTCGGAACCGTGGGCGGCGGTACCGCGCTCACCATCGCGCGCAATCGCGACGAGTACCTGCGTGCCTTCGGCGTCGACCTGCGCGTCGCGAAGGCGTGCGCGCTCGAGCCGGAGCGGGCGGCGGAGCTCGGCATCGCGCCGGAGGCGTTCACCACCGACTGGCACGACGTGGTAGCGGATCCCGCGGTGGATATCGTGGTCGAGCTCATCGGCGGCGAGCATCCCGCGACAGAGATCTTCGAGGCCGCGTTCGAGACCGGCAAGCACGTCGTGACCGCGAACAAGGCGCTGCTCGGCCGAAACATGGAACGGCTGTGCGGCCTTGCGCGCGAGGCGGGCGTCCAGCTGCGCTGCGAGGCGTCTGCGGGCGGCGGAATCCCCATCGTGGCGGCACTCGAGCGCTCGCTCGTGGGCAACCGCATGCTCACCATCGCCGGCATCTTGAACGGGACCACGAACTACATCCTCTCGCGCATGACGGTTGAAGGGTCGAGTTTCGCCGATGTGCTCGCCGACGCGCAGCGCCTGGGATACGCCGAGGCGGATCCTTCCGCCGACGTCGACGGCTTCGATGCCGCAAGCAAGGTCGCGATCCTCTCGTCCATCGCCTTCCACACGCGCGTGACCACGGATGACGTGTACATGCAGGGCATCCGCGACATCTCGCCCGTCGATATCGACGAAGCGCGCAAGATGGGCTGCGTCATCAAGCTGCTCGGCATCGCGCGCATGACGGACGCGGGAATCGACGCGCGCGTGCACCCTACCATGATTCCCGAGCGCCACATGCTCGCCAGCGTGAACGGCGCCATGAACGCGGTTTTCGCCGTGGGCGACTCCGTGGGCGAAACGATGTTCTACGGCGCGGGCGCAGGCTCCTTCCCTACCGCGAGCGCCGTGGTGGGCGATATCCTCGAACTTGCGCGCACTCTTGCGCGCGCCGAGGCGCCCGAGGCGGAAGCCGAGCCTTATGAGCGCCGCTTCGAGATCCGTCCAATCGAAGACCTTCGCTGCCGCTACTACCTGCGCCTTACGACCGCGCACACCAACGACGCCCTCCCCGCCGTCGCCGACACTCTCGAGGCGTTCAAAATCGGCGTCGCCGAGGCGCGACAGGTCGTCCAGAACGACGGCCGCTGCATCGTCGTGCTCACCGAAGAGGCGCGCGAGGGCGACGTCCAAGCCGCCTGCGCCGAGCTCGCGAAGCTGCCGGCGATCGAGCGCGTGGCGAGCCTCATCCGCATCGAGGATACCGCTGCCTGGACAGAAGGCGCCGAAGCGAACGAGTAGGCACAACGCGCTGCCGCCACAGTGGAAGCAACGGCGACAACCAGCAACGGCGACAACCGCGCGCCCTTATTTCCCGAATCTGCATATTCTGGGAGATAAGCCTCCCCGTCCGGCGGCTTACTGCCCGTTTTCGCATATTTTGGGAGATAAGCCTCCCCATTCGACGGCCTACTGCCTGTTTTCGCATATTTTGGGAGATACGACCGTATGCGAGCGTCCGTCTCCCAAACCGGCGTGCCGCTGCCGTATCATAGAGAGGTTACGGCATCACACCCAGGGAAGGGACGGGCAGGATGGTCTCTCGCATCTACGTGGAGAAGAAACCGGGCTTCGACGTCGAGGCTCAGCAGCTCAAAGGAGAGCTCGCCGAGATCCTGGGCGTACGCGGACTCGAGGGCGTTCGCCTCGTGAACCGCTACGACGTCGAGGGCATTGACGAGGCGCTCTTCGACGCCTGCGTACCCACGGTCTTCAGCGAGCCGCAGGTCGACGTCACCTATGACGAGCTGCCCGAGGCGCCCGGTGCCGCCATGTTCGCCGTGGAGTTTCTGCCCGGCCAGTTCGACCAGCGCGCCGACTCCGCAAGCGAGTGCATCCAGCTCATCTCCCAGGGCGAGCG
>UPXY01000045.1 GCA_900538305.1 uncultured Collinsella sp.
TCGCCATTGGGGACGGGGGTTATTGGCTGGTGGGCGGCTCGCCATTGGGGATGGTGGGCGGCTCGCCATTGGGGACGGGTTCAACTGGCTCACAACCGGCTCACAACCAGCTCAATTGACTCGTGTCGAGCAAACGCTGCGCTATTTCTGGGCGTTCTTCAACGTCTCGATGTACGCATCTGCTTCTTCATGTGAATGAAACGTGACGAGTGAGGTGCTGCGCGGGCGCGCGTCGATGGTTGCAAGCAGTTGCGGCAGCTGATCGGTGGGGAAGCGGCGGATATATTCGGCAAACTCCGCATCGAGTTCGCGCTCTATCCACGGCAGGTCCTCGCGAGGATGCCCGATCCGCGCTGCTGCTCCCGCGAGGCACTCCTTGGCGGGCAGATCGAAGAGAAACACCGCTTCCGCCCGTTCGAGACGCCGTTTCAGAGTGCGTGCGTAGTTGCCGTCGATGATCCAGCGGTCTCGCTGTAAGATCGCCTGGAGCTCGATGTCGAACTCCGTACGTGTGGCTGTTGTTTGATCGGGCTTATGCCAGAGCATGTCGAGATAGACGAGCGGCAGGTCGAGCACATCGCGCAGTGCGCGTGCAAACGTGCTCTTTCCCGCGCCGGGGCTACCGACGACGAGTATACGCTGGGCAGTGTGTGGTTGGAGCACGGGTTCTCTTTCGCGAGGTTTTTCGAATAGTATATCGGTGGAAATGGCCAAAGGGAGCCGATGGTGTATCCAGATGGGAGAACGATGGAGATGGAGCATGCGGGCTCAGCGTCTGCCGGGCTGCTGGACACCGCGTCATATACCGACGTAAACGCCCGGATCATCGACCAGTGGGTTGCGGATGGCTGGGAATGGGGTACGCCCATCGGCCACGAGCGCTATGAAGCGGCGCGCGCGGGCGACTGGTCCATGGTTCTCACGCCCACGCGCGAGGTACCGCAAACATGGTTCTTCCCGGATATGCGCGGCAAACGCGTGCTGGGGCTTGCCGCGGGCGGTGGGCAGCAGATGCCCATCTTCGCCGCGATGGGTGCGGTGTGCACGGTGCTCGACTATTCCGAGGCGCAGATCGCCTCGGAGCGCACGGTGGCGGAGCGTGAGGGCTACGACATCGTCACGGTTCGGGCGGATATGACGCGCCCATTGCCGTTCGCAGACGAATCGTTCGACCTCATCTTTCACCCGGTGTCGAACTGCTATATCGAAGATGTGCAGCCGGTGTGGCGCGAGTGCTTCCGGGTGCTCGCGCCGGGTGGACGCCTGCTCGCAGGGCTCGACAACGGGTTCAATTATGTGGTTGATGACGCCGAGGAGCGTATCGTACGCGGCCTGCCGTTCAACCCGCTGCGAGACCCCTCGCTCATTCCCGCAGAAGAGCTCTTCGAGTGGGGTATGCAATTCTCGCACACGCTCGATGAGCAGGTGCGCGGGCAGATTCAGGCAGGTTTTCGCATCGTGGATCTGTACGAGGATACGAACGGTTCCGGTCGCCTGCATGAGCTGGGTGTCCCTACGTTTTGGGCAACCTGTGCGGAGAAGCCCCTGGGCTGAGCCTGCCATTGGGGACAGTCCCCAATGGCTGAACATGGGTTGGAACGGGTTCGTCCCCCCCCGCACCAGCCAATAACCCCCGTCCCCAATGGCTGGTCAATGGCGGAACATGGGTTGAGACGAACGCGCTCCCAACGAACTCATTGCTCGCGTGCATGTACGGTGCGAACCAGCTACAATACCGCAGGTTAGATTACACACGGAGGGAAATACATGCCAAGCCTTGCGGAGGAAGTGGCTTCGCGCCGCACATTCGCCATCATCTCGCACCCGGACGCGGGCAAGACCACGCTCACGGAAAAGCTCCTGCTCTATACCGGCACCATCCAGAGTGCCGGATCGGTGAAGGGCAAGTCGAGCGCCAAGCATGCGGTCTCGGACTGGATGGACATCGAGAAGCAGCGCGGTATCTCCGTGACGTCCTCCGTGCTGCAGTTCACCTACGGCGGCTGCTGCGTGAACATCCTCGACACGCCCGGCCACCAAGACTTCTCCGAGGATACCTACCGCACGCTCATGGCGGCGGACGCGGCCGTCATGGTGATCGACGGCGCCAAGGGCGTCGAGGCGCAGACGGAGAAGCTCTTCAAGGTGTGCGCTCTGCGCGGCATCCCCATCTTCACCTTCGTGAACAAGCTCGACCGCGAGATCCGCGACCCCTTTGAGCTCATGGAAGAGATCGAGACCGTGTTGGGTATCGGTACGTATCCCATGAACTGGCCGATCGGCTGCGGTCGAAATTTCCGCGGCGTGTTCGACCGCGCGAGCCGTTGCGTGATCGCTTTCGAGGGCGATGGCCACGCGAACGCCACGAAGAAGGTGGGCGAGATCGAGGCGGAACTCGGCGCGCCCGAGCTCGACGAGCTTATCGGCGAGGAAAACCACCATGCGCTCATGGACGATATCGAGCTCTTGGACGGCGCGGATCACGAGTTCGACCTCGAGGCCATGCGCACGGGCAAGCTCTCACCGGTGTTCTTCGGCTCGGCGCTCACGAACTTCGGCGTGGAGCCGTTCCTGAAGGACTTCCTGCGCCTCGCGCCCGCGCCCGGCCCGCACACGGATGCGCTCACCGGCGAGCCCGTCGACCCGGTCGAACATCCGTTCTCGGGTTTCGTCTTCAAGATCCAGGCCAACATGGACAAGAACCACCGCGATCGCATCGCGTTTCTGCGCATCTGCTCCGGCAAGTTCGAGCGCGGCATGGACGCCCTGCATGTGCAGGGAGGTCGCAAGATCAAGCTCGCCACGGGTACGGCCATGATGGCCGACGACCGCGCCACGGTGGACGAGGCGTACGCCGGCGACATCGTGGGCCTCTTCGACCCGGGCATGTTCTCGATCGGCGATACGCTCTGCGCACCCTCCGCGCGCGTGCAGTTCGCTGGCATCCCCACGTTCGCGCCGGAGCATTTCGCCCGCGTGAGCCAGGTGGACACCATGAAGCGCAAACAGTTCGTGAAGGGCATGGAGGAGCTCGCCCAGGAGGGCGCCATCCAGATCTTCCGCGAGCTTGGTGCCGGCATGGAGAGCGTGATCGTGGGCGTGGTGGGTACGCTGCAGTTCGATGTGCTCGAGCAGCGCCTGAAGAGCGAGTATCGCGTGGAAGTGCGCCGCCAGCCGCTTGGCTACACGGACATCCGTTGGATTGCGAACGAGCCTGGAGAGGTGGACGTTGCCGCGCTCAATCTCACGCGCGACACGCTGCGCGTGGAGGACATGCGCGGCGGCAAGCT
>UPXY01000046.1 GCA_900538305.1 uncultured Collinsella sp.
CTGGTGATCTCCGCCTTGAGAGGGCGGCGTCCTAAACCGCTAGACGAACGGGCCAGGTGCGCAAGGCATCGTGCCTCGTGCGAATAAGGATATTACGGGAACAACCCCGCCGTTGCAAGCCTCAATAGAAGAATCTTCCAAGTTGTGGGCATCCCGTGGAGCCATGTAGCGTTTCGCAGAAAAACAGCCGTGCAGCGGGCGTCCCCGCCGCGACCTGAAAACCGCCCAGCCATGGGGGACAGTCCCCTTTGGCAGAAGCCTGTCCCCTTTGGCCAGCCATGGGGGACTGTCCCCTTTGGCAGAAACCTGTCCCCAATGGCGGGGTTAGCGATGGAAGAAGGTGTGACGTTCGAACTTGGGCTCGCAGCACACGTTGATGCCGAGCCGCTTGAGTAGCGCCTCGTCCGTGGAGGAAATAATCACCGAGAAGAACGCATCACAGCCACGCAAAAGCGGCAGCCCCGCGAGCACGCGCGCCGCGACATCGCTCGACGCCGAGGTAATCGAGAGCGCGATGAGCGTCTCGTCAGGATGCAGACGCGGGTTATGGCTTCCCAGCTGCGTCGTCTTGAGGTGGCTGATGGGCTCGATTGCCTCGTTGCTAATGACCTCGAGCTCCATGTCAACCCCGGTCACGCTCTTGAGCGCGTTCATGATAAGCGAGCTCGCAGCTCCCAGGCGCTCGGATGTCTTGCCGGTCACCACCGAGCCGTCGGGCAACACCATGGCGCCCACGGGAGCACCCGTCGTCTCTTCTTTGAGCAACGCCGCAGAGCGCGCCGGCGAGAAATCCTTCGTCACGCCGGCACGCTTCATGATGAGCTTGAGCTTATCGACCTGGTCCTGCCCCATACCCGTGCGCTTCACCTGGACGGCCGCCGTGAAGTAGCGACGCACGATCTCCATCTTTGCCGCCTCGCAGCACGCATCGTCATCGGTGATGGCGAATCCCACCATGTTGACGCCCATGTCCGTAGGGCTCTGGTAGGGGCTCTCGCCCATGATCTTCTCCATGAGCGATTTGACCACGGGGAAGGCCTCGACATCACGGTTGTAGTTCACCGTCGTCGTACCATAGGCTTCGAGATGGAACGAGTCGATGATATTCGAGTCATCCAGATCGACGGTTGCGGCCTCGTAGGCGATGTTCACGGGATGCTTGAGCGGAAGGTTCCACACGGGGAACGTCTCGAACTTTGCGTATCCCGCTGCCACGCCGCGCCGATGTTCGTGATACACCTGAGAAAGGCAGGTCGCGAGCTTGCCGGAACCGGGACCGGGCGCCGTGACGACCACGAGCGGCCTGCTCGTCTCGACGAACTCGTTGCGCCCATAGCCTTCCTCAGACACGATGAGATCGATATCGTGCGGGTATCCCTCGATGGGGTAATGGAGCTTGCAGGTGATGCCGAGCATAGCGAGGCGCTTGCGGAAGACATCCGCCGCAGGCTGTCCGGCGTATTGTGTGAGCACCACCGCAGCGACCGAGATGCCGTTGCTGCTGAAGATATCCGCAAGGCGCAGCACGTCCTCGTCGTAGGTGATACCCAAATCGCCACGGGCTTTGTTCTTCTCGATGTCATTCGCGTTGATCGCGATGATGACCTCAACATCTTCCGAAAGGCTCTTGAGCATGCGGAACTTGACCGAGGGCTCGAAGCCGGGGAGCACGCGGCTCGCATGGTAGTCGTCGAAAAGCTTGCCGCCGAACTCGAGGTAGAGCTTGCCGCCGAACTGCTCGATGCGCTCCTTGATGCGCGCCGCCTGCAGCTCGATGTACTTCTCGTTATCGAATCCCTGACGCATGGGATGGCTCCTCTCTGATGTGCGAACTGAATTAGTATAACGGAGCGCGTGAGCCCGTGGGCGCGGGGACTTTCTCCTTCGCTTGTCCTCGCTCGCTTCGCTCGCTGCGGAATCGCTCAGGGGAAAGTTCCCGCGCCACGGGCTCACGCGCTCGACACATAATCTCTTCGCACATCGGAGAGGAAGGCGGAGCAGTATAAAAGCGCAAGGGCGCCTTGCTCGATATGTGCTGGTTACTTTTTAATGAGCACGGTGCAGACCGTACCCACTGCGATGGCAACAAGCAGCGCGACAAATGTGCTGAGATACGAACCGCTCGCGTCGAAGAGCATGCCGGACAGCGTACCGCCGAACGACGCGAAGATGAGGTTCAGGTTCACGATCGAGTAATTCACCGGGTAATGCTTGGGACCATAGAACGCATTGGCGAACGCAGAGTTCGTGGGCGTGATGCCGCCATACGAAAGGCCGCGGCAGATGAAGCCGGCCACGAGGACGGGAAGGCTCGACAGCATGATCGCAGCGATGACGATGAGCACCGAGACGAAGAACGCTGCGTCCACGATGAGCATGGTGATGCGCTGACCCACGCGGTCAAAAAGGCCGCCGAAGATCACGCGACCGATGCCGTTGAAGATGGAGATGAGGCCGACGATGGTCGCCGTGGTTCCCGCATCGACGGTGCCGGCACCGACCTGCCCGACCACACCGGTTCCCTGCGCGATGACGGCAAGGCCGGCGGCGGAAAGCAGGATTGCCCATGCGAAGAAGAGCCAAAACGACGGCTTGCGCACCATCTCGACCGGCGTGAGGTTCGGCCGCTCTCCCGCAACGAGGGCAGCATCGGCCTTGTCATCCTTGGCATTCGCGGCGCCCCGGGGAAGATAGCCCGCCGGCGGACGCACGAAGAAGAACCCGCCTACCGCGAGCACCACGAACAGAATGACGCCCAGCACGAGAAACGACGTGCGCCATCCGCCGATTCCCGCAGGAGTGTACGCCTGGTACACCTTTCCAATGATGAAGCTGCCCAAGCCGAAGCCCATGAGCAGCACACCAGAGATGGTTATTATGCGGCAGCTCGCTTTTGGAGAGCCATACCTCCTCATCAAGCGCTCAGCAAGCTAGATGTACCTCAAATGCAAGGTTCACCCTACCATCTGAACGAATACGAACTATTTCAACGAATTGGCACGTTAACGAGCCCCCTGGATGAAATTCGCCGTTGGCCTCTTCGGGCTTCTCGCCAAAACACCCAATCCAAGATGAAAGTCGAATACTGGCAGCAAACGCGAGGCAACGATCCTTGTTTCAAAATTTTTATAAGCTTCTTCTGAGGCCAGACGCCTGCCCCCGGTGCCCCCGGCATGTACCTCCGAGCGATTCCGCA
>UPXY01000047.1 GCA_900538305.1 uncultured Collinsella sp.
TACCTCACCAACCAATAACCCCCGTCCCTGCTGGCGGGCGCGAAAGCTAAAACTCGGCAAAGCGCGGCGCGCCCACTGAAAGCTGCGGTCTGCCGTTCATAAGCTCGGTGAAGGCGGCGACGAAACCCGTCTCATCGCCCGTACGGAACACAAGCGACAGCATCACCTCGTCTGTGAACGCCGAGTCCGTGACCTTGCCGCCTGCCTGCTCCACAAGGCGCAGCACCTGTTCATAGCGCGCATACGCCGTGTGAACCTCCATCGGCACCACGCTCGTCATCTCCACGATTTGCCCCGCGGCACGCGCCTCCCCTATCGCCGCTTGCACCGCTGCCGTGTAGGCGCGCACAAGCCCGCCCGGCCCCAGAAGCGTGCCACCGAAATAGCGCGTCGTCACGCAGCAGACGTCGCGAAGACCGGCGCCGCGCAGCACCTCGAGCGTGGGCATGCCGCTCGTGCGCTGGGGCTCGCCGTCGTCGCTTGCCCGCTCCGTACCGTCCGCTAAGATCCATGCGGGGACGTTATGGCGCGCATCGAAATGCCGCGAACGCACTTCCGCGATGTGCGCAGCGGCTTCGTCTTCGTTCTCGACGTGTGCGAGTTGCGCGATAAAGCGGCTCTTGCGGTCGACGAACTCGCCTGTGGCCTCAAAGCCAGAACGCAAGGTCTTGTAGCTATCCATCGCGCCCGTTCTCCAAAAGGTTCGAACGACCGAAACCTAGGAGTTCTTCATCACGATATCATCGATCTTGTCGGCAACGTGTTCGCAATAATCGACGCAGTACTCGAGGAACGAATACGTCTCATGCCACGTGAAGATCACGATGGGATCGGTGCAGGTGGTGTGCAGCTCGCGCATGGCGCGCATATAGAGCGCGTCCGCCTCCTCCTCGATGGTGTTAAGTTCGACGACGCGCTGACGCAGGGTCTTCGACTTCTTGAACTGGGCGAGCTCGCCCACGACTTCGCGCATGGCGTCGCAACCGCGCACGATCATTTCGACCATCTTGAGTGCATCGGGGCGCATCTCGCGGATGTTGTCGAAGTACAGCCGATGCAGCACGCCCTCGATCCGATCGGTGAGCGTATCGAGGTAGTCGCTCAGCTCGGCGATGTCCTCGCGCTCGATGGGCGTCACGAACGCCGTGGTGAGCGCGTCCTGGATCTCGTGCTTCTTCTCGTCAGCCGCCTGCTCGATGGCATGCATCTCCTCGATCTTCTCTTCGATCGCATCGGGGTCGAACTCATGCATGATCTTCGAGAGCAGCTGTGCCGCCTGGCACGAGTAGTCCGCGCACGCGCAGAAGGCGTCAAAGTAGAACGCGTCGTTTTTCCTAGCCACCAGATCCTCCAAATATCGAATGACTTGCTATGGCATGCACCGAGATACGGTGCGACAGGCCGAAGAGGCCGAAAGACCGATCTAGAACACCATCATGAAGAGCTTCGCCATGGCGAAACTGATGAGGCCGCATCCGGGGAACGTGAATACCCAGGTGAGCATCATGTCCTTCACCACGGAGAAGTTGATGGCAGAAAGGCGCTTCACCGCACCCACGCCCATGATGGCACTCGTCTTGGTGTGCGTCGTGGAGACGGGGATGCCGGTGAGCGTGGAGAGCAGGATGCACGCGGCGCCGGCGAGGTCGGCCGAGAAGCCCTGGAACGTCTCGAGCTTCACCATGTCCATGCCCACGGACTTGATGATCTTCTCGCCGCCCACGCTCGTACCGACACCCATGGTCACACTGCAGAGGAGCATGAGCCAGATGGGAATGACGGCGCTCGTGAGGTCGGGCTGACCGTTGCAGAACGCCACGCCGAGCAAGAGCACGCCGATGAACTTCTGACCATCCTGGGCGCCGTGCATGAAGCTCATGGCGGCAGCGCCGAAAATCTGCGCATACTTGAAGGCTTTATTCGTTCGCCGGCGATCCATGTTCGCGCAGATGATGGTGAGCAGCTTACAGATGCCCCAGCCAAGCGCGAAGCCCAAAGCGAGGCTCAGGAAGAGGCCGTAGATGACCTTGATCCACTCCTCGCCGTTCACGCCGTCGAGGCCGCCCTGGACGGCGAGCGCGGCACCGGTGAGGCCGGCGATGAGGCTATGGCTCTCGCTCGTGGGGATGCCGAAGATCGATGCTCCCACGCTGTAGACAACGATCGAGAACAGCGCAGCGCACAGCGCGATGAGCGCCATGTGCGTGTTCGCTCCGAAGTCAACCATGTTTGAGATGGTGGAAGCGACTGAGGAGTTGATCATCGTCATGAGTAGCACGCCGAGGAAATTGAACACGGCGCTCATGATGATCGCGGGCCGGATGCTGATGCTCCGGGTGGTGACGGCCGTCGCGATGGCGTTCGGCGCGTCCGTCCAGCCGTTGACGAAGATGACGCCCAGGGTCAGCAGAACCGTGACAGCCAGGATAGGGTTCGTCATGACCTGGCCGACGAAATGGGCTAGCGATACGTCCACGTATATCTCCCTCGCGGACGGTGCCCGCAGGCACGCAGTGACACAACAGCATTATTTTACCGTTTCGTTACATGAAGTTGATGCTTGGAGGGAGAATTATCTGCAAAACGGCGAGGATGCGTGCATACAAGGCTATCGCGAGCTGCAGGAATGTTGCACTGGATGAAAAGACCTTACGTGCGCTTTACATTTCCCTGATGCGCAGCTGTCGCGACGAACAAACCAACGCCACGTGTCACTTTGGGGACGTCACTTTGGGGACGGGTACGTTCGTGTCGCATGTAAAATAACCCCAGCGACTT